>JBCCIJ010000009.1:0-110500 GCA_039028295.1 Bacteroidota bacterium
GAACAAAAATTTGGGGTTGCTGTGAAAGACAAGCTCAAAACCCTGAAAGAAAATGTTGACACCCTTACCTTAACGGCAACTCCTATCCCAAGAACACTTCAATTTAGTTTAATGGCCGCACGAGATCTGAGTGTAATCACCACACCTCCGCCCAATCGATATCCCGTGGAAACTAATGTCATTCGTTTTGGGGAAGAGGCCATTCGCGACGCTATTCGATATGAAATCTCCAGAGGAGGGCAGGTTTTCTTTGTTCATAATAGGATTGAAAATATTAGAGAAGTTGCAGGGTTGATACAACGACTGGTTCCCACTGCGAAAATAGGTATTGGTCATGGGCAGCTGGAAGGCAAAAAATTAGAAGCATTAATGCTTGGTTTCATGAACAACGAATTTGATGTGCTTGTCTCCACCACTATTATAGAAAGCGGGCTGGACGTGCCCAATGCCAATACGATCTTTATTAATAACGCCAACAACTTTGGTTTAAGTGACCTGCATCAAATGCGTGGTCGGGTGGGCCGAAGCAATAAAAAAGCATTTTGCTATTTCATCACCCCTCCCTATTCGGCCATGACCGAAGATGCACGCAAACGTATTACGGCCCTGGAGCAGTTTAGCGAACTAGGTAGTGGATTGAATATTGCGATGAAGGATTTAGAAATTCGAGGTGCAGGTGATCTACTGGGGGGCGAACAAAGTGGTTTTATCAATGAAATAGGTTTTGAAACCTATCAGAAAATTTTAGCCGAGGCCATCGATGAACTCAAAGAGAAAGAATTCAAAGACCTATATGCCGGTACCGAACATGAAAAAAAGGTGTTTGTAAAAGAAATGGTGATAGACACCGACTTCGAGCTGCTATTCCCGGACGACTACGTAAACAACATTACCGAACGCCTTAATTTATACACCAAACTCAATGCGATAAAAAACGAAGCCGCACTTCTAAAATTTGAAGAAGAATTGGTCGACCGTTTTGGAGAGCTACCCGAACCCGTTACTGATCTCATGAATAGTGTGCGAATAAAATGGATCGCACTGCGGATGGGCCTGGAACGTGTGGTGATGAAAAAAAATCGATTTGTGGGGTATTTTATTCACGATCAGGAAAGTTCCTTCTACCAAAGCAATGCTTTTGATAAGGTGCTTGAATATGTACAAGCGCATTCCAATGCGGTCAAAATGAAGGAAAAACAAACGCGAAATGGCCTACGACTGCTCTTGACCATCGAGCAAATTACTTCGATAGAAAAAGCCCTGGCTGAACTGCAACGGTTTTCGTCCTAATACATTATCCCTTAGATTAGTTGGCATCATTTTTGGCCTGAGTTACCTATATTTGCAGCCCTATGACACGACGATTATTTCTTCTCTTATTTTTTATACCGCTATTATCAATAGGTCAAAATACCATTAGCGGCACCTTCACTCCAGCCGAAAATTACAAATGGGGACTTATTTATCGCATCACTCCAACCAGTGATCGATACACCACAGATACCAAAATTGAAGCGGGAAGTTTTTCGATCGCCATGGACAGCACCGCCGTACCAGGTATGTATCGGTTTGTGTATGCCGTGCCTCCGGAAGAGAACAATTTCGAGTTTATTTATAACGGGGAAGAAGACATCCAATTGTCTTTTTCCGAAACTGAGGGCGTTACTTTTATTGCTTCGGAAGAAAATAAAGCATGGAGTGAATATCAGACAGAGGTGGTCCGTCTCAACCATGAAATTGCCGTCCAATACGGAAAAGCACCTAAGGATTCACTTACCATTCAATCACTAATTTCACGCCAAAGAGAAGCGCAAACAAGGTTTGAAAAAGCTTCGAAAAACATGATTGCCGGTAGTTTTATTCGCGCTTCACGCCCTTATATGCCGGACTCTTTTGAGGAAAGCATCGATTATTTTCAACATAATAAAGAAACCTATTTTGACGCAATAGATGTAACCAATCCCACACTTCAGAAGTCGCGTTTTTTGCTTGATCAGTGCTTTTATTACATTCAAGAAAAAGAAGATATTGATACTGTGGCTACCTTCTTAAAAGCTGCCAGCAAAGAATATCAAAAAAGCATCTTACTCAATGTTTGGCAGGCTTTTGTCAATTTGGATCAGTCCGAAATGGCAAACTACCTTTCGAGAAACCACTTGAGCCCTCTGGCCGAAGAGCTAAAAGAAACGGCACTTGTAAAGATGCTTTTTACCTACGAGAGCCTTTCGATTGGAGCAAAGGCGCCTAATTTTTCCTGGAAATTGGAAGATGGTAGCACCCGGTGGTTCCATGAATTGACTGGTTCAGAGCATTACATTTTAGTGTTTTGGAGTAGTAGTTGTCCTCACTGCCTACAGGAGTTACCCAAACTTCAAAAGAAGATACAAGCCTTGCCAAAGGGTAAATACCAGGTAGTGGCTTTTGGACTTGAAGACGATATTTATAATTGGAAAAATGAATCCCTCAGATTGCCAGAGTTTCTACATATTCCAGGTATGGGAAAATGGCAAAACGAAGTGGGTAGAAGCTATGATATTTCTCAGACTCCCACCTATTTCTTACTCGACAAGGACAAAAATATTATGGCTAAACCCGACGAATTAGAAGCACTCGTTGGTATTATTTCTGAAGAATAAAGGCCGAAAGACAATCACCATCCTCCGGCCTTTGGCTGAATCTAGCGTATAAATCTCTTAGTTATTGTTCCATTTTGCGAAGTAATTTCCACAAAATAGGTACCACTATTCCAAGCACTCACATCTACTGCGCTTGAAGCAAGATTGCCGTTCAGAATCAATTCGGAGGAAAAAAGAGTCTTTCCTAAAACATCATACACTTTCAAAGTGGCATTCCCAATTTCTGACGTATTAATTTGAATATTCAAAAGGTCTACTGCAGGATTTGGAACCAATTGCACTTCACTTTCATTCAGCCTATTGTCTCTCGAAGAAAGTGTCACTCCCGTGATAATTCGCAAATTTTTAGATCCAAAATCTGTAATGTAAAGCTTTGTTTCGTCCTCACTAAACAAAATACCGTTGGGACGATTGAAAGTAGCCTGTGAGATATCTCCATCAACACCGCCAGCCGAACTTCCTGCATAAATATCCACCTCGTCTATACCCGATGGATCGATCACATAAATTTTATGATCGTTAATTCCCGTTCCCCATAGCATTCCATGTCCATAGGCAATAAAACCAAGGTTTCCAACGGCTCCTACGGTGGCGACATATTCCAGATCGCCATTGGCCAATACTTTGAATATTTCTCTATTGTTATAGTTGGCAACGTATAAAACTCCAACGTCGTCGTAGGCCAATCCAACCGGGCCATTTAATGCCGGATCTGAAGAAACTTCGGTAATTACTCCCGTGGGCGTAATTCTGTTAATGGTATTAGCGGCATAGCGCGTGTAGATCATATCGTCATTGTCGAAGGCCTTGATCATGCCAGAAGGATTGCCAGGTATGGTGATTGAAATATCCAATACTCCAGCACTGTCATATCGAATGAGCTCTCCACCACTAAAGTCGGATAGATATAAATTCCCGTTACTATCAAAATCGATACCATTGGGTGTATTCAATCCACTAACAAATTCTGTGGCCATTCCATCCGAATCGAATGTAAAGACAGCATCTCCTGTAAATTGAGATGCGTATATATTGCCACTGGCGTCCAAGGCAATGGCATCATCGGGAGTTCCATCGGTAAATGTGCTAACGGTTTGGGCTGATGAGACCAGCGTTAACAATGTTGCTAATAAAATAAATGTCGTTTTTTTCATGATTCTGAATTTTAAGTTTTGAACAAACCTACTATTCAGAATGGCTACCAATCGACCGTTTGCATACATCAGGACGTAAAGCTTATGCGGCCCGATGTTTCTTTATATAATTACTGGGAGTTTCGTTCATTTCACTCTTGAAAGCTTTATTAAAAGTAGACTTCGAATTGAATCCGACATCCATAGAAAGTGCCAATATAGTATGCTGAAGATGCTCCTCATTAGCCACTTTTCTAACAAACTCCTTCACACGATACCCATTAATAAAATCGTAAAATGTAGTTTGATAGGTATTGTTCAATAGCCAGGAAAGATTATTCGTTGAGGTGTTTATTTTTTCTGAAACCTCAGCAAGGGTCAAATTACCCTGTAAATACACCCTCTCGTTGAGCATAAGGCTATCCAGTTTTCCCTTCAATAATTGAACTTCTTCCTCGGTAATGCGGCTCTTCTTCGGACTATCATCCTCTTTTAGGTTCGTAATTCTGAATAACTCCGGCTGTTTTAAACTGAAATATCCAATCATATAAATAAACATAGGAATAACAATCCAGATGGCGTCATACCCCACATAGGTCCAAAAGCTATCAAATAATTTGGTGTTCAAATAACCAAAAAGCCATGCGGTCATGATCGTTCCAATGGCTATCAAAAAAAAGGTAATATACCGAACTGGACTTTGGTGAAAAGAAAAAGCATCCTTCTCTGTACGCCTGAACTTCAGGAGCAACCCAAAAGATCGAACCAAGTAGTAAAAGTTGGAAAGCATCCCTGTAATCAAGACCAAATCGAACATGAGGGACAATTCGCCGCGTCTATAGGCTTCAAAATATTCGGTTGGTGTATAATACAGAAGGTAACCACAGGCAACTGCAAAAAAAATCACCGCCGGTAGGTAATGAAGCCTGTTCAAAACAATAGGCCCCTGCTCATTGAATAGTAGACGTTTGGTGTACAAATAAACTAAAGGTCCAAATAAATAGATCACCACGTCAAACGCAATGGACCAAAGAAATACCCATTCTGAAAAAAAACGCACCATTAGAACCCGTCCTACCAACATTAAAGTAGAGATTATAATGAGTAGGGAAAGGATGGCATTTGCTTTTTTATTGGTGTTCGATATACGTTGAATGACCAATGACAAAAATAGTCCCTGGCATATTCCAACCAAGACAATAACATCAATAAGTTCAAAGGTTATCATTAAGGCAATCTTTTCCATAAAAGTATTTTTAATATAGCAAATAAGGGTGCGAATGGGTACATCAACACGTTAAAAATGATAAAACGCATCTGGAAAATGCTCAATTTTCTGTGTTGCGTTGTTTTTTAAAACTGAAATAATATCAAACCGAACTTCCTTCATCAGGTCGTTAGAAATCAAGTATTCATTAGCTGCTTTCACCAACAATTTTATCTTTCCCGGTGTTACAAAACTCTGAGGATCTCCAAAAAAGGCGCTATTTCTGGTTTTTACTTCCACAACAACGATAGTCTCTTCCTTCCATTGGGCTATAATATCAATTTCGGCCTTATCAAAAACAAAGTTTCGTTCCAAAATAACATACCCGTTATCCGACAAGAACTCAGCAGCTAGCTGCTCGCCCAATTTTCCCAGTTCGTTATGATTGGCCAATGGTTCAAGTATTAGTTAGCACCGAAATTACGAAATGCCAATTCGGGAAGGTAGCCTCATAAACGGCTATTGGTCGGAATTAATAAATCACGACTCAAAAACTACAAAAACGATGAGCATTACTTTAGAATTTCAAGGAAACCTCTTGGGCATTCACCTCCAATTGCACCTCTCTACCAAAAATAAGTGCGCGGTTGTCCTTTATGTGGCCAGCCGGAAAATTAAAACAAACAGGGTATTTTGCATTACCGATAGCGTCGAACACAATGTCTTCTATGGTTTTTCCAAAGGGAATAGTGTTATCGTGCAATTGAGTGAACCCACCAAGGACCAGTCCAGCCAGATCTTCCAAAAGACCATTTCTTTTCAGGTTCTGAAACATACGATCAATGTGGTACAAATATTCATCGAGGTCCTCTAAAAAAAGTATTTTCCCTTCTGTATTTATTGCCGAAGGACTTCCGCAAAGAGAATATAGCACAGACAAATTCCCGCCTACTAAGGTTCCTTTGGCGCGACCTGTCCGATTTTCTTTCTGGTTTGAAACCTGTGTAATGCTGTATTTATTTCCGAAGAGAACCTTAAACACACCTTCTTGAGCCTCCCGACTCTTTTTTTCAATATCCAGAGGCATTTGGGCATGTAAGGTCTCAATCCCAAACTTATGAATGTGGCTATGTAAGGCCGTAATATCACTATAGCCAATAACCCACTTCGGATTTTCAGTAAACTTGGAAAAATCAAGCCCATCTAATATTCGTACCGTACCATACCCTCCACGAGCGCACCAAATTGCTTTAATATTGGGATTATCCATCATGGCCTGAAAGTCTCTGGTTCGCAAGGAGTCACTGCCCGCAAACTGATGATCCTGAGCCCCAATGGTATGACCCAAAACCGCCTTTAGTTTTAGTTTGGCCAAAAGCTTAAGTGCTGGATCTAGTTCAGATTTAGTGATCTTTCTCGCTGTGGAAACGATTGCCACCGTATCACCGGCTTGTAAAAAAGGGGGTGTGACCATATAATTTGAAAATTCGTCTTAATGAGTATTTAAAATTAAACTATTCTGTTAAAATGCTGTCCAATTTGGACTAAAACGTTCTGATTCAGTATATTTAAGACCATTCATGAACCCCAAAACAACAATCATCCATGGAAATTGCTACTAACTTCTCATGCAATACAGCCACATTATCGCCCTATGTTCCGACGGGAGGAGACCCTTGGGACACCTCTAAAATAAAACACACCTATCGACGTCTGGCCTTTGGAGCAAGCGTGATGCAGGTGGATGATGCTTTGGCGTTAAGCCCTGGCGGTTTTATCGACAATTTGGTGGATACGGCCTTCAATCTCCCACCTACGGAAACTCCTGTTTGGGGTTATTACGCTGTAAGTGATTTTGCAGATTTTGAAACTGAGAACCCACAGTACATCAACGAATGGCGGGTTCAAACAGGATTCGACCTCATCTCCGAAAATCTAAGAGGACGCATGACGTTCTTCTGGATGAACCACTTTGTGACCGAATCAGAAACCGTTTTCTATGCGCCATATATATTCCAGTATTATAACACCATGCAAATTAATGCTTTAGGAAACTATAAAGAATTCGTAAGACAGATTGGTGTTGATAATATGATGCTCCTCTATCTTAATGGTTTTGAAAATACCAATAACGAACCGAATGAGAACTATGCCCGAGAACTGTACGAATTGTTTACCCTGGGAGAAGGAAATAACTATACGCAGGACGATATCACCGAAACAGCTCGCGCGCTAACCGGATATAACCATTGGACGGAACCGGGTGCAGACGTTTATTTTGACTCCAGTACTTTTGACAATAGCAATAAAACGATATTTGGGCAGGAAGGAAATTGGGGATATGATGATGTAATCGATATTTTGTTTGCAGAGCGCAGCAGCGAAATAGCCAACCACATTTGCGCAAAACTCTATCGGTATTTTGTAAGCCCGGATATAGATGCCCTTATTGAACAGGATATTATCCAACCGTTGGCGCAAACCTTGATCGACAATAACTTTGAGTTAGTGCCTATGCTAAAACAACTTTTTAAAAGCGAACACTTTTATGATGAAAGAGCGTTAGGTGTAGTTATTAAAAGCCCTATGGATGTTGTCCTAAACTTTGCAAATGACGGAAGTTTCTTTTACAACTACGAGGTCATGAATGCCTTTATATTCTACGCAGGGGTTATGGGTCAGGAAATTTATGACCCCCCGGATGTTTCAGGATGGCAACGAGACGAAACCTGGATCAATAGCTCAACACTCACAGGGCGATGGGAATTAATGGAAATATACCTCAACTTTTTGTTTGATGGTGGTTACGAATTTACCCTGGTCGATCTTGCTCGCGAATTATCCAACGACAGTAATGACCCTGAATTTATCACGCGCGTTATGGTGGACCATTTTGTTCCCAAAACCTTGCACACATTAAGCGATTACGATACTGCGACGGACATATTTAAATGGGACATCCCGCAAAATTACTATGACGATGGAACCTGGAACTTAAGTTGGTCAGAGGCGCCATATCAGTGCCTCATATTACTGGTTCATATTTGTAGAATGCCCGAATTTCAACTTAAATAATTGCGCTATGTGTAACAATCATTCGATCCCAAATAAAAAAACAACTAAAGAAGAAAAGCACATTCACGATCAAGAGCATAGCAAATGGAACCGGCGCTCTTTTATACAGGCTTTGGGTTTAGCCGGGGCCGGCAGTATGATGTTGGGAGCTAATTCGGTAACGGCCTCTGCGCCTTCACCGCTTTCGGTGGCCCTGGCAGGAAGTGATAATGACAATATATTGGTCATTGTGCGTCTCAAAGGCGGCAATGATGGTTTAAACACCATTGTTCCCGTTTATGACTATGCCAATTACGCCAATTTAAGACCAACCATTCGCCATCAGCAAAGCGACCTATTTATGTTGAATAGTGACTTCGGAATACCGGACTATTTGAGCCCGGGTCTGGAGGCGATATGGGGGGATGGTAAAATGAAAGTAGTTCATGGTGTGGGCTATCCAGATCAAAACCTCTCACATTTCAGAAGTTCCGATATCTGGGCATCCACCGATGCCGTTAATATAGAGCCCACGGGGTGGTGGGGACGTTATTTTGAAGACCTTTACCCAGATTATTTAGTTAATCCCCCTTCCACGCCGCCAGCGGTACAAATAGGTAGCATTGGTAATCTTGTATTTGAAGGGATGGACAACAATTATGCCTTCGCAGTCGCAAACCCCGAGCAATTGGCAAATGTCGCTCAAAACGGAACGGTTCACGATGTGTTAGATATCCCGGATTGTGTCTACGGCGATAAGTTGTTGTACATGCGATCTACCACGAATACCACGTTTTTATATGCCGGTGTCATCAATGATGCCTATATGGCGGCAACTAATGACGCTAACTATGACCCCAATGCCGATTTGGCCAATCAGTTAGCCATTGTCGCCCGTCTTATCAAAGGAGGGTTAGGGACTAAGGTCTACATGGTTACTTTGGATGGTTTCGACACACATGCCAATCAGGTCGATCAACACAGAAGGATCTTGGAAGATGTTGCAAATTCAATGAAAAGCTTTTACGAGGATCTGGGAGCAACGGGAATGGATACCAATGTACTTTCTATGACGATATCTGAATTTGGGCGTCGCCCTTATGAAAATGGTTCCCTGGGAACAGATCACGGAGCAGCTTCCCCAGTGTTGCTGTTTGGTCCCGGACTGGAAGGTAGCGGGTTCGTTGGTCAACATCCGGACATAACCGAATGGGATAATAACGACAATCTCATCCCTACGTCGGATTTTAGAGATGTTTATAGTTCCATCTTAACGGATTGGTTTTGTTTGGACCCGACTGTTTTAGATCTAATTTTATTAGGACAAACCTACGAGTCGCTCGATCTTGGATTTAATTGTAATCCATTGGGTATTCAAGATTATGGCAATGTTACCAGACTAGTACATCGTCCTACTTACCAAAATGATCGTACCTATATTGAAATTCAAATGCCCGTTACGGCACATACAACCATTAAACTATACGACATTCTTGGTAAAGAAATAGCCACGCTTAAAAACGAAATACTCTTTCCAGGGCAACACAAAATTGATGTGTCAGCCGCAGTGAACACAAATTTGAGCTTTGGACAGTATATTTATCGAATCACTGCTGGTGGGCAAAACTATAGCAAATCGATTATGGTTAAATAAACATATTAAAACGGTTTTTCAAAAAGTCTTCCCATCAGGAAGGCTTTTCTTTTTGAGACTCATACTTCCGAAGATAAAATTCCTATTTTTGCACATGTTTACGGCACCTTCGCGGGTCATTTTGACCCAAAAGAATAAAAAAGGTGCGCATTCGGTACAACCTATGAGTGAAGATCCAAAAAGATATACTATTACGGCGGCCTTGCCCTATACCAATGGCCCCGTCCATATTGGGCATTTGGCAGGGGTTTATATTCCAGCCGATATATATGCTCGTTTCCAACGTTTACAGGAAAAGGACGTTCTCTTTGTCTGCGGAAGCGATGAGCATGGAGTTCCTATTACGCTGAAGGCAAAAAAAGAAGGAATTACACCTCAACAAGTGGTAGATAAATATCATGCTATTATTAAAAAGTCTTTCGAGGATTTTGGAATTTCTTTCGACAATTACTCTCGAACTTCTGCCAAGGTACATCATGACACTGCTTCCGAATTCTTCAAAACACTGTACGACAACGGTAAATTTGTGGAACAAGTGACGGAACAATTCTATGACGCTGAAGCCAATCAGTTTCTCGCCGACCGATTCATTGTTGGAACCTGCCCTAAGTGCGGTTTCGAAGAAAGTTACGGTGATCAGTGCGAAAATTGTGGAACGTCGCATAACGCAACCGATCTCATTCAGCCAAAAAGCGCTATCACGGGAGCCGTCCCGAGCCTCAAAGAAACGAAACACTGGTTTTTACCTTTGGACCAATATGAAAATTGGTTAACGGAATGGATACTGAAAGGCCATAAAAAAGATTGGAAAACGAACGTTTACGGACAATGTAAATCGTGGATCGATGATGGATTGCGCCCAAGAGCAGTTACCAGAGACCTGGATTGGGGTATTCCTGTCCCGGTAGAAGGTGCCGAAGGGAAAGTGCTTTATGTTTGGTTTGATGCGCCTATTGGATATATTTCGGCCACTAAAGAGTGGGCGCAAATAGAAGGAAAAGCATGGGAACCTTATTGGAAGGATAATGAAACCAAGCTTTTGCATTTTATAGGCAAGGACAATATCGTTTTTCACTGCATCATTTTTCCCAGTATGTTGAAAGCTGAAGGAAGCTACGTGGTCCCTGACAATGTTCCAGCCAATGAATTTTTGAATCTTGAAGGAAATAAGATTTCCACCAGCAAGAATTGGGCGGTTTGGTTGCATGAATATTTAGAAGAATTCCCGGGGCAACAAGATGTATTGAGATATGTCTTGACGGCAAATGCTCCCGAAACCAAGGATAATGATTTTACCTGGGCCGACTTCCAAGCCCGCAATAACAATGAATTAGTTGGAAATTTTGGAAACTTCATTAACCGGATCGCAGTACTCACCAACAAATATTATGATGGTAAAGTACCAGCACCTATGGTATTGCTGGATAGGGATTTAAAAATATTCCAAGAAATTCGATTGTACCCAGGTGTTATCGAAAGTTCTATAGAGCGTTATCGATTTCGGGAAGGCCAAATGGAACTTATGAATTTAGCCAGACGCGGAAACAAATACTTAGCCGATGAAGAGCCTTGGAAATTGACAGAAGAGGACCCCAGAAGACAAACAGTCATGTATGTATCGCTACAGATAGCGGCCGCACTGGCGGTTTTAAGCGAACCCTTTTTACCTCATACCTCCAGGAAATTGAATGCTATTCTTAACATATCTGAAAATAAGCTTTCATGGAGAAATGTATCATCTTTTCCTAGCGACGATGTAACACATCTTCAGACCCTTTTGGGAGCATCTAACGAAAAAATACTTTTGCCACCTGGTCATCAAATCAAACATGGAAAGGCGGAACTCCTTTTTAGTAAGATCGATGATGCTCAAATGCAACAACAAAGAGACAAATTGGAAACAAGTAAAAAAGCGAACGAAGCCATGAATACCCATATAAAAGAACAAAAACAAACCATTTCATTCGACGATTTCACTAAACTCGATATGCGAGTTGGAACTATCATTGAAGCCGAAAAAATGGCCAAGACAAAAAAGCTACTCGTTTTAAAAGTAGATACCGGTCTAGACGTTCGTACCATTGTTTCGGGCATTGCCGAGAGTTTTACTGCTGAAGAAGTAGTGGGTAAAAAAGTGACTGTTTTAGTTAATCTCGCCCCTCGTCCTTTGCGAGGTGTTGACAGTGAAGGTATGATTTTAATGACCGAAACCTCCGAAGGTAATTTGGTCTTTTTAAATCCTGATGAAGTGGATAGTGGTGGTGTGGGCAATGGAATGACCATTAACTAAGTAGTTTTAAGTATGGAATATTGTATTATTTTGGCCATTCCAAATGCTTAAAATTGCCTACCATCCCATATTTAAACACCCTTTACCCCTAGGGCATCGTTTCCCGATGTCAAAATATGAGCTTTTACATCAACAATTATTGCACGAGGGAACCTGCGAACCGGAAAACTTCTTCGAACCTGGTTGGCCAAAAGATGAGGATCTTTTAGCAGTACACGGTCAGCGCTATATTACTCAACTGCGCGAATTAAGTTTGGACAAGCAAGCAGCCCGCAAAATTGGTTTTCCCCTTTCAGAAAAATTGGTAGAACGGGAACACATCATCGCTCAGGGAACCTTAGAGGGTTCTAATTTCGCTTTGGAACACGGAATAGCCATGAACGTTGCGGGTGGCACCCATCATGCATATCCTAATCATGGAGAAGCATTTTGTTTGTTTAACGATCAAGCTATTGCCGCAAGGTATCTTCAGCGTAAAAAAGGTGTTAAAAAAATACTTATTGTCGATTTAGATGTACATCAAGGAAACGGCACGGCAAAAATCTTTCATAACGATGCCTCGGTCTTTACATTTTCCATGCACGGAGCATCCAACTATCCCTTTCGAAAAGAACAAAGTGACTTAGATCTTGCCCTACCCGATGGTACACAGGACCAAGCGTATTTGGATTTATTAAAAAGCACCCTTCCTATGCTCATTGAAGAGGTACAGCCCAATTTTATCTTTTACCTGAGTGGTGTCGACATTGTTGCCACGGATAAGCTGGGTAGGTTAGGATGTTCACCTGAAGGCTGTAAAAAAAGAGATCGTTTTGTATTGGAAAGCTGTAAAGAAAATAAAATTCCGGTGCAGGTAAGTATGGGAGGTGGATATTCGCCAGATATTAAAGTAATTATTGAGGCCCATGCAAACACCTTTCGTGAAGCTCAAAATATCTTCCAATAAATTCTCACAAGTATCTCATAAGTTTTCATTCTACCACCTACATACAGTAAATTTATACTGTTGTTGAAAAAAATATTGCTTAACCTATTTCTGTGCTAAATGTTTTGTATGAACATCTTTAAGGATTCTCCCTTAGGGATGTTCATCTTTTTTCTAAGTGTGTAGCGATAATTATCCACGCTAGCGGCACTAATATTTAACTGCAATGCGATTTGCTTTGAGGTTTGCCCTAACCGAAGCATAGTCGCTACCTTTTTTTCCTTGTCGGAGAGGTTTTGATATAGTTGGTCAATTTTTGCTCTAAACGAATCGTTCGTTTCGTTTACTTGCTTATACAGTTGTATTTTCTCCTTGTTTTGTTCAATATCATTATTGATATAATGCATGGTGTCCTTAACCATTTCCTTATAAGTATCGTTGGTCACCTTAATACTCTTAAGCTTAGACTTGATATTTTCCAGGAGCTCATTTTTTTCTGAAATGTGGATGGCAAAATCTGTGATCTGTTTGTTTTTAAAACGCACTTGATTATCCAAAGCTTCCTGCTTTACCTTCAATACTTCTTGCTTCGACTCTAATACCGCTCTTCTAACAGAACTAAGTTTCCGCTGACGGAAAAACATGAACAAAGAAAACAAAACGATCAAAGCCGCAAGTCCGCCCAGGTAATAATTACGATGGGTCACTCGCTTTTGCGCCTCATTTGCCAACTGTAATTGGGTTTCAGAATTTTCCAAGTCGGCCACTACCTGATTATAGTTATGTTCAACTCTCAGTACATTCAGTTTACTATTTTGAAGTTCCTGTTTGAGACTGTCCTTAAGCATACTATATTTCTGGTAATAAAGAAAACTGTTCTCGACGTCGCCCACATTCTTGTACAATTGGTAGAGTTCATCATACACGTCTCGTACGGATTCGCGTAGGTTCTCGGAGCGCATATAAGTTGCATTCTCTTTTAAAATCCTTATCGCCTCCATGTAATCATTCTCCAATGCCAAAAGTTTAGATTTGGCAATGGCAACTCTGTTGGTAAACAAAGGAATATTTAATTGTAGCGAGAGCGTTTCGGCGGAATCCAAATACCTTCTCGCAATGGTGATTTCATTATTTTTAAAATAGGCCGTAGTCAAATCCAAGTAATTCGAAGTTAGGAAATGTGCATTGTCCAGGCTCCTGCTTAAGGACAAGGCCTCGAGAAATTCGGTCTTTGCACTACTATACTTTCCTTCTTTAATGAGCAATTGCCCCTTATCACTATACACTCGAACCAACCCAGCCGCAAAATCAATTTCTTTGAACGTTTGGGCAGAGCTATCCATATAAACTTCAGCCAAGGCGAGCTCTTCCTTTTTAGCGTAGGCACTAGCTAAAGTATTATATATATCAGCTATATGATGCTTTGACTCAATGGGTTTAGCCCGTTGCAAAGCCTGTTTCGCACTTTTAATAGCGTTATCATATTCTTCAATATTGAAATATATTAAGGACAAATCGCTATAATTCTGAACCAAATAATTTTGAGAAACCTCATTAATGGGTGCTTTTCGAAGAAAACTGTTTGCATTCAAAATATTCTCGAATGCCAGATCCATAAATTCATTGTTATTATAGGCAATCCCCTGAACCGTACTGGCAATTCCCAAATTTAAAAAGTGCGCTTCATTTCTCGTATTGAGAAATTGAATTGCACTGTCGGTATACTTTACTGTATTATCGTACTCATCCTTAAATAAGTCGACCAAACTAAGGTTGATATAGGTGTCCGAAATCAATATACTGTCCTCTATTGCTTTGCTCAGCATAAGGGCTGTATTCAAATAATAGGCCGTACTGTCTGGCTCGTCAAAATAAAGCTGTCCTATTTCGTGTAACTTTTCAATTCGTTCTTGCTCGGTAATGCTAACGGAAGTTAATTCTGCTTTCAATTTATCAATACTCTCCTGGACGGTTAACTCCTCAGTATCTTGAGACCATACTGCTATAGGGGATATGAGAAAAAAAAGAGAAAAGAGTAAACAATATCTCATGAATCAGTTTTTTTATGAGTTCGAAGGTAAATGTTTATCCTCATGATACCTCATTAAAATTGTCACTATTTTCTCATTTTATCCTCGGAAAGGCGATAAGTTGACTATTTTCGAAGTATCAATTGGTTGGGTTATATTATATCTAACGTCCATTTGTTAGAAAAAAGTATATGATATAAATTCTCATAATTGAAATAGATAGTTTTAAAACTGAACCCTACTTAAATTGTTAGTTGTTGTGAAGATAAAACCATCAGGAGTCCCAATACTCTTGGTGGTTTTTCTTTTTGCACTGCTTTCGGCTTGAAATTCATCACAAGGCCATTACTTCCCATACGGAAACGTTTCAATTTCTTAACAAAGCACAACCCCTATTAAAAAACGTGGAATGAGATTAGATTCGTAACAGCGCAAATTTACGGTGAACGGTCCTGTCCAAATGATTCTCTAATTGGGCTTATTTCGCATAAAGCTTTCTTACCAAATTTCCAATGGTCAAGCCCTGAGCAATGATAGAGAACAATACAACCACATAGGTGATGTACAAAATTACCTCAGCCGATTCGTTCCCCATTAAACTTAGAGCCAACGCAATGGATATACCTCCTTTAAGACCTCCCCAGGTAAGAATGGTTACCGTTTTCATAGGACTACTTTCTGAATGCTTCAGCAGCGAATAGGGGAGAAAAACTGAAATAAATCGAGCAATCAAAACAATGACCACGGCCATAGCACCCAATATTAAATGGTACATATCAAATTTTAAAAGATGAATGGCCAGTCCAATTAATACGAATAAGATTCCGTTGAAAACATCGTCCAAAACCTCCCAAATATCATTCAACAGCTTGCGGGTGGCACCTTCGTGCGAGACGATGTGTAATTTGTTGCCAATAATCATTCCTGTAACTACCATGGCCAATGGTCCGGATACATGAATAAGCGAGGCCAACGAATATCCTCCCATGACAATAGCAAGACTTATCATTACACAAAGTTGTGGGTTCTCTTTTACGGCACGAATGGACCAATACCCGATAAACCCAAGGACAACTCCATAGATAACCCCTCCAATGGCTTCTTCCAAAAATAATTTTCCAATTTCGGCGCCAACGGAAATTTGAGAAGCGCTCCCAGTCATTTCAGAAATTATCAAAACGCCCGAAAACACAACCACTCCGATGCCATCATTAAATAGCGACTCACCTTCAATTTTAATTCCCAAACTTTTGGCAATGTTGGCCTTTTTTAGAATAGCCATTACTGCAATAGGATCTGTAGGCGAGATGAGTGCTCCAAAAAGCAAAGCGTCCAGGAATGAAAGTTCAACCTCAATAATATGGGCAGCACCATACGTTAGACCTCCAACGATAAAAGTTGAAATGAGCACGCCTAAAGTGGCAAATAAGAACACCGACCATTTTTCTTTCGCCAGATCCTGTAAATTTACATGCATGGCTCCCGCAAAAAGTAAAAAACTTAAAATCCCATCGAACAATAGCGTCCTAAAATCGGTGTTGATTATGATATCACAGAAAAACTGATAGAATTCAGGAAAAATACTCTTGCTAAGTGTTATGATCACTATCGTAGCCAAACTCATAAGCATCAAACCAATGGTGTTTGGCAGCTTCAGCCATTTATAGTTAATAAAGCTGAAGATGGCAGCTATGGAAAATATAATACTAAATGACTGCAACATAATTTTTTATTATTTTTCGTTAATATACTTCCCTACAAACACTGCGATCACTATGGCTAAATAAAACTGGCCAATAATATTCATAACCAATGTCAGGGACTGGGCGGGAGCAGTGAGCGGTGTGATATCCCCATAACCAACCGTCGTAATGCTAATAAAACTGAAGTAGTAGAAAGAGTATCCCGAGAAGTTTTTCGTAAACTGAAATGAAGCCGGGTCCATAAGATGTGTAAATTCAAAAAGAATACCGCCTATAATACCCAGATAAATGAACCCTAATAACGGGCCCAAGATAAATTTTAGGTTCATTGTTTTAATATTTCTTAATTGCTGTACCAGGAGCACACAGAAATTTGAGAAAAGCACTAAAGAAGAGATAAGCCTTAGTACTTCTATGGAGACAGAAACCCTCTCCATATATTCGATCCAAATAAAGGACAAAGCAATGAGACCAAGTATATACGTTCGGGCACGATTTTTATTGTTGGAGGCGATCAATGAACTGGCCAAAATGACCAGTGAATAGTTGATGACCACCACATGAGTTGCGTTGAAACCGCTTACCTCAATATGTATGGGTGTCAACAAAAAATTAAGCGTACTCAGCAAAGCAATGAGGTACTTATATTCATCCAAAAGTGTTAGAAACTTTTTCATCAATAGATACTTGAAGGAAGGTGCAACTCTTTGATATTGGATATATCTATACGCAACTGATACCAATCTTCCAATTGGACCACGGTGCCACTAATTATTGATGGTTTCCCAACAAATGGTAGCACACTTTCATTGATGGGTTGGCCTTTAGTATCAGTAAGCAAATAATATTCAGCTACATTATTGCCGTCTGTGGTAGCCAAAACCGGCGGTATTCCTCCAGAAATGCAGCGCACGGCACAACTCCTATGGATCTTTCCTTTACCAGGTTTCATCACTCCAAAATAACACTTTGGGTCAATAATTTCACCTTGAAGTTCCATGTTCCGGGCCATTATCTTTAAACTGGGTAAGGCACCTCGTTTTACTTTTTCATCTACCGCAATCTTTTGATCATCCGTAATTTGCAATAAAGTCTTCCCGTTAAAATAAATTAAATTACCCTCTATGCTAAGCCTAGTTCCAGAGAGTTGAGGTATCTCTTCTCTTATGCGCTTTAAAAATGGATTAGCACTTGACTTCCCAAAGCCCAATAATAGTATATTCTTAAAAGAGTTCTCACTGGTTTGTACCTTCAACATGGGATATGGCATTTCATGGTACACTCCCGTAATTTTTGTGTTGGTGGTAAGCTCAAAGGAGCTATTTTTAAAGGTGTTCTGTGTTAAGGCAAAAATGGCAGCAGTTCCCAGAAGCAGCACCAATGCGATCACCACAAATTTTCGAGTGCTCTTCCTAATTCTCTTAGGCACCTGATCTACATATCCAATATAAAATTCGTCCTCTTCTTTCATCGTATTTGCTATAAAATGACTGGTTCAACCGCTGTTCCTTCCGGAAAGGCTTCTTGATGAACATATATTTTTGATCCTACTTTCTTTAATCGGTATGTGGCTACCTTTTCTGTAAAAGGAGGAGGTGATTGACCATTATGCGGTAGGTATTGATAGCCATGCCAAGGACAGGTAACACACCCGTCCACCACCTTTCCTTCACCTAAAGGACCTCCTTGGTGTTTACAAACATTAGCGATAGCGGAAAGTCTATTTTCATACTTAAATACCGCAATACGTTCCTTTTTTAAGGTGAATATTTTAGCTTGATCTTCTGGTATTTCATCAATTTCACAAACAAATTCCCAACCTTCTTCTACCACTTTCGACTTCCGCCTATCCACTTTGCGCTCTTTAAAGCCAGTATAGAGGTGAAGGAATGCAATGAACACAAAGCCCAGACCCAATAACCCAATAGACCCTAAAGCTGGTTGCTGTTGAAACGCTCCCAAAAATACGTGTAAAATCACCAACGCATAAGCCGGATAAACCATCATATGCAATCGCTTCCATGTTTTCGGAGATAGGTTTTTTAGCCAAAAGTCGTGACTTGTGGAAGCCATTAAAAAAAAGATGATCAATGCAAAAAAACCAAGTGTTTGAAACGGGAAATCAACTAGAGAATCATACTCCAAATTTGAAGTGAAAATGGAGTAAATAGGATTGACGTCTCCCAGAGCATGAAACTGAAACATAGAAAATCCACCGTGAACCAAGGACGCTAAAAACATGGATACCCCTAAATGCCTTCGATTGTAGAGTAGCGGTAAAAATCTTTTATTCAATCGGGCTAAAGGGCCAATAACTAGAATAACGTGAAGTAAGGCAAGAGCCAACGTGCCAAAAGCCCTAATTATAAGCGTTTCAATACTCGTTTCAGCATTAGTGATAAGTGTAATTGCCACAAATGTAAGTAGATAGATAAGGATTCCGAATACAATCCACATATCGTACTTTTTTTTGTGCTTATTCCAGAGCACTAATTCGTAGTTCAATCCCATTATAATTCAGTATTAATAATGTCCTTCTCTTTGATAGCATCGTAAATCCTTATTCCTTTTGTGCCATCATTTAATTGGAAGTCGTACACCCCTTTTTCTGCAATCGTGCCGACGAAATATTCTCTATTTTCTTCGGAAGTAGTCCCATAAATAACCGCTGAGGGACTCTTCAAAGGTCGTTTCACTACAACCTGAAGGCTATGAATCTCCCCCACCTTATTTATGCTCATGCTAAAGCTTTCATTATCTAATACTATTGATCCCGAAGGAGCCTCAGAAAGCACCAGGTCGTTATCGTGAATCACCGGCGTTCTAATTTCGAGCACGGCGAATACCAACGCTACTGGAACGGTTAACAGTAGCATCATCCAGATAATTTTATGCGCCTTTCTTAAGTCACTCGTCATGATTTTAATTTGGATTTAAGAACTAATTTCCAAAGTAGAACAGGCCATAATCCTATGGCACCTGGAACCAATAAGAGTCGTACTTTCCAAGAACTTTCAGCTATCAACTCGTCCAGTTGGCGCGCACCTTTTAAGAAAAAATAGATGCCGAACAAAATACCGATCAAGGTATATACGCCTAAGAAGCTTACAAAAAGTTGAAACGCTATTTCCATGATTAGATAAGGTTCACATCGGTAATAATTTCTAATAACGCAGGGCCGTCATGGTCTCTTATCTTTTCCATAGCAGGAATGAGTTGCTCCATGCGTTCCACTTTAATTCCTAAGGCTCCACAATTTTCTGCATAAGCGGCAAAACTTGGGTTTTTCAAAGAGGTTTGCCATACGTCTAGTTCTGCAGCACGTTGTTCTTTTGAGATTTTTCCTAGTTCAGAATTATTCAAAACAATATGCTTTATGTTCATCTGGTATTTCACCAAGGTCGTTATTTCAGCCAAATATTGCCCCAATCCCCCGTCTCCAGAAACCGACCAAATAGGGCGTTCATGGCCTTGGGCCGCCCATGCCCCCATGGCGGCTGGTAAGGCAAAACCAATAGAGCCCAGATACCCAGACATTAATACGGACTGATTTTTTGGTTCAAAATATCTTCCAAAGGAATAGGTGTTATTCCCCACATCCACTGCAATCACAGCATTAGCAGGAGTGACTTTGTTCATAGCATCAAAAACCGCAATTGAACTTAAGGCGTCTCCCGAATCTTTAAGTCTACTTTCTTTCTCTTCCTTCCAAATGTTCCACCTATTTGCAATTTCGTTTCGCTGATCTATCGCTTTGCTCTTACCTTTCGTTCCCTCTTCAATAATTTTAAGCGTCTCTGATATCTCACCCCATAAGGCAACATCCACTTTATGAAACTTGCTCAAAGCCATCGGGTCAAAATCTACTTGAATGATAGGTTTTTTTGGAGTGATTCCGGTATGGTTGGAGAAAGAAGCACCAAATACTAGTAGCAAGTCACTTTCGTTCATGAACCAGGATGCAATAGGCGTCCCACTTCTACCTAATACCCCACAACCCAACTCATGGTCATCAGGGATAAGGCCTTTTCCTTTAAAGGTGGTTATTACTGGACAATTAAGTGTTTGGGCATATGAAATAATGGCTTCCATATTGAAACGAGCTCCGTGACCTACAATAATGACGGGACGTTTGGCTTCTCTCAGTAAGGTAACCGCCTTTTCGGTCATCTGTGCGGGAGGCGTAATATTGAACGGAGTTATTCTATTTTCCGGAGTTTGTGCTTTTTCGTGTTTTGGTTTTTTGGTAAAGGCAACCTCATCGGGGAAAGTGATATGAGAAACTTCTCTCTTTATAATGGCATTTTTCACCGCCAGAGACATCAACTCACTATGATTAGAATTTAAATGTACCGCATGGTTGAACTCGGCAACACTACTAAAAGCCTTTACCAGATCCACCTCCTGAAATGCACCTGTTCCAACAACCTGTGTGTTAATTTGTCCAGAAAGTGCCAGCAAAGGAGCTCTGTCCACCTTAGCATCCCACATCCCTGTAAACATATTGGTAGCTCCAGGCCCTGCGATTCCAAAACAGGCGGCTGGTTTACCCGTTAACTTGGCATAACCAGAAGCAGCAAATGCGGCTGCTCCTTCATGTCTAATTCCAAAAAAGCGCAATTTCCCATTCTTTTCTTGATCGCGCATCGCATCGGCTACACCCAAATTACTGTGCCCAACCATTCCAAAAACAGTGTTCACGCCCCAATTGACCATGGTTTGAATCATCACATCTGAAATGGTTTCTTCACGAGCTTCCTCTTCAGGAATACCCACAAAAATTGCATTATTTTCTTCCTTTACTTCGAAGGTGGCCACTCCGTCGTCAAATCCGCCTGGAGGCATTCCTGTGCAAGGATCAAAATCCCAGCCATGCCAGGGACAGCGTAACAGTCCGTTCTCTATGGAACCCTCTCCTAAAGGTCCACCTTGATGTGGGCACTTGTTGTCTAGTGCAGAAAACTTGCCTTGGTAATGGGTCAAACAAATGCCTTGATGACCGGCAGTAACTGTTTGTACACGTCCTTCTTTCAGACGATTCTTATTATCTAGAACTTTATACCAAACTTTATTTTTTGTGGAACTCATATGGTTTCTTTTTATTTTTTCTTCGGAATTAATTATCCATTTGTACCCGCATAGTTAATTCCTGTAAGTTTATGCATATCGTAGTCGAAAGTAGATAGATCGCCATGGTTGAACTTTGAAATATCATCGTGCCCGCAAGCGCGAGCAATCACTTTAATTAAATTATTGGTTGCGTCGAAGTAGTTGTTCAATTGCCTGGCAGACGTATCGATAATCAATCTGCTCCGCAGGGATTCTTTTTGTGTTGCAATGCCCACCGGACAATTATTGCTACCGCACGCACGCATTCCCAGGCAACCAATGGCCTGCAAAGCCGAATTTGAAACGGCAACGGCATCGGCACCAAGCATCATCGCCTTGGCAAAGTCCTCCGCAATACGAAGTCCGCCGGTAATGACCAAAGTGACGCCATTAGCATTTACTTTATCCAAATATTTTCTTGCACGAGCCAAAGCCGGAATCGTGGGAATATTAATGTTATCTCTTAAAATTGTGGGTGCCGAACCTGTTCCGCCACCACGACCGTCTAAGATGATATAATCTACACCAACGTCCAGTGCGAACTGAATGTCTCTTTCAATATGACTTGCAGCAATCTTGAATCCAACGGGGATTCCTCCTGTGCGCTCTCGTACTTCTTCGGCAAATTTTTTAAAATCACCCACTCCGTGAAAATCGGGGAAAGTGGCTGGTGAAATGGCCGTCTCTCCTTGCGTTAGACCCCGCACTTCGGCAATTTCCTGACTTACTTTATTTCCTGGAAGATGTCCTCCAGTTCCGGTTTTCGCTCCTTGCCCACCTTTAAAATGAAAAGCCTGAACACGGTCCAATTTGTCCCATGAAAATCCAAATTGCGCGGAGGCCAATTCATAAAAATATTTGTTATTATTTTCTTGCTCCTGGGGTAACATACCACCTTCTCCAGAGCAAATTCCTGTTCCTGACATTTCGGCTCCTTTGGAAAGAGCAATCTTCGCTTCACGAGACAAAGCTCCAAAACTCATGTCGCTTACAAATAAGGGAATATCTAATGATAGTGGCTTCTTGGCATTAGGACCAATTACCACTTTGGTAGCAACATGCTCATCATCCAGCAATGGTCTGGACGCCAATTGAGCCGGTAAAAACTGAATGTCGCTCCATTTCGGCAAGGTATTCCTATCTACACCCATGGAAGCAGAAAAACCGTGATGCCCCAGATTTTTAAGTCCGTTTTTTGCAAGTTCCTTAATATAGCCTGTATAAGGTTCGGTGTCTTCAGGGTGGGTGTCTGCATAAGCCCCTAAATATTCATCTCTATTGAAAGGTTGTGGATGGTCCGTCAGGAATTGGTCAATCTCCGCTTCGTCTACATAGAGGTCATCTCCTTTAATTAGGGTGTTGAATTTGTGAAGCACCTCTTTATTATTGTACTCGGAGACTCCCGTATCATAGCGATAATCCCATCCGTGCACTCCACAGATAAGATTGTGTCCGTCTATATAACCGTCCGACATGAGTGCTCCTCGATGGAGGCATCTCCCGTACAGGACCGAAACGTCGGCACCGTATTTTACAATAACCAAATCGAGTCCGTTGGCAAGTGCATGACTGGGTTTCTTATCTTCTAAAGTACTTAGCTGGGCAATTAATAGTGGTTTCTTCATTGGTAATCGTTAGTAGTTCTATTAGTGATTATTCCAGAATAACAATATGCTCTGGTATTGATATTTTTTCAGAATTATAGTCGAGTTCTCCGTTCTTCCTAAGCATACTAAGAGCATTGCTTACTGTTTGACGCGAGGTATTGGTAAGGTTGGCAATATCCTTATGAGAAAGTAGATTTTTGGCAACAACTCGATCTCCTTCTATCCAACCGAACTCACTCACATAATCGATGACAAACTCCTTTATTCTGGTCAAACTGTCTTTATAGAGTAGGTCATTTAATCTCCGTTCTAATTTTTTAATTCGAATTCCATAAATTTTTAGCACTCCATTTTTTAATGATTTGTGCTTTTCCATTAATTGGTTCATTCTATCTGATTCGATATAACAAACAATGCAATCCTCCAGGGCGTATGCTTGTTCTTCGTTGGTGGCGTTGGAGTTATATAGAGCTAACTCGCCGAAAACATGTCCCTTTTTCACAATGTACTTTACGGTATCACTGCTGGTGTCTACAATTTTAACGGTGCCCTTTTTTAGAAAGAAAACGCTTTTCTTGTCCCTATTGGTAAGTGTTATTGGGGCGCCCTTGTCTACATTATCCATCTCCAAAATCTCACACATTCTCATCATAGTGAGTCGTCCAAGCTTGTTGAAGAGATTGAAGCCCTCCAGAAACCAATATTTAGTTAATGTATTCAAAAGTTGGCGTTTCGGTTAGCTCTTTTAAAAGTACGCATTTTTTAGCCGGTCGAAGTTGGATAGTATTTCAAAACTTACTTGAGCCGACATTCTGATCTATTTAATGCGCATGCTTACTAGTCGGTGATTTCCCAATCAAATTACGCTTGGCCCAAAATGCGGATACTATTTCAATAGCAACGAATACTAAAACGGTGCCTCGTCACCCACAAGTTGCGGGTACATTTGATTCAATATTAATGATAACCTAATACACACGAGCATGAAAAAATTTGTCCTAATTCTATTATTAGCTAGCCTTACTTCAGGGTTCTCCCAGGAAAATAGCAAAGGTCCCTATTTAGAGGTTCTTACTGAAAACGCCATCATCCCTTTGAAGGAAAGTAAAACCGAAATTCAAATATCGGGTACCATTGCACATGTTCAATTGACACAGGTGTATCAAAATGAAGGTACAGAAGCTATTGAAGCATCTTATGTGTTTCCGTTATCTACAAAAGCGGCTGTTCATCGCATGCAAATGACCATTGGCAATCGGGTGATCCATGCTAAGATCTTTGAAAAGCAACAGGCAGAAAAAGTGTATACTACTGCCATTGAGGAGGGTAAACGAGCGGCGAAATTAGATCAGGCCAGACCCAATGTTTTTCAAATGAAAGTAGGAAATATTATGCCTGGAGACGAAATCACCATTGATATTTACTATACCGAAATGCTCCTCCCCTCAAAAGGAGCCTATCAATTTGTTGCTCCCGGTGTAGTGGGTCCAAGGTTTACCGGGGAACAAATGACCAACGAGACAATTTTTAATAATCCGCATTCGAAAAAAGGAGTTTCAGATACTTTTTTATTCGACTTAAAACTCATCTTAAACGCTGGAATTACCATCCAAAATATACATAGTGCGTCACATAAAATAAATGTCGATTATACCAACGGAACATCTGCCAAGGTATTTTTATCCAAAAGCAATGAAAACCCGGCCAACCGAGACTTTATTCTAAACTATAGCTTGCGAGGAAATACAATTGAAACGGGCTTACTCTTATATGAACATGAGGACGAAAAGTTCTTCGCTTATTTAATGGAACCAACGAAAGAAGCAAAACCCAAGCAAATCAACCCTCGTGAATACCTGTTTATTGTGGATGTTTCGGGATCCATGAATGGCCATCCTTTGGAAGTTTCAAAAGAACTCATGCGCAACCTACTTTGCCATTTAGAACCTACCGATACATTTAACGTACAATTATTTGCGTCAAGCTCCACCGTCTTAAGTCCCACACCCATGTTGGCAAACGGAGCCAATATTGAGCACGCTGTTCGGTTTTTAACTCGCGGACAAGGCGGTGGAGGCACGCAATTATTGAGCGCTTTAAAAACCGCATATCAATTGCCTAGAAAGGACGAAGGAAGTGCTCGATCCATGGTAATCATTACCGATGGGTATGTAAGCGTAGAAAAAGAAGCCTTTACGCTAATCAGCGAAAATTTGGATCAGGCCAATGTATTTACCTTTGGTATTGGTTCCAGCGTAAATCGTCATCTCATAGAAGGGATGGCTGCCGTCTCCAACAGCGCATCCTTTATTGCCACCTCCGGGGAAGATGCGAGAAAAGTAGCGGCGAGCTTCAAAGAATATATTAGCACTCCGCTGCTCACTCAGGTAAAATTACAGGCGAGAGGTTTAGAAATTTACGACGTTGAACCTGCTAGCATTCCCGATGTATTTGCTGCAAGGCCCGTGGTGATTTATGGAAAATATCGAGGTGATGCCAAAGGGAAATTGATATTAACCGGCTACCAAGGAAAAAAGAAAATCAAACAAGAATTTAAAGTTTCCAACGTACAACCGAACTCAAATAATAAGGCACTTCGTTACCTATGGGCCCGCAAAAAGATCGAACAACTAGACGATTATACTGCCTTATTTCACGAAGACCTAAAACAGGAAGTGGTACGTCTAGGGTTGCAGTATAATCTCGCCACTCAATATACTTCCTTTGTGGCCGTTGATCAACAAAAGACGAACCAAGATGGAAGTCTAAAAAAAGTAAAACAGTTACTCCCAATGCCCAACAACGTTGCAAACTCTGCCGTTGGAGCTTCGGGTGATATAACGGAGGCATTGGCTTTCAAAAAGTCATTCAAGGTAGAGGTTTTTGACGGAGTTGCAGTAACCTTCTCCTCAGAAACGAATACAGATCATCTTCCAAAAGCAGAGGAAAGGCGAATTAAAGTGTGGTTTAAAGCTGAATTCAAAAAGCTATCAGAAACGCAGCTTCTACTTTATTCCAAATTACGCATTCGTTTTGGTGCCCAAGGCCGGGTGATTGGCGTGGAAACCTTTGAGAATGGCCAATGGGTAGTCCAACCAGAAATAACGCGGGCGTTTAAAACTAAGAAAATCAAAAACCTAACCAGCCAACGCCAATTTACTGTCGTGATCACTAACTAAGTTAAGCGTTCATTTCTGTTCTTAAAACCCCGGAATTATTTCGGGGTTTACGCTTTCTAATTCAATCCCTACGAATCCTAAAAGAGCGAGGATTAACCTGCTTGCCAGATATATATTTGAGATATAATCCTAATAATCTAAAACATATTCTTATGAAAAATTTTGTATTAACCATAGTTTTGTTGGCCGGCCTAAGTTCGGCTACGGCCCAAGAATTTGAAGCAACCTCAGCTTACAATATTTCCATTAATGGTGCGTCGGGTGAGCGGGAAAACATTCAAAATAATGCAATATTGGCCACCGATATCGAAAGATCTATTATGCTTACCGCCTTTCCTATTGAAGCTGTAGAGCAAATTAAGAACATCTCCATTAGTGAATTGCAAAAACCGGAACTGAAAGGGGTTACCAAAGTATTGAAAATAGAAACCAGCTATGTTGAATACTGCACGTACGTTGTATCTCAGTACATTCTTGTCACCACAAATGGAGACTACATTAGTCTGCCTAGTCTTGGAAATACGTTTTGCAACGATACGAAAAGTGAGGTTCGATATGTATTCCCGAATCAAAAGTTTGGAAGAGCCAATCAGATCGTGAGAGCCGAGGTGAGCTTTACCAAAACCACCCCGGCATCGACATCAGTGACCCAGCAAATCTTCATTTGGAATGATGATGATTTCGGAACCATGGGCGCCATTTCTAACAACCTTTAGTCGCTTAAATTCTGAAAAAATGAAAAAGAACGCCATCCTTATCGCCACCTGCTTCGCTATATTGTTAAGCTGTGATGAGCCAGACGTTCTGGTGGAAACTACAGCCGCGCCCAATTCCGAAGTACTACAAATAAAAAAGCAAAGTGTTGTCTTTATTGCCGGTTTTGATGAAAATGAAGACGGAAATAATTACTATGCCAATGCAAGTGCCCATTTTAAGAGCAAGAACATGCAGGTGGTTGAAAGTTCTTTTTCTTTGGAAGAGATCATAGCATGGCTTTCAGAAAACAAAGATGACGGTCGCTATGATGAAATTCACATTGTAAGCCATAGTAACGCATGGCGCGGAATGTCACTGTTGACCGTTAAAGAAGGAGACCGAATAACAAAAAAAACGCTCACCAAAGCTCTGGAAGATAGAAGATTTCCAAAGTTGGATAGAAGAATTACCCGTAAAACGAACATCATTTTTCATTCCTGCGGCTTGGGTGAAAATGACGACTTATTACAATTGCTGCAAATCGCTTTTTCTTCAGAACAAATACCACAAATCTATGCGTCACCGTATTTCAATGTTTTTGGGGGGAAATATGCATCACATTATCTAGCTCAACCCTATTATGTATATTATCCAACGGCTCAATCTCAAGGACCAATATTCCTCGCCCAAGAAATATCAGCTTCGTATCCAGGGGTGAAAATAAATTGGTTAGACGCCATAAAAAGTAGAAGTGAAACTAAAGTGGGTAGCGCCTATTCACATCGATTCAACATTCCGGTGGACTGGGAAATTACTTTTGAAAAAGAAGAAGATGTCCCTCAATTGAAAAATCGAGAAGCCATTATGGACTGGATTGCAGAAAACGAAGACCTATCAGCCGCCCTATACCAACTAAGCATTCCGATTGAAAAATTTCGATGGACCAGTAATCGTTCGGAAAATAGGTTAAGAATAATGGGCAAGACCACCGTGGTTAGCGTACTTCAACCCATAACGAACTGCAATGACAATTCTGAATATGAGATTCCAAATATCCATGATTCCCAATTGTACCATTGTCTATAAATCCAACTAATAGCTATCCTATGAAACAATTATTGCTTATCCGGATCCACGAACTCTTAAATGGTTCAAAGAAATTGACCCGCTTAAAAGAAGTATTCAAAAATCGGCATGGTTTTTAATATTCATTAGGCAAATCCAGCGTTATCTCCTTGAAGAGTTTATTTATATTTGTTTAGAGACCCATTCCATGAATTTTATTCATATTCGAATTTCGACACTATTATTCACCCTGCTTTGGGCTGGAATGTCAGGTGCGCAAAACAACGATTTGCGGTCTTATACTTTAGAAGACGGCTTGCCCCAGTCACAAGTATATGATCTGGTGCAGGACGAAATAGGGTATCTCTGGTTGGGAACCCGCGGCGGTGGCCTGGCTCAGTTTGACGGGGAAAACTTCATCACGTTTAATGATCGAGACGGACTGGCATCTAACTATATTAATGCGCTAGCTTTCTCCAATGACTCTTTATTTATTGGAACACAACAAGGAGTTTCTCTTAAAGTTAAAAATGAATTTCTAAATTTTGAGATGCCGGAAGTTCGAGCAATTTTCAGACATGAAGATCGTACTTTTTTAGGCACCACCAGTGGGCTTTATTCTCTGGGGCAAAATAAAGCTCCAACAAAAATAGAACTTCATGAAGCTATTGACACGTATTCCATTGCGGACATTTTATTTGACGGGCAACACTTTTGGATCGCTTCAAATAGTGGACTTTGGAAATTGGAATCCTTAGATCAAAAAGGGGTCATAGAGCACTACGAAACCACAAATTTCACCTCCTTAACTCTGCATAAAGGGCAACTTTTTGCGGCTACATTTATAGATGGTATTTTAATAATAGATGTTTCTAATGAAAAGGAAGACCAGATTATTACCGGACCGTTGCGGGTTAATCACCTAAGCATCATAAATGACCAACTTTGGGTGTCTACAGACTCAAGTGGTATTCTTGTTCACGATACGGAGACCCGGGGACTGATTAAAAAATTGAACCGTCGCAATGGGTTATCGGCTTCGCACATTCGGAAAACCATGACCGATCGGCAAGGAAATATCTGGATAGCCACTAGTGGCGGAGGTTTGTATAAATATTTTCTGAATGAATTTACCCATTTTGACAAGGACACTGGACTAGAAGGAAATCAAATTTATGCGGTTCATTATACAGGAAGCGAACTTTGGATTTCGAATGCGGAAGCAGGTTTGGCTACTATTGATTCGCTTGGAATTCATCGTATACCGGCAATTGAGGATTTTTCAGACGTAAAAATAAAGACCATTACAAGCGACGGTAACGGAGATATTTGGGCAGGATCGGATGGAAAGGGTATGCTGTATCGGGTTACGCGACAAGAACAGCAATTGATAGCGGAAAGTACAGCTTTGACCGATCTAAAAATTGACACGATCACCACGATCGATAACTACATTATTAATGAAACCATCGGGTTCCCTTCCAATTGGATTCGTCAATTACATAGCCGTGGAGATACCATTTGGGCAGCTACTTATAATGATGGTATTGTAAAATTGCAATATAGCATTGAAGATGAACAACTTATTATACTGAAGACCTTTGGAAGTGAAGACGGGATGGAAGATGTTCTTATTCGCGATATGAAGGCAGACAGCCATGGGCGTATTTGGTACGCCACTCAATCCGGACACTTAGGATATCTTCAAAACAACGAGGTGATCCACTTAGGGCAGGTGCTACCGCACAAAATCCCAATAAACACCTTATTGTTCAGAAATAAACATCTCTATTTGGGTACTGCTGGCAGCGGCATTTGGTATGCTTCAGAAGACGATTATACCCAATTTAAAAAGCTTAGTGGTTCTAAAAGACTTACCTCCAACAACAGTTATCAACTTATTTTTGATTCCGAAGAAAATATTTGGATGGGTACAGAGAGAGGAGTCGATAAAATTGTACTCAACAAGGATAATGAAATTGTTGATATTAGCCATTTTGGGCGTAATGATGGGTTTCTGGGTATTGAAACTTGTCTTAATGCGGTTGCTAAAGATCATCAAGGCAATTTGTGGTTTGGCGCTATTTATGGCCTCACTAAATACGACTTGGCCAAAACGCCGCAAGAAACCAATCTTAAACCCAGTATACATTTCGAAAATATCTACGTTGGGTATCGGCCTCTGGATTCTCTTTCTTTTTATGACGGGATTAACGAGCGCGGCACCCTGCATTTAAAGCCCAATGAAGACCAAATTTCATTCCATTATCGTGCGGTGGATTTGGATCACCCCAAGGGAATAGCGTATCGTTTCAAATTGAACGAATCTGAATGGAGCCCATGGTCTACCAATAGTGAACAGCGCCTGGTAGGTTTGGCTTTTGGGGCGCATCGTTTTAGTGTTCAGTCCAGAAACTACCGTTGGCAAACAAGTGACACCATACATTTTCCATTTTTTATTGAGAGCCCTTTGTACAAAAAAGCATGGTTTCAATGGCTGGTCATAGGTCTTGGTTTGCTGATCATTTTGCTAGTTACCTGGCGCTATATTAGACGGGTAAAACACAAGAATAAACTTAAAACTGAACAATTGGAGCTTCAAAATCATTTATTGTCTTTGGAACAAAAAGCCTTACGACTTCAAATGAATCCTCATTTCATTTTTAACGTGCTCAACGGAATTAAGGCCATGGGAAATAGTGACCCTGAAAAAATGAACCATACAATCAATAGTTTTGCCACGATGCTTCGCGAGATTTTGTATAATTCCAGAAAGGAAAACATTAGTTTGGCTCAGGAAATAAAGACGCTAAAAAAATACATCGAAGTGGAGCTTTTAATGGCTCCAAAACCCTTTACATATGCCATCACAACTACTTCTGAAATAGATTCAGAGGAAATTCTGATTCCACCGATGCTCATTCAACCTTTTGTAGAAAACTCCATCCGACATGGGATTTTGAAAAGTTCCAAAGACGGTCAACTGCAAATAGAATTTAAGACAGCCGAAGATTTTTTATATTGCACCATAAGTGACAACGGACCCGGAGTTTTTGAATCGCAAAAAGCGCAAACTGCCACGGACCACCAATCCATGGCCTTAACAGTAACTCAGGAACGTATCGAGTCAATTTCAGGAGAGAATACCTTAATCATTAAAGAAATTAAGGAAGCTGATGCTATCGTAGGAACTCGAGTTGCTTTTAAAATTCCTTTAGAAACCGACTATTAAAATGTGCCCATGCTTACAGCAATTATTATAGAAGATATGGCCGACGCACTTCAATTATTGAGAAGCGATCTGGAAAGCCATCATCCCGACATTAAGGTAATCGACACCGCACGAAGCGTCGTGGAAGCTGCCAAATTACTTCGGAAAACCCAGCCGGATATTTTGTTTCTTGACATCATGCTTGGCGATGGTACTGGTTTTGACATTCTGGAAATTTTCCCAGATCTATCCAGTAAGATCATTTTTGTTACCGCAAGCGACGAGTATGCCATACGCGCTTTCAAGTTTGCCGCTATTGATTATGTGCTAAAGCCCTATTCCAACGATGACCTCGCCACGGCCATTACCAGAGCCAAAGAACAAATTGAACCCAATAAAGAACGTCTGAGCATCTTAAAAAATACTTTAGCGGCCCCAGAGGCCAAACCCGACAAAATTTCATTGCATACGCTGGACAAAATTATAATTGTAAGCCTGGAAAACATCGTTCGTTGTGAAGCAGATAATAATAATACAGTATTTTATTTGAAGGAAGGACGAAAAATATTCGTCACCAAAACGCTGAAATATTTTGCTGAAATGTTGAGCTCTTATGAATTTTTAAGAGTCCATCAAAGTCATTTGGTCAATATGCAATGCATCAGTGCTTTTATAAAAAGTGATGGTGGTTATTTATTACTGAAAAATAAGGAGACCGTGCCAGTTTCCGTTCGTAAAAAGGCTGAGGTCATTGAAATGTTGGATCGAATGCACGGATAATTCAATACTTCGGGTGTAAGGTCTGGGAACAAATTCCCACTTATTGCCTATGTTAAAATCATTCACCGAATTCACCACGAATGCTTCTCTTACTATTGGAGATGAAAAAATCTTAGAAGCATTTAAAAATCCAAATGAGGTTGGTTTATTTACCTTTATCTGGACCCGAGATCAGGGTGCTGAACTAATAATTGATGGAGTGCCCATAATAGTGAATCCTCATCAAATTGTTTCATTAACGCCCATACAAACCCTTCAATTTATTGGAGGAGCATCCTTATTCGTTTATCAGTTTAATCGAGAATTTTATTGTATCAAAGACCATGACGAAGAGGTGAGTTGTGTTGGCTTACTTTTTTTCGGCAATCGGGAAATTCCGATCGTTTCTTTAGATTCAGAGGAACAACAAAAATTCTTCCAGTTACACCAGGTATTTTTGGACGAACTGGAGCATACAGGAGACAATATTCAGGCCGAAATGCTTCACATGCTCATGGCTCGCTTTATTATGAAAACCACTCGTTTGCTAAAAGCATCGGACGCCACACTACCGCAACAACAGGGAAAGTTAGATTTGTTGAGGAATTTCAATCTTTTAGTTGAAACGCATTTCAAGGAGGAGCATTCGGTTCGATTTTATGCAGAAAAATTATTCAAATCGCCCAAAACCTTATCCAATTCATTTGGCAAAATAAATAGGAGTCCCTTAAAGATCATCCATGAGCGAATTATTTTGGAAGCAAAACGTCTGTTGATGTACAGTGATAAAACTGCTAAGGAAATTGCCTACGAAATTGGCTTCGAAGACGCCTCCCATTTAAGCCGAATGTTCAAAAAACTAACGGGTTTGGCTCCTTCAGAATTTAAAATCCGATTCAAAAACAACGCTTAGGGAATTATTGACACGTGTAAGGGAAAAAACTTCCTTTTCTTCAGAAGTGATTCAACGCATCTTTGTACTGTAAAACAGAACAAGTACAACTATGAATACGAAAAACAAATCTATTTTCAATTTGATTGAAATATTTAGACAAGGGAAAAAAGTACTACAAACCATAAGCCCCAAAACACATTGCTCACAAAAAAGCCTGCACGACTATTACTGCGACGCAGAGAAGCCATTTGTGTCCAAATAAACCCAAATAATAATTTTTCAGAATAATAAAAACAATTGACATGAATACGATTAATGTACCCACACACTCAGAAGTAAACGAAACCAATCAGTTGCTATTTGACAACCTAAAAAAAGCCGTTGGATTTGTTCCCAACCTTTTCGCAACCTTCGCACACAGCGAAACCGCCTTGGAAAACTATCTCAATTTACAAAACGCCAAAACTAGTTTGAAGGCAAGAGAAAAGGAGGTTGTAAATCTTGCTGTGAGCCAGGTAAATGAATGCGCCTACTGTCTGTCGGCCCACACCGCCATTGGAAAAATGAACGGTTTTACCGACTCAGAAATACTGGAAATACGCAGTGGTCGTGCGACTTTTGATCCTAAATTGGATGCGCTTGCTCAGTTAGCAAAAAATTTGACTGAAACTCGTGGAAAAGCAGACACTCAAGTAGTTCAAAATTTTTTCGAAGCGGGATATGATAAAGGAAATCTAGTCGATACCATTGTCCTTGTTGGAGAAAAAACGATCACCAACTATTTGCATGGTACCACTCAGATACCCATTGATTTCCCTGAAGTAGCACCTTTAACACCAGAATTAGTATAAATAATCATATAACCTTAAAATTAAACACCATGAAAAAATTAATTGCCTTATTAGTATTAGCCATTACCTTCAATTTCGCTGCCCAAGCTCAAAACGGAATGGCAAAAGATGACAAAGTAACGACTGTAAAGTTGGAACAGACCAAAGGAGAGTTCACTCAAAAAAATGTAAAATTAAAAGAAGGCTCCTATGTGTTCAATGTTACAAATAATCATGCAGGAACCGATGTTGGGTTTGTATTGGTTCCGGAAGGAAAAGATGCTTCCAACCCAAACAATCATATCAAAGAAGCCTACGTAACCCAAGTGGTTAAAGAAGGAACTACAGAAAGTTCCAACGTTGTCACTCTTTCCAAGGGCACTTACAAGTACTTTTGTCCTCTCAACAAAACTCCACAGTACACACTTGTGGTGGAATAAATAGTAGTTTTAGTTTATTATGAAGACCCGTCGCCTTTTTAGGTTGACGGGTCTTTCATTGTAGGGATAATCCAAACTGAATCTTCCAATACGGCAGTTCCCCTTCAAAGTATTCAAAATACGATTTGACGGTTATGGGGTCATTTAGCTCCTTTCTCGCCAATTTGATCTTTTCTATTTCTTCTGAAGTGATAAATTGGTGCAGATCTACTTCAATTCCTGACTGGTGCACCTTTAAAAGATGTCCGTAAACGGTGTTTTCAGAAATCCCTCTTTTCTCTGAAACCTCAGCAACCGTCAATCCTTCTTCAGAAAACAACTGAAAACTTCGTTCATGAGTTGCTTGCTTCATTTCTTTTCCTTCTTGAACATCCAAATATTTGGCGATTACTTTAAGAAACGAGTCACTATATTTTTCGAGTTTCGCCTGCCCAACACCGCTAATTTCGGAGAATGCATCGCGGGTACGTGGTTGCTTATCCTCCATCTCCTTCAAACTGGCGTCGCTAAAGATGACATAGGCCGGCACTCCCATTTCCTCAGCCCATTTGGTACGTAGTGCTCGCAGTTTTTCGAACAATTCGGTTCCTTTTTTGGTGCTTTTTTCTTTTTTTACGGCTATTTGAGGTTGTACCAGATTGGCCAGCTGTAGCCGCTTGCCTTCAAAAAGAATCTGTTTTGCCAGGGGCGTAAGCAATAGCCGTCCATTTTCATGAAAACGTATTTCCAGCACACCTTGATTGAGCAGTTGAATGATGTATTGTTGCAGGTCCCTCCAGGCAACCGATTTAGCGACTCCATAGGTTTTTATATGCTGGTATCCTTTGTCGTATACTTGTGCGTTACGTGCACCTCTCAGTACATCGATGAGCATATTGGTGGCCTCCTGTTCTTTCAGTCGAGCTACAGCCGAACAGATCATTTGGGCCAATTGGGTCCCATCAAAATACTGGGGTGGGGTTTTACAGATATCGCAGTTTCCACAATCTTTAAAGCTGTGTTCTCCAAAGTAATTGAGCAACGCTTTTCTTCGGCAACTTAAGGCCTCTGCAAATTGTTGCATTCGTTCCAACTTGGCCAGTTGAAATACTTCCGTTTCTGTTCCTTCCGCAAATTTTCTAAGCTGAATAACATCGGCAAAACTATAAAACATCAAAGCATGGGCGGGTAAGTTATCACGCCCGCTCCGTCCAATTTCCTGATAATAACCTTCAATATTCTTTGGCATATTGTAATGTATTACCCACCTCACATTGCTCTTATCGATTCCCATACCAAAGGCAATGGTTGCCACGATAATGGGCGTTCTATCATTCACAAAATCCTCCTGAATTTGTGTCCGCTTTTCGGCAGAGAGTCCTGCATGATAAGCCGCAGTTTTAAATCCTGAGGCTTTTAGTTTTGCAGCGATCTTCTCTGTACTATTTCGGCTTAAGCAATAGACAATCCCACTTTCTTCATCGTGTAATTCTAGGAATTTAAGCATTTGACCTATTCTGTTTTGCCCAGGGCGCACGTCTAGATAAAGATTGGGCCTGTCAAACGAAGTGATATGTTTCGTTCCCTCTGTGATGTTGAGTTGTGCGCAAATGTCATCTTGTGTCGCCTTATCGGCCGTAGCGGTTAACGCGATTATGGGGGTCTTTGGAAATATTTCTTTTAAGCGGCCCAACTGTGTATAAGCCGGTCTAAAGTCGTGACCCCATGACGAAATACAATGGGCTTCGTCAATGGCGAACAAACTAATAGTGATCATTTGCAAAAGTTCGTCGATGAGTCCAAGGCTTTCCGGTGCTACATAAAGTAGTTTTAGTTTTCCTTCTTTTAATTCTGAAAGAATAAGTTCTTGCTCTTCCTGTGGCTGAGAACTGTTGTAATAGCCTGCTTCTATTCCGTTTCCTTTCAATGCATCTACCTGATCTTTCATCAACGCAATAAGTGGTGAAACCACAATGGCGGTACCCTCCATAGCCAAAGCCGGCAATTGAAAACACAACGACTTCCCGCCCCCCGTTGGCATGATGGCCAAGGTATCCTTCCCGTGCAGAACCTCCTCAATGATCTCTCGTTGATTTGGACGGAAGGAATCATACCCGAAATGGGTTTTAAGAAGAGAAAGTATAGCTTGGGAGGTTGCTGTATTCATTGCCGACAAAGTTATGCTATTTAGACCTTGATGGTACTCATTTGAAAATAGATTTATGTCTGTTTCGAAACATTAGCTGTAATCTTAATTCAATAACTTTAAATGAACCGGAGGTTTCGGCACAGCCTTTCGATCGAGGCCACTCCGCTTCCTTGGCATTGACTAATCAAAGCAATCACGAAGGTTGCCGGGTGATTCTGCAGAACAGAATTGCGCCGAAATACCGGATCAACTACTCTTTACTCCCCAATAAGAGTAGTTCATTGCACATAATTTCGGTGGCATATCGAGTTGTACCTTCCTTGTCCTCCCAAGACCGGTTGGTAAGTTTTCCTTCGATGGCAATTTCTTGTCCCTTGGTCACATAGTTTTCCACCACATTCACGAGTCCTCCTCGCACCACTACATCGTGCCAATAGGTGCGTTCTACTTTTTGACCTTCTTTATCCTTATAATTATCATTCGTGGCCATAGAGAATTTAGCGAGCTTATTCCCATCTTCAAAAATTACAACAACGGGGTCTTTCCCTAATCGTCCAATCAGCTGTACTTTGTTTCTAAGTGCATTCATAATATTAAATTTATTACCTGCGGTGTGCAGGCTAGTTAAACAGTTAAAATTGAACCCTAATGATTCAACAGTGCAAACATAGTTCAGCTTCCCAATGAGAGTCGGTTGTTACCTACTTACTTTCGTTTATAGTCATTTGTAAACGCTTGCAAATGTTTGTAATTGAATATGGAGGCGTCTATATGGCACCTAGATATAAGACTTACGGAGAATCTGGTAGGATTTTTGAAGAATTGAAAAGCTTGGACTTGACAAGAGACAAAACCCTCTTTAAAAGGCCCATTCAAAATAAAATGAGTATTTTGCTTTTGCTCGCTAAAACCCTATAAGCTTTAACATGTGTCCATGCTTTTCGACTTCTCCTTAAAAAGTTCAGTACTTCTTATTTTCTTCAGTCAAGGAATTGTCTTTTCCCTTATGCTATTAATCAAAGGGTATCAGTTACAACGTAGTTCGAGTAAATGGCTGAGTCTTTTTGTGTTTTTATGCGCCATGTACGTGATACCTTTTATGACAGGTTATGCGGGTTGGTATTCGGTGAAAGTATATCGAGAGGTTTTATTTTTTATTCCTTTTCAACAACTATTTCTAATTGGGCCTGTCTTGTATTTCTATACGCAAAGCCTATTAAATAAGTCCTTCAAGCTTTCCAAGCGCGATTGGATTCATTTTGTGCCTGCCATCTTATATTTAATGTATAGTCTCGTCGTTTTTGTAACCGATAAACTAATCCTTTCTGAATTTTATTTTTATGCCGACGGTCGAGACAAAGATCTTTCTCCTTGGTACCAGGTTGCGGGACTCATTTCTATGGTTTTTTACTTATTGCTTAGCTTACGCTATTATGCCAACTATAAAATTATTGCCTATCAAACTGTGAGTTTTGCCGATTCTGTGCTCTTTAAATGGGTTCGGCATTTCTTTATCGCCTTTTTGATTATTCTTCTACTAAGGGTTTTATTTTTTATTCTGAATCCCGAATGGGGGCAATTTGGGCGTAAGTTTTGGTACTATCTATGCTTTTCTTTCCTCTATTATTATATCGCATTTAGCGGTTATTCGAATGCGATACGATCCTCAAAAATCATCGATACGTCAATTTTAGATTCGGAACCGGAAGGTAGTTTGGCCGAAAGAAATCCAGCTACAGTGCTTCCAGAATTGGAGGTTTGGAAACCAAAAATTTCACGCCTCATGCTGGAAGAAAAATTATATGAAAACCCAAATTTAACCCTTTCGAATGTGGCCGAAAGCCTAGACACTTATCCAAAAATAATTTCGCAGGCCATTAACAATGGCTTTGCCATGAATTTCAATGATTTTGTAAATAAATATCGAATAGAAGCCGTCATTGAGCGCCTCAAAAAAGGGGAACACAACTCCAAAACTTTACTTGGAATTGCCTTAGAATGTGGCTTCAACTCTAAAGCCACGTTCAACAGAGCCTTTAAAAAGTACACGGCTCTTTCTCCCAAAGAGTACCTTGTTAAAATCTCCTAAACTAGGTCTCAAATCAAGATTTGAAGCGTACAACTGCCTGTTTCAACGCATATTTGTGCTTCAATCAAAACTCGAATTATGAAATTTATCGTTTTTCTTTTAACCGCTTTGACGGCTCTTATGATGACCGCTCAATCTATCGATCAAGATGCGCTCAACACCATCATAAATACCCAACTTGAAGAAAATGATCCTGGGTTATTTGTTGGGGTTATTTGGAACGGAGAGATCGTTTTTGAAAGCGTTCGCGGACTGTCGAGTTTGCAGCATAGCGTACAGGCAACGGTAAACACCAAATCTAATGTAGCCTCCGTAGCCAAACAATTTACAGCCCTTTGTGTCTTAAAATTGAGTCTTGAAGGCACCTTAAATTTGGAAGACGATATTAGAAAATACCTGCCTACGTTATATACTTCCGAAGAAAAAGAAATTAAAATTAGACACCTAATAAACCACACGAGCGGGATTCGAGATTATTCGGATTTAATGAGTCTGCAACAAGAAACATGGTGGAGACGTGAAGGTCTTGACAATGAAGATGTATTTGCTCTTCTGGAAAGGCAAAATGACCTGAACTTTGATCCCGGCACCGCCTATCTTTACAGCAATTCAAACTACACCCTACTCACCAAAATTGTGGAAATCGCCTCTGGCCAATCTTTTCATGATTATTCCAAAAAACTGTTTGAAGAATTGGGTATGACCGATACAGAATACCTCAAAAATTACATGTACGTAATGCCTAATCAAGCCTTTCCATATATGAATTGGGGCAATGGCATTTGGCAACAATACCCAATGATCACTAATCTTTTTGGCGATGGGTTTCTATTTACCACATTAAGGGATCAACTGGTATTTGAGCAGGCGATTCAAAATGCCGAAAACAACAACAATCAATTACTCATATTGAGCCAACAACCTATTAAAAATAGTGAAATAACCACCTACGGGTTTGGCTTGGAACTTGAAGATCGTCTCAACTATCCCTCCTTGCATCATTCGGGCAGTACAGGATCATATCACGCACAAGTTCTTCGCTTTCCCGAAGAAAAGTTATCCATTTTTGTAATGAGCAATAACGGCACCTTATCGAGTGGAAATATCGCTTATGAAATTGCTGAGGTATTACTTCCGAAGAAAGAATTAAAAGCCGACTCGCACAACCCTTTGCAACCTGAGATAGTACAAGCACAAAGTGAATTAAAAGACCTCATCGGTTACTATCGCACTCCCAAAGGAACCCTTATTCGAATCACTGAAAAGGACAAAACACTTTACTACCAATACGATAACAACAACCCTTTCAAGTTAATTCGTAAGCGTGATAATTTATTTTCTTTTGAAGGAATTCCAAATACCCACTTAGCCTTTACTTACAATGGAAATGAGCGTGATAATTTTACACTTTACCAGGAAGACTCCGAACCCAGAGTCCATCTTAGGTCGAACGATCTTCCGCCAACGGCCTTCGAATTGGAAGCCTACGTGGGCACTTATTATAATTCAGAACTGGATATAAGCTTCGAAGTTTACTTAGAAAATGACTTGCTTATGGTGCTTCAACAATGGCGCACCGAAGCAATACCGCTAAGGGCGTTCACAAAGAAAGACTTACTGTTATCCAATTATCGTACCACCTTAGAACCAGATGCTTTTGGACGGGTAAAGGCGCTTCTATTAACCTCCAGTCGCGTTAAAAATGTTCGGTTTGTCAAAAAAGAAAGTTCTAAGTTCCAACCAAAGATTCCAACCGAAAATGGTTCTATTAATGTAAGCACTATTAAAAGTATAGACGGTAGGTCTTCACAAATACTGCTCACCAAAAATTATGAGAACGGCAATGAAATCTGGTCGAAACAGTATGGCGGAAAAGCTTACGAACAAGCCAAGTCCATAATTCAAACCAAGGATGGCGGGTACTTAATTGTTGGGGCTACAAGTTCTTTCGGAAATGGTAATTATGATGCCTACGTGATTAAAGTTGATCACAAAGGAAAAGAGCAATGGAGCAATTCTTATGGCGATTTCTATAATGAATATGGCTATACTGCAGAAGAAACCCAAACGGGCTATCTTATTAAAGGATCCAAACAATATTGCTCTTCGAACTCTGACGTCTTTAACCGGGTCTGCACTAATAATGTTTGGTTGGTGTACATAAACAAACAGGGGGAAGAGGTATCCAATGAAGTAAGAGAAGAGCTTTAAATTTCAATCAGGAATACCTCTCGATTTCTAATAATTTGTAATTTTAGGAAGAATTTTTCCTGAAAATGATACGCACCAACTCCAAACATCCTCATTTTATTGCTTTGGTGAAACAATTGGATACGCTCCTAAGTGTTGTAGATGGTGATAAGCACCATTATTACCATCAATTTAATAGCATTGAAGGAATTCCCCACGTTATTGTGGCCTACTGGAATGGTGAGCCCATCGCTTGCGGAGCCATGAAACCTTATAATGAAACCACCGTGGAAATAAAACGAATGTATACCCATCCCGACTCCAGAGGAAAAGGCCTCGGAAAAAGCATCTTGCAAGAGCTGGAACAATGGGCAAAAGAACTGGGCTACAAAAAACTAATTCTCGAAACAGGAATCTCCTTTGAAGCGGCCAATAATCTCTATAAAAAATACGGCTTTACTCAAATTCCAAACTACGATCAATACAAGGACGTAAAAGATAGTATTTGCTTCCAAAAACCCATCGATTAATGTCATAAATTAGAGTTTATGGAGGTACGGATGAATGCATAGTTCCTCAGAATTTTGTACTTTCAATCCTTCACTAACAACTAATTCCTTTTTTGAATTCAAAACCCTCAAAATCGAAAGCCTATTGGAAGGAAAACATTAGGTATGTAATCCTTCTTCTTTCCATATGGTTTGTGGTCTCCTATGGCTGCGGGATCCTGTTTAAAGATGCGCTTGACACTATTTCTTTTGGCGGATTTAAATTAGGGTTTTGGTTCGCGCAACAAGGAGCTATCTATTGCTTTGTTCTACTCATTTTTATTTACATCTGGCTCATGAACCGACTCGATAAAAAGTACGGATATGATGACGATTCAAATACCCCGGAGTCATGAGTGTACAAACCTGGACGTACATACTGGTAGGAGTAACCTTCGCTATTTACATTGGTATTGCCATTTGGTCAAAGGTGAGTTCGACCAAAGAGTTTTATATCGCTGGCGGTGGTGTTTCTCCATGGGCTAACGGAATGGCGACCGCGGCAGATTGGATGTCGGCGGCCTCTTTTATCTCCATGGCCGGCATCATTGCCTTTGCTGGTTATGATGGTTCTGTGTTTCTTATGGGGTGGACCGGCGGCTATGTGCTATTAGCCCTTCTTTTGGCGCCCTACCTTCGGAAATTTGGAAAGTTTACAGTGCCCGACTTTATCGGTGAACGCTACTATTCCAAATCGGCTCGCATTGTGGCAGTAATCTGTGCTTTGCTCGTTTCATTTACTTATGTAGCAGGGCAAATGAGAGGAGTGGGCCTCGTTTTCTCTCGATTTTTAGAAGTGAATATTACTACAGGAGTGCTTATCGGGATGGTCATCGTATTATTTTATGCCGTTCTGGGTGGAATGAAAGGAATTACCTATACGCAAGTAGCTCAATATTGTGTGCTCATTTTTGCATTCATGGTTCCTGCCATTTTTATTTCGTTCCAAATGACAGGAAATCCAGTGCCTCAATTGGGTATGGGTTCAACATTAAATGATGGTTCTGGCACCTACTTGCTTGAAAAACTGAACGGCCTCTCGACCCAACTGGGTTTCAACGAATATACTGACGGTTCCAAATCTCGCGCAGACGTTTTTGCGATCACCCTGGCACTAATGGTTGGCACGGCAGGTTTACCCCATGTTATTGTTCGATTTTTTACGGTGAAACGAGTAAAAGATGCTAGAAAAAGTGCGGGAATCGCCCTGCTACTTATCGCCGTCCTCTACACAACGGCTCCAGCCGTAGCTGTCTTCGCAAAAACCAATTTAATTGATACCGTAAGTGACCAACCCTATTCTGAAATGCCTGCCTGGTTCAAGAACTGGGAGAACACTGGTTTGCTTACTTTTGAAGATAAGAACCAGAACGGAACCATTCAATATCTCGCGAACAAAGATGCAAACGAACTCACTATTGATAACGACATTATGGTTCTTGCCAATCCCGAAATTGCCAACCTACCAGCGTGGGTAATTGCCTTGGTCGCTGCAGGTGGACTTGCAGCAGCCCTATCGACCGCAGCAGGGTTATTATTGGTGATTTCCTCATCGGTATCACACGATTTGATTAAAAATGTATACCGGCCCAACATTTCGGAAAAAGGGGAGCTTTTAGCCGCTCGTATCGCCGCGATTGTTGCCGTGATCGTTGCAGGTTACTTCGGAATTAATCCCCCGGGATTTGTAGCCGCTGTGGTCGCATTGGCCTTTGGACTTGCGGCCGCGTCATTTTTCCCGGCCATTGTAATGGGTATTTTTTATAAAAGAATGAATAAAGAAGGGGCCGTTGCCGGAATGGTGGTAGGTGTTTCCTTGATGCTCTTTTATATGCTGAAGTTTAAGTTTGGGATTTTTGACGGCGGGAAAGAAGCCGTTGCCGGTTTAAGTGGTGATTGGTGGTTCGGAATTTCGCCCGAAGGGTTCGGAGCAGTTGCCATGTTGGCGAATTTTGCGGTAGCTTTGGTCGTCCATAAATTTTCTCCCCCACCTCCAAAAAAGGTGACTCAAATGGTGGAGGACATTAGAATTCCCAGTGGAGCCAGCAAAGCGCAAGATCATTGAACGGCGCAGAATTTCACCCCTGAACCTTTCTTCGGAAACCTGAAAATTTGTAACTTTTCAGATAAATTATAATTACTGAAATGACTTCTTCTAAAATCGTTGTACGAAGCGCAAAAGATCGAGATTTAAGCACCTTACAGTCTGTTGCGAAAAGTACTTTTATAGCCACTTATGAAGCCTATAACACCCCGGAAAATATGCGTTTCTATTTGGAGACCCATTTCAGCGAAAAAGCCATAATTAACCAACTTAACGATCCCGAAGTACAATTCTTTTTAGCCGAACAAAACGAAATCACCATGGGCTACATCAAGCTCAATATGGGTAACGCACAAACCGAAGCTGGGTACCCAAATACCTTAGAAATTGAACGTATTTATGTCCTTTCAGAATTCCACGGTAAAGGATATGGTAAACTACTCCTTCAAAAGGCTATCGAAGTAGGAAGAAATAATCTTGTAGATCATGTTTGGTTGGGCGTATGGGATCAAAACCCTAAGGCCATTGCCTTTTACGAAAGAAATGGATTTAGTACTTTCGGAACACACGAATTTCTATTGGGAGATGATCCACAAAGAGACTATATGATGAAATTCGACCTGTCCTAACAACCAACAAAAAGATGAGTCAATACCATATCAAAAACCTTGAAGAATATTTCCAAGTCTATCGCAAATCTGTTCAAGAACCTGAAGCTTTTTGGGAAGAGATCGCCGAAGAACATTTTCAATGGCACAAGCCCTGGCGCAAGGTATTAGACTGGGATTTTGGCACCCCTGAAGTAAAGTGGTTTGATGGGGCTCAGCTCAACATCACGGAAAACTGCCTGGATCGTCACCTGAAAGTTCGAGGGGACAAAACGGCCCTATTATTTGAACCCAATGACCCTAACGAGCAAGCCCAACACATTAGCTACAAACAACTGCACGAGCGAGTGTGCCGTTTCGCCAATGTGTTAAAAGAAATGGGTATTGAAAAGGGAGATCGGGTTTGCATTTACCTGCCCATGATCCCAGAATTGACTGTTTCAGTTCTGGCTTGTGCACGCATTGGCGCTATTCATTCTGTGGTTTTTGCAGGTTTTAGTGCTACGGCTTTGGCCACACGCATCAACGATTGCGATTGCGAAATAGTAATTACTAGTGATGGATCCTTCCGAGGAAATAAGACCATTGACCTCAAAGGTATTGTGGACGAGGCTTTGGAGCAATGTGAAGGCGTAAAAAATGTCTTGGTTGCACAACGCATTTATTCTGAAATTAACATGAAAGAAGGGCGTGATCATTGGTTACAACCGCTGCTCGATAATGCCTACGGTGACTGTTCCCCAGAGATCATGGAAGCAGAAGACCCCCTGTTTATTTTATATACTTCGGGCTCTACAGGAATGCCAAAAGGAATGGTGCATACCACGGCCGGATATATGATCTATACAGCCTATACCTTTAAAAATGTTTTTCAATATACTGAAGAAGATGTGTATTGGTGCACTGCAGATATTGGTTGGATTACAGGACACAGTTATATTGTCTATGGTCCGCTATTGAACGGCGCTACAACTGTTATGTTCGAAGGAGTCCCAACCTATCCCGATTGGGGACGTTTTTGGCAGATCATTGAAAAACATAAAATCACACAGTTTTATACAGCGCCAACGGCGATACGGGCTTTGGCCAAAGAAAATCTAAGTTTCGTTTCCAGATACGATCTCTCATCGCTCAAAGTGTTGGGTACCGTTGGAGAACCCATTAACGAAGAGGCCTGGCATTGGTATAATGACCATATTGGCAAAGGAAATAGTCCCATTGTTGATACCTGGTGGCAGACGGAAACAGGTGGTATTCTTATCTCTCCTATTCCCTACGTGACCCCCACAATCCCTACCTTCGCAACCTTACCACTACCAGGCATTCAACCCTGTTTAATGGATGAAGAGGGAAAGGAACTTTCTGAGACCAAAAATAACGGCCGACTATGTATAAAATTTCCGTGGCCATCCATGGCACGAACCATTTGGGGAAATCACCAACGATATCGTGAAACTTATTTCGCAGCCTATCCCAATAATTATTTTACTGGTGATGGAGCCCTAAGAGACGCCACAGGTAATTATCGAATTACAGGGCGTGTGGACGATGTGATTATCGTTTCGGGTCATAACTTGGGAACCGCTCCTATTGAAGATGCCATCAACGAGCATCCCGCCATCGCTGAAAGTGCAATTGTAGGCTTCCCGCATGACGTCAAAGGAAATGCCCTATATGGATATGTTATTCTGAAAGAAACGGGGCAAACCCGAGATCACAATAATCTGCGAAAAGAGATCAACCAACTCATCACCGAACGTATTGGCCCCATTGCAAAATTGGATAAAATTCAGTTCACGCCTGGCTTGCCCAAAACGCGAAGTGGTAAAATAATGCGTCGTATCCTTCGAAAAATTGCCAGTGGTGAAGGCGAAAACCTCGGGGATATTTCCACCCTTTTAAATCCGGAAGTAGTTGCAGCCATTAAAGAGAATGTAATTTAGACTTCGAGAACCTCAGCCTCCAGTTCGAGAAGCGATGCCTGAGGCTCTCGAAGGCAGAGCAGCCAAATTATGATTAGTAATGCCAAAAGGATATACTTACATATTAGAATGTGGAAATGGGAGCTACTATACTGGAAGTACAGTAGATTTGGAAAAGCGTATTCTTCAACATCAAAAAGGGGAAGGCGCAAATCATACCAGAAAACATCTTCCAGTAAAATTGATTTACTATGAACGCTATCAAAGAATCGATGAGGCCTTTTATCGCGAGAAACAGATTCAGGGTTGGAATAGGAAAAAGAAAGAGGCGCTCATGAACGGCGAACCACATTTATTACCAGACTTATCAATTGCATACAGAGACTTAAGGGAAAAGAATAAGACTTGAGGCTTCGAGAACCTCAGCCTCCAGTTCGAGAAGCGATGCCTGAGGCTCTCGAAGGCAGAGCAGCCCGATACGAATTAAAACAGCAACGGCACCACATAATAGGCTACCAAGATCAAAAGCAACACTGAAATGACATTAAGTACCACCCCAATCCTAGCCATTTGAGCCACTTTTATATGCCCGCTAGCAAAGACTATCGCATTGGGCGGTGTGGCCATGGGAAGCATAAAAGCACAGCTGGATGCTAACGTTACAGGGATGACCATTTGTAATATGGGTATGTCTATTCCAATAGCGATCCCAACCACCAAAGGCACCAAAATAGTAACCAAGGCAACATTGCTCATCAATTCGGTCATGAAGAGCATAATCAAAATGAGCACGGCCGTAATTACCAATGCACTCCAATTTTCTTTGGTCGCAATGAAGTCACCTATCATATCGATAAAACCTGCCTGGGTAAGACCAGAAGCCAAAGCAAGCCCACCACCAAATAATACTAAAATACCCCAAGGTAATCTTGACGTGTCTTCCCATTTTAAGGGAAAAGATCCTTTTTTAAATTCCAACGGAACTATAAACATAGCCACTGCGGCAATCATACTAATAGTAGTGTCGGTTAATTTTAAATTTGGAAACCAGGAGTTGATGGCTCCGCGCAGCATCCAAGCCGTTGCCGTCAATAAAAAGATGGTAAGCACCACTTTTTCACCTCGCGACATCTTTCCCAGCTTATCCAATTCACTTTGAATAACACTTCCAGAGGATTGCAAATTCCCAAGTCCGTTGGGGTAAAACACCTTGACAATAAAGAAGTAAGCGATCACTAGCATTATTAACGCAAAGGGAACGCCTAACTTCATCCATTGGAAAAATCCAATATCCAATTGGTAATTTTCATTCAGAAAAGCCAGCATCACTGAGTTGGGTGGTGTTCCAATGAGTGTTGACATACCACCAATGTTGGCAGCAAAAGCAATCCCAAGCATAATAGCCAGCGCAAAATTTTGATCGTTCTTAGTAAAACCATCAACATCGTTCATCAAAAGAGAAATCACCGAAACCGCAATGGGTAACATAACAACGGTCGAGGCCGTGTTGGAAATCCACATACTTAACAAGGCCGTCGCGATCATAAAACCAAGGATGATTCCGTTGGCTTTGGTGCCCGTAATTTTCAGTATGGAAAGTGCAATTCGTTTGTGGAGGTTTACTTTTTCCAGTGCAAGCGCAATAACAAAACCGCCAAAAAATAAATACACGATCGGGTTCGCATAGTTGCCAGATACAGCTTTAATATCCATTATTCCGAAGAGAGGGAATAAGGCCAACGGCAACAGTGCCGTCACCGAAATGGAAACCGCTTCACTGATCCACCAAATGATCATCCATGCAGCAACTGCGGCCACTTTATCCAATTCAGGGTTGATAAAAGTATAGGGCAGAAAATAGAGCAGTGTAAATGTCAAAGGTCCTAGGACAAATCCTATACGCTGGTAGTCGGAAAAAGATTTCATGAACGTGAAGATAGAAATTTTCCGTCATTCAGACTTCAACTTGCGAGGCCTATAATTCAAAGTATTGGCGTGAACTTATTCCTCCAAAACCGTAAACGCCTGAATGGCTGCATTAGGCTCCATAATGGTGTAGCCTTCCCAAAAATTAGGGTCGTATTTAGACAGGTAGGTCGCCTCTACATTTTTATTTTCTTTGGCTGTTTCGTAGGCTCCATCAGAAATGTTTTCAGAATCGAAAACCACTAGTTCATATTTTTGAATATTGGAAGTTTCCACGTCCAACTGCAATGAAAGTTCGTTTTGTTTGCGCCGTCCTTTTACGTGTTTGTTCTTTTCAATCACTTTCAGTGGTCGATCCACGCCAAAGAAGCTCCCGTTTTCCAATTCGATATAACGTGGACTGTAAGCTCCTGTGATGTCCTTCATAAACAACATCTTTCCTCGGTATACATTTTGGCGGAACTTGATGCCCAAAAGTCCAAAGCGACGCAACGGACGGACATTATCAAATTCTAAACGCATTACGGCAAAATCGGCGGTATTCACATACATCACTCCTTCAAAATCCTTTTTCCCCTTGGGTTCAAAACTGATGATAAAAACAGGCTCACCATCAATGAAAGTGTAATCATTCAACGTAAATCGATATCGATTCGATTTTTCCAAAATATCCAATTTGGAGTCTTCATTAAAGAAGAGTTCTTCATAGAGTTCAGAGATTCTGTCTTTGATTCTTTGCTGAAAATAATGTTGCTTTTCGGTATTGTTCTCAACTTCCACCTTGACAGCTTTGGCATCCTCATCGGCCTCTGCGAGCGAGTCCAACTGAACCTTAGTGCCAAAAATCCCCGATTTGATCTTTAAATAAGAATCTGGCTTCACATTCTCCTTAAAAATACGCTCCAATTTTTCAGAAAGCCCATCCATAGAAAGGTCTTTGGATTTGTCGTACAACTCGGCCGCCTTGTCTACATATAATTTGTGTTTGCTGTAATCGCCGTAGAAATCGCCTACGACTTCGCGATAGTAAGACGACTTTCGGGGTACCAAACGGGCGATGCTATCAATGAGTTCTTTGTTCAATTCTTCTATAGTCGATTTTTGAAATCCAAAGTCCACTTTTTCCAGTCGGTTAAAATCGGATTGGCGAAAAAAGATCTTCTTTCTTGAGACTTCGACCGTATAATTTTGAGTCAGGTTCTCTTTTACTTTTTCAACAATTTCTTCCGCAGTAAGATTTTGGTTGCTCACAAATACGCGCTGCAATTCGAAAGCTTTTGGCGCCAATTTGATCTCAGTTTCCTGGCTTGCATGGTAGGTTATTCCCTTCTTTTCGTAGCCCATGGACGAAATATAAATAGAATCGTTAGGTGATTTAATTCGATCCACAAGAACTGTGAAAACACCTTCTTCATTTGTTATTACTCCTTGATTTTTACCTGTCTCCACCGTAGCAAAGGGAATGGGATTCCCTGTTTTGGCATCAACTACCGTAGCCGAAATGGTCTGCGCTGAGGTAGATAAACTTAGAAGTGTGAAAAAGGCAAAAAAGATGGTTTTAAAGAAAGTCATGAGTATTTTATAAATGATTGTTATGGTTATAGACGTTACAACTTTGAAAATGGTTGTCTAAGCAGTTGTTCTAAGAAGACGATAGAGTGAAAAGTTTGTTACAATCGTTCACTCAATGATTTTGTAACGGTAGTAGCAAAATTGTACCGAAGGGAGTGTATCTTTACATCATGGCGAAGAAGGGCAAGGAAAAAAACACCAAAAACAAGGCAAAGCACTCCAAATTGATGGATCGCAAAAAAAATAAACTAAAAAAAGAGCAGCAAACTCGAAAAGAAAAGCTGAAAGCCATTATTCAGAACGCCAAAAAAAAATGATTCCGTTTAGAAAGTAGTAATAGCCCATGTATACGATTATTGATGTAGAAACCACTGGACAAACGAACCGCATTACGGAAATTTCCATTTTCAAATATGATGGCAATCAGGTAGTTGATGAGTTTACTTCGCTTGTAAATCCTGAAGACCATATTCCTACTCACATCACGGCATTAACGGGTATTGATAATGCCATGGTCGCCAACGCGCCTTATTTCAGTGATATTGCTGAGGATGTTTTACGTATTACTGAAGCAGCCATTTTTGTTGCTCATAATGTCAACTTCGACTATAATGTGATCCATGGCGAATTTAAACGCCTGAACATTGAATTCCGAAGAAAAAAATTGTGTACCGTACGTCTTTCCCGAAAGCTTATTCCTGGGTTTCGTTCCTATAGTTTGGGGAAATTATGCGCCAATTTGGGCATCAAAATAGAAGGCCGTCACCGTGCCCGTGGCGATGCTGAAGCTACCGTAGTTTTGTTTCAAAGGTTGCTCGCACAAGAAAATGCAGAAGCCGTTTTCACTGAATTTCTGAAGAAGAATTCCAAAGAGGCCACCTTACCTCCCCACTTGCCCAAAGAAGTTTTTGAAGCCCTTCCCAATGCGCCTGGCGTGTATTATTTCAGAAACAAAAAAGGAAAGATTATCTATGTGGGAAAGGCAAAAGACATCAAAAAAAGAGTCTTGAGCCATTTTTATGACAAAAAACAAAAGGAGCTCGACCTTTGTCGCGAAACCGGCCATATCGATTTTGAACTTTCGGGTAGTGAATTAGTAGCACTACTCATGGAAGATGCCGCGATCAAACACCATTATCCGCAGTACAACGTCGTGTCCAAACGCGCGCCGCGGTCCTTTGCGATTTTCAGCTATACGGATCGTGCGGGCATAGTCCATTTGGCTTTCAATACTGCTAAAGGCGCTCCCAATCCACATCTTATTTTATACAGCCAACAGCAATGTCGTTTGGTTTTGGAGAAAATATGCGCTCAGTTCGAGCTCTGTCCAAAATTTTGCCATTTACAGGAAAACGTAAGTTCCTGCTCTCACTATACGATTGAGACCTGCAAAGGAGTTTGTCGTGGTGAAGAACTCCCTCAATCTTATAACGAACGAGTTGCTCTTGCGGTGGAGCATATTAGGGCTTCTAACCAGAACCTGATTCTCAAAGAACGTGGTCGAAACCCGGAAGAAGATGCTTTTATCATGGTGCGCAATGGCATCTATTTGGGCTATGGATTTGTAGACCGAGATGCCGATTTGAGCAATGTGGAGGAGTTGGAAAATTATTTGATAAAGCAGAAAGACAGTGTAGATGTTTGGAGGATTCTTCGAAATAAAATGGTAGGGTGACGCTTCGAGAGCCTCAGCGTCCGACGAGCAGCGATGCCTGAGGTCCTCGAAGGCGGAGCCAACCCAATCTATATGTAACAAATCGTAAACCCAGCGACTAATTTTTTAAAAGCTAAGAAAAGATAGTATCTTAGTTCTTCATTTTGAGCGGCTTACCACCGTGGTAGCTTCCGCAAATAACCCACTAATCTGTCAAAAAATGAGTCTTTTATCCATAGTACTCCTTATTGGAATTCCACTTATTGGCCTTATCCTCATGGTCATTGCCATTTTCAACAAATTCGTCAAGAATAGAAATCTCGTCCAGGATGCCTGGAGCAATATCGATGTTGCACTGAAACGTCGTTACGATTTAATTCCGAATCTGGTTGAAACCGTCAAAGGATATGCAGCCCACGAAAAGGACACTTTGGAAAAGGTCATTCAGGCCAGAAATGCGGCTATGTCTGTTCCTTCAGATGATATTGCAGGTCAAATTCAAGCTGAAAATGCCTTACAACAAACCCTTCGCAGCATTTTCGCTCTGAGTGAATCCTATCCCGATCTCAAAGCCAACGCCAACTTTATCGATTTACAGCAAAAGCTGAATGAAATTGAAGAAAATCTAGAGCGCAGCCGCCGCTACTACAATGGTTCGGTGCGACAGAACAACACCTTTGGAGAAAGTTTCCCCGCCGTGATATTTGCCGGGATGTTAAATTATAAGCATTTCGACTTTTTCGAAACTACCGGAGAGGAACGTGAAAATGTGAAAGTTGATTTTTCTTAAGTTGTTTTATTCTGAAATGATCCCGTCTATGAAAAAACAGTTCCTGCTATTCGTTATTCTCATTGCCTTCACAAACAGCTATGCCCAAGGCTTTGTTGTCCGGAATTACGAAGTGGACGTCCATATCAACCACGACGGCTATTTTGATGTTGTAGAAAACTACGATATCTATTTTACCCAATCCAAGCACGGTATTTATCGCGATATACGGACCCGCTACGACGTGGTCGCCTTTGATGGCTCGGAAGAAAAAAGAGAAATAAAGATCAGCAATATTGAAGTTCCTAATTACAAATTTGTGACCACCAATGCTTTTATGCGGAAGGTAGGAGGCACCCTTCAAATTAAAATAGGCGACGAAGATATTACCGTCAAAGGACCCACACACTATGAAATTAGATACCGTGTAAAACATGCCTTTTTGCACGAACCCAGCGCCGATCGATTTTACTGGAACTTAAAACCCACAGATTGGTTCGCTCAATTTGAGGACATGACATTCCGAATTCATTTGCCCGAAAAGAGCTTTATCGACAGTCAGGATTTTCAAGTGTATTCTGGCGCCATTGGTTCTACCGAAATTACCAGAGACTTTAGTGTTCAACAAGCCGATGGCGTGCTCACAGGAACTGCTGTCGATGATTTTACCTCCAATTTCGGCGATGCTGTGACCATCCTGATCGATTTTCCACCGGGTACCATTAAGGAATACAAACCGCTGTGGCCCTTTTGGACGAAGTACGGATGGGGCTTGATCGCTGGAGCACTCATTGCTTTTTTCTACGGGCTTTGGAGAAAGTTTGGTAAGGACGATCGAGTGCCAACCACCATTAGTTATCACCCGCCTGAAGGGTTGGATTCCGCCATGGCTGGTTTTCTTATTGACGATAAAGACGACACCGCCGACCTTATCTCTCTGATCCCTTATTGGGGTGCCCGAGGTTTTCTGAAAGTTGAAGAAATTGAGGACAAAGGGTGGTTCTCCAAGGGCGATACCAAGCTCATTAAGGTTAAAGACATCCCTGGAGATGCACCCAATTACCAGCGCACGATATTCAACGGTTTATTCAGCAGTTCTGCCAATAGTGATGTGCTCATAAGTAGCCTGAAAAACACTTTTTATACCGATATGAACCTGGCTAAAAGCCAACTAAAAGCAGCAGCCCAAAGATACTACGACCCCAAGGCGAATGCCGTCATGAAAATAACCTATGGTGTATTGATAGTTTTGCTCCTTTTACTTACTCCACTTTCCCTTTATTTATGGGGTTTCATAGGTGCAATCGTGGTTTTTCTCACCTTTGTTTTCCTGTTTATCATGAACCGATATATGATCAAAAAGAACCAACATGGCAATCTTATTTTTTCTGAATTAAAAGGTTTTAAGCATTTCATTAAAACGGCCGAAGAAAACAAACTAAAAATGCTGCTTAAAGAGAGCCCGTCTTATTTTGAATCGACCATGGGATATGCACTTTCCTTTGGTGCCTTCGCGGTTTGGGCCAAAAAATTTGAAGCCCTCAAAACCCAACCTCCAAATTGGTATTCTTCCTCCCACGGAGGTCACTACCATAGTATGAACAGTTTCTCTCGTTCTTTTACTTCTTCCATGACCTCCGCCAGCTCAACGATGGTAAGTTCACCCTCTAGCAGTGGCTCCGGCGGTGGTGGATCGTCCGGTGGTGGTTTTGGTGGTGGTGGCGGAGGTAGCTGGTAGCTTTATGATGCATATCATGTCTGCTCAATTTCAATTTTTGTAATTTCAGGCTATGAATTTACTACCCTATACCAAATCCGAATTCCAATTAAGCAACACCCAAAAGGGGCATCCCTTTCGTTATTTTTACCTGTCCACTTTTGGAGACTACCCCGAAACCCGAACTGTGGTAAATCGAGGCATCACCACCGACCTGGAGATCACCTTTTTCACCGATTCCCGAACACCTAAGGTGGAACAAATAAAAAAGAACCCAAAAGTATCCGCCCTATTCTATGACCCAAACAAACAACTACAAGTACGCCTCTACGGCAAAGCATCCCTAATCACTCAAAGAGACCCAGGCTACGACGCATACCAAAAACAAGTAAAGTCCAATGCCGATTGGACCAAGGACTACGCCTCCCTCAACGTCCCAGGCGTCCCAAAAAAAGATGAAGGAACCATCATCTATGGAAATACGATGCATCTTACGGTGGTGAAAATTAAACCGATTGCATTGGATATTGTGTTGCTAGGTTCTAAACAACACCGTCGATCTAAGTGTAAATTGGTCGAGGGGATTTGGGTGGAAACTGCGGTGGTGGCTTGAGCGTTGGAGCAAGACTAATTATTAAAATTATCCTCCTGTTACCTATGCTGCACAAGTTTAGACATGGTAAGTCCCTTTTAAATAAAACTGTTCTGTAGATCTCTATAATGGGGTAATCCTAATTTTATTGGTAATGTAATTTTTTTCTGAATAGTAGACTGGTGCTATGGATGTTATGCCTCGGTTTTTTCTTAATTCAAAAATAAGAGGTAAGATATTCTACTTTTTTGAACTCAATAATATAAACTCAAAAATTTAATGTATTATGAAAACAAAAAAAACTCAGTATTCAGTATTGCTATTCTTTATGGCAATATTTTTAACCCCTTTATCGGCTTCGGCCCAATTCTGTAACGACAACATAAATGTTTGGTTTGGCACTCCCAATGTAACAGAATGTGATGTTAAAGTAATTGGAATTAATCAATCAGATCCTGGAAATCCAAATGATATATTCACCTGGTATGTAAACAACGTTATTGTTGAAGGTCCGGTACAGCAGTCTATTGACGATAAATTAGATTATACTTTCCCTGGGGATGGCATGTACACTATCAAATTAAGAATTACCAATGGGTTCAATTGCGGTACGTTTGAACGAGTAGTAAATGTAACCGACTGCGATAACGACCCCCCAAATTGTTGTGATATTGATGCAGATTTCTCATACTCCGTTTCTAATTGCACAAACTATTCTTTTACTGGAATAAATAATGGCACTGAATGTCCAACGCAACAATATCAATGGAAGATCGATGGCACTGTTGTGAGTAATTCTCAAAACTTAAATTATAATTTTGGATACGGATCTTATCAGGTTTGCCTTACCATTACTAATAATTCATTTGATGTTAGAGACTGTATTGACACCTATTGTCAAACCATTAACACGAGTCCAGATTGTCCCTCCAATGGTATTATTGTCAATAATGCAGAATGTACCTCTAATGGTGGAGGCGATGCATCTGCTAACTGGCAAGTGAATGTTTGTGATGTTGACTTTATTACCTGGAGCTATTCTATTGGACCTCATGTTGATCAACCTTTATGGAATACTTACGGAAATGCTATTGGAATGCATCAGGTAAACTTCAACCTACCCAACAGACCCAGTGGCACTTGGCATAACTTTATCTTGGTAGTAAAAGGACAAGCTACGCTACTAGATGGAACCGTATGTAATGAAGTATATAATACCGTTACCTTAGTTTGCCCTGGAGGCGGAGGTGGAACAGGTGGAAATCAGAAAGGAGCCGAAAGTAAATTTTCTATCTATCCAAACCCCGCTGACATTTCTTTCGAAATCAGCTCAAATGGTGACCATGTAGCTCAAAAGGTTTTGATCAAAGATCTATTTGGCAAAATTGTAAAGCAAGACGTAAATATTGAAGCTGAAGTTAATGTGTCAAGCTTAACAAAAGGTATTTATATTGTTGAAATTTTACTGGAAGATGGAAGCATGATAACAAAAAAATTATTGATTAAATAATTTGAAATTTTAGAAATATGAAAACCCTCCTACTCGGAGGGTTTTTTTATTTACGAGTAAAAACCCCTGAATAAGTGTGTAACTCCCATATTACGAAATCGTTTTCGTACATAAACCCCTATAAACACTGTCATTAGCTCAATTTTTTGCCTATCTTTAATCCTCTAAAGTAGGAGCTATGACGCATACCAAACTCGAACGATTTCAGCAACAGGTGCTGTCCAAATATCAGATCTATAACAGCATTTTTATGACGTTGCCTTTTGATGCTATTTCGCATACCGGAGTGTTGCTGCCTTTGTTTCAGGAGGTATGTGAGAAAGGGTTTAAGAACGGGCAAAATCCGACAGAGATCGTGGATGCCTTTTTTGCGCAGTATCAGGAACACCGAAGTCCGGAGCGGCGTACGAAGTTGTTGTTTCGGTTTATACAATATATTGAACGGCAAGTGGTGTTGTTTGATGCGGTGGAAGAGGCTACTTTTTCGGTCATAAATAATATGGATGGTCGCGGTACCTTGCGAAATGTGAAGGAGGAAGCCGAGGACAAGAACAAACAAGAGGAACTGAGACAATACTTGCAACGATTTAAAATTAGAACGGTATTAACCGCCCATCCAACGCAGTTTTATCCTGGCCCCGTACTTGGAATCATCACCGATCTGGCCCACGCCATCGAGCACAACCAACTGGATGCTATCAAATCGTTATTGGCGCAATTAGGAAAAACACCCTTCTTTAAAAAACAGAAACCAACGCCTTATGACGAGGCGGTGAGCCTTATTTGGTATTTGGAACATGTGTTTTACCCTAGCGTGAGCACCATTTATAGCTATATTCAGAATAACATATTTGAAGGGGAACCTCTCGACAATCAGGTGATCAATCTTGGGTTTTGGCCGGGGGGAGATCGGGACGGGAATCCGTTTGTGACCACCGAAATAACCCTGCAAGTAGCGGATCGTTTGCGACGAACCATTCTGAAAAACTATCATAAAGACCTTCGGAACTTGCGTAGGCGCATCACTTTTAAAGGTGCGGAGCCATTGGTGATCGCCCTGGAAGCGGATGTCTACAAACATCTCACCCTACCAGCGAGCAAAGCAACCCTCACTTCCGAAGGAATGCTGCAGCAACTAGCCGAATTAAAAGAAATCCTTATCAATGAACACCAATCACTTTTTGTGGATTTGGTATCCGATTTAGCGCACAAAATTCAGCTATTCGGGCTTCATTTTGCGACTTTGGATATTCGTCAGGATTCGCGAGTGCATTCGACCGTGATGACCAATATTTCTAAAAGTATCCCTCCCCTTTTCGACAAGCCCTACACGGATTATTCCGAAGAAGAAAAGATAGCCGCTTTAAGTGAGCTCACAGGAAGTATCGACCCGAATGTGCTTACCGAAGAAATCGCTCAAAAAACCATCGCATCTATCTATGCCATGAAAGAAATCCAGGCGACGAATGGCGAGCAGGGATGTCATCGATATATTATAAGTAACAATGGGAGTGTGGTGAATGTTTTGGAGGCTTTTGCTATGATTCGACTTTGCGATTGGAAGCAACCCACGGTGGATGTGATTCCGTTATTTGAGACGGTGGAAGATCTTTTAGTGGCCGATCAGGTGATGGAAACTCTATATACAAATCCTGAATACGCTGCACACTTAAAACGGCGCGGTCAACGACAATCTATCATGCTAGGTTTTAGTGACGGCACCAAGGATGGGGGATATCTAATGGCCAATTGGAGCATTTTTACTGCCAAGGAACGCCTTACGGAGATTTCAAGAAAACACGGGATTATTGCTGTCTTCTTTGATGGTCGCGGAGGACCTCCGGCTCGTGGTGGCGGGAAAACACATCAATTTTACGCTTCGATGGGCAATTCTGTGGAACACGAAGAGGTCCAGCTTACGGTGCAAGGGCAGACGATTAGTTCTAACTTCGGAACTAAAGATTCTTGCCAGTACAATATGGAACAACTTCTTAGTTCGGGGATCGCCAACGAGGTGTTTAGCGATGAGGCCAATACCCTCTCGGATGCAGACAGAATAACCATGAATCGCCTAGCCGAATTGAGCTACAAAGCCTATAAAGATTTTAAAAGCCATCCTCAGTTTTTGCCGTATTTGGAGCAAATGAGCACTCTAAAATACTATGCCAAGACCAATATCGGGAGTCGTCCATCCAAGCGTGGGAAGGATTCGAAATTGGTCTTTAGTGACCTTCGAGCCATTCCGTTTGTGGGAAGTTGGAGTCAGTTAAAGCAAAACGTTCCTGGCTTTTACGGGGTTGGGTATGCCTTGTCTTCTTTTCTGAATAGCAACGAATTTGATAAAGTGCAATCGCTCTATGATAACTCGGCTTTCTTTAGAACCTTATTAGAGAATAGCATGATGAGCCTCACCAAATCCTTCTTTCCATTGACATCTTATATGAAAGACGATCTCGTTTTCGGCGAGTTTTGGACGCAAATCTATGAAGAATCCGAACGAAGCAAAGCCATGCTCCTCAAAGTAACGGGTTATTCTGAATTAATGGAAGATTCGAAAGCCATGCGCGAATCTATCGCAGTGCGAGAAAAGATCGTATTACCCTTGTTAACCATTCAACAATATGCCTTACGTGAAATTCAGCAATTAAAAGAAAAAGGCGGTGACGCTCAACGCCTGGATGTTTTGGAAAAAATGGTCACTCGTTCATTGTTCGGGAATATCAATGCCAGTAGGAATAGTGCTTAAGGGCACTTCAAGATCGAAACGGAGGCTGAGGTCCTCGAAGCCTCGAAGCCTAAAACTTATAAGAAGCAGCCACGATCAAATTTCGGCCAGCACCTGCAATACCGCTGGAATATTGACGATAGCGTTGATCTGTAATGTTTTCCAGAGTCGCTGTAAGTTGCAAATCATCTGTGATTTGATATTGACTGGCGATATTTAAGGTGTGCCAGGATGGGGAAAAAGGATTTCCGTTTTCATCCAAAGCATATAAAAAAGCGTTGCTTTGCTGACTAGGTGCCAAATCTTCAAAATCGAATTGTCCGTTGAAGTCCACAAAGGCATCCAATTTCCACTTTTCTTTTTTAAAGATCAAGTGAGTGTTTCCAAAAGGGGGAGCGGCGTGCCGTATGGGTGCTTCCGTACCGTCTTCTTCTTCGGTAAAACCATCTGTGATATTGTATCGGGAAGTCATTTGCAATGCTTCGCAAAAATTCACTTCCATTCCTACCTCGAAACCATAAACCTCCGCTCTACCTGCATTCTGAATGGCCTGCACATTGCTCTCATCACCTTGGTAAAGGATGGTCGTTTGCCCATCCAAGTTAAAATCTCTTCGCACCAAAGCGTCTTTCAAAACGGTGTAATACGCTGCTACGTCGAACTTCACCACATTCTCAAAGTTGAGTGTTGTTCCTATTTCTCCATTATAGGCATATTCGGCCTCAACGTCTGGATTAGGTACTACCACACTTCCGGGCTCGCTATCGAATATTTTTCCCACATCATCCACGTTGGGTGCTCTAAAGGCAGTTCCAAAATTCAATCGCCAACCTAAAATTTCATTGGGCTGCCAGGTAATTCCTGCACTTCCCGTTAGCGCTCCGGTGTCTACATTAGCTTCCGTGAATGGAAGGTTGAAAAATTGGTTGTTCTCTGTAAAATCGGCATCCAACAGAATATGATTATAACGCAATCCTCCCTGAAAGGAAACCGTTTCGGAAAATTTGGATTGGACACTGGCATAAACCGCCATGGACTGCCATACGGAACCATCGGGATAGCGTGAGGCATCTGGTGTAGAAATTCCATTCGAAATGTCGGTTTGCTTTCCTTCACTTCCCACATTATTATACACATATTCGGCTCCGTAGAATAAATTATAGTCTCCTATTTTCTTGGTAAAATCCAAACCTCCGCTATAGGCATTCACTACTTCATTGGTTTCAAATAGAATAGTATCTCCAAAATCCCGGTCATTTCGGCTTTCTTTAAATCGTTGGTAGCTTAGGGTGAATTTACTATCATCGAACATAGCTACTCCGTCTTGTTGATGAGAAACCTGTAAATTTCCACTGATCCATTCTTGTGGGCCATAGAACCATTCGGCGGAACGCAATTGACCATCTCGTTTTCTGATCAGTCGATCGTAACGTGGATAATCACTGGTGGTTGTATAGAACATTCCTAAATTAAAATCCCATTCTTCCGAAGGAGAATAACGCACTTTTTGCATTAAGTTGATCTGGTCGTAACCTGTAAAGCGCTGTATTTGGGGATCATCATTTTCAACTATGGTGTCCACTCCATCGATGGTTTCAACGTATTGATTCCGAAGGTAATCATCGGGACCATTGCTTCCCATTCTTAGGTCGTCAAAATCGGTATAGGTCACGCTGGTTAAAAACGCCCATTCTTTCATTCCGAAGTTGAGATCAAAATGCCCCGTCTTCTCGTTGCTGGCAGTGGCATATCTCCCCAAAACGCTTCCTGAAACATCCATTCCGTCCTCAAAAGAATATCGCGGTTTTTGGGTATAAAAATTCATTACTCCTCCCACGGCATCACTTCCATAAACCACAGATCCAGGGCCTAAAATAACCTCCGTACGCTCTACGGCAAAGGGGTCTATAGAAATGACATTCTGTACATTTCCTCCTCTAAAAATGGCCGTATTAAAACGAACACCATCCACAGTAATCAAAAGACGATTGGTTGAAAAGCCTCTAATTAATGGACTTCCACCTCCCAACTGACTCTTTTGCACATAAACCTGTCCGCTACTCTCTAAAAGATCGGCTGCCGTTTGCGGATTTCTAAATCGAACGTCCTCACTGGTCACACTCACAATTTGTTGTGGAATATCTCTCTTGCGCTGTCCAAACTTAGCCACCGAAAGAATAATTTCGTCTAACTGACTGGACTGTAGCTGTAGTAATACCCGGTTGCCTGCGGCAGCAATTTGGGTCTTGGTAAGCGACAGGTCATTATGAGAAATATGCTGAAAATTGATAATCTCATCCTCCTCAAATTTTGAAATATCAACAAAGCCGTCAAAATCAGTAATTCCTGTTTTCGTTTTTCCTGAATTAAATATGGCGACTGCGGAAATTGGGTCTTGGTTTTCTTGGTCCAATACCTGAATTTTTTGGGCAAAAGTATGTATGGAAAATCCTATGAAACATAGGAGTATTAGTAGGGTCCGCATGCTTAATTAAAAAGTTGGTTTAACACCAATAATGACTTCGGTTTTTTATAGCCCTGCAAATGTAACTGATAATATAACAATAGCAAATTAAGAGCCTCTATTCGTTGGTTTTTCGTCGTTTTTTTCTCGTTCAGAGCATCAAAATTTATGCCGAAAAAGCCCTTAATTGTTTCTACTGCTTCACCCTCATGGGAATAGTCTCCAAATGCTCGCTTTTGAAAGTTTCCCTCCATTAAGTTGAAAAAGGGGAATTCTTGATTTGTCGTATCCGGATAGAATCCCAAATAAGTGGTCAACTTTAGCAAAAAAAGTAAATGGAAATTGGCGACAGCGTCATGTAAGTCCAACCATTGTAAAGCGCTAGTGATGTATTCGAACAAATCGGGATTGGCTTCTTCTTCCTGAATGGAGTTCTTTAGCATCTCGGCCAGAAACATGACTATAGAGGACTTTACCACTTCGGTATGCAGGCTGTGATAAGCCTGCAACACCTTGGCTTCAGAAATACGCTCCAAAGTGCCCTTATTTTTATGATATGCCTCCAATTGAAGCAATGTTAGCGGTTGAAATAAGGAAGCTCGCAATTTTCCCTTTTTCGATTTTAATACGCCGCGAAGTAGATAGGTTTTGAGTCCATAATCTTCTGTAAAACAAGTGACGATCAAATCGGCCTCAGCATATTTTAAAGCAGAAAAAACAAGGGCACGGGTAGAGACTTGCATGCTATCGAACGATCATTATCTTCGAAACCTTTGTTTCCAAAGCATCGTCTGTTGTGATAAGCACCAAATAAACGCCAGAAGCTACTTTATACTGTCCAAAGGCACTAGTGTCCCAAAGCACACTTCCACCTTCACTGGTAGTTTCGAATACCAGATTACCTTCGATATCGGTAATTTTCACGTTCGCATTGGCAGTAAGACCATCGATAGTAACATTCCCCGCAAAACCAGGTCGCACCGGGTTTGGAAACGCATATACGTTCTCCAAATTGTCACGTGGAGCTGTGGAGGTTCCATCAAAAGCAACCAACCCATTTATGGTAGCAAAATAAACCCTTCCGCTAAGGTCATCAATGGCAATATCCTGTACATTATCCGACGGCAGCGGCGAATTACTTTTATTGAAACGCAAGATGGTTTCCTGCCCATTGGGCGAAAAGTAAAATACTCCGGAGGAAGAGGTCGCCACCCACTTATTATTGGAGCCATCCACTTCAATATCGGTGATGGTTTGACCTACCAACAGTTCTTGCCCCACGCCATCTTCTTCAATAATGATAGGCTGTGATTCTATATTAGCTCCTTCTTCAAAAAATCCTGCGACATTAAATAATACACGCAGCCCTCGTGCCGTTCCAATCCACAATCGGTTTTGATTGTCGAATTCTAAAGCTCGAATTCTGGTCGATGGTAGATTTCCACTCCCAGCATTTTCTGATATTCTATTGAATGAATTATTGGTTGGATTGTAGCCTATCATACCGCTTCGTTGTGTTCCGAAGAAAACAAATCCTTCTCTACTGATATTAAGCGCTGTTAAAGCCAATTCATCTTCCCCGTCGATGACCGATTCGATACTAAACTTTTGTATTTGGCCCGAGGTATTTAATCTTAAAAGCCCTTCGTTCGTCTTAGATTGAACAAACCAAAGGTTACCATCTCGGTCAAACTCAGATCCAAAGATCCTGATTCCAGCGTCATCACCGTCAATAAAGACTCTTTCCAAAATGCTATTGGTCTCGTCAAATAGTTTGTCGGGAACTTGTTCAGTAATTCTTAATAACCCTTTCTGAAAAGAGGACATAAAAACCTCGTCAGGATTAAAGGGGTTTATTTTTACCTCGACCAGGTCACTTGCCCGAGACAAATTTGGAGTGTCTGAAGGAAGGTTAGTCCACGTTTCATCTTTCAAATTACTCACCCCTAAAAAGTCCAACGGAAAGGGGTCGAATGTTTGAGAAACATCTCCATAACAAACCCAAACTTGTCCAGGGCTGGTATCTATGGAAAACGACTGATTTAAAATGGGCCCATCTGGCAATAATTGAGTGGCAGAAACGGTATTGTAAGGAACCTCAAGTAATCCCAACTCCTTGGTTCCCATATAAAATGTATTGTTGAATGAAATCCCAGATTGCAATACAAAATCAAAATCCTGCAAGAAATTTACGGAGGCTGTTAGTATAAAATCAGGGAGATAGGCCTGAATGGACTGGTCTGTTGTAATTGTTAAAATACCCTCTTCGGAAATGAAATCCACTATTTCTTCATTGACATTGCTAACCGTAATAAGATTTGTTCCTTCCAGTCTAGAAATGACATCATCGTTCCTTGCCACATAAATATCGTCTCCTAAAGCCACAACACCTTTCAAATTGACGATTCCGCCACCTAAGGATTCCCATTGCGCAAAGTCTATTAAATTATCGTTCTCAACCAAAGCACGTCTCAAGCCTCCACCCAAAGATGAAGCATAGATATAGGGCTCTAGTACCGTAGTTTGAGTAACATCGAGCAAGGCTCCCAGGTCTCCAATAAAATAGGTGTCCCCAAACTCCAATCTTGACAGGTCGTACAAGGATATCCCAAATTGAGTTGAAATGTAGAGATTCCCGTTGTATTCGTAAAAGTCGTTAATACGTTTGCGATCTGGTGGAATGGTAGGTTTTTCAAGAATATCTACCACTTTGAGAATATCTTCCTCCCCATCAATTTTTATATCGATGAGTCCATTTTCGTAACCAATCACCAACAAACCAAACCCTTCACTGTAATAAATGGTAGAGATATTCTCTCCTGAAAGTCCGTTTATGGTAGAAATAGTGCTTAACTCCTGACTAACGAGGTCATACGAGAAAACAGAGTTCTCGCTACCAGCAAAGATTTGATCGTTCCCATGTGAAATTGCTTTAATAGACGCATAGGAGAAAAATCCTGTCCATTCGTTTTCAAAATTCTGCGAATGACCCAAGAGGGAGATAAAAAACAAACCTAAAATAGTAATATGCTTCATAGCCTGGGAGCAATTGTATTCAACATACATAAACACGCTAAAATAGTATTTATTGCAGGATTAGCCACAAAAAAAGGCTGCCGTTTTAGGCAACCTTCTTTGCTTATTTTTGAGTCTTTTTAAACAACACCTTGTTCAAGCATAGCATCGGCTACTTTCACAAACCCAGCAACATTGGCGCCTTTCACGTAATCTACATAACCATCGCCATCTTTACCATATTTCACGCAAGCAGCGTGAATGTCGTTCATGATTCCGTGTAATTTTGCATCAACCTCTTCTCGAGTCCAGCTATATCGCAATGAATTCTGGGACATTTCCAATCCTGAAGTGGCTACACCACCCGCATTAGAAGCTTTCCCAGGGGAAAACAATATTTTGGCATCTTGAAAAACTTCAATGGCTTCTGGAGTACAAGGCATATTAGCTCCTTCACTCACACAAATACAGCCATTATCAACTAAAACTTTGGCATCGTCACCGTTCAATTCATTTTGAGTGGCACAAGGAAGCGCAATATCACAATCTATGGCCCACGGTGTTTTTCCTTCAGTATAACTTGCAGACGGGTATTTAGCTACGTATTCTTTAATTCGTCCACGTTTCTCATTCTTGAGTTCCATAACGAATTGCAACTTTTCGGTATTAAGTCCTTCAGCATCGTATATGAATCCGGAAGAATCGGACAAAGTCACTACTTTTCCTCCCAATTCTAAAGTTTTCTCTGCGGCGTACTGTGCCACATTTCCTGAACCAGAAATAACCACGGTCTTTCCTTTAAAGCTTTCGCCTTTGGTTTCGAGCATATTTTGGGCAAAATATACATTGCCATAACCCGTTGCTTCTGGTCTGATTAAGGATCCGCCATAACTACGCCCTTTTCCAGTTAGTACCCCTGTAAACTCATTTCTAAGACGCTTATATTGACCAAACATATATCCAATTTCACGTCCTCCCACACCAATATCTCCTGCGGGAACATCTGTATTTGGGCCAATGTGACGGGACAATTCTGTCATAAAGCTTTGACAGAAACGCATTACTTCTGCGTCACTTTTCCCTTTTGGGTTGAAATTAGATCCTCCTTTTCCTCCACCCATAGGTAAGGTAGTAAGGCTGTTCTTAAATACTTGTTCGAAGCCTAAAAACTTCAAAATACTTAGGTTCACTGATGGGTGGAAACGCAGTCCGCCTTTGTATGGGCCAATCGCCGAGTTAAACTCAATACGATACCCTTTATTCACTTGTATCTCTCCCTTATCATTCGTCCATGGCACTCTAAACAGTAACGTCCTTTCGGGCTCAACCATTCGTTCCAAAAGCATTTTGTTTTGATACTTTTCATTTTCTTCAATGAAAGGAATAACGGTTTCGGCAACTTCAGTTACCGCCTGAATAAATTCGGGCTCATTAGGGTTCATTTCTGCTACTCCAGAAATAAAATCTTTAATACTTTGTTTCATCTGTATTCGTAATTTGCTTTAGTGGTCAGATGGGATTTGCCAGGATTTAAATCACTCAAAACGGTAGAAAAATCCAAGCTCCTTTCACAACACAAAAATTTATAATTAATAATAAAAGGTCAAAAAATCAATAATTCTTTAAAATGAGCGTAGAAAACGTTTTTTTACTGATAATTCAATAAAACGAAGACGTTTTCGTTATCGTTGGCAAATATAAGTTATCTGCAAAAAAGAAGTATGTTTTTTGCCGAAATAAGCTAATTATAGACAATATATTTTCCTGTTACATATGTTTTTATATATTTGTTACGTCTCAATCTAAACCTAAATTATAATGAATACCAGAATTTTGCTAGTGGTATTTTTGTTTTTTGCTGTTGCTAAGCAGGAGGCAATTGGTCAGCTAGGGTTTTCACATGAAGTGGGAGTCATTGCTGGTCCTGTTGCTTTTTATTCCGATTTTGGACAGCGCTATGATTTTGAAACCAATATTGGAAATGTTGGTTTTGGAATTGGTCTTATTCACTACATTAACTTCTCCTATAGTGCGGACTGTAATTGTTACTCAAGAGATACCTATTTTAACGATCACTTCAAAATACGAAGTGAAATAGATTATCATAAAACCAATTTTGAGCATCTCGGTAAATGGGTAGATCCCGACCGTACTTCAATAACTGCCGATCAATTGCGGGCCATGAAAGGTTCCTCCAGTGTTTTTGATATTGGTGCCCAACTTGAGTTCTTTCCTTTAAGTATTCGAGATTTTGCTGCGGGAGCATATCGTGTGGCTCCATTTGGAAGTTTTGGTGTGCACTGGGTTAGTTTTGACCCAGAAGTATATAGTGAACTTGGTCCCTTAAATGTGTCGGATACAACGCCTAGAAAGTACTTTGGTAGCTTCCAACAAGAAGGCGACTCTACCTGGTCTATTGTGATGAGTGCAGGAATTCGCTATAAGTTAAGTCCATTGAGTGACCTAATGCTTGATGCGCGCTGGCAATACTACTTTTCAAATTGGGTTGATGGTCTCAACCCTCAAGAAGAATTTAATGAACAATTTCTTGGTGAAGGTAATGGTGTTGCCGTTCCTGAAAACAAGGCCAACGACTGGATATTTTGGTTGAACATTGGATATATTTATTATCTCGATTAGAAAATGACTTTATAAAAAAAGGCGATACTTTAAGTATCGCCTTTTTTTATATCTATTGATCTGGTCTCATCCAATGGCCTGTTCCAGATCGGCTATCAAATCGTCCACATCCTCGATCCCAACGCTTAGACGAATTAAAGAGTCCACCACACCCGTCTTTTCCCGTTCCTCTTTGGGAATACTGGCATGGGTCATGCTGGCGGGATGTCCACTAAGGCTTTCGACACCTCCAAGACTCTCGGCCAAGGTAAATAATTTCAAATTTTCCACGATGCGGATCGCTTCGTCATAATCATTCCCTTTAGTGACAAAAGAAATCATTCCACCAAAGTCACGCATCTGTTCCTTGGCAATATCATGATTGGGATGGTCCTCAAACCCTGGCCAATACACCTTCTCAATTTTTGGGTGATTTACTAAATACCTCGCTATGGCCTTTCCATTTTCGCAATGACGTTGCATTCGAACGTGTAGGGTTTTGATTCCTCTAAGCACCAAAAAGCTATCCTGCGGCCCACAAACGGCACCGCTCGCATTTTGAATAAAATACAATCGATCCGCCAGATCCTTATCATTTACGGCCAAAGCGCCCATAACCACATCACTGTGACCCCCTAAATACTTAGTTGCACTATGCATTACAATATCTGCCCCCAGATCTAATGGTTGCTGTAAATAGGGTGTTGCAAAGGTATTATCGACCCCTAGCAATATAGCATGCTTTTTAGCCACCGCTGCTAAAGCCTTAATGTCTATAATATTCATCATCGGATTGGTAGGAGTCTCCGCCCAAATAAGTTTGGTATGCTCGTTAACATAGTCTTCTACACGCGATGCATTCTCCATCCCGATAAAATGGAACTTTATCCCAAAGCCTTCAAAAACCTTAGTGAAAAGACGATAGGTCCCTCCATAAAGGTCATTCGTAGAAATAACCTCATCTCCGGGTTTCAACAATTTAATAACGGCATCGATGGCCGCTAAACCACTTCCAAAAGCCAACCCATAAGTGCCATTTTCTATACTGGCAAAGGCATTTTCCAGTGCATTTCTTGTCGGGTTGTGGGTTCGAGAATATTCATAGCCCTTATGACCTCCAGGCGTAGATTGCGCATAGGTTGATGTTTGATAAATGGGAGGCATTACGGAACCGTAAGCCGGGTCGTGTTCTTGTCCTCCATGTATAGTTTTTGTGTTAAATTTCATAAGTTCTCTCCGTCGTTTTTATGCCGAATAACTTTCCTGAAAAAACGAAAAATTCGATTTTATACTTTCGCTCCGTTCCATCGGAAATCATGTAGTCGTTGTTATTTTGAGAACGCTAATATAGGCTTTCTCATTTCAGAAAAACAAAAATACATCTTTCCTTTTGTATACAGAAAACTGTCGTACTTTTATCCTATGAATTACATATTTCGTTTGCTATTGCCACTAATTATGTTATCGGGGTGCACAAATGAACCTGCGCTTGTGTTTACAGCGGTAGAATTTACCCAAAGCCAACTCGAAATTTGTAAAACCGAAGCCTGTTCACCTGTTTCCGTTGATTATATCAAGGTGAGCGGAGATTCCTTTATTTCGGAAAAAATGAACGCCGCTATTACATCTTATATCATTGAGGGGCTGTTTTTAGGTGATGACGCAACACCAACAGCCAAAAATATAGAGCAGGCCGCAAAGGATTTTATTCTTGCCTACCGCGATCACCAACCTGACATCCCAACCGATCTGGATTTTGGTGGCTATGAAGCCGAAGTTACTGTACAAAAATCTTATCAGAATGCACAGATGGTTAGCATAGAAGCCAATACCTACCTATTTACGGGAGGTGCTCATGGGTATGGAAGCACTTCGTATTTAAATTTTGATAGTACTACTGGAGCCCTTATTGAAAATCAGAATTTATTCCAGAACTATCCCGAATTTGAATCCTTTGCTGAAACAAAGTTCAAAAAAGCCCATGGCATCGCTGAGAATGACAATATTAATGCAAGTGGTTTTTGGTTCGAAAATGACCGATTTTCCCTTCCGGAAGCCATTGGTTTTGACGAACACCATCTTATTCTTATTTACAATTCTTATGAAATCGCCAGTTACGCTGCCGGGCCAATTATTTTAGAAATCCCGTTAACCGAAGTAACATCTTATTTAGATTCGACCCTATTATGAAGAAAATATACCATCTAGCCACCTGCGATACTTGCAAGCGCATCATCAACGAACTACAACTACCTTCAGACTTCGAAAAGCATGAAATAAAGCAAAAGGAGATCACCGTAAAAGAATGGGAACAGTTACGAGAATTGGCAGGCAGTTATGAGGCTTTATTCAGTAAAAGGGCAAAACTCTATAAAGAACGAGGTTTGAAGGATGAAAATCTATCTGAGGACGATTTCAAAAGATTTTTATTGGAGCATTACACCTTTTTAAAACGTCCGGTGATCGTAAATGAAACCCAAATTTTTATAGGTAACAGCAAAAAAACAGTCGAAGCTGCCAAAATTTCCATCCACCACGAATGAACTCACGCTTTCTAGCTCTTTTAGCGGCCACTGCCGCAAGCACCATTTACGGAATTAATCACACCATCGCAAAAGGTCTGATGCCTGATGTAATAGGCCCTTACGGCTTCATATTGGTACGCGTAACCGGTGCGGCCATTCTATTTTGGTTGATCGGTCTCTTTGTAACTTCTGAAAAAATTGATCGTAAAGACTGGCCTCGAATCCTTCTTTGTGCGCTTTTTGGAATGGTTCTTAATATGAATATGTTTTTCAAAGGTCTTGAGCTCTCCACACCTATTAATAGTAGCGTGGTCATTACCCTAACGCCTGTCATCCTTTTGGTTCTTGGCGCCTTTCTTTTGAAAGAGAAAATCACCTGGTTAAAATCGGTCGGAATTGGTATGGGGCTGGTAGGAGCACTTGTACTTATTCTTTTTGGAGTAAAAACCCAGGAGAACGCTCCCAATATCCCACTGGGGAATATGTTATTCATCGTTAATGCCACCTCCTATGCCTTCTATCTTATCCTGGTAAAACCCCTGGTGGCCAAATATAGTTCCATCACTTTAATGAAAATTTTCTTCCTGTTAGCCGTTTTTATGAACCTCCCCATTGGACTTTCACAATTTACCGAGGTAAGTTGGATGGATCTTGGATTTACAGAAATCTGGAAATTGGTCTTTGTTGTAGTTGGGACAAGTGTTCTTACTTATTTATTTAACATTTATGCATTAAAACAATTAAGTCCGTCCACTATAGGTGTGTTTATGTACTTACAGCCATTGGTAGCTGTTGGTTATGCCATACTTGTGGGAGCTGATAGCCTTTCGACCATTCGAATTATTGCCGCAGCCTTAATTTTTGCCGGAGTATTTTTGACCACTCGTAAACCTCAAAGGGCTACAGATCCTTAGGTAATTGTCCGTGCTTTCGGGTGTCTTCTTTGGTAAGCATTCGAAACCCTTCGGCTTTGTCCAACTTGTTAAGGTTTTCGAATAAATAAGATGGTAACCCTGTCAATTTCCGCTCCTTGAGATCAATAAATGCACCCATCATATCTCCTCGAGCTATGTTTTGTCCTTTGGCATTATAAAAATTGTGATAGAACTGAAAGAACATTCCATCCTCGCTCACTCCCTTAAGTTCTAAAGAAACACGTACCGGTTTCCCTGGAAAGGCTTCCTTAAAATAGTACATATGTTCGTATAAAACCACCGGACCCAAATTATTTTTGGCCATTTCCTGATGTCCAAATCCAACTTCCGACATAAAGCTCATTCGGGTGTGGCTCATAAAATTAATGTAAGCAGAATTCGCCAAATGTCTATTGGCGTCCACATCGCTCCATCGTATTTCAAATTCTCTTAAATGCATAGTTTTATTCTTTTATAAACTGAATAACTCGATTCAAGGTTTCTTCTCCTTTCAGATTATGATCTTGTCCCTGTGTGAAAAAGGTCCTAATCTCTTTTCTTTTTTCTGAAGCCATTCGAATAGGCTCAATGGGAGTAATTCTGTCCGAAACCTCGTGAATGACCAAAACAGGCCGTTCCACTTTCTGAAAAAATTGTGACATTGAAATCGTATAATGCGGTAATTTTAGTACCGAATTGATCTTCAATTCCAAGTTCGCAATGGCTTTGGCCGAAAGACCCAATGCCGTTTTGGAATATGTAAAAATAGCATCGATTCCCGAAGGAGACCCCATAATAACGAAACTTTTTACAGGAATATTAGCATTGTATAAATAAGCATAGCCGCCAACAAGACTCCCAAAAGAATGACAAACCAAAGTGTCAATTGGCCCTATCCGTTCCATACTCTGCATCAATGCCTTCCTGTAAATTTCCAGGTTCAAATGATTGCCCTTCGCCATTCCATGACCCGGAGCATCCAAAGCAAAAACCTGATATTCATTCAAATCTAATTGGGCAACATAGGTATTCCAACGCTGTGAATTGCTCAACCAACCATGCAACAATAATATCTTCTTCTTGCCAACACCCCATTGGTGCAAGACCGCAGAATGGCCATCCGCATCCAGAAAAACGGTTTCACCTTCATCAAAAAATTGCCGTCCCTTTTCCGAAATTCCAACGCGCTTTACTTTACACAAAAGGTTAAAACAATATGCTCCGTTCCATTTAGGGAATAAAATAGCTGTTATATTTATAAATTTTCCTACGGTCCTTAGAATTAGTTTTTTCATAATACCACACAGATACCAATCGGTATCTTAATAATTAAAAAATTTTATACTGAAATGGATTGAGTCACAGCTCTCAAATGCCTGATCGTTTTACAAATGGCATCATCACTTCGTTCCAATTTACTCATCATAATTCCCCCTTCCAGCATAGCAATTACAATCGTGCTGTAGAAATTCGCATCGGTTTCCGGTTTTACCTGATCATTCTTAATGCCGTTTTCAACCAACTTATTCACTGAGCTCTTGAGCTGTGCCAACATGTTAAATGCCTGTTGGCGCAAAATCACATTGGTGTCATCTGCCTCTATCGCGACATTTAATAGTGGACAACCCCCTTCGTACATGGGCGTGTGCATATAGGTTTCAAAAAAAGTAAAAATAGCCTCCATCTTTAGTTGAAACGTCCCCGCCTCTCGTATGGACTGTCCAATTTCGGCGAACATCAATTTGGATAGGCTACGCAAAGCCTGCTGCTCAAGATCTGATTTGTTCTGAAAATGACGGTAAATAGCCCCCTTGGTCAAACCCGTTGCTTTGGTAATATCGCTTATGGAGGTAGCTTTATACCCTTGGGTATTAAAAAGATTGGCGCTCTCTTTGATGATCGTTCTCCGGGTTGTCTCTGAATCTCTCACAGTGCAAAGATACCGATTGGTATCTTAATAACCAAATTAAATTCTAAGGCAAAGAAAAACGCACACCAATACCTTACTTGATGTGCGTTTAAGTTATTACGGACGGCTGACTTCTAAATCTGACTTAAGCCTCCGTCTATTTCCAATTCGATACCATTTACATAGCTCGCTTCATCACTAGCCAAAAACAACACGCCTCGCGCTACCTCCTGAGGTTCTCCGAATCGCTTTAAGGGAACACCTTGAGCAAATCCGGCGCCCATCTCCTGCATTTGCTCTTCCGTAATTCCATCCATTTTTTCGTAAATAGGAGTCCCAATAGGTCCAGGGGCGATGGAGTTAACTCGAATACCTCGAGGTGCTAACTCCGTGGTCAATACTCTTGCATATGCTCTTAATGCTCCCTTAGTGGCACTATAGACGGATGCTCCTTCAAAACCCTTTTGATGAACGATAGAGGTATTAAATACAATGCTCGCACCTTCGTTCAGATTAGGAATCCCTTCTTTCACCAAAAATGCAGGTCCCTTAATGTTAATGTCAAATTGATGGTCAAAAAAGTCTTCACTAATTTGATCGGCAGGCGCAAATTGCGCCACCCCAGCATTGGCGAAAAGAACGTCAATTTTCCCATAGGCATTTACTGCAGCTTCTATTAATTGTTGGTTGTCACCTGGTTTGGACTGATCTGCCAGGACAGCCTTAAAATCTCCGGACAATTCACTTGACACCTGATCCAGGGCTTCCTGTCTCCTTCCGGAAAAAACTACTTTGGCACCTTCTCCTAAAAAAGCTTTCACACTCTCCAGCCCTATTCCGGAATTTCCTCCTGAGATAACTACTACTTTGTTTTCAAATCTTCTCATTTTATATATATTTAGAATTATTTATTTTGAAACGAACGTTTCAAAATTGATTAAAAAAATTTAGCTTATGGTTTTCAATATATTTTGAATAATACTCTTAAGCACCTTCGGTTCTGTGGTGTTCATGCCGGTGATGCGAAACCCCTGAAAGGCATTTACCAAATAGTAGGCCAGCAGGTCGCTCCTTTCGGTTTTTTTAACCGAACCGTCCTTTTGCCCTTGCTTTACCAAATCCTCGAAGATCGATACCAGGTGCTCCTGATTCGCAGAAAACAAGGCTTTCAATTCAGTATCCTGATTTCCCATCTCGGTGTGGCAATTAATAAGCATACAACCCTTTCGGTCCGCGTCTCCCAAAATATCCTCCAGTACAAAGACAAATATTAAACCTATCGTTTCAATGGCCGTACGTTCTTGATTCCTGGCCTTCTCGAAAATGGTACCACTTTCCTTCTGGTATTGCTTCAAACTTTCTTGATACAGTTCCATTTTACTACCAAAAGAATTATAAATGCTGCTTCGGTTTAAACCTGTTGCATCCACCAAATCTTGCATGGAAGTGCCGTTATACCCTTTTAGCCAAAAGGCATTCTTAGCTTTATCCAATACTTGATCTCTATTAAAATCTTCGGTTCTGGGCATATTTATTTGAATGAACACCACAAAGGTAATGAAACGACCGTTTCAAAAAAAGAAATTAATAAAATTTTATGTTTTTCAAATTTGAATTACCTTTAAAACCGCAATTATGCTCTGGATCAGTTGGATGATGAAACTCCCTGAAATAATTCAACTCAAAACGAACGTTTTCAATTAAATGCCGCTTATTTCGTCACCGTATCAAGCTAAGGGATTCTTTAAAAATGGCCATTTCTCGACCATTTATTCAGCAAAACTTAGACCCACACCTGTTTTACTTCAACAGAAAGAACGGCTCATTTTACCGGATAATGATTTCTTAGATATTGAATGGTCCTCGGCCGTCTCTTCCTCGAAAAAAGTGGCCATCCTATTGCACGGGCTTGAAGGAAATGCGCAACGCGTTTATATGAAAGGGCAGGGCAAAATTCTCATCGAAAACGCCTGGGATGTGGCCGCGGTTAACTATCGAGGCTGTAGTGGGATTCCTAATAAAAATTACGCCTCTTATAATGCTGGAAAAACAGATGATCTCGATAGCATTGTCCATTCCATTCTGAATAAAGGTCGCTACGATGAAATATCTTTGATTGGTTTTAGCATGGGCGGTAATTTGTTGCTAAAATATTTAGGCGAAGGACGCTCGGTTCCGCAGCAAATAAAGACCGCCATAGCCATATCAACACCGCTAAACCTAAAGGGGTCCCTGGAGCGCTTGGAACAGTGGTATAACTGGGTCTATAGAACCACCTTCTTGCGAGGCCTGAAAGGAAAGTATAAGTCCAAAATGAGGCAATTCCCGGAAAAGATGAATATGGACGATTATAAGCGTATCAAATCGTTATTGGATTTTGATGACATTTACACCGCAAAGGCCCACGGATTCAAGGACGCTCTTGATTATTATCAAAAAAATAGCAGCCTGCAGTTTATCCCTAACATAAGCATTCCGACGCTTATTTTGAATGCCGAAAATGATAGTTTTCTTTCTGAGGATTGTTATCCTCGCGAACTTGCATCGCATTCAAAAAACATCTATCTTGAAACTCCAAAGCATGGAGGACATGTTGGGTTTCACCAATCGAATAAGAGGTATTACAGTGAGTCCCGAGTGTTGACATTTTTAAACAATAACCAATAGAAACCCTATGAAAATTATCAAAAACATATTCTTATTAGCCTCCCTTTCGTTTATGGTGAGCTGCGGAGGTGGTGAGAAAAAGGAAGAAAAAAAATCGGTAAAGATAGGAACCACTAAAGCCAAGAAAAAGGAAGACAGTAATGCGATAAATGTGGGTATTACTGGAAACGATTTGATGCAATTCAATAAAAAGGAGATTCGTGTGAAGGCCGGTCAGGAAGTTACGCTCACCTTAAAACACGTAGGTAGTATGGAACTTATTGTGATGGGGCACAATTTTGTGCTGTTGAAACAAGGTGTTGACTTAAATACATTTGCCCAAGAGGCTACGGTTGCCGGCAAAGATGCAGATTGGATTCCCAATGATGGAGCCGATGTGATTGCCCATACGAAAATGATAGGTGGTGGACAATCCACTTCGATCACCTTTACCGCGCCTGAGGCAGGAACCTATGATTTCCTTTGTAGTTTTTCCGGACACTTTGGAACCATGCAAGGGAAGTTTATCGTAGAATAAATTTACAGTTCAAAATAAAATTTAAGTCGGTGATTTTACAAAAAGTCATCGACTTCTTTATAGGCATTAATCACACGTAGCTCGCCCATTTTCCCTTCTGTTGAATTACCATGCTCCATACCCAAAATACCATTATAGCCTCGATTATGGATATACTTAAACACATTTTTGTAATTAATTTCACCTGAGGTTGGCTCCTTTCTTCCCGGATTATCTCCAATTTGAAAATAGGCAATCTCATCCCAACAACTTTCGATATTGGGAATTAAATTTCCCTCCTGAATCTGCTGATGATAAATATCGAATAATATCTTACAGGCCGGGCTATTTACAGCTTTGCAAATTTGATAAGCATGAGGTGATTCGGCTAAGAACAGGCCAGGATGGTTTCTAAAATTAAGTGGTTCCAGTACCATTGTCAAATTGTGCGGCTCCAAAATGGCACTTGCATATTTTAAAGTTTCTATAACGTTGGCGGTTTGATAGCTCTTGTTCAACCGCAAATCTACATGCCCTGGCACTACGGTCATCCACTTAGCATTGACCCTTTTGGCAACCTCAACGGCCTCCTTGATATATTGAAGAAATTCATCACGCCATTCCTTTTTGCCACTCGCCAAATTCGGTTCTTTCCAATAGATCTTATGTGCGACAAAAACACCCATTTCCAGCCCGCGCTTTTCCATGACTTTCGCCATTTCATTTTGAACCGCCACGGTACGATTTCTCATTTCATTATCTTCAAAAGCCGTAAAGCCTTGATCGGCCATGAACTCCAATTGATGGATAATACTGGCTCCAGCATGCGCTTTGAACATGCCCTCATGCGGTGCATATTTAAGATTGAATTGATGAGGCGTTTCAGCCTGGATTTCTTCAGTAGAAGAAAATAATTCGGCTCCCATTGCCGCACCACCCAACGTAAAAAGGGAACCCGTTAAGGCTCCCTTTTGTATAAATTGTCTTCTTTTCATTTGAAATAAATTATAATGCCATAACTTTTCCATTGCCAGCCTCATCCAATGGAAGGCATGCAATTTGTTGCCCCGGAATTGGATCATACCAAAGAACATTTTTCCCAATTTGCTCACTCGTTTTCCAAGCCCAAGTGGTCATCCCTCGTAGGTTTGATAAAAGACTAAACATAGCGGCATCCGCATCTGGCGTCACTGTAGGGTCATTGTCAAAAGCTTGATAGAACGCTCCCATTTTCTTTCCATATGCCTTCTGTTCTTCTTTCGTGCTCTTTAGGTATTGGGCCAAAAGCTGGTCAAATTCTTCAGGCTTCCCTGCTTCTAATTCCTTACCAAACTTACTTCGGAATGTATCTGCGAAAACGGTAAATCCTAGTCGCACCATTGTCTGTCCCTCTTCGTCCATAACATCATTATAATAGGAATCAATAAAGCTATGCACACCTACATCCACCGCACCGGGCACGGTTTCATCACTTGGGATTATTAAATCTACAACACGACGTAATGCATGACCTTCTCCTTTCGAAAGAAAAACAGGTATGAATTCAGGTTCGTTCTTACAGCTTTGTAATAAGCTCAAAATAGTGGGAGTCATCACCAAAGCTCCGGCACCCAATCCTAGATTTTTTAAAACTTGTCTTCTTTTCATTACGCTTCGTTTTTAATTAGTTGAGCGGCGTGGTTGGCAGCACGTGCTGAAAACGCCATATAAGTTAGGGAAGGGTTCACACAACTAGCAGAGGTCATAAACGAACCGTCAGTTACATAAACATTGGGCACTGCGTGAATTTGGTTGTGTTTGTTCAATACTGATGTTTTCGGGTCATGCCCCATACGAGCAGTTCCCATTTCATGAATTCCCAATCCAGGAGCTCCCGGATCGTCCCATTCTTCGATTTCAGTATATCCGGCCTTTTGGAACATTTCTACAGCCTGCTGCACCATATCCTTGCGCATTTCATATTCATTTTCCTTCCATTCGGCATCGAAAGTAACCGTTGGAAGGCCCCATTTGTCTAATTGATCATAATCGAGGGTCATTTTGTTTTCATGATAGGGTAAGCATTCTCCAAACCCTAGTAATAACCAACGCCATTTGCCGGGCTCGGTCATCGCTTCTTTATAGTTTTGTCCGTAGGCAAGTTCTGCCACAGTTTCTTCATAGTGGCTTCGGCTCGCACCTCCCTGATAGCCATAGCCTCTCAAGTAGTTTTTCTGATCGGTATCCCCTCCCAGATTTCGGAAGCGTGGGAAATAAATTCCACCCGGACGGCGTCCTTTATAATATTTATCGTCATATTTATTTACCGTGGCCCAGGCACCTGCTTTAAAGTGGTGGTCCATAATATTGTGCCCCAGTTCTCCCGAGTCATTCCCCATACCATTTGGAAAGCGCTCACTTTTAGATTGCATTAAGATACTGGTACTGGCAATGGCAGAAGCACATAGGAAAATCACTTTGGCATTAAACACCATTTTTTCCATGCTTTCCGCATCGATCACCTCAACTCCCGAAGCTTTCCCCGTAGCGTCATCGTAAATAACCTGGGAAACAATGGAATGAGGTCTTATGGTAAGATTACCTGTTCTTTCTGCTGCCGGTAAGGTGGAAGAATTACTACTAAAATAACCCCCAAAAGGGCAGCCTCGCATGCATCTATTTCTGAATTGACAGTTTGAACGTCCTTCAAATTTTCCATTACCTGTAATATGGGCAACGCGCCCTATGGTCAATAATCTGCCATCCTCATAATTTTCTTTAACACTTGCCTTAAAGTCGTCCTCCGCACAATTCAACTCCATGGGCGGACAAAACTTGCTGTCAGGCAGTTGAGGTAGCCCTAAAGCCTCCCCACTTACCCCGATAAACTCTTCTACTTTGTCATACCAAGGTTCAATATCTTTGTAACGTACAGGCCAATCTACGGCAATTCCTTCTTTTTTATTGGCTTCAAAATCGATATCGCTCCACCGGTAACTGTGACGTCCCCAGACCAAAGATCGACCTCCTACGTGATATCCACGTAACCAATCAAAACGCTTGGTTTCGTTATAAGGGTGTTCCAAATCGTTCACAAAAAAATGCCGATGTGCCTCGTCTGTGGTATATCCTGAACGAGCTTGTTTCAATTGCTTGGCTTGTTCTTCTAACGGAAGTTGACCCTTGTATTTGAAATCCCAAGGATCCATATTCATAGTATGGTAATCCTTAATATGTTCAATCATTCGGCCGCGTTCCAGGACGAGCGTTTTAAGTCCGTTTTCGCAGAGTTCCTTAGCGGCCCATCCGCCGCTAATTCCAGAACCTACTACAATAGCATCGTATTCTTGGTTAGGGTTTACCATGTCAAAAGTTGTATATTAAAATTGGTTTATCAGCTCAAATAATTCAGAATCAAATATTTAATTCTGAATAGAAAGTTTCACTTTTGCCAACAATATGGCATTAGGGAACCTCTAATGTCTATTTTTTTTTTCGATTCTACAAAAATCAGATGCCAAAAAAGGAATATCGATAATCGAAAACGTTTTCGTCAAGACATAGGGCAATTCCAAAATCAACTTCTTTTTTTAATATTAAAAAAAGCCTAACTTAGAGCAGTTTATCTTACCAATTGAACTAAGAAACGAACCATTAACCAATCATTTTAAAATGAATAAAATTACTTCCCTACTACTCGTCTGTTGCCTGCTATTTTCTTGTAAAAACACTTCTGAAAAAGAATCAGAAATTGCTGACTCTATAGCAGTGGAAGAAGTAGAAACAGAGGAAGATGCAGAAACCCCTCCAGTTTATAAATATTCTTTAGCACAATGGGCCATCCATAAGCCCATACATAATGGAACTATGGACCCTATGGATTTTGCCGAGTATGCAAAAGGTCTTGGATTTACAGGCTTGGAATATGTAGACCAATTATATACCATGGACGAATCCTTGTCCTTTCGCGATGGAGTAATGCAATTAGCCGCCGCATGGAAGGAAAAAAGTGATGCTACAGGTATGGAGAATGTACTCATTATGATTGATCGTGCAGGCGAATTGGCAGATCCAGATGTGACTAAAAGAAAGGAGGCTGTAGAGATGCACAAAGTTTGGGTGGATGCCGCCGAATTTATTAACGCTAAATCTCTGCGAGTGAACCTTTTTGGACTTACCGAAGTAGCAGCCTGGCATGAGGCCAGTGTGAACTCTCTTAAAGATTTGTCGGCTTATGCAGCCACGAAAAACATCAATATTTTAGTTGAAAACCATGCCCAATTATCGAACGACGCAAGTTTAGTTGTAAAAGTTATGGAGGCAGTGAATATGGAAAATTGCGGAACATTACCCGACTTCGGAAACTTCTGTGTGATGCGTGAAGGTGGTTCTCGATGGGGGCCCGCACCTTGTATTGAAGAATACGATAAATATAAAGGTATAGAAGAACTCATGGCCTTTGCTGGCGGGGTTTCGGCCAAGTCGCATACCTTTGATGAAAATGGAGATGAAACGGAAATTGATTATTACCGTATGATGCAAATAGTAAAGGACGCCAATTTCTCCGGTTACATTGGGATAGAGCACGAAAATAAGAGCTTGGAAGAAGCCCCAACAGAAGGAATATTGGCAACCAAAGCACTAGTAATTAAGGCGCTCGAAGCTGCCAAATAACATCTCACTATGAAATCAACTACTCGCATTCAACTTTCGGTTATGATGTTCCTCGAATTCTTTATTTGGGGAGGATGGTTTGTAACCATGGGAACTTTCCTGGGAAACAACCTTTCTGCCACTGGCGCCGAGACAGGTATGGCATATTCTACGCAGTCATGGGGCGCCATTATTGCCCCCTTTATTATTGGACTGATAGCGGACCGCTTTTTTAATGCTGAAAAAATTCTCGCTGTACTTCATCTCATTGGGGCATTCCTGATGTACCAGATGTCTCAGGCAACCGACTTTAATGTTTTCTATCCTTATGTGCTTGGATATATGATTGCCTATATGCCCACCTTGGCTTTGGTCAATTCGGTATCGTTCAATCAAATGAAGGACCCCTCAAAGGACTTTCCCCTTATTCGAGTTTGGGGTACTATAGGATGGATCGTTGCAGGATTGATCATCAGTTTTGCGTTTAAATGGGATTCGATTGAAAACATAGGAAATGGGATGTTAGCAAATACTTTCTTAATGACTGCTATTGCTTCGGCTGCGCTGGGCATCTTCAGTTTTACCTTGCCAAAAACGCCGCCAAGTCAAGCTAAAGGCGAAAAAGTTACTTTAGCTGATATTTTAGGATTGGACGCGCTTAAATTATTGAAAGACCGCAATTTTTTGGTGTTCTTCCTTTCGTCGGTCCTTATTTGTATTCCGCTCGCCTTTTATTACCAAAATTTGAGTCCGTTTCTTACGGAGAGCGCTGTAGAGAATTCCACTGCCTGGGCGTCGGCGGGTCAAGTTTCGGAAGTGCTTTTTATGCTACTACTGCCTTTCTTCTTTAAAAAGTTCGGGTTCAAAAAGACCATTTTAGTTGGAATGCTCGCTTGGGGAATTCGATATTTACTTTTCGCTTACGGGAATGCCGGAGACTTGTTCTTTATGATCATTATGGGAATTTTGCTCCACGGCATCTGCTATGATTTCTTCTTTGTTTCGGGTCAAATCTACACCGATAGTAAAGCAGGCGAAAAAGCAAAAAGCGCGGCCCAAGGATTAATCACACTGGCAACTTATGGGGTAGGAATGTTGATAGGATTCTATATTGCCGGAAAAATAACCGATGCCAATTTGCTTGAGGATGGAGGTCATATTTGGGAATCCATCTGGACATTCCCGGCGATTTTTGCAGCAGCAGTAATGGTGCTATTTGCACTCCTATTCAAAAATGAAAAAATAGAATACAAAGAATAGCTATGAGTAATAAAATAAGATGGGGCGTCTTAGGAGGTGGCGGTGACTCACTAATTGGTGTTTTACACCGGGTAGCGGCAGGTATGTTTGACGCCTATCAATTAGTGGGTGGTGCTTTTAATGTGGACAAAGCGGCCAGTATTGAATTTGCTAAGGAAATTGGGATTCCGACCCACCGAATATATGCTCATCTGGACGAGTTGATTTCTGAAGAAAAAAAACTTCCAGAAAATGAGCGCATACAAGTGGTTTCCATTCTAACCCCCAACTTTCTCCATTTTCCAATGGCCAAACAACTTATGGAAGCCGGGTTTAATGTGATCTGCGAAAAGCCAATGACCATGACCCATGCTGAAGCGGTGGAGCTAGAATCTATTCAGAAACAAAACAATACACTCTTTGCATTAACGCATACCTATACGGGTTATCCCATGGTGCGTCAAATGAAAAAAATGATAACCGAAGGTGAAATTGGCGAGGTACAAAAAGTAGACGCACAATACTATCAAGGATGGATCAATCCCATTATTCACGACAAGGAAAAACGCTCCTCTACCTGGCGTTTGATTCCCGAAAAATCTGGAATTAGCTGTTGTATGGGTGACATTGGAGTACATGCTTATCAAATGATCGAATATATGACCGGAATGGATGTCACTTCCATTTTGGCCGATCTTAATCATCTATACGAAGACAACCAAATGGATATTGATGGTACGGTATTATTACGTTTCGATAAACATATCAAAGGTGTGCTTCGGGCCAGTCAAATTGCAACGGGAGAGGAAAACAACTTTTCGGTTTCGGTATACGGTAAAAAAGCAGGTTTACGATGGGAACAAGAGAATCCTAATTACCTTTATCTCTTGGAAGATGGGCAGCCGATGCGGGTGTTAAAACCTGGACATGTTTACAATAGCGAATTGTCACTGGACGGAACCAAACTTCCGCCGGGTCATCCCGAAGGAATCTTCGATGCGATGGGGAACATTTATAAAGGAATGGCAAAAGCAGTGCGTGGTCAAACTTATGACCCGGCCGAATTTCCGGGAATGCGAGATGGTGTTCGAGGAATGAACTTTATTGAAAAAGCGGTAGCCTCTCATAAAGAGGGTAACGTTTGGAAACAACTATAATGACTATGAAAACAATCAAAGGACCTGCCGTATTTCTTGCCCAATTCATGGACGACAAAGCGCCCTTCAATTCGCTGGATGGATTGTGCCAATGGGCAGCAGACCTAGGCTATAAAGGCATTCAAATTCCTACTTGGGAATCACGATTGATCGACCTCACTCAAGCAGGCGAAAGCAAAACCTATTGTGACGAACTGAAGGGTAAAATAAATAGCTACGGCTTGGAAATAACTGAGCTATCTACCCATCTGCAAGGACAGTTAGTAGCCGTGCATCCCGCCTATGACATTATGTTCGATAATTTTGCTCCGGACGACTGCAAAAACAATCCGAAAAAACGAACCGAATGGGCCCGCCAACAAATGGTAAGTGCAGCCAGGGCGAGTAATTATTTGGGATTAAAAGCCCATGCTACCTTTAGCGGTGCGTTGCTTTGGCACACTTGGCACCCCTGGCCACAACGACCTGATGGTCTTGTGGAAATGGGATTTCAAGAATTAGCCAAACGATGGACTCCGTTGCTTAATGAATTTGAAGAACAAGGGGTGGCTGTATGCTATGAAATTCATCCGGGAGAAGATTTACATGATGGTGTTACTTTTGAGCGGTTCCTAAAGGCTACCGGCAATCACAAAGCAGTGAACATATTGTATGATCCAAGTCATTTTGTATTGCAACAATTGGATTATATAGCATACATTGACCATTATCACGAATTCATTAAGTCTTTTCATGTTAAGGACAGCGAATTTAGACCCGATGGCAAACGCGGTGCTTTTGGTGGTTACGGAGATTGGAAAGACCGTGCAGGAAGGTACCGTTCATTGGGAGACGGCCAAATAGACTTTAAAACGGTATTTAGTAAATTAACCGAATACGGTTGTGATGTTTGGGCAGTCATGGAATGGGAATGCGTTATAAAAAGCCCGGAACAGGGAGCTCGAGAAGGGGCCAAATTCATAAGCGATCATATTATTGAAGCCACTCAAAAACGATTTGACGATTTTGCCGGTGAAGCGATAGACAAACAAAAATTACGAAAAATATTAGGTCTCTAAATTTATTAAACTGAAAAACATGAAAAAAATCATCATCGCCATACTTATCAGCAGTACTTTTTTTGCCTGCAAAGAAAAAACAAAAGAAGTAGCCGTAGATGCCGAAATAACCGAAGAAGCAATGGAAAAGAAAGTAGAAACAGTTGAATCTGAATGGATTACTTTATTTGATGGCACTTCTTTTGACAATTGGCGCGGATACTTATCTGAAGAAATGCACCCCGAATGGACACTAGAAGACGGAGCTATGGCCTTTACACCTGGTGAGCAAGGAGGTAAAAACATAATTTCAAAAGACAAATACACCAATTTTGTGCTATCGTTGGAATGGAAAATCTCTGAAGGAGGAAATAGCGGTATTTTTTGGGGAGTCCACGAGGACGATGCTTTCCCAGAGGCCTATCAAACAGGTCCGGAGATTCAAGTATTGGACAACGAAAAACACCCCGATGCAAAAGTAGGTGAAGGAACACATTCAGCAGCTGCTCTTTACGACATGATTGCACCACCTTCGGATGTAACAAAACCTGCCGGTGGATGGAACCTTTGTGTGCTAGAGGTAAATCACAAAACCAATCTGGGTAAAGTAACCCTAAACGGCACCGAATTATTCACTTTTCCAGTGCATGGAGCCGATTGGGACAATATGGTGGCAAATTCTAAGTTTAAAGATTGGGAAGGTTTTGGAAAATTCCAGACGGGACATATTGGTCTGCAGGATCACAGTGACAAAGTTTGGTACCGCAACATTAAAATTAAAATCTTAGACTAGTTTTCAGCGGCAGGAATTTGGGCCACCCATTCGAAACATATGGCTGCAAATGAACAATTAATAATTGCACTAGGGTATTGTGCCCTGCTATTTATTCTTGCCCTAATTTTTCAGAAATTTCCACCAAAAAAGATCAACTGGTACTATGGGTATCGAACTCAACGTTCTATGAAAAACGATACGATCTGGAAGGCGGCAAACACCTTTTCTATTAACCATATGATAAAGGTATGTACGCTCAGTTTTTTACTTCCGGTTCTTTTGTATTTTCTATACGATACCTATCTTTTAATTATCACTATTGTGGTCCACACCCTATTGATTCTCTCTGTTTTTCTTTATACTGAAATGTACTTGGACAAGCATTTTAACAGCGACGGAACAGCAAAATAATGGCAGGAGGCAATTGTCCACACAAGCTCTGAACTAATTCCTTACCTTTGCAGCTACAGGTTAAAAAAAGCATATGATCCAATCAATGACTGGCTACGGTAAAAGTATTTTACAATTGCCCTCTAAAAAAATTACAGTCGAAATTAAATCGCTGAACAGCAAAAACTTGGACCTCAACGCCAGAGTGCCAGGCGCCTATCGTGAAAAAGAACTCGTATTGAGAAACCGTATTTCCAAATCGTTAGTGCGCGGAAAAGTAGACTTCAATGTTTTTGTTGAAATAAGTGGAGAAATAGCCAGTACCCAAGTCAACGAAGCCGTTGTGAATCAGTACATCAATCAACTTAAAAAAGTGGTCAATGGGGACGAAACCGAGCTTCTGAAAATGGCGGTTCGTATGCCAGACGCTTTAAAAACGGAACGTGAAGAAGTAGACGATTCTGAATATGATATGATTCGCAAAGCGGTGGATGAAGCCTTAGCATCCATTAAAGAATATCGAATCGCTGAAGGGAAATCTCTCGAAGCTGAATTTAATTTACGCGTCAACAATATTTCTACTCTATTGCAAGAAGTTATTGACGTAGACCCGCAAAGGATTGATAATGTAAAAGCAAAACTTCGAAAGGCCGTTTCAGAATTAAAAGAAAATGTAGACGAAAACCGTTTTGAACAGGAACTCATTTACTATCTGGAAAAATACGACATCACCGAAGAAAAAGTGCGTCTAAAAAATCACCTCGATTACTTTAAAGAAACACTAGGTCAAAAAGATTCTAACGGTAAAAAGTTAGGGTTTATCTCTCAGGAAATTGGTCGTGAGATCAACACCATTGGTAGTAAGGCCAACTTTGCACCTATGCAGCAAATAGTGGTTCAAATGAAGGACGAATTGGAAAAAATTAAAGAGCAAGCCCTAAACGTTTTATAATGGCAGGAGGGAAGTTAATTGTATTTTCGGCACCTTCGGGCAGTGGTAAAACAACCATTGTAAGGCATTTATTAGCCCAGGAAAAACTCAACCTCGAATTCTCCATTTCGGCCACATCTCGTGAGCCCAGAGACGAAGAAGTAGATGGCGTGGACTACTATTTCATAAGTTTAAAACAATTCAAAAAGCATATGAAGGAAGACGACTTTCTGGAATGGGAAGAAGTCTATCGTGATAATTTCTACGGTACATTAAAAAGTGAGGTAGAACGCATCTGGGCTATGGGCAAAAACGTCATATTTGATATCGATGTGGTAGGCGGCCTGCGGATTAAACGAAAATTTCCCGAACAAACCCTGGCTGTTTTTGTAAGACCCCCCAGTGTGGAAGAATTAAAAATAAGACTCAAAAAGCGCAAGACAGAAAGCGAAGAAAAGATCAATATGCGCATTGCTAAAGCGTCCGTAGAAATGATGACCGCCCCTCGATTCGATTTTATTATTGAAAATGACGAACTGGAAAAAGCCCTGAAAGAAGCCGAGGAGTTGGTAGCAAAGCACATTTCAGAAAAACCAAAAAGTGATACTAAATAAATGCCTCCCTCTAAAAAAATAGGACTGTATTTTGGTACGTTTAACCCTATTCATGTAGGGCATTTGACCATTGCTAATTATGTGGTAGAGTTTAGTGATTTGGATGAGGTTTGGATGGTAGTAACCCCTCATAATCCACATAAAAAGAAAAAGACCTTGCTGGATGATGTTCACCGACTTACCATGGTACGTGTGGCTTTAGAGGACTACCCCAAGCTAAAGGCCAGCAATATCGAGTTCGATCTTCCACAGCCCAATTATACCGTCAATACTTTGGCACATTTGGAGGAAACCTATCCTCATCAATCCTTTTGTTTGATCATGGGAGAAGACAATTTAAAGAGTTTTCATAAATGGAAAAACTATAACGTCATCTTAGATCGTTATGCTATTTATGTCTATCCTCGTATTTCTAAAGGAACTGTTGAGCATCAATTTGTAGGGCATAAGAAAATCACCAAAGTAGACGCCCCGATCATGGAGCTCTCTTCCACTTTTATACGCAAGGCCATTTCCGAAGGGAAGAATATTCGCCCCATGTTGCCTCAAAATGTCTGGAAATACTTGGACGAGATGAATTTTTACAAATAGCCCCATTTCCCAAAAAAGAAACCGCCCAACTCAAAGACTGAGCCGGACGGTTTCAACTAAATAACCAACCAAAATTGTTGTATACTTTATAGAACGCTTATTTTCTTCATTTGTTTTGCAATGTCTGCTTTAGATAAGCGTAATTTTCTTTCATTCTGCTTTAGTTGAATGTATCCCCTTCCTTTAAATCGATACAAAGTACCGGAGGTTTCATGGAACAACTCAACCGTGTTGTCATTAATAACGCTCAGCTCGAAGTATTCATTGCCCAGATAATCATAATCTAGTGTTAAATATTTCAAATAGATGTCATTGGGCACATCGTCTATATTATAAATTCCCGTGTAATCCCAGTAGATATCGAAGATGGGGGTTCCAACAACATCCTGCGAGCTTTGGAAATTTCCGTCGCCTCCACCTGGCAAGAATTGTAAAAAGTTCTCGTTATCAAATTCGTTAGGTTCACCAAAAGTGCTGGTAAATGTCTTCTCCCAAGTGGTATATTCCTGTACGAAGTAATGAATATTATCGTAGAACAACATATCGTAATCGAAGTTACTTCGTTGGTATCCCACCAACACATAACGCAAGCCCAAAGGACGGTTATACAACTCCAACTCACGGTCATTCAGCTGTGTCACTTCAAAAGAGTTGAATCCATCAATATCGTGAGAGATGTCCACTATAAAATCGAAGGTGTCATAATATCCAATGTCAATACCGAACCCATATCCCTGGTCTCCAATTCCTACTAAATTATTATTAGCATACAAGGTCCCATTTCTGAACGACAAGGTAAAGGCCATTTGCATGAATGGAATTTGACCACTGGCGTTAGAGCGATTGACATCCACATACCACAACTCGTGCGAACTCAGCAATTCTACTAAGGTCACCGTTGGGACAGGATCAATATACGGGTCTTCAACAACCACTTCAGTATAACATGAAGTAAATAGAGTGGCCACAAGGGCAAATCCGAAAAGTAGTTTAAATGTTCTCATAACTTTTAGATTTAAAAGGTTCGAGTAGTGAGAATCTAAAAGCGTGCCAAAAATATAATTTGCTGTTTTTCAGTATATTAAAATGACTTTATTATTATTTTGAATACTATAGTTCCCTTCCTTGGAAACTAAATCTTGGAATTTGGTCTTACGACTTGGGCTTTTCCCTCCCTATTTCCTTATTTTTACTTTTCAGAAAAACATAAAATGGCAATAAAACCAAAATTTGCAGTATTTGGAGGAGGAAGTTGGGCCACGGCAATTGTAAAAATGCTCTGCGAGAACCTGGACGAAGTAGGTTGGTATATGCGTAGTGTTTATGCCATAGAACATCTTAAAAAGGAACAGCACAACCCCAATTATCTGAGTTCAGTCGAATTTAAGCCACAGCAGCTAAAATTGACCAACGACATTAATGAAATGGTCTCTTATGCAGACTATCTCATCTTTGTTATTCCCTCTGCCTTTGTGCATGCCGAACTGGAAAAGGTCACTCAATCTCTCAAAGGAAAGGTTATTATCTCTGCTATTAAAGGAATTGTTCCTGAAAGTAGTCTTATTGTTGGAGACCATTTTTATACCCATCACAACATCCCTTTTAAAGACATTGGGGTAATAACAGGTCCCTGTCATGCCGAAGAGGTAGCACTGGAGCGCCTTTCTTATCTTACTATCGCTTGCGCCGATCAGAATAAAGCACAGTTAATGGCCGATATGCTGTCTAGTGATTACATAAAATGCACCATCAGCGATGACATTATCGGGACCGAATATGCCGCCATGCTCAAAAATATTTACGCCTTAGCGGCAGGAATTGCCCATGGCTTAGGGTACGGTGATAATTTTCAAAGTGTATTAATGAGCAATGCCATTCGTGAGATGAAGCGTTACGTGAAAAAGGTCCATAAAATGAAACGTGACATCAACGGTTCGGCTTATTTGGGCGATCTCTTGGTTACCGGTTATTCAACATTTAGCCGAAATAGAATGTTCGGAAACATGATTGGCAAAGGCTATACAGTGAAAAGTGCTCAAATGGAAATGAATATGGTTGCAGAAGGTTATTACGCTGCCAAAAGTGCCTATGAGCTCAACCAAGCCAAAGGAAATAAGAAAGCGAAAACGCCAATTATCAACGCGGTTTATGCAATCTTATACAACCAAAAGAACCCTAAGAAAATATTTAAGAAGCTTACCGAAAAACTCAATTAGGCTATCGGGCCAAAACGCCTTTTCCTTCCATTACCGGAAGTATGACTGCGTTATCCTCTAATATCGAATTTGCCGGAAGCTCAAATTGTTTATCATACAATACCTCCCCTATAAAATAAGTTATGTTGAAGTAATTGTTCAGTTTCAAAACGCTGTCTTCCATAAATTCAATCTTGGCGAAGCTCTTGGCAGGAAGTAGTTTAAGCGAATGGCGCATGCGCGAAGTAGTGTCCATGTCGTCTCGCCCTTCAGAAACAATTAAAACAGTCTCCAAAGGTTCTTTGCCGTCATTAATAATGTAAGCGTTCCAATCGTGGGTGCGAAAATCTTTATTGAACTCTCTTACCGCAGCGACATACACGTCCTTAACTTGTGGAATTTTAATATCTTTTCTCATGAGTGAATGTCTGGTCGAGTTGACCCGGAAATAAACTTTAAATAGACCCTTTAAACTGTTCTAAAAAGCGGATGTCATTTTCACTGAACATGCGAATGTCCGGAATTTGGTGCAACAGCAGGGCAATACGATCAATTCCCATTCCGAAGGCAAAACCCGAATATTCGGTGGAGTCAATTCCGCAGTTGTCCAAAACGTTAGGATCTACCATTCCGCAACCCATAATTTCCAACCAGCCGGTACCTTTCGTCATGCGGTAGTCTGTTTCAGTTTCCAGGCCCCAGTATACATCAACCTCAGCACTGGGTTCAGTGAATGGGAAATAGGAAGGTCGCAAGCGTATTTTAGACTTTCCAAACATCTCGGTGGTAAAATATTGCAAGGTTTGTTTCAAATCGGCAAAACTTACTCCTTTATCAACATATAATCCTTCTACTTGATGGAAAAAACAATGCGATCGCGCCGAAATAGCCTCATTTCGATATACACGCCCCGGTGAAATAGTACGAATAGGAGGTTGGTTAGTTTCCATATATCGCACTTGCACCGATGAGGTATGGGTTCGCAGCAAAATATCCGGATCGGTTTGAATAAAAAAGGTGTCCTGCATATCTCTCGCCGGATGATGTGCTGGTAGATTTAATGCCGTGAAGTTATGCCAGTCATCTTCAATTTCCGGGCCTTCAGAAACATTAAATCCTATTCTCGAAAATATCTCGGTGATCTTATTTTTAACTATTGAAATGGGATGACGAGACCCCAAGCCCACTAGCTCCCCCGGACGAGATAGATCTCCATAAACGCCAGATACTTCTTCCTTACTTTCCAGTTGCTCTTTTAAGGTGTTCACTTTAGCTTGCGCCGCATCTCTAAGCCCATTCACAGCCTGTCCAAACTCTTTTTTCTTATCGTTGGACACATTCTTGAACTCGGCAAAAAATTCATTTAGCAAGCCCTTTTTACCCAAATATTGGATGCGAAAATTCTCTACTTCTTCTTTGGTTTTTGCTTTAAATGCCTCAACCTCTGCAATATGTTCTTTTATTTTTTCAATCATAGCACAAATCCATTGTGGTGCGCAAAACTACAATTTTATTAGCAATTAATTTGGCAGTACTGCTCTATTTCGTTGGTGCCAGGGTGTGGTCATTGAATAACTTCTTTCTCTAGAAAATAGTTCACAATGGCCTCCTTCATTAAAACACTCTGCTCACCTGCCTTTAGCGCCGGTAATTGCTCCAAGACTTTATAATGTGGCCAGCCGTCGTCATCAAAATATTCGAAGGCATAATACCCAAATGGCTCTAGCAATCGACAAATGGCTATGTGCATTAAATTGACCTTTTCATCTTTTTTAAATTTGCGATGCAATTGCCCCAATTCCTGTAGTCCTACCAAATAAATGACGGCGTCCAAATCCAAAGGTGCACCATCTGCAAAGCGCTCACTCAATAAAGTAACCACCGCATCCCAACGCTCTTTCAATTGTTCATCTCTTGCCATACGTCTAATAATAATACAAAGGTAAATCTATAATTTTAGATGAGACTTACTCGTTATAAGATTCCTAACTTTTATAATGAATAATTTTTTTCAGAATTCGAATTTGGGGCTTGTTTGATAGAAATCCTATATTTACATGAATTAAAACCTCGCCCATGAACACGGTAGACATTATTCTTGGTATTATTCTCTTATTGGCTTTCATTTCTGGTTTCAAGAAAGGGTTGTTCGTGACCCTGGCTTCACTCGTTGGCTTGATTGCGGGGGTTTACGGAGCCATTTACTTCTCTCATTTTACCGGAGGTTACCTTTCACAATGGTTTGATTGGAGCGATAAAATTACCAAACTGGCCTCATTTGCAGTTACCTTTTCAATCATCGTAATAGTAATTTCAATGGCTGGTAAATTTCTAACCAAAATAGCCGATTTTGCCGCCTTAGGGCTACTTAACAAACTGTTAGGGGGCGTATTTTCTACCTTGCAATACGCCTTCATTATTAGCGTGTTTTTTATGTTTTTTAACTCTTCCAATATTACGGGATATGTCATTTCTGAAGAAAAGAAAAGTGAATCTGTACTTTATGAGCCAGTGGCTTCCTTAGCACCATTAGTCGTCCCGCATGTAATGGCACGCTTTGAGAATGGGGAGGATAAAGAAGAAACGAAAAGTCCCGGTTCAGAAGAAAATTAAAGTTCTTTGAGGGTATCTCCAGATATCCAACCATCCTTACCATCGGCAATTTGTATACGATACCAATCCTCGTCCTTAGCAAGGATTTTTACCTTAGTCCCTTCGTGGAGAACAAAAGAGGTTTCGCTTTTTCGATTAGGATCACTTTTTACATCCACACTTTCGGCAAATAGAACCCCGTGTTTATCTGTCAATTGTTGATTATAAGTCCTAAAACTCATACTTAGCGCTACTAACAACACTATCATGGATAGCATGGATCCTATAAAGAACAATCGCTTTTTTGTACTGTAGGTTGCAAAATAGTACATCAAGAATAGTAAGGCGAAAAGGGTTGCAAAGACGACGGTTGTCCAGGCCCATCCATCAAAAGTAAGCCAGCTGGAAATAGTGCTGTCCCATTTGGCAAAAATAGTTTTGGGTAGCGGCTCAATGGCATCTATCGTCGCATTTTGCGCAAAAGTTAAGTTGTTCAATACCTCCGAATCGTTCGGTGCCAATATTAACGCCTTTTCGTAATAGTAAATGCTGGGGCCTACACTATTCAACTTATAATGAGCGTTAGCCAAATTGAAATACAACGCAGCGGAGTGTTCTCCCGATTGTTCTATTTTAGTCCAACTATTTATCGCTTCTTGATATTTCTCTAGTTTATATTGCTGCTTTCCTTGATCAAAAAGGGCCTCATTTTGCGCGAAGGACATTTCAGAAAAAAACATAGAAAGTCCAATCACCAGGCATGGCAACCAACGAAGTCCTATTATAGTACTGTTGTTTCTCATCCCGCTGTAAATTGTTTATCGATGTTGGAAATAGTTTTTACGGCAGTTTCATAATCTAACTTAATAGTTACGTTGGATGCTGGCGTATATCTGGCAAAGTCACAGCGTTGTAACAGGGCCGTAAAATCTGCAACTACCTTTGGGTCCACACTTCGCTGCGTCAGTAATTTTGCGATATGGGATTGGTCCATTTCACTGGTTTCCAAATTCAATTTTGCCTTCAAATAGTTGTGCAGTGCTCTCTCTAAAGCTTCATAAAAAGTGATCTTATCACCCATTCTCTTCTTAGCTGCCCCCAAATATTTTTTAGCCAATCTATTGGCGCGGCGTAATCTATTTCCATCCACATCGGCCAAACGTTGCTTGCGTTTTCGTCCGGCTAAAATGAACAACGGGATAATGATAAACGGGCCCGCTAACAGCATCCAAAACAAGTTAGACTTAAAAAAGCGCTCTTTAACAATGGGTTCCAAATCGGACTCAAGTTTTATATATTTAAACTGATCTTTCTCTGCCAGGACCTCTTGTTTTCCGTTTTTTACATCGGCGGTCTTCGTGTTTTCCTCATTGATCGGCCCATTCTCTACATCAATAATAATTTCTTCGGAAGCGAGACTGGTATAGGTTTCGGTCTTAGGATTGAAGAAAGAAAAAGAAACAGGTCTAACCGGGAATGTCCCTTTGAACTGCGGCACGACCGTGTATTTTTCAACCATGGCTCCGTTCATTCCACTGCGCTGCGTTCTTATTTCATCAGCACGTGTTGGTTCATATACTTCTAAGGAACTCGGTAGTTTTATAGATGGAAGGTCAAACAACTTTAAATTTCCACTACCTGCCACACGCACCGAAAGTTCTAAAGATTCGGAGGCGTCTAACTTTCTTTTATTGGTATAAACATCCAATTCAAAATCCCCTACCGCACCTGTAAAATTGGTTGGTTTTCCTTCTTCGGGTAGCGGTTTTACATTAATGGTTCTATTCCCCGCAGATATGGTTTTGTTGACTCTTGTAGTTATAGGGCGTCTAAAAATATCTCTTCGATTGCTTTTTACATCAATAGGTATATCTAAAGTAAGTGGATCAATTTGTAACTCACCCGTTTTTTGTGGATACAGCACGGTAGTTCTCAAAACGACATAACGATAGGGTTCTCCCCGAAATTCCCCTTCACGAACCTTATAAGCACCGCGCACATCAATATTTTGATTCCAGAAATCGGCATATTTTGGGGTGTCTACTTCTCGCCAACTACTAGTAATATTAACGCGACCTCCCACATATAATTTATAGGTTATTGTAATGGCTTCATTTAAATAGGGGTTACTATTGGAGATCTCGGCAACCAGGTGAACATTTTCGGTAGCTAAATAATCTGCGTCGTTGGGATCCTTTGGTATTTGGACCGCTGAGGTTACCTCAACCGTGATAGGGCTGGTTTTATAGATTTCACCACTTATCTCTATAGTTCCTTGATTAATGGTAAACCTTCCCTTAGCCTTTGGAGAAAGGAAATAAGAATAGGTTTTTGAATAACTTCGTTTCCCATTGATATAAGAGTTGCTAATGGCCTGATTGGGCCCTCCAACAATGCGAAATCCGTTAAAATCGGGTGGATTAAAGTTATCGCCATCCTGGTTCATTACGAAATCTACACGCAGACGTTCGTTAACTCCCAAACGTTTTTTGCTTACTTTGGATTCAAACTTCACTTGAGCGTTTGCAAAGCCAAAAGCCAGCAAAAAAAATAATGCCCCTATGAAACATTTCAACCGCATTCTTACCAGTCTTTATTCGATTTTACTTTGGCTCCTTTTTGTTTTTTAGCATTGATTTTATCCTGAACTTTCTTTTCTTCATTATTCATTGCTTCCAGGAGATTTTTAATCTGTTGTGGTGATAATTGTCCAGGGATGGGTTGCTGTTTGGGTTGTTTCTGCTCTTTTTGCTCGTCAGGATTTCCTTCTTTCTCCTCGTTATCGCCTTCCTTTTTGTCGTCTTTCTCGTCTCCCTTATCCTCCTCATCTTTCTTTTCGCCATCGTCACTTTCCTTCTCGTTGCCGTCGCTATCTTTATTTTCGTTATTATCTTTCTTTTCGTCTTCGTTTTCCTTTTCATCTTCTTTATCATCCTCTCCATCGCCACCTTGAGGAGGATTCTTTTCAAGCAAATCCTTAGCTAGGGCCAAATTATAGCGGGTTTCCTCGTCGGTTGGGTTGTTTCGTAACGCATTTTTATAGGCCTCTACTGCCTCTTGATACTTTTTAGCATTCATAAAGGTATTTCCCAAATTATGAAAGGCCTTATGTTTTTCAGGTTTAGTTTCTGAAATGGCTGACGCCTGACTAAACCGTCGCATCGCTTCATCGTTCTTAGCTTCGTTATAATAGGCATTTCCCAAATTGTATTTGCCTATTTCTTCTGAAGGGTTCATAGCGATAGATTTTCGGAAATTCACTTCGGCATCTACAAATTTATCCTGCCCTATTTCTTCATTGGCCACACTTAAAAACTCTTTGGCTTGCTTGAGTTGTTTTAGTTCCTCTTTGTCCAACTCTTTCTTCTGTGCCGCTCCAATTCCGAAGAAAAGCAACAAAGCGCAGCACGCAATTTGCGTCTTCAATAATTGAATTTGTTCGCTGTATAAATTCATTTTAATTGCTTTCATTAAATAAGTTCAACTTCTTTACCCAGGCCGTTTTGCGCTCCAATAAAAGTACGTCTATTGCCAATAAAACTAACGCGCCCAATAAAAACCATTGAAACTGGTCTTTGAAATCGGTATACTGTTTGGCCTCGAATTCGGTTTTGTCCATTCCATTTAAAATGGCGGTAACCTCTTCGATCACATCCTTGGTATTGCTCCCATCAATATATTGTCCATCCGCCAAAGATGAAATTTCAGTGAGGGTTTCCAGGTTTAAGCGTGTGATCACTTGCTGATTGTTCTGGTCTCTTTTGTAATTTTGAAGTACCCCATTGCGTTTTATTGGAATGGGCGCACCTTTTTCAGAACCGACACCAATGGTAAAAATTCGAATGCCCATCGCTGAAGCCTGCTCAACAACGGCCGAGACATTCCCCTCATGGTCCTCTCCGTCACTAATAATGAACAAAACTCGATTGGTCTGCTCTTCGTCATTATAATAGGTTTGCGCCATCGAAATGGCCTCCGTAATGGCAGTTCCTTGTGAAGAAACCATATTAGTATTCATACTGGTTAGAAACAACTTCGCCGCCGAAAAGTCGGTCGTAATAGGCACTTGTGGAAAAGCACTGCCGGCATAACCAATGATCCCAACTCGATCTCCAGCCAAACTATTAATAATCTGGGTGATCAACTGCTTGGATTTTTCCATTCTATTAGGGGCAATATCTTCTGCCAGCATGCTTTTGGACACGTCTAATGCAAATACAATATCCACACCTTCTCGTTTTACCGTTTCAAGTTTGGTGCCAATTTTTGGATTGACCAGCGCAACACTAATGCAAAACAGTGCCAGAGATAATACTAAAAACTTCAAGATCGATTTAAATATGGATCGGTTAGGGGCCAATTTCTTTAATAGCCCGTTGGTGGCAAATTTCTTCTGAGTCCTTTTTCTCCAAAGTAGCGCCAACAAGAAAAGGACCGCCATGGCCGGGATGGCCAACAGTATGTAAAAAAATATGGGTTCTTCAAATTGATACATAACTAAACGAAACTTTTAAACACTGTATATCGCAACAACAGTTCTAATCCTAAAAGCACCAAAGCAAATAGCACTATGGGACGAAATTTTTCATCGTAACTCTTAAATTTAAATTCTTCTATTTCGGTTTTTTCAAGTTTATTAATTTGTTCGTAAATCTCTCCCAAACGGGTAGTGCTAATCGCTCTAAAATACTCCCCACCCGTGGTTGCAGCAATTTCCTTCAAGAGGTCTTCATCAATTTGGACGGGCATATTTCCATATTGAAATTTACCGTTAGGCAAAACGCCAATAGGAGAAACTGCCATTCCATTGGTCCCCAAACCAATGGTATATACTTTGATGCCAAATTCCACGGCCAATTCACTCGCAATTTTAGGGTCGATAGCTCCCGAATTATTTACTCCGTCGGTCAACAAAATAATGACCTTGCTTTTGGCCCGACTATCCTTCAAACGGTTCACCGAAGTGGCCAATCCCATTCCAATGGCGGTACCTCCTTCGATCACCGTATTGTATTTAATACTTTTCAGCGAGGACAACACAATTCCTTTATCACTGGTTAAAGGTGTTTTGGTATAACTTTCTCCAGCATATTCTACAAGCCCAATTCGATCATTTGGGCGGGCGTTGATAAACCGGGCGGCGACACTTTTTAATGCCTCTAATCGATTTGGCTTTAGATCTCTGGCCAACATACTGGCCGATACATCAATGGACATGACAATATCTATCCCGCTCGTCGTTTTTATTTTGGTGCTTTCATCTACATCTCTCGGCCTTGTGAGCGCGACAATGATTGCCGCCAGGGCTATTAATCGCAGTGCAAAAAGTATGGGCCGTAATTTGGCCAACCAGTTTTTTGGGGTCTTAAAGCCTTTTAAGCTGGAAATGGTCAACGAAGCGGTTTGTTTTTTTCGTTTCAAAATATACCAAATCAATAGCGCCGGTAGCAGTAACAAGCACCAGAAATATTGTGGATTTACATATTCAAAACTCTGCATTATTCCTCCTTTTTAGGTTTTGGTTGTCCCCCCTGAACTTCTAGTTCGACCGAATTAATGATACGGTTTACCATTTCTTCAGCATATCGATCTTCGGCACTGTAGGCAATGACAATTTGTTGTAATGCCATATCCTGTCCGAAAATGAGCATTTGATAATTCTGCTTGGTTCCGGGTTTGACGGAAGGGTCACTTGGCTCAAAACTTCCATGCGCCTTTAAGCCTTTCACTCCCTTGTCTGTTTCGAAAGATTCTCTTTTTACAATTAGGTTTTTAGCACCTTGTTTTTCAAGGTTCGACAAACCTCCTTCCAGAGCTTGTTCCAAATCCACCTCCACAGGTTGCGCCAATTGTGTAGTGCTCACGATCACATAAAATCGATCTATAAGACTGCCATAAATAAAGACACTGTTATCTTTTATTTGGGTTTGAACTTCTTCCGGAAGCTCAATTTCCATTCGCTTCAGTACAACCGGAGTTTCCATTACTACGGCGGGAATCCCATATTCGCTTCTATACCATTGGCCTTCGACCAAATCCTTGGTAGGGTGACCAATAACATTATCCTTTAAGTAATCCCAACCATAAGTAGAGGCCAAAATCACCGTGGTAATTAACAGCACTAAAAATCCTGATCCTGTTCCAATAAGCAGTCGCTTAAAGCGTCTTTTCCTTCTTTGCTCCTGGGCGTAAAGTTCATTTTGCAACAATTCTTCTTCTGTTGGCTCTGGCAGTGCTTCCTTAGTTTCGTTAATAATCTCTTCGATGGAAGATCTGTCCGCCCTAGCCTGAGACATTTCCTGCCTCATTTTGGCGAATTTCACCAAATCGGCTCTTTTGAAGATATCGGCTAATTTTTGAATCGTATCATGATCAAAATCGAAGCTTCCGGCATCTTTGTGTAATTGGAGCCTTTCAATGACCTCATCACTCGTACTTTCCAATGCCGTGTTATCCACTTCCCGATCTAAGTATCGTTTTACAATTTCCGTAAGTGACGAGTAATAGGCTTTGGACTTATTTTCAATTAGAAATTCTGAAGCATCCAGTTGCTTCAAAGCTACCATGGCCTCTTCATATGGTGGCAGCTGTCGCTCTCTTTCTTCTTTTAATTTTTTTCTTCGGAATATAAAATAGGCGATCGCACCCAGAATAATAATGGGTAACAAAATATAGAACAACCAGATGAGATCGAGCGCAGGCCCGTCCACTTCAATGGCTGGTTTGATATCGAACATTTTTTGCTGCGTCGTATCTACAGGTACATCCCGCACTTCAACCAAAGAAGAATCGGTATTAAATCCCCGATCATCGATCATGACCCGCTGCGAAGGGACTTTATAGGTTCCAGAGTCGAACTGCGTTAAACCATATTTTTTAATCAGGCGCATTTTAGCCTGGGCGAAGGAGGTATCCACTTTATAGGATTCAATAACCTCTAAAGGGGCAAAGCTTTGTCCCTCAGGAAACAACACCAGGGCAGTACTGTCTGCTTCCACTTCAATGGTATACTTAATTTCCTCTCCAATGCGAATAAGGGTGGTGTCGATAGAAGACCTTACCTGCGCAAACATAGAAACACTTCCTAAAAAGCAAAGTAGCACCAAACACTTCCGAAGTAAAATTCGAGAGGAATAGGAAACTTTATGTAATCTATCTTTTCGCATCAACTTATCGCCTCTTAAAATATCCCAACAATTTTTTCACATAGCTCTCATCCACACGACAACTCAGCACTCCCGCACCACTTTTCAAAAAAGCCTCGTTGAATTCTGCCACAAGCTCCTGGTAATAAGTATTATAGCTTCTTCGAACTCCTTTGGCTCCTGTATTTACAAGCATGAGCTCTCCTGTTTCTTCATCTTGCATCTGGACCATCCCCAAATTTGGGATTTGTTCCTCATGACGATCATAAATACGAATGCCGGTAACGTCGTGTTTTTTAGACACAATTTTCAAGGTGTCGCTATAACCTTCGGTAATAAAATCGGAAAGCACAAAAACGATGGCTTTCTTTTTCATTACGTTCGAGAGGTATTTCAGTGCCTGGGCTATATCTGTTTTTTTACTTTGCGGTTTGAATTCGATAAGTTCCCGAATAATGCGAAGCACATGGAATTTCCCTTTCTTGGGAGGTATAAACAGTTCGATCTGATCAGAGAACAGAATGAGTCCTATTTTATCGTTATTCTGCATCGCCGAAAAGGACAGTGTAGCCGCTATCTCGGTAATGATTTCATTTTTAAACTGTGTTTCCGTGCCAAAAAGTTCTGAAGCACTTATGTCTACCATCAGCATCATGGTTAGCTCACGTTCCTCTTCGAATACTTTTACAAACGGTTCATTATAACGTGCCGTCACATTCCAATCTATGGAACGAACATCATCTCCAAACTGATACTGGCGCACCTCACTAAAGGTCATCCCTCTTCCCTTAAAAGTACTATGGTATTCTCCTCCAAACACATGATCGCTTAAGCGTCGCGTTTTGATCTCAATCTTTCGTACTTTTTTAAGAAGTTCTTTGGTATCCATCTTTTTAAGTATACAGTTGGTAGCAGCAGTTGGCAGTAACTGTTCAAACGATATTCAGCTCTAGACTGCCCACTGAATACCGAATACTGTGTACTGACCTAGGGTACTTCGATTACGTTAACAATCTTGTTGATGATATCTTCGGAAGTAATATTCTCGGCCTCCGCTTCATAGGTTAATCCAATACGATGTCTTAAAACGTCGTGAACTACAGCGCGAATGTCTTCCGGAATTACATAACCCCTGCGCTTAATAAAAGCATAGCACTTTGCTGCTGTGGCTAGGTTAATACTCCCCCTCGGAGAGGCTCCGAAACTAATCAAAGGTTTAATGTTATCCAGCCCATAATTTTCTGGACTACGAGTGGCAAAAATAATATCAAGGATATACTTTTCTATCTTTTCGTCCATATAGACTTCCCGAACGGAGGCTTGAGCTCTATTAATTTGGTCAATACTTACCACCGGATTTACTTGTGCATATTCTCCCTTTAAGTTTTGGCGGATAATCAATTGTTCCTCTTCAATTTTAGGGTATTTAATAACGGTTTTTAGCATAAAACGGTCTACCTGAGCTTCGGGCAATGGATAGGTTCCTTCTTGCTCGATAGGGTTTTGGGTTGCCATTACCAAAAAAGGTTTGTCCAATGAGAAGGTCTCTTCCCCAATGGTCACCTGCTTTTCCTGCATGGCCTCTAACAATGCAGATTGCACTTTCGCCGGCGCTCTATTGATCTCATCGGTAAGCACAAAATTGGCAAAAATGGGTCCTTTTTTAATGCTGAAATCATTGGCCTTCATATTATAAATCATAGTACCAATAACATCGGCAGGTAGGAGGTCTGGTGTAAACTGAATACGGCTAAATGTCCCATGCACGGCCTTTGCCAGTGTATTAATGGCCAATGTTTTAGCCAAACCAGGGACACCTTCTAATAAAATATGTCCTTGACCTAATAAACCAATGAGCAATCGTTCTACCATGTGCTTTTGTCCAACAATCACCTTGTTCATTTCCAAGGTTAGTAGGTCCACAAAGGCACTTTCTTTTTCAATTTTCTCGTTTAACGCTCCTATATCAAGGGCACTAGCTGTGTCTTCCATAAGTATTTTTGTTCAAAAATCGCATTACATTTTTCAATGGTCTGCAAATTCAAAATTTCTGCTGTAATTTGATGTTAACAATTGGTTAAAAGTTATTGTAAATAAAAGGGCTAAGCCACCTTTTACTAATTTCAATTTTATAATTTTAGAAAGCCGTAAAAATAACACATGAAACCAAATTTTTCAAGAATAATTCAAGGCTGCATGACCTGGGGAGCTTGGGGCAAGCAACTGACTAAAAATGAGATGATTTCTACCTTGCATCATTGCCTGGATAATGAAATTACCACCTTCGACCATGCCGATATTTATGGTGATTATACTACCGAAAAGGATTTTGGAAATGCCTTCGCAGATAGCGGTATTGAAAGAGAGAACGTCCAAATAATCTCTAAGTGCGGTATTCAGTACATGGGAGAGACACGTGAAAATATTGTTAAACACTATCAATACGACGCAGATTATATCATTTGGAGTGCAGAAAAATCCATTCGCGATCTGCAATGTGACTACCTCGATTTACATTTAATTCATCGACCAAGCCCATTAATGCATCCCGATGAAATTGCAAAAGCTGTCGACACATTGACTTCCGAAGGAAAAATTAAAGCCTTTGGTGTTTCCAACTTCACCCCCATGCAAACGGATCTAATTGCTTCCAAATCTACCGTTAGTGCTAATCAAATTGAATTTTCTCTTACGGCACATGACGCGATACACAATGGAAGTCTGGATCATATGAAACTTACCAACGTCACTCCCATGTGTTGGAGCCCTTTGGGCAGTGTTTTTAAGACCGAAAATGAACAAAATAAGCGCATTCATAACCTTTTAGATGAGCTCACTGAAACTTATAATGCTTCAAAGGATCAATTGCTATTGGCCTGGATCTTAAAGCTTCCCTCGGGTATTCACCCTGTCATTGGCACGACCAATAAAGAGCGGATATCTCTCGCAGCTAAAGTGGAGGGAATTGCCCTTTCAGAAATAGATTGGTTTCGCATGTTGGTCGCTTGCCAAGGACATAAAGTGCCTTAGAAAAAAGAAATAATGACCGATTGCTAAAACAATAGTAAGTTTCAACTACCCTTCAACCAGCAAAACGTAAGACACAAGACTAGATTCGCGATGATTAATAAACGTCTTCTTATTAAAAATCTACTGGCTCATAACGATGAGAGTAGTTTCTATGATAAAAAGAGAAAGATCAATTTGGGAACAAAGGAGGGAAAGGCCAAGTTTCTAAAACATATTTGCGCCCTAAGTAATAGCAACCCTAACAACAACAGCTATATCGTTATTGGAGTGGAGGACGAAGGAAATGAAATAAATGGTGTCGACTTCTTCGACGATAGTAAGATTCAAAATCTAGTGAATGCGTATTTGACCAATGCCCCTTTGATCGCTTATGAAAATGTCATGTTTCCCCATTTGCCTGATGATAAAGTGGTTGGATTGGTTACCATTCGACCCACCGGAGAAATTACTTCTTTGCGGAAAAACATTTGGAAATATTGGGGCGGTTCCATCTTCCTGAGAGACGGTAGTATTTCTATGCCGAAGGATTTCGATATTGAGATCAAGGATGTAAATTCTGAAATCGTCAAATCTATTGAAAACAGAGCCAAAAATAACATTGAACACACCCTGGACGGGGTTATTGATTTTATCAATCACCGTCATAGTGATCTGGAGTCGCATTACAGGGTTTTTAAAGAACAGTTTGTTGTTTGTTGGGCTGGAAATACGAAGCAGGTTAAGGGAGAATTATACTACTCACGTGTGGATATTGAGCTCATTAATGAGCAGGTACGCTTATTCTATTCTGCCCTGGATGAGGTGAGCATTTCGGTGACTAACGATGCATTCAAAATAACAGAATATGTTCATTTGGGGCTTAACCAAAACTATCGATATTATCCTTTGGAAGAAGTGAATATTACCTTCTACGAAAACGGTTCGTACCATATGGATACCCAACTCATTTTCGAACCTCCTCAATTCAACAAACGTACCCTATATCATATTTATAATGCGAATAACGCCTTACTCGAAAAGATAAAAAAAGGAGTGCCATTGTCGGCTCAGGACGAAAAAGATCTTCAGCATTTACCCGCCACCTATCTCATTTGTTTTCTAAACGACTTCGAAGATGCGAAGGAAAAAATGGCCGAAGCTCAGCCCTATTTGAAACAAATCAAGGGAACCGTGTACCAATCGTATAAAGAATCAACCAGAATTCTTCGAAAAATGAAATACAGCTAAAATTTTAGTAACTTTAATTACTTTAGTTAACCATCGCAATTATGTTTAAGCTCATCCGTTTTTTTGGACTTTTCCTTTGCTTCCATTCTTTGGGGCTGTCCCAATGCGCCGTGAGTGCTTTCATTGAAGATAACTATAGGTTGGATGCTCAAATTTTAACCTTGCGAGAAATACGAAGTGATCCTCAAGATCCCGATTACAATAATCCTTTTATTCCCGAAGCCAGAATAACTCCTTTTCTTGAAAAACTGTCGGCTATTCACGCTAACCCAAATTCGATCCCAATAATAGATTCTATTTTTGACGAATTACAGATTCACATTAATATTGAAATTTGGGAGCCCGTGGGATATAATGGAATCAGTTTTAAAGTGAACACCTCAGTTTCCTGGGTTCAAACGCTCAAAGATACAGGCGTTTCAGGTTATAGCCCTTTGGATAATTTTCTCGAGACCTATCAACTTCATCTATATGATTTTTGGGATTTATCTAGTCAAGGCACGACCATTTTCTTTATGAGCACTGATTTTGATTTTTTAAACACCTACGCGCTGGAAGAGGAACTTGGATCAATAAACGATATATTGAGTACCAATGTAGCCTGCTATGAAGATTGTCCTTTGTGGTTAAATTATGCCGGAGTTCCTTATTTGGTTTATGACGAAAGCAACAAGCCCTATATTGCCCAGGCCTGTGATATTTCAGGAGCCAATAACAGATATATCTTTAAAGTAGCTGGAGGAGACTGTCTCGCTGGCTGTTTAGCCAGTAAAGAATGGATTGTTGAGGTTTCGGAAGACTGTAGCTCCGTTGTTTTGAATACTTCGGAGAAAAATACAAATGCATTCACCCTTTACCCGAATCCTTCTTCCGAGACAATTCACATTCGCGGTGTAACTTCTGAAATAAAACACATACTAATTTATTCGGTGGCCGGTCAGTTCATACAATCAGTGCTGCCCAATTCAGATAAAATAAACATATCGAACCTTCAATCTGGCATCTATTTTCTTAAAATAATTACTTCTGAAGGCAATAAACAAATTCAAAAATTTATTAAACACTAATTATTACATCTAACACAAACTATGGGACTTTTTGACAAAATAAAAGAGAAGCTAAGTAATGAATTTATTGACATTATTGAATGGCTTGACTATACCGATGACACGATCTGTCATCGCTTTGAACGTTATCAAAACGAAATTAAAAACAATGCCAAACTCATTGTTCGCGAGGGACAAATGGCCGTCTTTATAAACGAAGGTCAATTGGCAGATGTATTTGAACCGGGAACTTATACACTAAACACGCAAAACCTTCCCATTTTAACCACCCTCAAGGGCTGGAAATACGGATTTGATAGCCCTTTTAAGGCTGAAGTATACTTCGTAAACACCCATCTATTTACTGATGAAAAATGGGGTACAAAAAACCCTATCACCTTAAATGACGAGCGTTTTGGATTGGTAGAAATTAGAGCTTTTGGAACCTATGCATTTAAAGTAAGTGATCCTGGAAAATTTATCATTGACATTGTTGGCACGGATAACAATTTTACCAATTTTGAAATCAACGAACACCTTAAGAGCCTTATAGCAACCCGTTTTACCGATACCGTTGGTGAAGCCAATTTACCGATCGAATTATACGCAGCAAATACTTCTGAATTAAGCGAGACTTGCCAGGAAGTAATGCAGCCAGAATTTCAAAGCGTCGGGATTTCTTTGGAAAAATTCTATATCGAAAACGTATCTATGCCTGAAGATCTCAAAAAAGAAATCTTCGAGTATAGTCGTATCGACAAATTGGACCTCGACAAACTCACCAAATTTAAAACCGCAAAAGCTATTGAAGCCGCTGCCTTAAATGAAGGTGGTACAGCAGGTGCTGGAATGGGAATGGGAATGGGCTTTGTTTTGGCGCAACAAATGGGCGGAATGATGAGTCCTCAAATGGGAGGTCAACAACAAATGCCTCCACAACAGGCAGCCGCAGTTCCCCCTCCAATGCCACAGGCCGTACAGTATTTCTATGCCGCTAACGGTCAGCAAGCCGGACCTGTTGGATTCGAGCAATTGCGCGCACTTTTTGCCAATAGAACGATAAATAAAGACTCTCTGGTTTGGAAGCAAGGAATGGCCAACTGGATGGCCGTTAAAGATGTGGAAGAATTAAAATCTTTTCTTGGAGGAAACACTCCGCCACCGCTGCCTGCTCAATAAGGAATATTTTTGATGACAGGGTAGGTTGAGCGCAGTCGAAGCCTACCTAAATGTCTCTATTTTTTAGTTCCCGACTGCGTTCGAACATACCAATTAATGCAACCCACGCCAGAGCAAAAATCCGAACTCAAAAAGTCCTGTATCAATTGCGGGGCCGAATTGAAATACGCACCGGGCACCACCGAGTTAAAGTGTGAATATTGCGGTCATACACAAGATATTCCACCTTCGGACCATGGGTTTGAAGAGTTGGAGCTACAACGCTATATGGACACTTTGGGAAGTCAATCCCATAGTGAGGCCATTACCATTCTAAATTGTAAAAATTGCGGGGCCAATCAACATATCGAAGAAAATTACAAATCGCTTCATTGTGTGTATTGTAATTCCCCCTTAATTATTGAAGATACACGAACCGAAGAATGGATTTTACCCGGGGCTGTCTTACCATTTCAAATAGATCAAAAAAAGGCACATCTCATTTTCAAAAATTGGGTGCGCAAACTTTGGTGGGCACCCAATAAACTGAAAAAGGCCACTTTAGACCCGCAAAATACCAAGGGATTGTACGTGCCGTATTGGACTTTTGACGCACAGTTATTTGCCACTTATACTGGTCAACGAGGTGACTATTACTATGTTTCTGTTCCCTATACGACCACCGTAAATGGAAAGTCCGTGACCAGAACACGTCAGGAAAGGCGTACGCGATGGACTCCTGCAAGTGGCAGTATTTCTGGTTTTGTGGATGATACTTTGGTCAAAGCCTCACTCCAAAAAGCTGGAGTTATTCCCACAAAAATTGCACGTTGGAACCTGAAAAAATTAGAACCTTTTGATAGCAGTTATTTATCTGGTTTTGTTACCGAAAAATACACGATTCCACTTAAGGATGGGCACTTGGTTGCTAATAAAGAAGCCAAAAATATTGCCAATAGATGGGCCCGTCGGGATATTGGCGGTGATACACAACGCATTAGTAGTATTAACATGAAGCTTTCAGATGAAACTTTTAAACATATTCTACTACCGGTTTTTGTGAGCGCTTATACCTTTAAAGCAAAGCGATACAATTTCTTCGTGAACGGGCAGTCAGGAGCACTGGCCGGAAAACGTCCCTATTCCTTTTGGAAAATTTTCCTTTTTGTACTCACCATTATTATTGTTATCGTGGGTATTATATTTTTACTTGATAGCCAAAACTAATTATGAGAACTCTCGTTATTGGAGATATTCATGGTGGCTTGCGAGCCCTAGAGCAAGTGATAGAAAAAGTGCGCCCCGCTGCAAACGATCACTTTATTTTTCTGGGTGATTATGTTGATGGTTGGAGTGAAGCTGCGGAAACCGTTTCTTTTTTGATTCATTTTTCAGAAACACATCGCTGTACATTCGTTCGAGGAAATCACGATTATCTTGTACATCGGCATCTTAGGTATGGAAACAAAAACCAACAATGGCTCGATCACGGTGGTGCGGCTTCGAGAGATAGTTATGCCAACCTTTCTTCCGAAGAAAAAGAAAAACACATCCTGTTTTATGAAGGTTTAACCAATTATCATATTGACAAGCATAACCGTCTCTTTGTGCATGCCGGCTTTACCAATTTAAAAGGCCCGCAATACGAACATTTTGAGAATTTGGTATTTTGGGATCGTACCCTATGGGAAATGGCTAAATCGTTGGACCAATCCATCCTCAAAAACAGTTTCCGTTATCCGGAACGTCTTAAACTTTTCTCAGAAATCTATATCGGTCACACCGCGCTCACGAAAATAGGCTCCACGATTCCGGTAAATTATGCCAATCTTTGGAATATTGATACCGGAGCTGCCTTTACTGGGCCAATTACCATTTTAGATGTGGATACGAAAGAGTTCTGGCAAAGTGAACCGGTTCGGCAATTGTATCCTGACGAGCGTGGGAGGAATTAAAGGGGCTGTAGCTCAAGTTCAACAAATTGACCAATTACGTGACACTCATTCGCACCAACCTCGATAACAGGTGTTATGAGTGTTAAATATCCATCCGCTTGAACCGTTAAGGTATAATTTCCAGCGCGTTCGCCAGCTCCTATAAATGTATCAAACAAAAATACCAATTCCTCTTCATAAGGCTCATCTCTTGCCGTTACGGTAATGTCACTAACAATAATTCCTCCAGTGTTAGCATCACGTACTTGAACGGTCAAACCATACACAAATTCGGTTGTACAGTTTATGGGTTCGGTATCATCGTCATTGTTTTTGCAAGAAAATAATAATAACCCGACTAGTATAAAGGAAACGTATTTCATAGCATTTCCATAACGAAAATATGAGAGCATTGTTATAAAATGTTTGATCTCCATCTAAAACGACACTTTCATCAGGTCATTTATAAATCAAGGCAAGTGTTTTACCGATACGGCTTCATATACTTTGTAATCGTTAAACAAAGTTCTAAATTTAGAAAACCCCGGCTATTTATAACAGATAAAGCCTGCATGCGAATCCATTATCAATAAATGAGAAGCAAGGAAATAGTATTTTTCGCTCTAAGTTTTCTGATCTATTCCATTAGCTCAGCACAGTCTTTCCATGGTTTTGGATCTAGCACCTATGGAGGAGCCCACAATGTTGTTTTTAATCCAGCTTTGATCGTCTCACTTCCCAACAAAATGGACATCAATGTTTTTTCGGCATATTCTGTAATAGGTAGCGATTATTCCTTTGTTAAATTTGGAGATGGTATTGGCTTTCGAGAAGGATTTCAATTTGGAGACGACAGGAATACAACAAAAGATGATAATAACTTCTATAGAAATGTTGACGTTCTAGGTCCTGCCTTTATGCATCGGTTAAACGAGAACAGTTCTATTGGTATTCATTCAAGAATTCGAGGAGTTTTCAATGTCAATAACTTAAATGGGAGGCTCCTGCAGAACGCCGAGGACGGATTTGAGGAAGATGAAGACTTTACGACACGTTCAAAAGACTTTTCAGCAGCCATACATGCATGGGGAGAGTTAGGCCTCACCTATGGCCTTCAAGTGCATATGCATAATTATTCACTGGCATTTGGCGCAACAGTAAAATACCTCCAAGGCGCAGGAAGTATATTCGCTTCGTCTCCCAGCATAGAAACAGATTATAGGGCAGAAAACGAGACTTTGGAGACCAAAGGCGAATTACTTTTTGGCTATACACCTGGTTTTGAAAGTAACAAAATCAACTTTAACTCGGTGACCGGAGGTTTCGCGTTTGATGTTGGAATCGTATTCGAGTCTGAACACGTTGACTTTCTATGGGGGAAGACATTACGTATGGGAATTTCCTTAAATGACTTTGGCAGCATTAAGTATGACAATACTATTAGAAATACCTATGACATCAATAAAACTGTATTTGCAAGAATTTATGACGAGGACGATTTCAGAAGAATACTGAATCAGGCCTACGATAAGGAGGTTGAGGTGGTAGGGCAAAAGATTAAGCTGCCCACGACCATCCATCTTTTTTCCGATGTAGATATCACTAAGGAATTTTTCTTCGGAATTGAGTCGTCTATATCATTGGTGAGTAAGAAAAGAACCAATAGTAATAGAATTTATAACTACTTCACCTTGAACCCCAGGCTTGAAAAAAAATGGCTAAGTCTATACAGTCCAATATCGTTACAACAGCACACAGGTCTTTCCTGGGGTATGGGAATTCGCATTGGAATTGTAGTTTTAGGTTCTGAAACGTTCCTAAGCAATATTATCTTTTCGTCTAAAACAAATGACGTTTACGTTGGAGTGCGAGTTCCATTTTACGATTGAGATATCTTCAAAAAATAATCCCGCCTTATGGAAAGACGGGATTTTAACTAAAACTCGTTGTATTTCCTAAGGAAATTCTACAAATCGAATTTAATTCCTTGCGCCAATGGCAACTCTGTCGTGTAGTTGATCGTGTTGGTTTGACGTCTCATATATACCTTCCAGGCGTCGCTTCCGGATTCGCGTCCACCTCCCGTGTCTTTTTCACCTCCAAAGGCACCGCCAATTTCAGCTCCGGATGTTCCAATATTAACATTGGCAATTCCACAGTCACTTCCGGCAACAGATAAGAAACGTTCCGCTTCCCTTAGGTTATTGGTCATGATTGCCGAAGACAATCCTTGCGCAACTCCGTTCTGCAATTCTAAAGCATCCTCCACATCGCCACTATATTTCAATAAATACAATACGGGCGCAAAAGTTTCATGCTGAACAATTTCGAAACCATTATCTGCTTCCGCAATGGCCGGTTTCACATAGCAACCACTTTCATAGCCTTCCCCTTCTAAAACACCACCTTCTACAATAATATTTCCACCTTCAGCAACTACTCGCTCCAAGGCTTTGTTATAATTCGCAACCGCATCGGTATCGATCAAAGGCCCCACGTGATTATTTTCGTCCAAAGGATTTCCAATTCGAATTTGCCCGTAAGCATCAACCAAAGCGTTCTTCACCTTATCATAGATACTTTCGTGAATTATCAAACGACGTGTAGAAGTACAACGTTGTCCCGCAGTTCCAACAGCCCCGAAAACGGCACCTATAACGGTCATTTTTATGTCGGCATCCGGGGTTACAATAATGGCATTATTTCCTCCTAATTCCAATAGAGATTTACCTAAACGTTCTCCAACAGTTTTGGCTACGATCTTACCCATGCGTGTGGAACCTGTGGCAGAAATTAACGGAATTCTCTTATCGGTAGTCATATATTCTCCCACCTTATAATCACCATTGATTAAATTACAAATTCCTTCAGGCAGGTCGTTATCTGCGAAAACTCTGGCCGCTATATTTTGACAAGCGATCCCACACAAGGGTGCTTTTTCTGAAGGTTTCCAAACACAAACATCGCCACAAATCCAAGCCAAAGCTGTATTCCATGCCCAAACCGCCACAGGGAAATTAAAAGCTGAGATAATACCAACTACGCCTAATGGGTGGTATTGTTCGTACATGCGATGACCAGGTCTTTCTGAATGCATGGTCAAACCATGCAGCTGTCTTGACAGTCCAACGGCAAAGTCACAGATATCAATCATTTCCTGAACTTCTCCCAGTCCTTCCTGATAGCTTTTCCCCATCTCATAAGAAACCAGTTTTCCTAAAGGTTCCTTCAAACGACGAAGTTCTTCACCAAATTGTCTTACCACTTCACCTCTTAAGGGTGCAGGTGTGGCTCTCCACGATTTAAAAGCATTGGTCGCGGTGGTCATTACTTGTTCATATTCATCTTTGGAAGTGGTAGCTGTGGACTCTCTTTTCGTATAGCCCGATATGAGGTTGCCCGACCACATCAGCAGCGTACATACATGTCGCCTCACGCGACACTGATGTAACGTGAGTCAACGCATCGACTCACGCTAGATCGGTCTCGCACGAAGTTCGGAACATCTCCTGCTTGCCCGACATCGCCTGAGTGCTGTAACAAGTCATTTGTGTGTGCAAGCACACTGTGCAGGATGCTGTTCTGATGACGAGTGTGCTCTTATGAACCACAGTTCTCGCTCAGTTCTGTTGGGCACACACGGCCACTCACAACAACGGGAGCCACAGTCGAGAGAGCGAGACTAAAGTGCTGCAACAGCGTGTGGATCGTGGTGCAGGGTCAAGGAGGTGGAGCAGGGGCAGAGGTGAGGGCAGCAACGCAAAGGTACTGCTAGCGGAGC
>JBCCIJ010000010.1:0-105081 GCA_039028295.1 Bacteroidota bacterium
AAAATAAACCCGTCCTAATTCTATTTCAAGAAGTGCCGGGTTGTGCGACTTGTAGAAATTATGGCCACAATGTTTTAAGCAACCCGCTTATGACAGAAGCCATAGAAAATGAATTTATCCCTTTGGCCATTTTTAATAACAAAAAAGGAAAGGACTTAGCAATTCTCAGGAAATATAAAGAGCCTACTTGGAACAATCCCGTGGTACGTATTGTAAATGCTAAAGGGGAAAACATTGTAAAACGTGTAGCCAGTGATTATTCGGCCAAAGGGCTCTATCGGGCTATGGTAAAGGCACTCGAAAACAGTGGTATCCCTATTCCTGAATACATGAAAATTTTAGGGAAAGAACTGTCCTATCTGCGAAACCCTAACATTAAAGAGGCTCACTTTAAAATGTACTGTTTTTGGACAGGCGAGAAACAATTAGGATCAAACGAAGGAGTTTTGAAAACCAAGGCTGGTTTTATGAACGGAGAAGTTGTGAAGGTTACTTATGATTCGAAAAAAATAAATAAGGACGATTTGGAACGCTTTGCACAAGCCAATAAAATGAAACCCATTAAGGATAATGGCAACTTTGTTTGGGCAGAAAAAGATGAAGATTACTACCTCCAACACAGTCGCTTTAAGTACTTACCCTTAAGCGAAGTTCAGAAAACCAAAATCAATAGTGCCTTAGGCTCTAGAAAAAACGCCCAGCGCTATTTGAGTCCAAAGCAACAAAAATGGTTTAAGAAAGTTGGAAAATCAACCAGCGAAGTGCTCTTCAACAAAGATTTTGAAAAGAGTTGGAACAAAATGATTGTGAGTCATTAAACTGGCAACTAAAATTCCCGAACGCTAGCCACCGCGTTGTCTAAAAATAGAGGGCGCAGTTTTTTTTATTCATTTACTATGCATGCATAACATTTTTTACTATCTTTGAATTCCAATTAGTAAATGCAACTCCCTTGAAAGAAAAAACCATCGATTACATACTGCGCTCTACCTGGATGAGTGTTCAAAAAATGTATAACGAAGAAGCGGGAAAGAAAGGTAGCACTATGGCCACCGGATTCGCTTTAGTTAGTATTGACCCCGAGGAAGGAACACCTTCCACTGCTTTGGGACCCAAGATGGGGATGGAAGCAACCAGTCTGTCTCGTACTTTAAAATCTATGGAAGAAAAGGGGCTCATAGAGCGTAAGCCCAATCCTTTGGACGGGCGTGGCGTTCTTATTCATTTGACTCCCTTCGGAAAAGAAATGCGAGATTTTTCAAAGAAAGTGGTTCTGGGTTTTGATGAGGCCGTACGAGAAAATGTTTCCGAAGAAGATCTAAAAACGTTTAAGAAAGTTGCCAATACCATTGTGGACCTTATCAACAACAAAAAAATATACGTGACCAAAAAACATTTAGCATAATATGTCCAAAAGAAGAATTAATAAAGTAGCAGTTATCGGCTCCGGAATTATGGGGAGCGGTATTGCTTGTCATTTTGCCAACATTGGTGTTGAGGTTCTATTGCTCGACATCATTCCGCGCGAACTGAATGAAAAAGAACAGGCCCAAGGTTTAACCCTCGAAAATAAGGTCGTGCGCAACCGTTTGGTAAATGACGCACTAATGGCTTCCATAAAATCGAAACCGGCTCCTTTATACCACACTAGCTTTGCTGGTAGAATTACTACTGGAAACCTTGAAGATGACATCTCAAAGGTGAGTGAGGTAGATTGGATTATTGAAGTGGTCGTAGAGCGTTTGGACATCAAACAACAGGTTTTTGCCAACTTAGAAAAGCATAGAACCCCTGGCACCTTAATTACTTCAAATACCTCAGGGATTCCAATTAAGTTTATGAGCGAAGGACAAAGTGAGGATTTTCAGAAAAATTTCTGTGGAACTCATTTCTTTAATCCTCCTCGCTATTTAAAGTTATTTGAAATAATTCCAGGGCCTCAAACTTCGCCAGAAGTTCTAGATTTCCTAAATGGTTATGGTGAACAATTCTTAGGAAAAACAACGGTTATTGCTAAAGATACACCTGCCTTTGTTGGAAATCGTATTGGTATCTTCGGAATACAAGCCTTATTTCATTTAGTAAAAGAAATGGGGTTAACAGTGGAAGAAGTAGATAAATTAACCGGGCCAGTAATAGGGCGTCCCAAATCGGCTACCTTCCGAACCGTGGATGTGGTTGGGTTGGACACCTTGGTTCATGTAGCCAATGGAATTTACGATAACTGCCCGGATGACGAGGAACACGACCTATTTGAACTACCCGACTTTGTGAAGTCCTTAATGGAAAACAAATGGTTGGGTAGCAAAACTGGGCAAGGTTTTTACAAAAAAGAAAAAGGTGCGGACGGAAAAAGTCAGATCTTGGGTCTTGATCTAACAACACTCGAATATCGCCCGGGAAAGAAAGCCTCCTTCCCTACCCTGGAATTAACTAAATCGGTTGATAAGGTGATAGACCGTTTTCCAATTTTAGTCAACGGCAAAGATAAGGCTGGCGAGTTCTATCGCAAGAATTTTGGAGCTATGTTCGCTTATGTGACCAAGCGCATTCCAGAAATTGCCGACGAGATCTACAAAATAGATGATGCGATGAAAGCTGGCTTCGGTTGGGAACATGGCCCTTTTGAAATTTGGGACGCTATAGGTCTTTCCAAAGGCATTGAACTTATTGAAGGCCTGGGCAAAGAACCAGCCCCCTGGGTTAAAGAAATGAAAGCCGCTGGATCCGAATCATTTTACACCGTCCAGGAGGGTGCCACTTATTATTATGACGTTCCCACCAAAAAACAGGTGAAAGTTCCAGGACAGGATGCCTTTATTATTTTGGATAACATCCGAAAAAGCAACGAGGTATTTAAAAATAGTGGAACTGTTGTTGAAGATCTGGGTGATGGTATTCTCAATGTGGAATTCCAAAGTAAAATGAATAGTATAGGCGGTGATGTGTTGGCCGGACTCAATAAGGCTATCGATATTGCCGAAAAAGATTTTGACGGATTGATTGTTGGAAACCAGGGAGCCAATTTCTCCGTTGGCGCCAACATTGGGATGATCTTCATGATGGCAGTTGAACAGGAGTACGACGAGTTGAATATGGCTATTAAGTACTTCCAAGACTCTGTAATGCGTCTTCGATATTCGTCCATTCCAACAGTGGTAGCTCCCCATGGACTTACCTTAGGCGGAGGATGTGAATTAACGCTACACGCGGACCGAGTAGTGGCTGCAGCTGAGACCTATATTGGTTTGGTAGAGTTTGGAGTGGGTGTTATTCCCGGCGGAGGTGGTTCCAAAGAAATGGCTTTGAGAGCCAGCGATACCTTTCAGAAGAATGACGTAGAGCTCAACAGACTTCAAGAATACTTCTTAACCATTGGGATGGCAAAAGTAGCTACTTCGGCCTATGAAGCTTATGACACAGGTATTCTTCAACATGGAAAAGATATTGTGGTAGTGAATAAGGATCGCCAAATAGCAATGGCCAAACAAGTAGCTCGTACCATGGCGGATCAAGGGTATACCAAACCGCCAAAACGCAAAGATGTAAGGGTATTGGGTAAACAAGCTTTGGGAATGTTCCTTGTGGGAACCGATTCTATGGAAGCCGCCAATTACATTAGTGAGCACGATCACAAGATTGCAAATAAGTTAGCTTATGTCATGGCCGGAGGGGATTTAAGCGAGCCTACCCTGGTCACTGAACAATATTTGCTCGATTTGGAGCGAGAAGCCTTTTTGAGTTTATGTGGAGAACGTAAAACACTCGAAAGATTGCAACATATGTTACAAAAAGGAAAACCGCTACGTAATTAAAGAAAAGAAAAAAATGAAAACAGCATATATAGTAAAAGCATATAGAACGGCAGTGGGTAAGGCGCCCAAAGGTGTATTCCGTTTTAAAAGAACCGATGAGTTAGCCGCCGAAACCATTCAATATATGATGAATGAATTGCCAGAACTGGACAAAAAACGTATCGACGATGTCATTGTGGGTAATGCCATGCCGGAAGGGTCTCAGGGACTTAATATGGCGCGTTTAATTTCACTGATGGGATTGGATATTGTTGACGTTCCTGGCGTCACCGTAAACCGTTTTTGTTCCTCCGGAATTGAAACCATAGGTATTGCCACGGCTAAAATTCAGGCCGGAATGGCAGATTGTATCATTGCCGGTGGTGCAGAAAGTATGAGCTCCGTGCCTATGACGGGGTTTAAACCTGAATTAAACTATGATGTGATCAATTCGGGCCATGAAGATTACTATTGGGGTATGGGAAATACCGCTGAAGCTGTTGCAAATCAGTTTAACGTATCTCGAGAAGATCAGGACGAATTTGCTTATAACAGTCATATGAAAGCCTTAAAGGCGCAAGAGGAAAATCGATTTCAAGAGCAAATAGTTCCTATCACAGTGGATCAAACTTTTATTGATGACAATGGAAAGAAGGCTTCAAAAACGTATACCGTGAACAAAGATCAGGGACCCAGAAAAGGGACTAATAAAGAGGCATTGGCCAAATTGCGACCTGTATTTGCAGCTGGCGGAAGCGTTACAGCGGGGAATTCTTCTCAAATGAGCGACGGTGCCGCTTTTGTTATGGTAATGAGCGAAGACATGGTCAAGGAATTGAATCTGGAGCCCATTGCCCGCCTGGTCAATTACGCGGCAGCGGGAGTGGAACCAAGAATTATGGGAATTGGTCCTGTAAAGGCAATTCCAAAAGCACTAAAACAAGCAGGGTTGAAACAAGATGATATAGCACTTATCGAACTCAATGAAGCCTTTGCATCGCAATCACTGGCAGTAATAAGAGAACTCGGCTTGAATCAAGATATCGTTAATGTAAATGGAGGAGCTATCGCTTTAGGTCATCCATTAGGATGTACGGGAGCCAAACTTTCTGTACAACTGTTTGACGAAATGCGAAAACAAGAAATGAAAGGAAAATACGGCATGGTAACCATGTGCGTAGGAACAGGACAAGGAGCAGCAGGGATCTTTGAATTCTTAAGCTAAACGTCCAAATAAATTACAATACCTATGAATTCAGAAACAACAAATAAAGACATATTAAGAGGGGGACAGTTTTTGGTGAAAGAAACCTCCTGTGAAGACGTGTTCACTCCAGAAGACTTCACCGAGGAGCAACGAATGATGAAAGATGCGGTCATTGAATTCAACGATCGAGAGATTATTCCTTTCAAAGACCGGTTCGAAAAGAAAGACTTTGCGTTTACCGAGGAAGTTATGCGTAAGGCAGGGGAACTAGGATTTCTTGGGGTCGCAGTTCCTGAGGCCTATGGTGGTTTAGGAATGGGCTTTGTCTCTACCTTACTTACCTGCGATTATATTTCTAGTGGCACAGGATCCTTTAGCACTGCATTTGGAGCACATACAGGAATTGGAACCATGCCCATCACCCTCTACGGAACCGAAGCGCAATGTCAAAAGTATGTTCCCAAGTTGGCCTCAGGAGAATGGTTTGGCGCCTACTGCCTCACCGAACCGGGAGCGGGAAGCGACGCCAACAGTGGAAAAACCAAAGCGGTTTTAAGTGAAGACGGAACGCATTACAAAATTAGCGGGCAAAAAATGTGGATTTCAAATGCAGGATTCTGTAGTCTGTTCATTGTGTTTGCTCGTATTGAGGATGACAAGAATATTACCGGGTTTATTGTTGAAAATGATCCTAGCAATGGAATTTCCATGGGCGAAGAGGAACATAAATTAGGTATTCGTGCTTCATCTACCCGTCAGGTATTTTTCAGCGATACCGTTGTTCCAGTAGAAAATATGTTATCCACACGGGGAAATGGTTTTAAGATTGCCATGAATGCCTTAAATGTTGGACGAATTAAACTGGCAGGAGCTTGTTTAGATTCCCAACGGCGTGTTACCAGCGTGGCTGTTCAATACGCGGTGGAACGCAAACAATTTAAAACTCCAATAGCCGAATTCGGTGCTATTAAATCCAAAATCGCGGAAATGGCGACCAATGCTTATGTTGGAGAATCTGCTACCTACAGAGCGGCTAAAAATATTGAAGATCGTATTGCCATTCGAATGAGTGAAGGAAATACCCATCAAGAAGCCGAATTGAAAGGAGTTGAAGAATATGCCATCGAATGTTCTATACTAAAAGTAGCGGTTTCCGAAGATATTCAAAACTGTGCTGATGAAGGAATTCAGATCTTTGGTGGAATGGGATTCTCCGAGGATACTCCCATGGAGGCGGCCTGGAGAGACGCCCGTATCGCTCGAATTTATGAAGGCACCAATGAAATTAACCGCATGCTTTCCGTAGGAATGTTGGTGAAAAAAGCAATGAAGGGTCATATTGACTTTCTGGGACCGGCAACGGCTGTAGCACAGGAACTCACTTCCATCCCTTCCTTCGAAACACCGGACTATTCTGAAGTTCTTTCCGAAGAAAAAGCAATGATCGCTAAAATGAAGAAAGTATTTTTAATGGTTTCGGGAGCAGCTGTTCAAAAGTTTGGTCCCGAATTGGAAGAGCACCAGCAAATGTTAATGGCAGCCAGCGATATTTTAATTGAAATATATATGGCTGAGAGCGCCATTTTGAGAGCTGAGAAGAACAGCAAACGCTTTGGAGAAAATGAGCAAAAAGAGCAAATTGCAATGGCAAAATTGTATCTTTACCACGCAGTAGATATTATAGATACCAAGGCAAAACTGGCAATTATCTCTTTTGCTGAAGGTGATGAACAGCGCATGATGCTCATGGGATTAAAGCGTTTCACGAAATATCAAAACATGCCAAACGTAGTTGGATTGCGAAATTTAATTGCTGAAAAAGTTGTAGCGGAGCAAAAGTATCCGTTTTAAGAGTAAGATTCGCTCTAGAATCTTGGTTAGTTAGTTGAAGAACCGCCCTTGTAAAAGAGGGCGGTTTTTTCTTATTTGAGCTTTGCCTTGATCTATAAGGAGATAACTTTAAATTTATTATCTTACAAGAGTTAGATATTTGCCTTTTTGACGCTCAATTATGACCACAAAGTATATAGTCCTCCATATTTGCGTGATTTTGTTCACAATCAATTCTTTGGCACAAGCACCACAAGTAATTGAGACAAGTCCTATTGCTCAGTCCATGGTAGCAACAATTTACGACCCCATTATTATAACTTTTGATCAGCCCGTGAACGAGGCGACCATAACGTCAAGTACCTTTCAGGTTTTTGGGAGATGGTCGGGACCCATGGACGGGATTTATAGTTTTGAGGCGGGTTCAACCAAAGTGAAATTTACTCCTATGAGAAATTTTTTCTATGGCGAATGGGTGAAAGTTGGGTTATCCAGCGGCATTGAGAATACAGCAGGTAATCCGCTCACAAATGGCTATAGCTTTAACTATTGGACAAAAGCCTTACCAGCTTCTCTAGATTTAGTATTCGCCGGACAGATAAATATGCGAATGTCTGGAGAGGGTCAAATAACCTGCTATGGCGCTTATGCCGGGGATATCAACAATGATGAACTCTCAGACTTGGTGGTGGTGGTCGAAGACTCAGACGATATACGTGTGCTACTCAATGATGGTTCTAATAATTACGACCCATTTGTTATCATTGAGTTGCCTCCCGTTCAGGGGCCTAGTACGAATGAAGGAGCTGATTTTAATCATGATGGTTTGATTGATATTGCCATTGGGAGTACTTATGCCGATCAAGTGAATGTCTTACGAGGTGATGCCTCCACTTTTTTTGGTGATCAATTTGACTATCAAACTGGGGAAGGTGTTCGTGGACTTACCGTTGCCGATTTCAATGGTGATGGCTGGGACGATATAGCCACGGCCAACCGTTTCGCCAGCACGCTAACAATACTTATGAACGATGGGACAGGTGAGTTTGAACCAGCAGTGACCGTGGAAACTGGCTTGGAGGGGGAAACCGCCATAGCCGCAACAGACCTCAACGGTGATGGCTCAATGGATTTGTTGGTTGCCGGTTACACCAGTAGCAGGTTGACCAGTTTATTAAATGACGGCACTGGTAACTTTACAATTTATGATACCTCTACTTCAAGTAGCGGGCCATGGATGATTGCCATAGGAGACGTAAATGGAGATGGATTTGTTGATGTAGCGTCCGCTAATTCGCTAACCCATAGAATTTCAATATTTAGAACGGATGGTTTAGGTGGACTGGAATTCGACGCTGATTATAATGTAGATACATTCCCAGTTGCTATAGATCTGGGAGATATAGATGGTGATGGCGATTTAGATTTTATCTCCAGTAACGTTCTTGGACCAAATTACACCTTGATGGAGAATGACGGTACTGGAACGTTCATTAACCCAAGAACCTATTCGTCACCGGCAGGGGCGGCATGTGCCACTATTCACGATCGAAATAATGATGGGGCAATGGATATCACTATGATCGATGAGGCTAATGACGTTGTATTGATGTATAATAATACCCTGAATTTAAACATTAGCGACCCTGATTTGGAGACGGGTCTAGCGCTTTATCCTAATCCTTTTCAGAATAAAATTAATGTAGGTGGAGTAATAACAGGTTCTTTAAAGTTGTTTCTGTATGATGTACACGGAAGATTACTTTATAAGCAGCCAATGGAAGGCACAAATCAATTTGATCTTAGCGAGCTTAATCTATCCGAAGGTATGTACTTTGCGGAAGTGTATTACCGCGGTTACTTTCAAAAATTTAAAATTTTTAAAAACTAAAAACACTTTCCATAAAACTTATCTTTCCTCTCTTTGGAGCTGGAGCATTCGTTCCAAAATCTTCATTCGTTAGTCAGAGAACAGTCTTCTTTCCCAGGGTTGATTTTCTGTTAAATAATACCAAAAATGCCTCATTTTAATCTCACGAAGTTGGGGTTTCCGTATTATATGGAATAACTTAGTAGAAAGAAATACTCAAATCCTTTGGTTATGAAAATTTTGTCCCTAATCTTACTTGCAGTCCTGTTGACCCATCCAATAAGCGCTCAAGCTCCAGAAGTAGTAGGCATGAGTCCTGCTGCCCAATCCCTAACTGCACTGCCCACAGATGCCATAACACTTACTTTCGATCAGTCTCTGGAGGAAGCAACGGTCACTGCCGATAGCTTTATGGTTTTTGGACGTTGGTCTGGACCCATGCCAGGAACCTTTAGCTTCAATGGAAGTGCGACGGAAGTAACTTTTACACCCGCAAGAGCCTTTTTCTACGGCGAATGGATTACGGTACGCCTCACCAATGCCATTGAAAGCACAGGTGGAGATCCAATCACTCATGGATACGGCTATAACTATTGGATCAAAACGCTACCTGGCTCCTTGGATCAAACTTTAGTGAATCAATTTTCAGTTGAGCAAGCAGGGGAAACTTTTATACAATCTTATGGGGCCTACGCAGGAGATGTCAATGATGATGAATTCACAGATCTGGTCGTCATTACTGAAACCGCCGAAGACATCCGAGTGTTCTTGAATGACGGAACCGGCGACTACGACACCTTTACCATATTCGACATGCCTGCCTCCAATCGTCCCAGCACCAATGAAGGGGCCGACTTTAATCATGATGGCCAAATTGATCTGGCTATTGGGAGCACAAATAACAACCAGGTGAGCATTTTTATGGGTGATGATACCAACATTTTTGACCCGGAAACCAGTGCCACTAGCGATGAAGGCATTCGAGGGCTCACAGTACTCGACGTTAATGGAGATGGTTGGGACGATATTGCCACGGCCAACAGAAATGCTAGCACCTATTCTATTCTGGTAAACGATGGTACCGGTGACTTTAATCCCGCTATTGTTGCAGATGCAGGTGTTGGCAGTGAAACCTCCATTGCCGCGGTAGATCTTAATAATGACGGCATTACAGACCTGGCTATTGGTGGTTTTGCCAGCAATAATGTAGTCACCCTGATCAATGATGGCCAGGGAAATTTCACCAATATGGATACCACTCCTGTTTCGGGATCCCCATGGATGTTGGCAGCCGGAGACATCAACGGCGATGGCAATGTTGACATTGTAAGCTGTAATTCTTCCAATGGTGAAGTTTCAGTGCTTGCCGGTGATGGCAATGGTAATCTGAACCTTTTGGCCTCCTACCCTTCCGGGGATTTCTGTTTGGCCATAGATCTGGGAGACGTAGATGGGGATGGGGATCTGGATTTTATTGCCAGCAATTTTGGGAATGCCGATTTTACTTTATATGAAAATGATGGGGCCGGAAATTTTGTGAATCCGCGTACTTATGACGCAGTGGAAGCCGGATCGTGTGCCATTTTTCATGACCGAAACAATGATGGGGCTATGGATATCACCCTAATCGACGAGATAGAAGATGTGATCATTTTATACGAGAACACCCTTCTCAATTCCGAAGAAAATATATTGAGCAACACCATAATTTACCCTAATCCTTTCACCAACCAATTGAATATTACTACAGGAAATAGTACCTTTCCCATAGTATTTAGATTGTATGATGTGCAAAGCAGGTTATTATATACTGAAGAAATTACTTCGGCAAAGACAATTCGCCTACCCAATACGATCGGCGCTACTGGTTTTTATATAGCTGAAATCGAACAAGAAGGTCAAATTTCCAGAAAAAAGCTATTGAAAAAGAGGCGTTAATATTCAAACTAAATTCGAATGACAAAGTTATTTAGCTGCCTTTTGTTTTTAATGGCTGGCACCATGTTTGCGCAACCCGCCACCGAGGTTTATATTATGGAAATATCCCTTCTCGAAAAGGATTTCAAAATATCGGAGATGGGTATTTCCAATTTCAGTAATATGTCCAATAATGACGCTTATGATAGTCAGCCGTCATTCTATGACAACAATACTATCGTGTATGCTGGGACGCAATCCGACAATACTGAGATTATCATGTCCTCCGTGCACAATAAGATAAAAGTTCGATACAACTTCAAACGGACCGAGGGTGGAGAATATTCCCCTCAATTAATTCCTAATAGCGATAGAATTGCCGCCGTGCGTTTAGATAAGAATGGTAAGCAGCGACTCTATGATTACACGTCTGGAAAAGATGTGGTGACCGAAGTGATTGAAGGGCTTCAGGTGGCCTATTTTGCCTACCATGATAAAGAAACCATTTTAGCCTCAGTTTTATCTGGGGGAAATTTGGATTTGGTCATCGCCAACGTCAAAACGCAGCAGGTGGATACGTTACTCCAAAAATCTGGACGTTCCATACATCGCATCCCTGGTAAAAATGACATGAGCTATACCCTATTGAATGAAGAAGGTAATTATGACATTTATCAGTTAGATATGGACACGAGAGAAAGCTTTTTTGTCACTCAACTGCCTACTGGTATTCAGGACCATATTTGGATGGACGATTCCAAATTACTTTGTGGTAGCGGAGAACGACTTTATGTATATGATCTCTTCGGAAAAGGAACATGGAAAGAAATTGCGGACCTTTCTGCCTATAACATTAAGGATATCACTCGTTTGGCACTGAGTCCCGATGGCAAAAGACTGGCCTTGGTCGCCGAGCCAAAAGTTGATACACCAAGTGCCATAGTCGCCAAACACATACCCCTTTTTAATAATCGCAATCTCGATGCGTATGTTGAATGTTTTACGGACGATGTTTGGGTAGGTAATTTTCCCAAAAAAGAACATTACCAGGGTAATAATGCGTTAAGAGAGAATTACGCCGACTACTATTCAAAATACACAGCGTCCAGCGTGGAAGTGGTGAAAGAAATGGCTTTGGAAAATTTTGTGGTCTATGAAGAAATAGGAAGCCGAAATGGTCAAAAAAATCGGCATGCCACTGTCTTTACTGTGGGTGAAGGTAAAATAGCGAGTATGACCTTTATCCATGATTTCGAATCGAAGGAAGACCCAGAAGTTATTGTGCAAAAGCAGCTCGACGCCTATAATAATCGGGATATTGATGCTTTTATGGCCACCTATACTGAAGATGTCAAACTCTACAGCTTCCCAAATAAACTCAATACTGAAGGACAGGTTGCCATGCGTAAAGGATACAGTGGTTTCTTTAAAAATACACCAGACTTACATTGCGAAATTAAAAATAGAATTGTGATTGGTAATAAGGTCATTGATGAAGAATACATCACTTCCAATGGTATAAATTTTAGTGCGATCGCTATTTATGAGGTACGAAATGGACTCATAAGTAAAGTAACATTTATTCAGTAATTTTAAACAAACTAAAGTTACCATGAAATTATTCCTCCTGGGCATTGCATTCGTACTATGCGGATCCTGCTTTTGTCAAACCGATACTCGAATTTACGATATCATTTCTGAAACTTCTTCTAAAAGGATTGAAGCAGATATTGCTACACTCGCCAATTTTGGAACCCGTCATACCCTAAGCGACACGGTCTCTAATACACGAGGAATTGGCGCGGCCAGAAGATGGATTAAAGCCGAATTCGATAAAATTTCGTCCAATTGCAATAACTGTTTGGATGTATTTTACCAAAAAGATCTGGTAAAACAAGGTGAGAACAATCGCATTACCAAAGATGTATGGGTTGTGAATGTAGCGGCCGTACAAAAAGGAACCAAATACCCTAATCGCTATATCATCATGAGCGGCGACATAGACTCGCGGATCAGCGATTCGAATAACTTTACAGACGATTCTCCCGGCGCCAATGACAATGCTAGCGGAATGGCAGGAGCCATAGAAGCCGCCAGGGTCCTTTCCAAATACCAATTTGAAAGTAGCATCATTTATCTCGGACTTAGTGGCGAAGAACAAGGCCTTTTTGGCGGAAAAGGATTTGCAAAATATGCGCTGGATAATAATTGGGAGATCATTGGTGTATTGAACAACGACATGATTGGTAATATTACTGGGGTTAATGGCGTAGTCAGTAATAGGGATTTTCGTATTTTTTCTGAACCGGTTCCGCCTACCGAAACAGAGCGCCAAAGAAATAGAAGAAGGTTCTATGGAGGTGAAGTTGATGGGATTTCAAGACAATTGGCCCGATATGTTCATAAAACGACAAAGAAGTACATGCCCGAAATGAACCCCATGCTTATTTATCGTTTGGATCGGTTTGGGCGAGGTGGTCATCACAGACCGTTTAACGATGTAGGGTTCCCTGGTATTCGCATTATGGAGGCGCACGAAAATTATACTCAACAGCATCAGGATGTTCGAATGGAGAATGGTATAGAATATGGAGATAAACTCAAATTTGTAAACTTTGAATACGCCAAAAAATTAACGGCTGTTAACGCCATTAATATGGCTAGTTTGGCCTGGGCACCTCCCTCACCTAAAAATGTTGCCATCGGTGGTATTGTCGAACCGTCGGCCAAACTTAAATGGGATAAAGTTGAGGGTGCAAAAGGCTATAAAATTTATTGGCGCGACACGACCTCACCAACCTGGGACCATAGTAGAGAGGTTGGGGATGTTTCAGCCCATACTTTGGAAGGCATTGTTATTGATAACTATTTCTTTGGTGTGAGTGCCATAGGTGAAAATGGACATGAGAGCGTTGTGGTCTTTCCAAATGCTACTTTCAGATAACTTTCCCGGAAAAATAAAAGTTTAATCAAAATTAGATACCTTATTACCCTATGAAATACATCGTATCATTTCTATTCATCTTCACCTGGTCTTTAGGTAGTATTTCTGCCCAAAATTTCACGAAACAAGACGAACTGAGAGGATCTATTACCCCGGAACGGGCCTGGTGGGATTTGCAGCACTATGATCTTGAGGTAGAAGTTTTCCCCAAAACCAAATCCATTAAAGGGAGTAATACCATCACCTACAAAGTAGTGAAGAACGGAAAAGTAATGCAAATAGACCTTCAATCACCCATGAAAATAGACAAGGTGCTACAAAACGGTGAAGAACTTTCTTTTTCTTCTGAAGGAAGCGCGCATTTCATTAAATTGAAAAAACAGTCCAAAGGCGAAGAAGAACAATTAACGCTTCACTTCTCTGGAACTCCACGGGAAGCTGTTAACCCACCTTGGGATGGCGGTTATACATGGACTAAAGATAGCAACGGAAAGGATTTTGTTGCTACTTCCAATCAGGGCATCGGTTCGAGTGTCTGGTGGCCCAACAAGGATCACCCGGCAGACGAACCGGATAAAGGAATCAATTTGGCTATTACGACGGCAGCACATCTTACTGCCGTTGGAAATGGAAGGTTAAAAGAAATTGTGAATAACGGCGCGACCAAAACCTGGCACTGGGAGGTGGTAAACCCCATCAACAATTATGGGGTGAACGTCAATATTGGTAATTATACACGCTTTCAGGAAACCTATGAAGGCCTTAATGGAACTTTGGATATGGACTACTGGGTTTTGAAGGAAAATTTAGAAAAGGCCAAGGAGCAGTTTAAGCAGGTTCCTATGATGATGGAGGCCTTCGAATACTGGTTTGGCCCCTATCCTTTTTACGAGGACAGTTTCAAACTCGTTGAAGTTCCTTACCTGGGAATGGAACACCAGAGCAGCGTTACCTATGGTAATCAATACCAGAATGGATATCTAGGCCGCGACTTGAGCGAAAGCGGTTGGGGCTTGCGGTTCGATTTTATTATTATTCATGAAGCCGGCCATGAGTGGTTTGCCAATAATATTACCAATAAAGATGTGGCCGATATGTGGTTGCATGAAGGATTCACAGCTTATTCGGAAAACTTATATCTTAACTATCACTTCGGAAAAGAAGCTTCGAGTGAATATGTTATTGGCACGCGCCGATTAGTTCAAAATGATCGTCCTATGATAGGCACCTATAACCGAAATCACGAGGGAAGTACAGATATGTATTACAAAGGTGCTAACATCCTGCATACGTTACGTCAATTATTAGAAGACGATAAAAAATGGAGAAGTATTTTTCAGGGATTGAATAAAGAATTCTATCATCAAACAGTTACTACTCAGCAAGTAGAAGACTATTTTAGCTCCCAAACTGGTATCGATCTGACCGAATTTTGGGAACAATATCTGAGAACCACCAAAGTCCCAAAGTTGGAATACAAAATTGTAAATAACGAACTTACTTTTCGATATGTAGATATTATCCAAGGGTTTGATATGCCAGTGATCATGGTAATTGACGGAAAAGAAGAGTGGATTTTCCCAACTTCAGAATGGAAAACCAAATCGGTGGATACTCCTATTCAAGAGGCCTTTGTCAAATTGGACTTCTTTGTAAAATCCCAACAACTATTTTAGTCATGAAGGAATTGCTGGTTCTGGGGTTGCTCTGCACATTTTTTTCTTCCTGCAAGGAGGTACAGACCGATACATTCAATTCCGAAGAAAAACAAAAGAACGAAGTATTGGTACTTGGGACCATTCATAGCGGGCATCTTACCGATAGTCTATATAACGTCGCTTATTTAGACCGTTTGATTAGAGCAATTGATCCCGATTTTATTTTGGCGGAAATTCCCCCAGATCGATTTAAAACGGCCGTTGACGGATTTATGAAGGACGATAGCATTTCGGAGCCCAGAGTCCTTCGATTTCCCGAATACGTTGATGTGGTTTTTCCATTAACCAAAGAAATGGATTTTGAAATAATTCCAACAGCGGGATGGACCGCTCCCATGGCTAGAGAGCGAAGTCTAAAATTAAGAGCCATTAGCAAGGATACGTCAAGGATTGAGGATTGGGAGGCTTATACAAAAGCTAACCGCAAGACCGATTCCTTAATGGAAGCTACTGAAAACCCGAACGACCCGTATTTTATTCATTCTCATCAATATGATAGTATTCAGGATATAGGTCTGCAAGAGTACAACAAAAGATTCAATGTTGAATTAGGATTGGGTGGTTGGGAAAACATTAATATTGCTCACTATTGGAACATCGAGAAGGCATTGGAAAAGTATCGCTATCAAGGCAAACGCCTGCTCATTATTTATGGCGCTGGTCACAAAGGTTGGTTTTTAAGAGAACTTCGGAAACGAGACGATATTGACCTATTGGACATGCATCAGTTTCTGGATGCGTTAAACTAAAATGGAAATATGGATAAACCTGAATTATATTTTCCGAGAGATGTGGAATGGCGAGAATGGCTCGAAATAAATCATGCCCAGTATCCAAAAGGCGTCTATCTGATTTTGTATAAGTTAGAAACCAAAGTTCCAACAATGCGCTGGGAAGAAGCCGTTCGAGTGGCACTCTGCTATGGTTGGATCGATAGTACGGTAAAGAGTCTTGGAGGCGGCAAAAGAAGACAATACTTTTGTCCGAGAAACCCTAAAAGTACCTGGAGCAAACTGAACAAAACATATGTTGAAGCACTGGACAAAGAAGGCCTTATTCATGACAGTGGTTGGAAAATGATAGAACTGGCAAAATCTACAGGTACTTGGACGGCCATGGACAACGTGGAAAATGGTGTCATCCCGCCGGAGTTGCAGAAAGCTTTCGACCTACATCCCGTGGCATTTGAAAACTATTTAAATTTTTCGCGGGGATACCGTAAAGGTTACCTGAGCTGGTTAAACGGAGCCAAACGAGAAGAGACAAAGGCTAAACGAATTGCCGAAATTATTAGACTTTGTGAGGCCAATTGTAAGGAGCGAAATCCGAGATAACGAATCCGTAGGAAAAAAAGAATCGTTTCATTCATAGCATTAACAAACCGTTAAGAAATCTTATTGTTAAAATTCATACTTTGTAAATCAAATAAACGACCATGCGATTAACCTATTGTACCCTCCTATTGGGGATGCTTCTTATAGCCCCAGTTCAAGCGCAAAAGAAAAAGAAAAAAGACAAAGACGAAAAAGAAAAGACCAGTTGGGATGTCTCTAACCCTGGTGCCGATTTCAACTATAAAACCCATAGTTTTTCTACCGACGAAGGGACCTGGATGAATCTGGATATAAGTCCGGATGGTCAAACTATTGTATTTGATATGATCGGGGACATTTATTCGGTTCCTATTTCAGGTGGGAAAGCAACCGTACTTCGCAGCGGAATACCGTTTGAGATTCAACCACGGTTTAGCCCTGATGGCTCAAAAATATCTTTTACCAGCGACGCGGGTGGTGGTGACAATATTTGGATAATGGACAAAGATGGTAGTAATCCAAAACAGGTTACGAAAGAGAAATTTCGTTTATTAAACAATGCGGTATGGACTCCCGATGGTAATTATATTATTGCTCGCAAGCATTTTACTTCAGGACGTAGTTTAGGTGCAGGAGAAATGTGGCAATATCATATTACAGGTGGAAGCGGTATACAAATAACCAAACGGAAGAATGATCAGCAAGATGTGAATGAACCATTTGTTTCCAGTGATGGAAAATATCTTTATTACAGTGAGGATGTATATGCCGGCGGTTTCTTTCAGTACAACAAGAACCCTAACACTCAAATTTATGTGGTGAAACGCTACAATTTTGAAACGGGAAAAACGGAAACAGTTACTGGAGGTCCAGGAGGTGCAGCACGCCCTACGCTATCTCGAGATGGCAAGAAACTTGCTTTCGTTAAAAGGGTTCAGGAAAAGACAGTCCTTTTTATTCACGATCTGGAAACTGGTGAAGAATGGCCCATCTATGATCAACTAAATAAAGACCAACAGGAGGCCTGGGCTATTTTTGGTGTTTACCCCAATTTTAACTGGATGCCTAACAATGCAGACATCGTAATTTGGAGTCAGGGAAAATTAATGAAAGTGAATGTCAATTCGATGGCCGTCACCAACATTCCATTCACTGCAAATGTAAATATAGACATCGCGGAAGCGGTGCATTTTGACACTCCAATTGAAAGCAATAGTCTGGATAGCAAAGTAATACGACATGCCAAAACTTCTCCGGACGGAAAGTTTTTAATATTCAATGCTTTAGGTTATCTTTGGAAGAAGGAATTGCCCAATGGTACTCCAAAAAGACTAACATCAGGCACCGATTTTGAGTTTGAACCAGTCATCTCCCCAGACGGAAACAGTATTGTTTATGTCAGCTGGAACGACCTTGAGAAAGGTGCCGTTTTTAGAATACCTTTCAACGGTGGACCGCCTACCAAACTAACTTCAGAAAAAGGAATTTATCGAACACCATCATTCTCGCCTAACGGACAATCTATTGTATACCGTAAAGAACGAGGGAACACGGATCAAGGGTTTACTTTTACCAAAAAACCTGGTATTTATACCATGAATCTTTCTGGCGGTAATGAAAAGTTTGTTATTAATAAGGGAGAATACCCTACCTATACAAAAGACGGAAAGCGCATCTTTCTTCAAACAGGAGGAACTTACTTTGGAGCACTCACCAAAAAATTGATAAGCGTCAACCTCGATGGGAAGGACGAGAAGGAACATGTGAGTTCGAAATATGCAAATCGATTGGTTCCCAGCCCGGACAATAAATGGATCGCTTTTACCAATTTACACAAAGTATTTGTGGCACCACTCATAATGAATGGCGCGTCAATGAATATAGATAACAAAAGTAAGGCCGTTCCAGTTTCTCAGTTGGCTGAGGATGCAGGTATCAATATCCATTGGTCTCCCAATAGCTCCAAGGTTATGTGGACTTTAGGAGATGAATATTTCAGCAATGAACTGAAAAACAGGTTTACATTTTTACCCGGATCACCAGACAAAGTACCGGAAATGACAAAAACAGGTGTGAAAGTTGGTCTAAAAACCAAGATGGATAAACCCACTGGAAAAATAGTATTTACCAATGCACGTATCATTACGATGAACGGAGATAATGTTATAGAAAATGGTATTCTGGTGATTGAAGGCAACAAAATTGTATCCATGGGACAGTCCATTCCTATTCCTGTAGATGCTAAAGTATATGACCTAAAAGGGAAGACGATCATGCCTGGACTGGTAGATGCACATGCCCATATTGGTGCGTTTCGATATGGTTTGACCACACAACAAAATTGGCAATTTATGGCCAATCTGGCCTTCGGAGTGACCACAGCTCATGATCCATCTGCGAATACCGAAACAGTGTTCACCCTATCCGAAATGCAAAAAAGCGGATCTCTGGTGGGACCAAGACTTTACTCTACTGGATTTATACTCTACGGAGCCGATGGCGATTTTAAAGCCCTCATTAATAGCTTGGACGATGCTCGGAGCAGTATTCGACGCACCAAAGCATTTGGAGCAAAAAGTGTGAAGAGTTATAATCAGCCGCGGCGAGACCAACGTCAACAGGTACTAAAGGCAGCACGCGAAATGGGTATTAATGTAGTTCCCGAAGGAGGATCTACTTTTTATCACAATCTCACCATGGTTATTGATGGTCACACAGGAGTTGAACACAATATTCCAATTGCGCCCGTTTATAAAGACGTTTTAGAATTATGGGGCGCGAGTAATACAGGGTATACACCAACGCTTATTGTTAACTATGGTGGACTTAACGGTGAATACTATTACTACCAACGAGATAACGTTTGGGAAAATGAAAGGCTCAATACCTTTACTCCTAGACGAATTGTAGATAGCCGTTCCCGCCACCGCACCATGGTACCGTTGAAGGAATATGATAACGGGCATATCTTGGTTTCAAAAACGGCTAAACAACTCTCCGACGCAGGTGTAAAAGTGAATATGGGAGCCCATGGCCAATTACAAGGATTGGGGGCTCATTGGGAAACCTGGATGCTAGCAGCCGGAGGAATGACCAATATGGAAGCATTACAAGCCGCCACGATTAACGCGGCTAATTATATTGGCGCTGGTAATGACATTGGCTCTATAGAAAATGGAAAATTAGCCGATCTAATTGTCCTTTCAGAGAACCCATTGGACAACATCGAGAATACTCAAACTGTGGAAATGGTGATGATAAATGGTCGTTTGTACGACGCAACTACGATGAACGAAATAGGTAACCGTCCCAAGGAAAGGAAGACATTTTGGTGGGAAAATGAAAAGCACAATCAGGCATTTCCCTGGCATCAGGAAACCGAAAGTTTTATGAAAGGTGGTTGCGGTTGCCATGCTTCGCATCACTAATAAAATAGAAGGGACAATTAGGATATTTCTGTTCTATTTGGTCTTTTTAATTTCAAATATCCGGCAATGAATCTGAGAGCCCATTGGCATTTTTATAAAACCATTTTCCCTTTCATTGCTGCCTTCGCCCTTGTAGGAGTAATTGCCCTTGGTGTGCTTTGGGGTTTTGTGTTGTTTTGTACTCTCGGACTGTGGTTTGGCTTCATAGGGTTTGCAAACTTTAGAAAGGATGAATATTATTTCTATTATAATCTGGGGCTCACCAAATGGCACCTTGTTAAAAGTTCTTTCTTCATTAACTTACTTGTTGGATTTCCAATTTTTGTAGTATTAACCATTTTCTTTCTTTTCGTTTTTGGCGGTTTTACAATTATATAACGCTCAAAAGGCCTTCGGAAAAAGGAATGTGCTTTCTAAAGTTTCTTTTCGTTTAGAGACAGGAGATATCCTGGGCATCTTCGGAAGTAATGGAAGTGGGAAATCTACCTTACTGCAACTCCTTTTCGGAATATTGAAAGCGGATACGATCGACCTGCGATGGAATGGAAACAAAGTAATTCCTTCCCATCTCATAAAAGAACAACTCCTAGGCTATTTACCACAACATCCTTTCTTACCAAAAAATACTAAGGTGCGCGATATCATTCCCATATATCATGATTCTGAAGAAAAACAAGATGCTGTTTTCTACCATCCGGGTGTTGCTAAAATAACCCATAAAAAAACAGGGCAGCTATCTCAGGGAGAACGCAAATATTTTGAAGCGGTGCTATTGGGCCATTTGGATCATCCTTTTTTACTTTTGGACGAACCCTTCTCCATGTTAGAGCCCCTTCAGACGGAAGCTATAAAAGAATTTTTACTTCAGCTTAAAAAAACAAAAGGACTTATTGTAACAGATCATTATTACAATGACGTACTCGATATAACAACACAAAATTTAGTGATCAAGGAAGCGCATAGTTTTGAAGTTAAAGGAGCAGACGATTTGAGAAAATTTGAATATCTTCGGAAGTAAATAATGTAGCGTTTCACAATATTATTCCAGCACCTTCTATGCACCTAGCCCAATTAAATATAGCGGAAGCGATTGCTTCCATGGAAAGCCCCATCATGGCCGATTTCATAAACAACACAGATCGCATTAACGCCCTAGCCGAAAAACATCCAGGCTTTGTTTGGAGATTGAAGGGAGATGAAACGGATCATTCCTACTCTATCAATGCTTTCGACAATGAAGCATTACTAGTAAATATGAGTGTTTGGAAGGATCGAGAAAGCCTCTTTGATTATGTATATAATTCGGGGCATATCGAAATATTTAAGCGCCGTAAGGAATGGTTCAGTAAAATGCCCAAAATGCATATGGTTTTATGGTATATTGAAGAGGGGCATATTCCTACGCTCTCTGAGGCGAAAGAACGATTGGAGCATTTACAGCAACATGGGGAAAGCGAGTTTGCTTTCAGTTTTAAAAGTAAATTTTAGCATGGGTTTTTACGACTTATCTCCCACCGAACGTGCGGAAATGACGGCTCAAATTCAGCACCAACTCTTAGAAGATCTTAGAAAAGACGAACTCCACGCTTTCGTTGAATATTTTAGCGATGATGATACCTATATTAGAAAGGCGGGCTATTTGGGTGTGGGCCGAATTTACAGCGCTGAAGCTTCTCTTCGGAATAAAATACTCCAGTACTTGCAGCACCTAATTGACCATTCAAACGAATTAATTAGACAAACCGTAATAAATGCGGCAGGAGAAATTGGGATGTTCCAGTTTGACAAAGTCGTTCACTTTTTTGACATAGCCTTATTCGATGAACATCATAGAGTGCGCAATGCGGTCATTGGCTCCGTAAAAAAGATGAGCAAAAAAAACCCAGAACCAACACTGAACTGGGCTAAAAAATACCTTAAACATCCAGACAAAGAAGTGCGTCGTGAAATTTGTCATGGTATCGAGCTCAGAGGGCGAACCCACCCACAGGATATTCTTCCATTATTAGAGGTACTCCAGTTCGATGAAACCAGTCGCGTTCGAAACACTTTGGTACACGTAATCGGTCAGATTAGCTACAAAAAAAATTGTTTGCCGACGGTTATTTCGGTTTTAAATACCTGGAAAAATACAGCATTGGTCTTGGACGCAATAGATGAAATTATCGACGTGCATAGTGAAAAACGCTATGCCAAATTCTCCGCACTCAGTCAACAAGAAGTTGTAACTTACATTTCAGAAAACTTAAAAAACTAACGCGTCATGAAGTATTATTTCTTTCTTATCATTCTTGCTGCTGCCATCGCTTGTAAAGATGTTTCACCAGACAAATCTCCTTCGTTGGTAAGCGAAAACTCCGATACTGATATACCAGCAGATTATTGGTCGTTCGAAGAGCGAGATGATCAAGCGACAGGAGGTATTAAAATGATCCCTATTGAAACACCTATCGGAACCTTTAAAGTTTGGACAAAACGCGTGGGGAACCATCCAAAAATTAAAGTATTATTGCTGCACGGTGGACCTGGCATGACGCATGAAATTTACGAGAGTTTCGACGGTTTTTTTCCTCAGGAAGGTATTGAGTACTACTATTACGATCAGCTAGGAAGTTATTATAGCGATCAGCCGGAAGACCTAAGTCTTTGGGACACTACTCGTTTTGTTGAAGAAGTGGAGCAGGTGCGAAAGGCGCTGGGGTTAAATGAAGATAATTTCTATTTATTCGGCCAATCCTGGGGTGGTATTTTAGCAATGGAATATGCCCTGAAATACCAGAAAAACTTAAAGGGTTTGATTATTTCGAACATGGTACCCTCCATACCAGACTATATGAAATACAATGAAGAAGTGCTGGCGCCCCAATTGGATCCGAAAGTTCTGGAAACCATCATGAAATACGAAGCGGCTGAAGATTATTCCAATGAGGAGTACCTCAATTTGATCGTAGCACATTACTATCCAAAACATGTTATTAGAATGCCTATGGAGGATTGGCCCAATTCTATCTCCCGCGGATTCAGTCATTTAAATCCTCAGGTGTATGTAACCATGCAGGGACCTAGTGAATTTGGAATCAAGGGTGATGCCACTTTAAAGGATTGGGACGTTAAGGATCGATTGAAAACCATTCAAGTTCCAACCCTCGCGATTGGTGCCCAATATGACACCATGGATCCAAAGCAAATGGAATGGCTTGCTAATGAAGTTCAAAATGGCCAATACCTGCATTGTCCCAACGGAAGTCATTTGTCTCAATATGATGATCAGGAACATTTTTTTCCGGGTCTTATTTCATTTATTAAGGACGTAAATAATAAAACCAAGCCCAAACCATGAGCTTTTTGATGTCAGATAATCAGTCATTTATCCCAAATGACAGGCCCGTCATCGAAAAACAACTATCCCGGTTTATTAATGAAGTCATAATATAGAGGATTGGCTTAAAATTTGTAACTTTAACATTATAATTTAAAACAACACAAAATGGTTAAAGCAAAATATCAAGCCGTCTTAACATTGGGAGAACAATTGAACATTCAAGACGGAGATGTAAAAGAAGAAAACGGAGTATTGCACGTAAATGGAACTGCAGCTAATCAGTATCATAAAAATTTACTTTGGGATGCTATTAAAACTGCTGGAGGTGAAGCTCCAACAGACATTGTTGCGGATATCAAAGTGGCAGATTCATCGCATTATGCGAAACACACGGTAGCGAGTGGAGACTCATTGAGCAAAATTGCTGCTCATTATTATGGAAGTGCTATGAAGTACCCTGTCATTTTCGAAGCGAACCGCGACCTGTTAGACAACCCGGATGTTATTCATCCAGGACAGGAATTAACAATTCCAAATCTGTAAGAAGGTCCGATTAAAACATATAGTCCGCTATCTTAATTAAAAGGGTAGCGGATTTTTTTTATATTGAACTATTGGAAGTCCTCTCCGAAATATCACCCTGGCTACTGGTAGGATTATTTTTTTTAGGAGCCACTACGTTCACGCTTTCAACCGTTAGTGGAGGTGGTGGGGCTCTATTGCAAATTCCTGTGCTTAACTTTTTACTGGGAACTTCTCAGGCTGGGCCAGTTATTAATTTAGGAGCCTTTATCAGTCGTCCTACTCGTATTCTCATTTTTTGGAAACATATTAACTGGAAGGTCTTTTGGTATTTTGTGCCCTCGGCTATGATTGGAGCGTTAATAGCTTCGTGGCTATTTACAGAAGTAAAAATTTACTGGATTCAATTTTTGGTGGGCCTATTCTTAGTGAGTACTATCTTTCAATATCGTTTTGGTAAAAAAGACCAATCATTTCCTGTGAAACTATGGTACTTTATTCCTCTGGGGTTTATCGTTTCAACCATAGGAACATTTACGGGAGGTATGGGGCCTATATTAAATCCATTTCTAATAAATGCTGGTATTGACAAAGAAGAATTGGTGGGTACTAAAGCTGCTCAGTCCTTCTTTTTGGGCTTAGCACAAGTAAGTGGTTATGTCTATTTTGGGTTATTAAAACCATCATTATGGGCTTTCGGAATTGCCTTAGGGGCCGGTGCGATTCTTGGTAATTTAATAGGAAAATGGTTGTTAAGCCGAATGAGTAAACTAGCCTTTCGACGCTGGCTTATTACCATAATGGTAATAAGCGGTGCTGTTTTAATTATAAAGGCAATAGCGGAATTGTTTTAGACCGAAGAGTAAAGGGACAATTAAAGTCTCTTTTGTTCAGGATAAATAGGGTATTTCAAAAAAATTTAATACCATTGTCATACTATTTTTTGCGTTACACTAACTAACCCTATTACCTATGTCTTTAAAAATAATTGGTGCTGGATTTCCAAGAACTGGCACGACTACCTTGAAAAAATCATTGGAAATGCTGGGATTCAGTAAAGCCTATCATTTCAAAGATTTGATTGCCGACCCCAGCAAATTAAAATACTGGCAAGCACTCGAAGATACGAGCGAAACCGATTATGAACGCCTTTTTGAAGGCTATGAAGCCTCGGTGGATTTTCCTGGATATCCTTATTACAAGTTATTAATGAAAAAATATCCAGATGCAAAGGTCGTTTTAACGATTAGAGATTTCGATAGCTGGTATGATAGTAATTTTAATACGATCTGGCAAGTTGAACCCACCAACCCATGTCTAGAGTTTATGCGTAATACCTATTTGATAAAGCAGTTTGATGGTAAATTTGCATCAAAGGAGGTCGCAGAGAAAGTCTTTCATGCACATAACAATGAAGTGATCGAATACGTACCAAAAGAACAATTGCTGGTGTACGAGGTGAAAGATGGTTGGGAACCGCTGTGCACCTTTCTGAATTGTGACGTGCCTAGTGAAGAACTACCACACCTCAATAAAAAGGAAAACTTTACGGCAATGTTGGGTAAAATGCTCGGAAAGTCATAGTTGCTTGGTCTCCTTGGCACTAATACTGAAGTTCAAATCGTTCCGATCGATATAAAATATCCAGTTGACCCCAAGCGAAGGTCTTCTTACCATTTAACGTTTTGAAGTATAAAGTGGCTTCAAAAACTTCCTTATTTTCGGGATAGGTTACTTCTACAATTTTTCCATTGTGATAAATAAATCCGGAAGTTACCAGTATATTTTGTGTTTCGGGGAGGTAATCTACATCACTTATGAGTAGCGAGAAAAATTCATTTCCTCTCTCTTTACCATATTGCCACTTCTGCTGTACCGTTAAGTTTTCTTTGTTCACTTCATATTCCACGGCGCGAGAATAATTTGCCTTAGCTACGTAGTTTCTTATATAGCCGTTATCATATAACATCACATTCCCATTTGGAACTATAATTGGAGCGTGTTGCCCCCATGGAAAATCAAAATCTGATGGGCTTTCGTCTCCTTCTTGCACTGCTTTAGGATACGGCTCGCCATTGGCATTTAGGGCCGTTAGGAGATAAGGGTACGTATCAAAACCATCGCCGTTTCTTCCCGACACACCCCAATCCTTCTTAGGAGCCAATATCCATTGTAGTTCGTCCTCCCAGGAAATATTAATAAGTCCCTGATTTTTACCCGAAACAAGGATCGAATTATCCGATGGATCGTACGCTAACCCATTCATATGAATCCAATCACTCAGGGTCATTTTATTCATAATGCGCCTATTTACATCCAGGTGCTTGGCAAGATCCCATTCCTTTTCAATTTTGGATTCTTTTCTGTTATAGAGAATTATAAAGTCGTTAAATGACTTAATGCGTTGTCCATCCACTTGAATGGTGGCGTCATGTTTGAGCACCGCCATCAATAGTTTACCATCAGGTAATTCTATAATATCATGGTGTATTCTATAATTTGGATCAATGGCCGTTTTCTTCAAATTATTTCCCAACATGTCATACTCATGAATTTCATTGGTTCCTCCAACCAATAAGACCCCATCACTTAATCGCTGAATAGGCCAAATGATGTCGCCAAAAAAACTTAGATCCAAATACCATCTCACCTGTCCATTATCGTCAAAAATCATCGGGCGCGAGTCATAGGTACCATTTTTCGCATAGTGAAGATCACATAAATGCATCCCGGGCTCCATATTGGACCGATCCAGTTTGTTGATTTCTATTCTCGGAAAATACTCAGGTAACTTTTCGGTCGTTATTCGCACTGTATCCACTACTTCCTGACTTTCAAACTTCAAGGTTACCACAACTTCATTGGTACTATCCGGGTATAAACCTACCACGGGAATCTCCAGATTCTTCCCGAGGTTTTCAAAAGACTGTTCCATAGGAATATCCCCAAGAACCTTGATAGAAGCACTGCATTGGGCTTCAGATTGGACTTCAATTAGTGCAGTAAGGGGTGAAATTCCGTGAGGGTTTAACCTCGCCTCCATGGTATACTCAGGGACAGAATCAACACAACTACTTACAGTAAACAACAAGAAAATAAGGGCAATAGAGAAACAAAATCGCATGTTTGAGATATTTGAAATATGACAAACATAAGTTAATTTCTAATAATAGCTCATGCCTATTTTTTAGAAAAGGGAATAAAAAGTAAAAGAAAGGTGTGTTTACAAACCACTAATATACCCTCCATAAACGTCCTTAAAATGAAGACCATCACTGAGGTTATACTTGCTAAGTTTCTTATTTTCAGCTAGAGCCCATAGTACGAACTCTTTAAAAAAGTAGCTATCCTCTTTTGTAATGTCGGGTACATTTTTGGCCAAAAGAGCACTCAGCGGGGCTATTCCATCCAGTTTTTCTTTATATTCAGCGTCGGTGTCCGAATCTAACAGTTCGAATCCACTCTGACTAAAAAACCAGGAAACGATTTCATCGTAAGGGTCAATATCACTGCTTCGTTGCAGCTTTTCTATCTTCGGAAAATAATGTTCAAATTCAGTTTTTACCGCATCGGCCACCAATTGCAGGGCTACTGCAGCAGCACCTTCCTGTTCACCTTCATAGACCAATTCAACCTTGCCCGTTATGGCTGGAATAATCCCCATAAAATCACCTAATCGAACTGACGTTGTGTCTTCTCCATTCTGAACGGCTCTTCTTTCGGCTGTACTCAATAAATTCTGAAAAGCGGTAATGCTCAACCGTGCACTCACCCCACTCTTAGCGTCTACGAACTCGCTTTCTCGAGCCTCAAAGCTAATTTGCTCCAAAATATCTTTGGCTAATTCAGGAACATAAATATGTTGTTTTTCAGAAATTGCCGCAGCAGTTTCCTGAGCCGTGATGGTTCGAGCAATCTCCAAATTATCCGGATAGTGTGTCAAAATTTGAGAACCTATTCTATCCTTTAATGGGGTGACTATACTCCCTCTATTGGTGTAATCTTCGGGGTTTGCAGTGAATACGAACTGAATATCCAATGGTAAACGCAGTTTGAATCCTCTAATTTGCACATCTCCTTCCTGTAAAATATTGAACAAAGCTACTTGAATACGAGCTTGCAGATCTGGCAATTCATTGATGACAAAAATACTTCGGTTGGCGCGCGGGATCATTCCAAAATGAATGACTCGATCATCGGCATAGGTCAATTTTAGGTGAGCCGCTTTTATGGGATCCACATCACCAATAAGATCGGCCACGGTAACATCGGGTGTGGCTAATTTTTCTGCAAAACGATCGTCCCTGTGGAGCCATTCTACTGGAGTGTCATCACCCTTTTCGGCCAAAATTTCGCGGGCGTATCTCGAAATAGGCCTAAAAGGATCATCATTAATTTCACTGCCCGCCACTACCGGAATATACTCATCTAACAACGAAACCATTTGCCGAGCCAAACGAGTTTTTGCCTGCCCACGTAATCCCAGCAGGTTGATATTGTGTTTGGATAAAATGGCCCGTTCCAACTCTGGGATCACCGTGTATTCGTAGCCGTGAATCCCTTCAAAAACCGTTTCTTTTTTTATCAATTTCTGAAGCAAGTTTCGTCTTAATTCCTCTTTGATGGTTTGGTATTCGTAACCGGCCTTTTTCAGTTCTCCGAAGGTTTTGATGCTTTCTGTTTTCATAAATTATTTTAGTTAAGTCCGCCAAAAAGGCGACCTCTTAAAAAGTTTAGCGTAGTTTTTTCTTTCGATTGTTTTCATAATCGGTAAAGATCATTTCACCCAAGCCTTGCAGACCTGTATAAAATGCCTTTCCCTGATTTGCTTCCGTAAAATTATCCACAAACTGCTGCAGATACGGATCACTGGCAATCATAAAAGTAGTAATAGGTATATGTAGTTTTCTCGCTTGCCGCGCCATGGTATAACATTTACTCACAATGTGAGGATCGAGACCTGCGCTATTTTTATAGTAAGTGCCATCGGGTAATTGCATGCAACTAGGTTTCCCGTCGGTAATCATAAAAATTTGTTTGTTGGTGTTTCGCTTTCTTCTCAAAAGATCCATCGCCAACTGCAATCCGGCCACCGTGTTGGTATGATACGGCCCAACGTTCAAATAGGGTAGATCCTTAATTTTAATTGGCCAGGCGTCATTTCCGAAGACTAAAATATCTAAGGTATCTTTTGGATAACGGGTGATAATTAATTCACTTAAAGCCATGGCCACTTTCTTGGCAGGTGTAATTCGATCTTCGCCGTACAAAATCATGGAGTGACTAATATCGATCATCAAGACGGTACTCATTTGCGCTTTGAACATGGTTTCCTCTACGACCAAATCGTTCTCTGTCAAATGCAAATTGTCAATTCCGTGATTGATCTGCGCGTTCTTCAAGCTTTCCGTTATAGAAATTCTCTCCAAGGCATCGCCAAATTGATAATTGCGATATTCTCCAGATTGTTCATCTCCCCTGCCCGTATGTTTCGTCTTATGGCTGCCGGCTCCACTTCTCTTCAGTTTACCAAAAATTTGATCTAAAGCTCTTTTCCGAAGGGAACGTTCTAACTTTTCTGTAATTTTAGCCCCTCCTTTACCGTCGCCTTTGCCTGTACCATCCGGGCGAATCTCTTCTCGTATAAAACCCTTAGCCTTAAGGTCTTCAATAAAATCGTCTATGGTATAATCTTCGGTGGTAAGTTCATATTCCGTATCTAATTGACGTAACCAATCAATAGCCTCATCAAAATCACCAGATGTGTGCGTAATTAATTCCTGGAAAATTTCGAAAAGTCGTTCAAAGGGAGATTGTTCCTTTGGAGTGTGTTTGGTGAATACAAAGCCCGTAGGTCTCTTATTCTTCTTCATAAATTAAAGATACTTTTTTTTGAATAAAATTATAGGGTATTAACAGCCTTTTAAGAGTTGTGTCTTCACATTTTCTTAACTTTAAAAACCAAACAAAATTTCAAAAAATAACCAATGAAAAAACGTATCCTACTGATGCTCCTATGCATCACCTCTACCCTATCTGCGCAAAAACTTTCCATGGACATTATGAAGGACATGGAGCCCCGAAACATTGGCCCAGGTGGCATGTCGGGTCGTGTTACTTCTATAGACGTTGTCTTAAGCAATCCGGATGTTATATACGTGGGGACTGCATCTGGCGGTCTTTGGAAGTCCACTAGTGGCGGCATAAAATGGCAGCCTATTTTTGAAGATCAGCCATCGGCTTCCGTTGGTGCGGTTGCTATTCAGCAAAGTAATCCTTCGGTAATCTGGGTTGGAACAGGTGAAGGGAACCCCCGAAACAGTTTGAACGGAGGTTACGGAGTTTATAAATCACTCGACGGAGGGAAAAACTGGCAGTCCATGGGCCTGGAGAACACTCGACACATCCATAGAATTATCGTGGACCCTACGGACCCGAACACCGTTTACGTTGGAGCCATAGGTTCCCCTTGGGGGGTGCATCCCGAACGTGGTGTTTTTAAAACAACCGACGGAGGTAAAAGCTGGAAAAAAATACTCTATACCAATGACAAGAGCGGCGTTGCCGATATGGTTATGGACCCAACCAACCCAAACAAGTTAATTGTTGCGATGTGGGAGCATAAAAGGGATCCCTGGTTTTTTAAATCGGGCGGCGAAGGCTCTGGCCTTTATATTACTCATAACGGCGGTGATTCCTGGGAAGAACGCACCGATGCCGACGGTTTGCCCAAGGGAGACCTGGGACGTATAGGAGTTGCCATTGCCAGAAATAAGCCAAATGTAGTTTATGCCCTGGTCGAGGCTAAAAAGAATGCCCTCTACAAAAGTGAAGATGGAGGTTTTCATTGGCACAAAGTAAATGATAACAACGATATAGGAAATCGTCCTTTTTATTATTCTGAAATTTATGTTGACCCTCAAAATGAAAATAGAGTATACTCCATTTACACCTACGTCAATGTCTCACAAGATGGCGGGAAAAAATTCAACCAACTCATGCCTGCTTACGGCGTAGATAATGGCGTGCATCCCGATCACCATGCCTGGTGGATCCATCCAGAAAATGGAAATTTCATGATCGATGGAAATGATGGTGGAATGAACATTACTAAAGATGGTGGAAAAACCTGGCGCTTTATTGGAAATCTCCCAGTTGCTCAGTTTTATCATATAAACGTGGATAACGAATTTCCCTATAACGTCTATGGTGGAATGCAAGACAACGGCAGTTGGCGCGGGCCCGCATATGTTTGGAAATCTCAGGGAATAAGAAATAGTTATTGGCAGGAAATTTCCTTTGGAGACGGTTTCGATGTGGTGCCTGACAAAGATGACAGCAGGTATGGCTGGAGTATGAGTCAGCAAGGTTATGTAAGTCGTTATGACTGGATGACGGGTAATAATTATTCTGTGCGCCCGACGCATCCGGACCCTGAAATGAAATTGCGTTTTAACTGGAATGCAGCCATTAATATTGACCCTTTTAACTCGAGCACTCTTTATTTTGGAAGTCAGTTTGTCCATAAAAGTACCAATAAGGGCTTGACTTGGAGTCTTATTTCGGGAGATTTGACGACCAACGATCCCGAGAAGCAAAAACAGGATGAAAGTGGTGGTTTAACTATGGATGCCACCGGAGCTGAAAATCATACTACCATTTTGGTAATTGAACCTTCGCCGTTGGAGCAAAATATGCTTTGGGTGGGTACCGATGATGGAAAAGTACATTACACTCAAAATGGAGGGCAAACATGGAACGATGTTTCTTCCAACATCAAAGGACTGCCGCAAGGAAGTTGGATCGTACAAATTAAAGCAAGCAATAAAGCCAAAGGCGAAGCCCTTCTCGTAGCCAATGACTACCGCCGATTTAATTATACACCCTATGCATATCGCACGAAAGACTATGGAAAAACATGGGATCGAATTTTAGACAGTAATGATGTAATTAGCTATGCCTTGTGTATTGTGGAAGACCCGGTTGAAAGAAATCTACTCTTTCTGGGCACAGATGATGGTTTGTATGTTTCGGTGGATGCAGGTAGCAACTGGCAAAAGTGGACCCGTGGCTTTCCAACGACATCGGTTAAAGATCTAGTGATTCAACCTCGAGAGCATGATCTGGTTATTGGCACCTTTGGAAGAGCCGCGTGGATCTTGGACGATATTCGACCTTTGAGGGCTATCGCTAAGAATCCTTCTGTGCTCAATTCAGAAATAAAGCTTTTTGAAAGTCCCATTGCATATCAAGCTGCCTATCAACAACCCACGGGAAGTAGATTTGGAGGAGATGCGCTTTACAATGGTGAAAACCGGGGTTATGGGGCACGTCTGAAGTATTATTTCAAAAAGGCCGAGACCGAGGAAAAGAAAGAGGAGGATGAAGACGATAACCAAGATGGCGATGAAACAGAGAAGGATAATTCAGAAGAAAATAAAAACAAATTATCGAAGGACTCCCTATACCTCAAAGTTTATGACGGATCTCGATTGATTAGAACCCTCAAACGCAAGATCCCGGACAGTACAGGCATTTACAACTGGACCTGGTTTATGCGCGAAGCAGGAGGAGATCGCCCGTCTCGAACCATTAGAAAACGCACTGGTGAACCTGGCGGCGTAGAAGTAAAACCGGGAACGTATCGAGCAGAACTTTTATATCTGGAGCAATCTTCAACGTCAACAGTGAAAGTTGAAAGCGATCCAAGGTTGGTCATTCCGCAAAAAGCGATTACCGAAAGTTATGCGGCTGCCAAAGAATTGGAAAAAATGACGCAGTTGACTGCAGATGCTGTGAAGCAATTGGTAGAAAGTAAAAACATAGCCACGGACTATAAAAAGAAAATGAAGAAGGAGGACGATAAAAAGTACAAAGATCAAATAAAAGAGACGGGTGCTTTAGTAAAGAAAATGGACTCCATTGTCGCGTTGTATATTGGAAAAGAAGACAAAAGACAAGGTATTACCAGTGACCCCTACGTTACTGTAGTGCAACGCTTGTTTACAGCAAGACGCTACACCAACAGTAGACCCAACGGTATGACTGCCACGGAAAATCAATTAATAAAACAAGCCAAAGATGCACTTAACGGTGCCCTTCAGACCACTAATGCCTTTTTTAACAAAGATTGGGTGGATTATAAAGCCAAAATCGAGAAAGTGGAATTATCTACTTTCAAAGAGACTAAAACATTTCAAATAGACTAAAACAACTCCTTATGAAAAAAGTTATTACCATGGGGCTATGCTTGCTATTCGCATTTGCCTGTAAAGATGAAAAAAAAGAAGAGGAAGTAGCCGTAGCAAGGCAAGTTTCCGAATATAGCATAGAACAATTTATGGACAATGAGAATGCCTTTGCGAATGGCTATTCAGCGGACAAAACGAAGGTTTTGATGACCAGCAATCGCTCTGGCATTTATAATATGTACACCGTTCCAGCCGCTGGAGGCGAATTGAAACCGCTCACTCAAAGCGATAGCGCCTCCGTTTTCGGAATTTCATTTTTTCCGGAAGACGACCGTATTTTATTCCGAATGGACGGTAATGGAGATGAAGTGTTTAAAATTTTCATGCAAGATGATGACGGTATCAAACGCCTTACCCCAGCCGAAAATGTGAGAGCCCTGTTTAGAGGTTGGAGTCACGAAGGAAAGAGTTTTTTCTATGCCAGTAACGAGAGAGATCAGAGGTATATGGACATCTATGAAATGCAATTATCTGATTTTTCTTCAGAATTAATTTATGAACATACTGACGGAATGGACTTTCAAGGACTTTCCAAAGATCGTAAGTACATTGCGTTGGGTAAAAATATCAATACCAATGATGCCGACTTGTTCCTAATGAATACCGAAACCAAAGAAATCACTAAAATAAATGAAAATGTAAGTGGCAATAGTGCGGAGGATTTTGCACCAGACAGCAGCGCATTGTACTATACCACCGATGATGGAGCCGAATTCAGCTATGTAATGAAATACAATATTGCGGATGGTTCTAAGGAAAAAGTTTTTGAGAGAAATTGGGACGTGAATGCTTATTATTTTACCCACAGTGGAAAGTATCAGGTTTCTTTTTCGAATGAAGATGCCAAAAATGTGATGATTATTACTGAAGTGGCCACCGGAAAACAACTGGAATTACCCAATTTTGAAAATAAAGCCATTAACAGAGCTTCCTTCAACCGAGATGAAACTATGGCTATTTTAAGTGTTGGAGGGTCTCATACTCCTACGAATTCCTACGCCTTGAATTTGGCGACCAATGAATATTTCCAATTGACCGATGTTCTTAATGACGAAATAAATGGCGAAGATCTGGTGGCCGCCGAAGTAGTGCGCTATAAATCTTTTGATGGATTAGAGATTCCAGCCATTTATTATCTACCCCATCAAGCTTCGGTAGATAATCCTGTTCCTGCTTTGGTATGGGTACATGGAGGCCCTGGAGGTCAGTCCAGACAGGGGTTTAGCTCTACCATTCAGTATTTGGTTAATCATGGATATGCGGTATTAGCGGTTAATAATCGAGGTAGCAGCGGCTATGGAAAATCTTTCTATAAAATGGACGATCAGAATCATGGGGATAAGGATTTAAAGGACTGTGTGGCAGGAAAAGATTGGTTAGCTACACAATCGGCAATTGATGCGGATAAAATTGGTATCATTGGCGGTTCTTATGGAGGCTATATGACCATGGCTGCGCTTACTTATGCTCCAGAGCAATTTGATGTTGGTGTCAACTTATTTGGAGTTACCAATTGGATACGTACTTTAAAGAGTATACCGCCATGGTGGGAATCTTTCAAGGATGCCTTATACCTCGAAATGGGAGACCCAAACACGGAAGACTCCATTCGTTTGAAACAAATCTCACCACTTTTTCACACCGACAAAGTAACCAAACCTCTTATTGTACTTCAAGGGGCACAGGATCCTAGAGTGCTTAAAGCCGAATCGGACGATATTGTTGAAGGGGTTAAAAAGAATGGCGTTCCAGTGGAATATGTGTTATTTGAAGATGAAGGGCATGGATTTGTTAAAAAGAACAATCAGATAGAGGCCTATAGCAGTGTGTTGAAATTCTTGGATAAATATTTAAAAGGTGAAGGATTAACAGGTTTGGACGATCCGGATGCCACTGAAAGTGTTAAGGTAGAATAACGACTACATCACCCTATGAATCTACAGAAAATAATTTTTAAGAATCACGACGGTATAGATCTGGTGGGAAGAATAGAGCTTCCCGCCGATCAGATACCGCATAATTTTGCCTTATTTGCACATTGTTTTACGTGCACTAAAAACCTATCGGCCGTTAAGAACATTAGTCGTAGTTTAACGGCTGCTGGATTTGGAGTCCTTCGATTCGATTTTACTGGCCTTGGGGAAAGTGATGGAGATTTTGAGGATACCAACTTTAGCGGAAATGTTGAAGACTTAATTGCCGCCTCCAACTATTTGAAGGAAAACTTTCAAGCCCCTACCCTTTTGGTAGGGCATTCTTTGGGAGGTGCTGCCGTAATCTTTGCTGCTTCTCAATTGGAATCAGTGAGAGCAGTAGCGACCGTAGGTGCTCCAAGTAATCCAAGGCATGTTCAGCATTTGTTAAAAAATAGTCTGGATGAAATTGAGAATACCGGTGCTGCAACGGTCAATCTGAGTGGTAGAAATTTCACAATTAAAAAGCACTTTTTAGACGATTTAAAGGCGCACTCCCTTCCGGAAGTTGCTAAAAATCTTGATAAGGCACTTCTAGTCATGCATTCTCCTCAGGATACAACGGTTGCCATTAAAAATGCAGAGGAAATTTATGTCGCTGCCCGCCACCCTAAAAGCTTTGTTTCATTAGATGGCGCAGATCATCTTTTACTAGATAAGGAGGACTCTTTGTATACGGGAAAGGTAATTGCGGGTTGGGCATCTCGTTATGTCGATATACCTGAACTTGAAAAGTTTAAGTCTAAAAGTGATGTCGTGGCAAGTCTATCGGCAGATGGAGGTTATACTACCCAGATGAAAGTTGGAAATCACTATATGCTGGCTGACGAACCTGAGTCTATTGGAGGTAATGACTTTGGGCCTACCCCTTATGATTTATTATCGGCAGGTTTGTCTTCCTGCACGGCGATAACAGTTCAAATGTATGTGCGACGTAAAGGATGGGACTTGAAAAACATTGAGGTTCATACCAGTTACTCCAAGGAACATGCCTTGGATTGCGAGCATTGCGATGAGGATTCTGCCAAAATTGATACCTTCACCAGAGCCATTAAACTTGAGGGCAATTTGGATGAAAAGCAAATAAAACGCATCCTTCAAATTGCGGACAAGTGTCCTGTACATCGTACGTTGCACAGTGAAACTCAAGTAGTCACCGAGTTAATGTAGCGTTAACTATTTTGATTCATTAGAACCGAATAATTTTTAAGATGCTTGTTTCCGCCAAATTTAAAGTGAGTATCGATGGAACTCATAGTGTTGTTATACCGGATAAAATTGCGCAACCCTTTAGGGATGCCGGGCATTCAAGAGTAGCACTTAAGGCTAGTTTTAATGACCGTAAGGTTTTATTTCATGGAAAATTGCATTTTTATAAGAATCGGTATTTAATTAGCTTCGGAAAAAGATATCAAAAAGAGCTTGGAGTTGATCGAACGGATGAGTTCATGCTTCAACTCTCGGAAGATCAGAGCAAATATGGAGTTGAAATGCCTGAAGAATTTCAAGCAGTTTTGGACAGTGACCCATTGGCATTTGAAGGTTTCGAATTATTAACGGATGGAAAAAAGCGATCCCTCATTTACTATATAAGTCGTTTTAAAAGCTCGCAAACCCGTATTGACAAAGCGCTGATCATTTCAGAAAATATAAAACTAGGGGTTACGGACGGTAAGGAATTGATAAAAGACAGACGTTAAGTGTTTGTCATTTTTAATGAAACCAATTACCTTTAGTTCCAACAAACAGAAACCTTTAAAAATTATAGACCATGAAAAAAATACAATTGCTCCTTTTTAGTATAACCCTTATAGCATTTATTGGTTGTAAAGATGAAACTAAAAAAGTGGAAGAGGAAGTAGTTCAAGAAGTGAAAAAAGAAGAGGGGGAAGAAGTAGAAAAGGCTGAGAAGGTAGTTAAAAAAGTTACTGGAGCGAATGCCTATGTTAGCTTTGCTTTAGAACCGAAAAGCGGAACCAAAGCCCGAGGAAAGGCTGGAATGACCGAGAAAGATGGAGAAGTTACTCTGGAGGTAAAGATATCTGGACTGGAACCAGGTACACATGCCATTCATATACATGAAAAAGCCGACTGCTCTTCGGCTGATGGAAAATCTTCCGGCGGTCATTGGAATCCGACTTTTCAAGACCATGGGAAATGGGGAGATCCTAAAGGCTATCACAAAGGGGATATAGGAAATTTTGTGGTTTCTGAGGATGGTGTAGGACACGTAAATTTCACCACGGACGAATGGTGTATTGGTTGCGGCGATGAAAAGAGAGATGTCTTAGGAAAAGCCATTATTGTACATCAAGGAACCGATGATTTTACTTCGCAACCTAGTGGAGCTGCCGGAGCTCGTGTTAGTTGTGGCGGAATAATCCAATAGCATATTTCTCATCTCAAATTAAATTAATTGAGCGCCTATTAGCTTTGTGTTAATAGGCGTTTTTTATTTTACCTACTCCAGATTAACAAAAAAACCTCCCCAGGAAGGGAAGGTTTTAAGTAAGGACGTAAATGTTTCTTTTTAGGGACGTTTAACCGTTTACTTTATGTTTCATTTAGCTACGTCGGTTACTCAAATATAATAGACCAAAAAGCTTGCCAAAACGGATTGAAATAAAAAAAAGCCCTACAAAATTTGTAGGGCTTTATAAAATATAGAGCTTATTGTTTAATAATTCGCTTTATAGTGCTTGCATTTTCTCCATCGATCTTTACGAAATACATTCCCTGGGCTAAACTAGCAATAGAGAAGTTGTTTTCGGAACCAGTATCTGAAAGTTTGATGGTTTGAATAATACGACCATTTACATCGGTAATGGTAATAGTATTCAATACCTCATCGCTTGTGTTTAACAAGGTAAGCTGTCCGCTTGTCGGATTTGGATATAGCGTTATTTGATTGCTCAATGCGTTGTCATCCAGTCCTAAGAGAATTTCATCTACGGTTACAACGAAAATACATGAAACACTGTTTCCAGACTCGTCTTCCGCAGTAATTGTAATTACATTTGCTCCTGCACCTACTTGAGTCCCGGCAGCTGGATCCTGGGTAAGCGTTGGTGAAGCTGTACAATTATCATCGGCGATAGCATCTCCAGTATAATCCGGAAGAGTGAACAGTTCACCTTCATTCACCTCTACGGTAAGATCGGCTGGACAAGTTAATGTTGGATCTTCGCTGTCTACCACTGTAATGGTCTGTGTACAGGTTGTCGTGTTGCCTGAAGTATCCGTAACCGTCCAGGTAACCGTGGTCACACCTACTGGAATATCCGCTGGGGCATCGTTCGTTGCAATTTCACCGCCACAATTATCTGTTGTGGTTGGTGTTCCTAAGCTTGAATTCGGTGTTGTACAAACTCCTGGTGACGCATCAATAGTAACATCAGCTGGGCAAGTAATTGTTGGAGGCTCAGCATCGGAAGTCAATACCGCTTCTGCTCTATCTCCAAAACATCCTAAATATCCAAGACCAATATCATCATTGGCTGCTCCGTAGTCTGAAGTTTGGCATCCATTTGCCCAATTAACGGCATCATCACTTTCGCCATCTCTACGGTATGAATCATTGCAAGTGGTACCAAAGTTCGCACCATCACCAGTCCAATCGAGATCGGCTGCAGTTACATTAAATCCATTCACCGTAATATTGAAACCTCCAATTTCGGCAGCAGGTGTATTCCAAAATACAGAATCTACTACATCTCCGTTATCATCAATAATGATAATCCATCCAGGTTGACCATCGTTCCAAAAGAGGTTTACACCCCAATCGTTCGAACCACCCGTCTCATCCCAAAAGATCGTAGAATTTCCATCCATAGGACCTAGTGGTTGTTGTACTGAATTCACAACATTAATGTCGGAATAAGGCTGGTCACTAACAGCAACGGTATATCCTGTATAATCCGCTCCTATTCCAATATTCTGAATCTCAAGTTTATCTGCTTGTAGTGTTACTTCCGAAATTTTGAGCAGAGGGTCGGCACTTGGAGGTGCCTCTTCAGCATATACGCTCATCGAACCCGTTGGAGTAAAAGTATACGAAGTACCTGTTGCCAGTGGAATTCCACCCGTAGCAACATCGTACCACCGAATTGTATTGGCACCATCTGCGGGGACGGCAGTAACTGTCACCTCATCTCCAACACAGAAGTCTGACACTCCGGTAGCTGTTGGACCCGGAGGAACAGCAAATACCTCAATACTATCAGAGTCTGAAGAAGCTACAGAACAAGGTCCGGTTGGAACGTCGTAGGTAATAACGTGTACTCCAACCCCTGCAGCAGCAGGATCGAAGGTATAGGTTGCTCCATTTCCGTCGTCGGTAACACCTGGTCCGGAATAAACACCACCAGATGGTGATCCACCACCCACGTTCGTCATGACACCTTCATTAATACAAAGATCCAAGGGTGCAGTAAAGCTTGCTATACCTGTTGGGGTGTCAAATGCTTCTGTCCCGTCACTTCTACTTCCTGAAGAGCCTTGATCAGCGCTCACTCCCAGTCCTCGTTTAGCAAAGGCGTCCCAAAGAATACATTCATTGGCACCTCCGTAAAGGGCCAAATCGGCAGCAAAAATAGCGTCTCTTCCATCCACAAAACCAGGGCTACAAGGTTGTAACTTCATTCCTTCCATTACCAAAGCCAACGCTTGAACGTTACCAGCATCTGCATTAACATCACCAGTAAAGTTGTAAATATCTGCATCAAAACCATGTTCATCTACCAAAGCCCAGGTTACCTCCCATAGCATAGCTGCCCATACAGAACCCAAACCATGAGGAACAGACTCTGTTTTGATATCATCATACGTATGTGGATTAACGGCAAGATCCGTGCTATATGGATGCGTTCGAATTCCAGCGCCGTTGGGTCCTTGTCCAAATAAGTAGGTTCCTACACCTCTAACATCCGTACCTGTATCTCCAGGTTCAATAGTTAATATAACACCTAAGTAATCACTCCACCCTTCTCCCATTTGCTCGGTGTTACTTAGACAGCCCGTATTAGTTGGACCGCCGGTCAATCTATTAGAAACACCATGTCCATACTCATGGAATACTACGAGGTTATCAAAATCACCATCTTTATCTCCACAAATAAACATATTCATGGAAGGGTTGTTTCCATCTGGTGGTGTACCAAAAGTAGCATTACAAGTTTGTCCTATCTGGGCATTCCCATTCACTGAATCGCTTCCAGCCCCACAATTTCCATAGTTGTTTTCTTGAAAGTTTCCGGCCGCTTCATCCAAACCATATACATAACTTACATCATGAATAACATTATTTAGGTAAAATAACTGCGTAATGGATGCATCTTCGTACTGATTGGAATTGGTATAAATTTGGTCAAATGGGTAACCTACAAAATCTAAAGTGGCACCTCCATCGGGTCGGTAGTTGGTATTGGCATCATAAGCATCCACATTATTACCTCGCGTAGTCGTGAATTCTGCTCCAGCTGCTCCATCCGTGTCGTGCCAACCAAATGGGGAAGCAGATAATAAAGCAGGAGAAGCCTCTATTGTTCTTGGACCATAATATGGACTTTCAAGTGGAATGGCAAATACTTCGTAGGTGTTAACGAGGGAGTTTGTGGCCGCATATGAAGCCTTTTTCTCCATTTTTTCCTTGTAATTCGGAATAAAGTATAAGTTTTTATTGAAGTCTGTTACTTCCTTATTCTCGTGTACGCTGTGATCATGCTCAAAGTTACAACTGGTCATGTAGTTGTTCTGATCCACGATATTACCTGTAGTAGCATCTACTCGAACACTCCACCAGTTTTCCTTAGCCGTTTCTTCAATTGAAATATGCCACGCTAAAACCAGGTCACCGTTTTGGTTCATTTGATATACCAGTTTTGCCGGGATATTACTTAATGAGATTCCTCCATCGCTTAAAATCATTTGATTACCAGAGCGATCAGATTCAACAACTGAGATATCAGAAGAAACGGAATAGTTAAAATAACCAGCAGCACTTTGCACGGCTTGAACCGCGGTAAGTGATGGGCTAGAGCTCCCTGTAGCTTTAGATGCTACCTCTGAAATAAAATGATTGTTTGCCTTTAGTAAATCACCATTAGCGTACAAGTGAATGCTCGACTCGGTTCCATAAATTTCGACCCCATTAAGGACTTGACGAAAGTAGACATGCTGAATGCCACTTGAGTTACTAACATGTTGACTAGTTATGACCCAATTCGCATCCTGAGAGGTAATTTTATTGTCCTCCAACAACTGAATTATTTGTTGGTCAATACTTTGCTGAATGTTTTGAGCGCTTATCCGGTTGGTTATACCAAATAAAACCCCACACATAACAAGCATGGTAAGTTTATTCATAGTAAATAGTTTAGGTTAATAATTTCGCTGGGAATTTTAGATTCTCGCAAATCTATTAAATAGCCGCGCCTTTCCCAAACATTTGACCTTACTTATAATACCAATTCTTCCCGAAAACTGTTAAAATTTAGGTATTTTATCGATTTTTCTGACATTTTACCGATGCATTGTTGATTTCTGAGTAAAATGAAAAGAAAAATGAGAATTCTTATTTTTGAATTGAATTACGCTTTTTTCCAGCACATTATTTCCGTTCGATTGAAGAAATAGACCACAATTCGTTTTGCTTATCGCCTGACAGATTCATTCAAATTTTATGGTTTATCCTAAACTTTCAAGCATGAATAGACGGTATTAACGGCAAAGAAATCGCCATTTTATTCGTATTTTAACTACATTCGTAAGACGTTACCTTTAAGCTCAAATGGACCAACCGGACGCCCTTATATTGGAAATGCAAAACGGCAATCACTCGGCATTTTCTGAGATATACGAAATGTACTCTAAAGCAATCTATGGCGTTGTCATTGCTGTTGTTCGCGAGGAAAGTCTGGCGGAAGAAGTTCTGCAGGATGTATTTATTAAGGTTTGGAAAAGTTCAAATTCATATAACCCATCCAAGGGGCGATTTTATACCTGGTTACTTAATATTGCGAGGAACACGGCCATTGACATGACCCGGTCCAAGGCGTTTAAGAATTCGGCAAAAAACTTAACCACCGAAAATTTCGTAGATATAATTGCCGGGCATGATAACTTATCCGGAAAAACGGAGGCCATTGGACTAAAAAAGTATCTCGCAGCCTTAAAACCTATGTGTATCCAAATCATAGAATTACTTTATTTTAAAGGATATACCCAAGCAGAAACAGCGAAAACTTTAGAAACTCCCTTAGGTACCATTAAAACAAGAGCTCGTAATTGCATTGGGGATTTGCGTAAAATGCTTTTGAACAAATAAGTATGACAGAAGAAGAAATCATAGCATCTGGGTTGCTGGAATTATACGTTACCGGCTCTCTCTCTCAAGAAGAAACTCTAGAGGTTGAGCAGGCTATGGAACAATATCCTTCAGTAAAAAAAGAGGTGTTACAAATTGAAGACTCTCTAATGCAACTTTCTGAAGCCGCAGGAGGTAAGGTGCCTCCAAAAGTATGGGAACAGGTTGCTCGGTTTACCAAGGGAATGAGACCACTTACCCCCACTCGTAAGCGCAATTGGAACGCTATGGCGGGTTGGGCAGCAGCACTATTATTCTTCGCAGGACTGGCATTTATGCTAAAACAGAATTCAGATTTGAAAGACAAATTACGTACTGTGAACACAAAAAATATGGTGCTTCAGGAAAGAACAGGCATCACAGAGGCCCAACTGGCACAGGCTAACGACTTGCTTGACATTGTTCGTTCCAAGGATTTTAACACCATTGAACTGCCTGGAAACGTAGCGGTGGCCCCTACGGCCTATGCAACCGTTTACTACAATGATGATGAGAATATTGCCTATATCGATGCCAAAGGTTTGCCCAAACCACCCAAAGGAAAAGTATATCAGGTTTGGTCGTTGATCATGGATCCGCTTACGCCGAGAAGCATTGGACTTTTAGAAGCCTTTGAATCTGCCGATACCGCATTTTTTAAGGTTGAAAACATTCCATCTCCTGAGGCCTTCGGAATTACTTTAGAGCCCGAAGGAGGTAGTGAAAGTCCAAATTTAACGCAGTTATATACATTGGGAATGGTCAACCCCTAAAGAAGAAAAAATAGAAACACCTTTTATAGTGCTTCTATTTTTTTTGATATTACCGGTCCTAGTTCATAGGTAGCTTCGGCCAGCTCCTCTTTTAACGCCGCTACCTTGTTATCGAGCCTATTTGCCTTATATACTAGGGCGCTATGAAATAAAGCCATGGGTTCTGAGGTCTTAGCGGTTACATGATTTTCAATAGTCTCCAACGCTTTTTCAGGCATTCCATTTTGCAATTGTGCCAAGGCCAGAAGGTGATAAACCTCAGGAGTTGGACGGTTTTCAAGCTCACTTTTGGCTAACTTCAAAGCTCTTTTTGGCTGTCGATCTGCATAAAGTTCTATGAGATAAGAATTGTACATCTTCCCGTATGCTCCTTCTTCAACCGCTTTTATGAAGCTATTTTCGGAACGTTGTGCCAAATCTTCTTTTCCTTCCATAGTGTACAATTCTGCTTTAAAAAGATGATCCTCGGGCAATTGACGGTTCTTCATAATGGAGTCCATAATTCGATGTGCTTCCTCTGTATTCTTTTCTTCGGAATACAATACCCAGGCGATCCCTTTCTTTACATACTCATTATCTGGTTGCAAGGCCAGGGTCTTTAAATAATAGGTATATGAATCTACAATTCTACCGGCATGGCCATAGTAATCTCCGAGATTGCTGTAGGTCCATACTTTAAGAGGTTTACTATCACGAGACTCGGCGATGGTCATTGCCTTTTCCAAATAGCGAATAGCACTGGACAAATCTCCCCGATAATCGCTCCACTTGGACAAACGGATGAGATAGTGGTAGTCTTTTAAATTTTTAACTGCTTCTAAATATTGATAGGCTTTCTCATATTCGCCTACCTCCATGGCTGCGTCAAAGAGCATTAACTGCGTTTCGTGTTTATCTGACGGTCCTTGGAAGGTGGTCTTCAGCAATTCATAGGCTTCGTTAAAGCGATGTTGCGAAATATAATTATGTGCTAAACTTCTTGCAAACGCATCTTGACCGTTAGCAGAAATTTCCATTCCTTTTTTGTAGAGCTGCTCGGCATTCTTCAAAAAAGAGGCATCCCCAGTGGTTTCAAATAGTTGGACATAGGCTCCAGCCAGGGGTGACAAATCACCAACACCTGTGCTATCTGCTCTAAGACGTTTGGACCAAAAATCTTTTGATGACAAAGCTTGTTCATGGGTTGGTCTCAAAGACGTGGATAAGTAAGAGTTATAGTCTTCGGTATTCGTAAAAGCTATTTTCTCTGGATTATTTTTGCAGGCGATAGCCAGCAAAATGAATCCTATTAGTATAATGGGTTTCTTCATAATGCTGATAAAAAGAAAAGAGCAAACTTATTTTGTTGCTCTTTTCTGTTATTTACTTGTTTTCTATTGCGAAATTGCAGCTTCCATATAAGGGAATGGTAGTGTTAAATCTCGATCTCCAACTCCAACACCGTCGCTAGTGAGTTGCGGGGTTCCGTTGTTACCATCAAAACGAGTTCCCGAAGTCCCTCCAAACATGAGCGTAAGAGAAATGTCAATAACATCATCCCCAAGGGTTCTGCCAGTTAAAACGTTAGTACCGTCAAAATAGGTTGTTGGTGCATTTGGAGCTACTTGAAGTGCATCAAAATTCGCTAATACTATTGCAAAAGCCGTGGCATCCAAGCCCAAAATATTGGTTTCGTAATCTAAGTCCACCCCTAAGGCATCACCATAAACGTCATGGTAGCCTTCTAAGGTCTCCTCAAAAATTCTTTGGAAATTAACCATTGGGTCTGTTAACGAATCACTACGCTCTGAGGTGGCAGCAATATTATAACTGTTTTTAACTTCGTCGCTACCTCCAAAAGCCGTATTGACCGCTGGTCTTCCCATAATATCTTCTTGAACAAAAACTCCTGTAAAGTCCACACTCATCTCACATGGCACACATTCAGAACCACCACAATCTATTCCTTCTTCGTCTCCATTTTGTAGTCCATCACTACACATATCTTGTTCAATGATGTTTCCATTGTCATCGTCATCGGCACACTGCACAAACAATAAAGAAGTGCAAATGGCAAGCAATACTAATTTTATATTAAATGTTTTCATTTTTTTCTTCTTTAAAATTATTGTTTTCTCTTAGTTGACACCCAAACATTATATGCCTTGGGCAATCCATCAATACCAACGGCTCCACCAATATGATCTGGAGCTTCTCCCAATAATGAATTTGGTACTTCCACAACAATGGCCAGTACATTTAAATTCTCAAAAAAGTCCGAGGCGGTTCCTGGAGGAAAAAATCCTTCGGGCGCTGCTGCACCACTCGCTATTTCATTAAACCTATTAAAGTCGAAATAAAAATAATCCCTTCTAGGGCCAGCGAAAAACTTAATTTCCCCGCTTTCTCCAATAAAGGTTTCTTCCGTTGTCGATATTTCAACCTTTCCAATTCCATCATTAATATTCACCGTACTCGTTAATCCGGGAACACCGTCTCTTTCGGTATCGGGCAAATCTATATCCGAAGGACCAAAGAAATACATGAATTGCTTATCGACACTATCTCTTCGAATGGCCTGAATGACAAGATCTTCTTTAAAATCTCCCGTATTATCAATTTTAAACTCTACCAAAACGTCTTTGTCAAACACAGCATTTTGCGTCACCTGCCCTGGTTCAAGAGGACCTTGAAGTGTGGCAATAAAAACAGTACTATTAGGATTTTCACCTTCGAAAGCGTAGAAATCGGCAATATCTACTTTTGTTCCTGCTACTGTTGGTGAATCAATGTGGTCTGCTGCTATTAAAAAGACCGCAAGAGCGACAACGCTCAGGCCTCCAATGGCTGCAAAAATTTTTGTTTTTTTCATCATAAGAATGTTAGAATGGTTAAATTTACTTTCCAACTATTTACGTCGAAAGTACGTTTATGGTTTTGGGTAAAATGTTAATTTTTTGTTAATACTAAAATATTCACAACGGTACAAATTTAATAAATGAACCCCTCATCTTCAGGCTGGATACATAAATTTATTAACGACTTTCCAAAAAAGTTGCTTATTGATAACTATGCATCGCCAAATGTATTTTACGAACAGTTAAAAAAAACCGGATTTATTTACGGTGTTTCAGTGAGCACGGTGCTTAACGAACCTATAAGCGATTTGAAACTTACCAAGGAGGAATATACAAAAGTGAACCTTTTTCATGCCCTTTGGTTCACTTTTTTTTCTGAAAATCCGAAAAAAACCCACGAAGAGGCTATCGAAACGATGGTTTCCTTTTATAAATCGATCGAACGAGGCAAGCGGAGTTTTTTTCAAAAATTGGGATTTTCCACGAGTCCTTCAGAAAATCTGGAAAAGATTATTTCAGCGCGACTTCAAGAGAGCAATAGCTTACTAAAGACCGACGCTACTTCCCTACTTACTTATGCCCTACTCTATGTAGATGTGCTGGCATTTTCTAACTATTTATCTGAACCCGACGGTCTTAAAACTTATATGGATGCCTTGGAAACCGTCCTCATTGAGAATAGTGCACTTGCACTTCAGTCTAAAAAAGAAAAAAACAAGTACGATCATTTGGTGATTGAACTGGTGTCTTCCTCCTCCGAATTTTACCATGATGAACCCAAAACGCTATATAACAACATCAGTTTACTGGAAAGACAATTTATATTGGATATCTGCTGCTTGGCTGTTTGGGACGACAAATTATTGGACGATAGCGAATTGGAGTTTCTCAAGTCATTGAGCCGTAGTTTAAATTTTTCTGAAGCGTACCTCTCCCGGAATATAGATACGCTCATTGAATTTTCTGCAACGAATGCTCAAAAGATCAAACTATTTGAATACGCTCATCCCGTGGCTCAGTTTTATAAGCAGTCGTCCAAAATGGTAAAGTTGCTTATTCTGCGAAACAAAAAGCGACTGTTAACCGAACTTAACGAAAGTGGCGAACTATTGGTGCTACTTGGGCAATCTACCACGCGCGATTTGTCTGGGGAGGAAAAAATAAAAGTTAAGGAACAGCTGTTAGATATCTTTAAGACGGTGCCGTCGCTCACCATTTTTATGCTTCCTGGTGGAGCCCTTTTGTTGCCGTTATTTGTGAAGTTGATTCCTAAGTTATTGCCTTCGGCCTTTCAGGAGAATCGCGTGGAGGACGATAAAAAATAATTTACTCCAACCACAATTTAAAATCCCTTACTCGTTCTCGTGCCACTACAACTTCCTGTTCATTATAACTGTTGAGTTTTAGTTGCAAACGACTATTAGTATAACTTATAATGTCTTTTATTGCATTAATATTGATGTAAAACTTACGGTTAATTCGGAAGAAGACTTCGGGAGAGATTTCGCTTTCCATTTGTTCCAGCGTTGTATCGAGTAAATAATTGCGACCGTCAATAGTATGTGCATAGGTCCCTTTGTTTTCAGAATAAAAACATTCAATCTCATCTACGGGAATCATTTTGATGTGTTGTCCTATTTTGGTCGTAAAACGTTTTTTGTACTCGCGTTCTACCGGATTGGTCAAAAGCTTTTTAATATCGTCAAAATTGAGTTGCACATTTTGAGTTTGCGGTGCGCGAGCCAGGTATTTTTTAACGGCAGCTTCCAGCTCTTCCTCGTCTATCGGTTTCAGTAAATAATCAATACTATTGAGTTTAAAAGCCTGTAATGCATACTCATCGAAAGCGGTGGTAAAAATGATCGCGCTATTTACGTCAACCTCATCGAAGATTTCAAAAGACAAACCATCACTCAACTGAATATCCAGAAAAATGAGATCCGGATGTTCATTATTGGCAAACCACTCTACAGCATCCTGTACGTTGTGAAGCATTTTATCTACCTGTACATCTAGTTTTTCCAACATGCGCTGCAGTCTTCGTGCTGAAGGTTTTTCATCTTCAATAATCAATACATTCATAGGGTTGTTCGTTTAATTTTTTAAATCGCTTGTGATAAGGGTGGGTGCTATTTCTAATTCCACTTGTTGGTATTCTTGAACTCTTCTTCGTCCTTTTCCATATACTCTTTGATCTTGCGTTCTTCCCAATTTCTAAAGAAAGAAAACTTATGCTGAAACACGTAAAGACCGTGAAAAAATACTCCTATGCCCCAGAAAAATGGAGTTGTTAGAAAGCCCCAAGTTGGAAATCCAATATGAGAAAGAGAGCCGCTAAAAACACCCATTTGAGCCAACACCAAAAAAATATTTATCATTAAATATATCATCAGGTGGGTATAAAACCCTTTGATGTCCTTCATCTTCTTTTGAGCTCTTTCGTATTTATCTTTATCAAAATTTTCCATAACGTTACTATTCATAATTACGTTTTCCAGATTCGTTCTCTTTTCTTAGAATTTCTTCAATCTTTCGCTCTTCCCATTTCTGAAAAGGCTTGAACTTTTTACCAAACACACACAGCCCGTGAATTGCGAGCCCCAGTCCCCAAAATAATGGCATTAAATAGGTGTTCCAATTAAGCCAATCAATAAAACCCTCATCTTCGGGAAGTAATCCTAATTTTGGTAAAACCAAAAATCGGGTTACATAAACTAAAACATTTACTATGACAAAGATTCTAACATGGGTATAAAAACCTTTGATTTCTTTTACACGTTTTTTTGCCCGATCATATTTTTTATATGCTTCTGTTTCCATGCCAGTGCTTATTAACTCCATCTATTATTCATTTCTTCCTCTTCATCCATCAACTCTTTGATTTTTCGCTCTTCCCAGTTTTTATTCAGAAAGGGGAGCCATCGAAAGGCTTTAAAGGCCTGAAATACAAGTCCGATCCCCCAACCCATGGCCGCCCATAAAAACCACATATAGCGCCACTCATTGGTGTAATAGTTTAAACCGGCTAAAAAAGAAATAAAGACGATATAGAAAAATAAACTGGTGTAAAATTTCTTGATTTCCGCTACCTGATCTTTGGCCCGTAAATATCTATTTTCTCTTTCATTGTTCTTGTATTCCATGACTATCTGTTTTGAATTGAACATTTAAAACTGAATAAACTCTTCCTCTTCTTCCTTAAGAATTTCTCTTATTTTACGCTGCTCCCATTTTTTTCCGAAGAAAATAGAATACTCAAACGCATCGGTTGCGTGACCTAATACTCCTAGCCCCCATCCTACTATTGGAAAGATCGCCCAAGGAAAGCTGGAACTAAAGGTGTTTAAATAAATAAAGAATATGACAAAGATAAAATAGATGGATGCATGAATATAAAATCCCTTCATCTTCTCAACACGTTCCTTTGCGCGCTGGTATCTTTTTTCGCTACTGTTTTCAATTAGTTTCATAATACTTGTTTAATAATACACTATAAAAGTAATACGGAGATGTCTTCTGTTACAATCTATCTAACCCAACTGTCAAATTTGAATGATGGACCGTAGTATTGCTTCTCTCCTGGTATTATTTATCATCTTTATCCATCAATTCTCGGATCTTCCGCTCCTCCCAGTTTTTGCCGAGAAAAGGGTTGTAATTGAATACTTCCATAGCATGCCCCGAGACCCCTGCTCCCCATCCAACGATAGGGAAAATTGCCCAGGGAAAGCCCTGACTTTTGAAATTAAGGAAAATAAATACCGGGACCATAATAAGGTAGATGGCAAAATGTATATAGAATCCCTTCAATTCTTCCACATGCTTTTTGGCCCGATCGTACTTCTTTCCGGAAATATACGACTCTTGAGTTACTGAAGCGGTGGCTGTACTTTTAGTAAGTAACGGAATAGAAACACTGAAATTTTTTTCGTCCTGCGCTATGCTCACCGCCCTGTCCGTCAATAAATGATAGCGCTTCCTTATATTTTGAAGTCCAACTCCTGTACCCTCATTGATCACCTTTTTTGGTTGATAGTTATTCTGAATATTCAAATGGCCAGCTTCTTCAGAAATAGTAATGTATAATTTTCTATTGGGCGTTACCTGATTGTGTTTAACGGCGTTTTCCAACAATAACTGAAGAGATAACGGAACCACCTTAGCCTCCGGATTGGAAAGCTGTTCTGGTGCCCGGAATACAATGCTATCCTCAAAACGCATTTTAATTAATGACATGTATAACTTGGCGAACTTAAGTTCCTCTTCAATAGTGACCAACTGCTTATTTTTTTGTTCCAAAACATAGCGATATACCTTGGATAAGGCTGTGGTAAACCGAGTAGCAGCTTCTGGATTTTCTTCAATTAAACTGGTAAGTACGTTCAGGCTATTGAACAAAAAATGGGGATCCAACTGGTTTTTAAGAGCGTCAAATTGAGCGGAAGCTGTTCCGGCAATGATCTTTTGCTCCTTAACCTTAGTTTCTTGCTTAAAACGATAATAGAAAACGATATAAAAAATGGCCGTAACCACCAGAGATATACCAAGCGAAATATAGTAATACTGTACTTTTTCTCCCTCTAAAAACTCGGTTAAGCTTTCCCCGTCGATAATCATTTCGGAAATTATTCTCAACAAGAAGATAGTGACGATGGTAATCCCAACTGATCCGCCAATACCCAGCGCCAATTTTCTGTACCCAAAAAGCTGACTTTTATACTTCCTCAACAAGAACATGAAGAAATAGGCATTCGCCAGATAAAGAGCCACCGAATACATTTGATTATAAGCAAAAAGAACAAGTAATTGCTTCCCATCGGTAATCACATTGCCGTTCACATATTGAATAACACCGATAACGATGAAAATGAGAGAACCAATGAAAAAGGCCTTACCTACTTCTTTAAAAAGCTTCATAAACGCTATTCTTTACAATTTTGGGCTAATGAGCCCTTAGCATATTCTGCTCCACCATTAGGATGAAACGGACCTTTTGGCTCGTAAGAGTCGAACAGAGCAACTGCCTTGGTTAAATCTTCACAAAACGGACTCGTATCTTGTCCAAAAAAGCGTGCCGTACCCAGATCCCATTCTACTTTTCCAAAAGCTACTCGTGGGTTGTCCGGTTCCAAAGTATAGGCTTCTTTATACAATTGAGCAATTCGAGGAGAGTGCGTCATCCCATACTTAGCTCCATCAAAAACTACCCAAGCTGTTAATAATTGCGCTTGCACCACAAGAATTTCGGCATTGTCCTTGGAAATCCCTTTCGCATCATTTAAAAAATCCTGTGCTTTCTTTAGTTGAACCGTCAACTTCTCTTCGTCTTTTTCGTTAAAACTGTAGATTACATTAATTTGAGCCACATAGAATGCAGGCAACCAATTGTTGGGTTCCGCCTGAGCAATGCGCTCAAATAAGTTAGCGGCCTCCCATTGTTGACCACCTTCCCAAAGTTCAAAAGCTTTGGTCATTCCTTTTTCATATTTGGTCTGACCTATTCCTGTAAAAGAGATACAAGTGAAAGCTATGATAAATAAATATTTCATGATTTTAATTTTTATTGATTGTTGGTTTATTGTTTTGGTTGCTATGGACATGGAAAACATTCCATATTATCCTGTGGTGACCATATAAAGTCCTATCCCTATTAATAAAGCCATTGAACTCATTAAAAATAGCACTTTAATTGATTTGTGCCTGCCCAGTCGTCTTAAAATAATTCCTAACATAATATTACTTCTTAAAATTAATATACTTTTAAATTAGAGTTTTATAGCTGTATTTCGAGCTTACGCACTTCTCCGTCCTTCACATTGAACTTCGCGTCCTTCCATTTAGGGGGTCCAAAAAAACCCCGTGCTCCATTAGAACAACCATAACTCTCTGAAGGAATCATTCCCATGATCATATTGAGTTTACCATTGTTGTCTGCATCATGATAACTGGAAACAGCGTAGGTGCCATCTGGTACATTGGTGAAAGTAACTTTGGCTTCTTTATTGGATATTTCGGAAGTACGTGTTTTGTAGGCTTGATCTAAAAATGAATCCTGTTCATTATATAGCCCTACCATTACCGAGCCTTTGTCGTTTTTAAAATCGGTTAAGGAAACTTCGATGGTGTTCTGTGCCTGAATAGACATTCCAGCGATAATGAATAATAAATATGAGATTACTGTTTGCATGGCGTTCTGTTTTAAAATGATGGTTCAAAGATGTCTCAAAACGAGCAAGTGTTAAAAACAGAAATGCCCAATTGTCAAAAGTGAGGGATGAACTGTAGATGGGATGAAATAGAAAATGGTAAGCCGAACCCAATAAAAGATCATTTAAGACTAAGTGGTCTCAAAGGTGCTAAAATGTTTTAGGCTTACCTAAAGCCAAATCTTACTTGTAACATAAGGCTTATAGATTGTCTAATTGGTTATCGGTACCGTCATCGCTAATGGTCCAAAAGAAACCTACAAAAAAGAATTGATCGGCAGCGGGACGAAGTGCTCTTCGGTTAAAATTTCCATTCACATCCGGGCTGTTAGCATATTGGTAGCCATTGATATTTTCAAAATCCAGTAAGTTGTTTACCGAAACATATAAGATCTTCTGCTGTGAAATTAAATACGCCCAGTTAACACTTATACTATTGAACGCTTTGGTTTTTTCCTGAAGAAATCCAGGCAGGTTCGGATTGGTATAACTACGTCCGCTTGCATATTGATAGCTGATACCGAATTGGCTTTTCCAAGAGGTCACGAAGTATTTACCAACGGCCGAAAAATTGTGTTTATTGGCAAAAGAAGGAGTAGCCTGAATTGGGAAATTACGATACATCCGTTCGCTGTCGAGGTAAGAATAGCTTAACCAATAATCTACACTCTTAATGGAATTATTATCACGCCAAAAAATATCCAGTCCTTGCGCATACCCATCGCCTCCATTCCCGTAGTTGCTGTCGAAACCAGGAAACTCATCGTCAAAAGTGACTAGATTATCGTAGTCCTTGCGATAGGCTTCTACTCGAAAAATTCTGTTATTAGCCGAATATTGATAATTTAAAATATAATGTTGTGTCTTTTGAGCTTCTAATTGCTGCTCAAACTTTAAAAACTCATTTCCGGGTTGCTGATAAAAATCGCCATAGGCCACTGAAATCTGGCTGGACTTACCCGTTTTATAAGCAATCGAAGCTCTTGGAGAAAAGGTAAAGTCTTCAAATAGCTGACTGTATTCACCTCGGGCACCAAGTTTCATCGCAAACTTTTTTGAGAAAATAAAATCTGCCTCTGAAAACAAGGCACTAATCCCGTTATTGAATCCATAGCGCGCCGTGGTAAATGGGTTTTCAAACTCTTCGGTAAAATCGGTTAAGAACTGCTCACCTCCAAAATTCAGCTTCACTCGATTGCTAAAGCGCTTCCGAAATTTGAGTTTTAAATGAGCCGAGTTTTCAATATCGTTAATATCGCTATCAATAATTCCAATTTTATTGTTTGCATGCGTAATGCTGGCCCCACCATGAATTTTCCAGGTATCGCTTAGATCCCCACTATAACTTGCGTTAGAATATAGGTTTCTGTTTTTCAATTTGAATTGTAGTCCGTCAGAAAGATTAATATCCTCTTGGGTCAATTCGAAGTTCGTCGCATCAAAGGCCACGTAAAACTTAAATAGTCCTTTTTTAAATTTTCTTCGGAAAACACTCTCGCCGGCAAATGTCTCAAAGGGTTTTTCCCAATCATTTCGGTCTGGAAAAGCAGCAATGTAAGGAGCTAAATTGATGTATGTTGCATTAAAACTCAAAGAACTATTCTCCCATTTTTGCGTATTCCCAAGACTACCGCCAACACTCATAATGGCTATGTCTGTCTTCTCTTGAACAGGTTCATCGATGGTGTTGAGCAATAACACAGAGGACAAGGCCTGTCCGTATTCCGCCGAATACCCTCCTGTTGAAAAAGTAATTCCATCAAACAGAAAGGGACTGTACCTTCCTCGGGTAGGTATATTATTGGTCGAAGGAGTGTAGGGTGTAAATACACGGATTCCATCTATAAAAATTTGCGTCTCCCCGGCATCTCCTCCACGTACAAACAGACGTCCGTCTTCCGCCACGGTTGTGGTCCCTGGTAATGTTTGCAGGGCTCCCACAAAATCACCCAATGCGCTGGCCGTGGTCACCACATCCAAAGGTTTTAATACCGAAACTTTACTATTATCTCCTGCTTCAAAGGTTCCAGCGGAAATAACGACAGTATCTAAGGAACTAACATCTTCCTTCATTTGAATGGTTAAATTTGCCATTTGAGAAATATCGGCATACATCATAAATGATTCAAAAGCCACAAATGAGATGACCAGTGTTTGAAGACCGGTTTCTTCAGTAGAAAAGCTAAAGCTCCCATCCGCAATGGATGAAGCCCCGTCATAAGTTCCTTCCAAATAGACATTGGCTCCTTCTATTGGAGTACCATTCTTTTGAGTGATTGTTCCGGAAATTTCGGTTTGCGCTTGAGCAGTTGAGGGCAGCAAGATGGTAGTAATAAATAGTAAAAAAGTGGTGGTGATTAATTTTCTGGTAAAATACATTTTTGGTTGATTACGATTGATGGGACAAAAATGTTGCGCTTTCGTTACAATTCAGAAATAAAAATACCGAATTGTCATTTTAATTGCGTCAACTGTAAAATTGTATTAAACTTTAATTTCGGTATCTTTATAAAAAAATATATCCCATGAAAAAAATCTACTCAATTCTGGCTGCCTTATTATTATGTGGTAGCCTTTCCGCACAAGACACATTTTCCATTATAGCAGTGGACCCAGCTACGGGTGAGGTTGGATCAGCCGGTGCTTCATGTGTTAGCGGCGTTGGATCAGGTGGTATTATCGATATTATTACCGATATCATCCCAGGAAAGGGCGGTGTTAACTCACAGGCCTGGGTTTGTATTCCAAACACCAACTTACAGAACGCTATTCTTCGTATGGAGGAAGGCCTTTCCCCCCAAGAAATTATCGATTGGTTGCTACTAAATGATTCTTGCAGCTCCCAAAATTTTGACCCCGCATTTAGACAATATGGAATTGTAGACCTGGATGGAGGCGGTAGTCCAAGAACGGCAGGATGGACAGGAAATATGGCGGACGACTACAAAGAGGATAGACAAGGTTCTAATTTTAGCGTCCAAGGAAACATTTTATTAGACGTGACCGTAATTGACAATATGGAAGCCAATTTTAATAATACTTCAGGAACGTTAGCAGACAAATTAATGGCCGCCATGCAAGGAGCCAATTTTGCCGGTGCCGACGCTCGATGTCTCGCCGATGGAACCTCATCTACCACTGCTTATCTAATGGTATACCGAGCCGATGACGATCCAAACGACCCGTATTTAAGGTTGAATGTAGGCCAGCAAGCCGCCGGTATAGAACCCATTGACCTTTTGCAGGACCTTTATGACGACTTCTTAGCAGTGGAGGATGTTGCGCTTAACAATAAGCTTCGGTTGTTCCCGAATCCGGCGGCAAACGAACTCACCCTGGACGTAGATCCATCCATTGCGCTAACCGGACTCTCCATTTATGATATTAACGGTAAGAATGTGTTTTCTCAGACGGAATTTGGAGTGCAACAACAGCAACAAAGGATACAGATTGCACAACTACCTTCGGGTGTGTTTTTCCTGACTATTGAAAGCAAACAAGGAACTACTACTATTAAATTTGTGAAGCAGTAGTTTTATCCTTACATACCGCACTGAACCCGTCCAACCAGGATGGGTTTGTTGTTTCTAAAACCGAAATCATAAAAAAAACGTAGTTAAATGAGTATATTCGTTTATCTAAATAAATAGCCATGACCGATACTCAAAAAGTCACCAGTTACGTGCAAAAACATTCCAAGTGGACGGAGCAACTAAAGGAATTGCGTAGTATTTTTCAGGAAACCGAACTCAAAGAAGAAGTGAAATGGGGCTCACCAACTTATACCCTTAATGGTAAATTGGTAGCCGGGATGGCTGCGTTCAAAAATCATTATGCCATTTGGTTTCATCAAGGCGTTTTTCTGAAGGACATAAAAAAGAAATTGATCAATGCCCAGGAAGGTACCACTCGTGGTTTGAGGCAATGGCGCTTCAAAGAGGATGATAGCATTGAACACGATCTGGTGTTGTCCTATATACAGGAATCCATAGAAAATTCGTTGGCCGGGAAGGAAATAAAGCCCCAGCGAAAAAAAGGTGTAGAAATACCTCCGTTTTTACAAGCGGCTTTTCAAAATAATTCAGCATTTGAAAATGCTTTCAAGAAACTTACACCTGGAAAACAACGAGAATATGCCGAATATATCGCGTCGGCCAAACAAGAGAAAACCAAACAGACCCGACTAGAAAAGATAATCCCTATGGTTCTCGACGGGGTAGGACTCAATGACAAATACAAAAACTGCTAAAACATGCTAGGGCGTAATAAATTGCTTTTTTACATCAGGCGTGCTCTATGGATTTTTATAGCATGGGTAACGTTGTCGTTGCTCATCTTTTTTTATGAATATATTACGCTGATAAGCAACAATGCGTTGACATCGGATTACGACCTGACTTCAGCCTTAACGGCCTACCTCATTGTATCAGTTTCGGCTTCTATCATTGGAGGAATTGTTACGGTAAATTTAATGGAATATTGGTTGCGGCGCTTCGCTTTTTGGAAAGCCTTGCTGTTGATCATCCTGGTCTATACCATGGTGGCGTTGCTCTTGGGCGCCCTAGGCAGTCTTTACCTAAGCGGGCAAGAGTTGGAACTCCCAATGTTTCATGAAGAAGTGGTCGAAGAACTATTTCTGTTCTATGGAAAAGCAATCTTTATAAAAAATTACTTTCTCTGGCTTCTCATTGTTTTAGTAACCCTTGTAATTCTGATGGTGAATGACAAATATGGTCCGAGCGTATTCCCCGACTATCTGAAAGGAAAATACTTTAGACCTAAACGAGAACGACGCATTTTCATGTTCGCCGATATAAAAGATGCCACTACCATTGCCGAAATACTGGGAGAAGAACAATATTTTAATTTTTTAAAAGACTTTTTCAAATTTGTTGCTCCGGCTATTATTGAAACCAAAGGAGAAGTGTATCAATACGTTGGCGATGAGATCGTTGTTTCCTGGAAAATCAAAAAAGGGCTAGATAAGGGTAACGCACTGCAGTGCTTTTATAAAATGAAAGAACTAATCGGAAAGAAATCTGACTACTTCGAACGAGAGTATAACTGCCAACCTACATTTAAAGTGGGGTATCACTATGGAGCCGTTATGGTAGGCGAAATTGGACAGATAAAGAGAGAGATCGCTTTCTCGGGGGATGTATTAAACACTACTTCTCGCATCCAGGCCAAATGCAATGAATTGGGAGTAGACATCCTCGTTTCCGAAGCATTCGCACAAATACATTATATCTTACCTAAGGGCATTACGGCAGAAAATCTTGGGGAACAATACCTCAAAGGCAAAGCCGAACCCATGAACCTGGTAACTTTTAGGAACGAAATTTGATAATTGCTAGCTCATATAGGGCGCATTACAAATTAATCCGCTTGTTCAAAATCAAATTATCTACAAATTAATACGACAAATTATGAAAACAGATCTCTACACTAAGACTATTTTAACCATTATCGCTGTTTGTCTTTCCATTAATGTTATTCAACAACTTGATGTAATTCCTTCCGTCTACGCAACCGATGAAACCAATCCCAAGGGCTTGGATGTACCTGCTCTTACCGAAACTATCGATGTGCGTATCGTCGATATTAACACCTATGACGAGTTAAATGTCAACTTAAAAAGCGTCGATACTTATGACGAGCTAAAAGTGAATATCAAAAGCATAGACACCAGTGACGAATTGGATGTAAATATTGATGAGGTAGGTGGTAGCTGGGTAAACTCAGGAAGTCCTATTCCTGTAACTATCAAACAGCAGTAAGTAGGCTTTCCAAACCATCCTTACTTAAACTTAGCCATTTCTTTTGTTGAACGGACGAATGATAAGTCGCGCCGCACGATCGTAATTGATATAATTATAGGTCCAATTAAAAAAGGTCACCACGCGATTACGAAAACCAACCAAAAACCATAAATGGACAAACATCCAGAGAAACCAGGCAAATGCTCCACCGAAATTTCTATTTTTTACATCCACAACGGCCTTGTTTCGTCCAATGGTTGCCATGGTGCCTTTATCATAATAGCTAAAGGGTGTCATGGCCTTTCCTGCTAGTGTGCGCTTTAAATTTTTAGCCAAGTGCCTGCCTTGTTGGATGGCCGGTTGTGCCACCTGTGGATGTCCTTTAGGGTAGGCAGCCGTTTCCATTAAGGCAATGTCACCTAGCGCAAACAAATGCTTAAAGCCTGAAATACAATTAAACGAATTGACCTGATAACGATTGGATCGTTCTAATAATGCCTCCCCGCTAAACCCCTTTATGGGCGCACCCGTCACCCCCGCTGCCCAGATGAATGTTTCAGTATCAAATGTTTTGCCATCATTACAAGTAACGCGCCGACCGTCATAATCGCTCACCAATGAATTTACATGTACGACAACACCTAAATTTTCCAAATACTTCTGGGCTCTTTTAGAGGCCAACGCGCTCATAGGGGCCAAGACACGATCACTTCCCTCAATGATATGCACTTCCATTTCGTTTTCCTTCAATTCCGGGTAATCCATTTCAAGAATTCCTTTCCGGAATTCGGCCAGAGCTCCAGCCAATTCCACTCCTGTTGGGCCCGCACCCGCAATAACAAAATTTAGGAACCGCTTTCGTTCTTCGGGGTTCGTAGCACTATCTGCTCGCTCAATATTTTGAAGAATTAAACTTCGAATATTCAAGGCTTGCGGAATATTTTTCATGGCCATACTATTTTCCTCGATGCGTTTATTTCCGAAGAAATTGGTCTTTGTACCCGTGGCAAGTACTAAATAATCGAAAGGAAGACTTCCTACCGAAGTATGAATCACATTTTCGACCGTATCAATGCGATTTACTTCAGCTAAACGAAAGTGAAAGTCTTTATTTTTTCTGAAAACCTTGCGGAGCGGATACGCAATAGAATCGGGTTCTAGGCCAGCTGTAGAAACTTGATATAATAAAGGTTGAAAAGTATGGTAATTATGGCGGTCAAAAAGAACAATCTGAACCTCGGATTTTTGCATGCCTTTAATGAAAGAGATGCCAGCAAATCCACCACCCACAACTACAATTCGGGGCTTTTGGGTATTGGGAATATTCATAAAAGAAAATTGTAATACAAAATTACGACATCACCGCTGGAAAAGGTAATTCTAATCGTTATTTTTTACCTAATTTGTAACAAAATTGACGAGCTTAGCACTAATTAAGAAGCCAACAAAAAAACATTGACCAAAGAACTTGAACATAGTTTTGTAAGCCAGTTAGAGCAGAACCAAAACATTGTGCACAAAATATGTCGTCTTTACACTAACGACAGCGATGAGCATAATGATTTGTTTCAGGAAATCACCATACAATTATGGAGGGCTTACCCAAAATTTAGAGGTGATTCTAAGTTTAGCACTTGGATGTACCGCGTAGCATTGAACACGGCAATTACGTTGTATCGTAAAAGCAAGCGTAAAGTGCAAACGCAAGATTTTGAAGGAGTCAGTTTTAAGATTTCTTCGGAAGAATATGATAGTACGATTGAGGATCAATTGAAGCTCATGTACGACGCAGTGAAAACCTTGGGAGATATTGATAAAGCATTGGTATTTCTCTATTTAGAAAATAAAAATTACAAAGAAATATCATCAACGCTTGGTATTACCGAAGTGAATGCACGTGTAAAGATGAACCGAATAAAAGAAAAATTAAGAACCGTTTTGAACCCATAAGCATATGGATCAACTAGAAGCATTAAAAAAAGAATGGCAGTCTCGAGAGCAAGAGTTCCCGAAATTGTCGTACAATGACATTTACCCAATGTTGTTGAAAAAATCGTCGTCCATCGTAAAATGGATTGTGATTATCAGTTTGTGTGAAATATTATTTTGGACACTTCTATCCCTTTTAATCCCCGAATCGAGTAATGAATTTTATGAAGAATTGGGCCTTAAAAGTGTCCTGAAATGGGTCAATATTTTTAATTACGCCGTAGTAGCCTTTTTCATCTATTTGTTTTATCGTAATTACAAAAAAATTCAGGTAACCAATTCCATCAAAATTTTGATGGAGAATATACTTCGAACCAGAAGAGCAGTACATTACTTTGTCTACTACAATATTGGAATGGCTGCGGCATTACTGGCAGGTACTAATCTTTACTATTATTCAAATCAAGATAAATTAATTGATCTGTTAAAGAGTCAGGACATCTATGGTGCCATCCCTGCAGAAACCGTCGTCAATAAATTTTTCATTTATAACCTAATTGCCGGGGTCATGATTATTGGGTTTCTAATGCTCTTTTATTTCTTATTGTACGGTTTGCTTTTACGCCGATTGAAAAGAAACTATAAAGAATTGAAAAAGATCGAAGTGTAAGGGACGCGCGAATTGCGGTCTAGGATATGGAATACATGAAGTAGGGTGTGGTTGTATGAAAGTCTAAGAAATAACTAGGACAGCCGGTTTTTCTAATACCTCCACTGTCGTTGTTGGTTTAATTCTTCTTCCTTCTGAAGTACCTCTTGCGGTATCACTTTTAAAAAGGACGGATGTTGTTCGATAGCAAACTCAAGTTTTTCAACTATTTGCTCTACCGTATCATTTTCATAATCGATATCTAACGGCTTTTTGATTTCCATGGATTGAAGAATTCCCCTTTTTTTAATCCGAATTCCTTTTTTATCGAATGAACGCCTAAAACCATCAATCACTATCGGCACCACCAAAGGCTTATTTCTTTTAATAATATGAGCGGTCCCACGACGAATAGGTTTCCATGGTTTTGTGGTTCCCTGCGGAAAAGTGATCACCCAGCCATCCTTTAAAGCGGTGGAAATACTGCTCACGTCGCTCATTTTTACTTGTCGGTTGACCTCTTGCCCTTCGGATCGCCAGGTACGTTCTATACTAACCGATCCGGCATAGGCTAAAATTTTAGGCAACAAACCAGACTGCATGGTCTCCTTGGCGGCAACAAAATACAAATTGAGTTTCGGGTTCCAGAGATAACCAATGTTTTTGATGCTGTCCCCTCTTCCACTTAGACTAGCGTTAAACACATGAAACATGGCCACAACATCTGCAAAATAGGTCTGATGATTAGAAACAAAAAGGACATTAGTATCGGGTAGTGATCGAATAATCTCACTTCCATCAATTTGAAGCTGATTGAAACCTTTAAATCTGCGATGCGTTAACGCACCTAAAATTCTAATAAGCCAGCGCTTCAAAAAAAGTATATGTCCAAAAGGATTTTCCTTAAAAAGCCCCATAAAGTTTCTGTTATCTGAGTTTTGTCGCTACCCTGGGTGGCGTAATTACAAATTGGGCATCAAATATAGTAAATTTAGTTACCCAAACTACCGAGTTTAAGAAATGCGTTAGTTAATTGAGACTCATTAAAATAGCCTCAAAAGCGGCTTTTCTTACACAAGATTAGTGCTATTTACGATTTCTACCAGGGCTTCAGGATGATCCTGTTGGGCCTAGACCATCTTTTTTTTAGAACGCAAATCGCTTCAATTCATCTTAAAAAAGAGAGTCTCCTCTACCTTCATTTTATGATTTTAGACTTATGGTTTAACCGTAACAAAATCAATCCTTTACAGTAGCCAAATAAATTACGTATAAATACCTATTTGATTTAATCCCGTTTCGCTCTAATCTTATATTATCAAAAAACCACGCTATTGCTGCGCTCAAATGGGCTTCAGAAATACATATTAAAAATCACAGGGTGAGTCATTTACCTTCAAACTAAAAAAAGAACCAATTATTAAATAGAAAACTACGTGTCACTTCGATCCAAAATAGGGACCTTACTATTGTACTTAGTACTGGCATTTTGCTGGATTAATCCAGCTGGAATGAATGTATACGCACAAGAAGATGATGCAAAAAAGGAAGAAAAAGCAGCCAAAGACGAGGAGAAAAAAGCTAAAAAATCTCTCTTAAAAATATTGTCTTTTAAGAATTTTTTACATCATTCGGACTCTTCGAGGTTGGCAAAAAGGTATATCCGCTGGCATAAAAAATTGACGAGAGACAACGAAACCTATCGCTTTACCATCGATAAAGATGTATTAAGTGACTCGCTCCCTTATATCAGAAAGAACGAAAATATTTTGTCCAGGGAGGTATTTGGTTGGTATCCATATTGGGAAAAGGACCTTCACAAGACCCTAGACTATTCACTCCTATCCACCATTGCTTATTTTTCGTACGAAGTGAATCCGAAAACAGGAGATTCTATTACCACAAATGGCTGGATGACGGCTCCCGTTGTTGATAGTATTATAGACAACTACCCGGATAAGAAAATTCTACTTACCGTGACCAATTTCGGTAATGAGAACAACAAAACATTTTTAAAGAATGCCAGAGCAGGTGACACGCTCACCAAGAGGGTTATCGAATTGCTGGATGCCTGCGGTGCTCATGGAGTTTGCATTGACTTTGAAGGGATTGTAAATTCTCAAAAAACAAATTATAAAAGTTTCATTGTAGCACTAAATCAGGAACTCAAAAAGAAAGATTATCTATTGTACATGACGGTTCCAGCGGTTGATTGGCATCGATATCTTGACTATGAAGATCTCATACCCGAAGTAGATCAGTTTATTATCATGGGATACGACTACTATGGAAAGACCAGCAAGGTTGCCGGTCCTGTTGCTCCGTTAAATAGTGGAAAATTATGGGACCCGTTCAATTTAACCCGATCGGTTGACTATTATTTGGATAAGAAAATTCCTCCCTCACAGCTCATTCTTGCGCTACCCTTTTACGGACATGTTTGGCAAACGAAAACAGGTGAAAAGGGAGCGAGGAGGAATCATTATGTGGGTGCAAGGTCCATTGATTATATCAAAAATGTATTTGATTCGTTGCCCTCTCCCAAGCAACAATATGACTCTGTGAGCCAGAGTGCGTATTATACTTTTGTGGAAAAATCCACGGTTAAGAATAGAAGACAATTCAGGCAAATTTGGTTCGAAAGCGATTCATCTCTGGCCAAGAAAATAGAGCTAATTAAAGACAAAAACCTCAATGGTATGGGAATTTGGGCTTTAGGATATAACAAAAGATATGACGACTATTATTGGAGTATCATAGAAAATGGTTTGGCCCTCCCAGGAGATACGATAGACGATACCCGATACAATATAAAATACCCGGATACCATTGTAGTATTTTTTCAGGATTCAACCCAAACAATTGTAGCCGGAGATGGTCACACGCATCCCGAAGATTGTAAGGATCCTCCTTGTAATGAAGCGAACGTAGAAGAACCAACACCCACTTTTTGGGATAAACTCTCCGATATTAATGACGAATTAAAAAAGATAAGCGGTCTGGACAACTTACTATTGTTCATTCTAGTCTTTGTCGTGCTATTTGGAGGTATTGGTTTTATCATTGCCATGTTCAAACCAGATACGCGTATGTTCTTTTTCAACAGCAAGGCATACACCATTTATTTCACGGTCATTTTATCGGTTTTTCTCATAGTTATGATGCAGGGCTTTCTTGTAATGAAAGATCCCGCTATTATTCTTTTGCTAGGTTTTGTCATTGGAGCCATCATAGTTTATTTGGTAAGTAGATATGTTCAAAAAGTAAAAAGAAACCTACCATGAGTGATACGGTTTCTAAAGGTAAGGCTGCATTAGCAGCGGAAGAAGGTAAATTAAAAAAGCTTCTGAAGGCAATTAAGAAATTATTTGCCAAGGAATTTTTGTGGGTGCTGTTCGTATTGCTGGTCAGCATCCCTTTAGCACTTATTGTTGAATACCTCTTATGTCAAATAGGTGATAGCGCACTGGCAGTAGACCCTCTTATGGCTCTTATAGAAGGTTACTCCCTTTTTATGGTGAGTTATGGTGTAAGTATTGCCGGTTTCTATTTTGCCAGAATGGTGGTAGGAGCGATTAAAACATTAACAGAAAAGAAAGAGTAGATCATGATAGCCAAGACACTCACATTTATTACCAATTTGCTGAACCAGGAGCTTAAAGTGAGCTTTGGGTTTAATGACAATCGGGTTGTGGCCAGTAGCCTGGTCAATCCTGATGGCAGCATGCCCAGTAATGCGGAAAATAAAATTGTGATCTCGGTAGTCAATTTGGAACATGAAACCTTAATGAAATCCATGAGTAATTATATGACCGACGGCGGAAAGAACTACGCTAAAGTAGCCCCTCCGGTGCATATAAATCTATACCTATTGATCTCCGCCAATTACGATTCGAGCAATTATATAGAGGCCAATAAAGTATTGTCCGCCATTATTGGTGTTTTTCAAGCCAACCCTTATTTCAACCGGCAAACCAACCCGGAAATGCAACCCCCATTAGAGAAATTAACCATGGAAATATTCAATCTCCCTATTAACGAGCTTAGTCATATATGGAGCGGAATTGGAGCCAAATATGTGCCTTCAATTATTTATAAAGTTCGAATGTTAACCATTCAAGAAGAATTAATCAAGAAAGAAGTTCCTGGTATTAGCGGACTCTCGGGAAAGTCAAAACCTAATAGTTAAACGATGGATATTAAATATCATAAATGGCTGGAATTAGAAGTAACCCATAACTACTTCGTTGACAATGTTTGTCCTGTTTTAAACCTCTTACCGATGGGAGCTACTTCCCAAGTGTTTAAAAATCATCAGATTTTAATGAAAAGACATTCCAACAAGGTATCCTTTTATATTGGATTAGCCGATGGAGCGCCTTTAGATATTTTAAAGCAATTTGAAGGTATTTCTAACCTTTATTTTCAGGTGGTAAATGAGGACAATTTCTTCTTCAACTATACAGGCATTGAATTTTCAAATGAGCAAGAGCTATTATTTTTCTCAAATCTGAATAAAGATGCAGGGGCTACTCAATTACAGGGATCTCAATTTACCGACAAAACGGATCTTGTTTCAAAAAGGCCAAAAATCTTTAACCTCAGCCTAAAACCAACAGACACACTATTAGAAGTTAAAACCCATAATGGGACCGTAGTAATGAGCGAAGATGTGACCAATGCGGAAAATTCTAATTATACAGTCCATTTAGAAAATCAAGAAAGTGGAGTATACCAGTTATTTCTCAATGGTGTATTGATGGACACCTTTTTCATGACTTCTGAAAGGATAGAGCTCAATGCCATAGGTGTGGTTCAACTGGACATGGAGACGATCAAAAATAATTATGACGACGGCTTTACCTATCACATAGATTTTAATGCCAAAGCAGCGCACAGAAAGTATAAAGTGGTTTTACCCACAGCAAGAAGAATTGAAGTAAGTACCCTTGAAATTAAGGGGATGGAAAACGAGAAGTACAATGGACCGGTGAAAGAAACGCTAATTGGAGAGCAAATGGCCGAAGTTTTTACAAGTGATATTCCATTGCCATTGAAACAAAAATTGGATAAGCATCCACAGCTAAATGTTGCTTATACCAGTGAGTTTTCAAACCGAACCAATGAGTTGGAAATTAAATTACCCAACCCCGGTGTAGAAGGAATTACAAAGAATACCAACGAGGAGAATGAAGTTTCATTCTTCTCATCAACTATAATTTATGTCTAATTTAAATTAATATTTATGTCTACAACTATGAAAACCCCAGGGGTTTATATCCAGGAACTGGATGCCTTTGGGAACTCTGTAGTACCTGTGCCAACCGCCGTACCGGCGTTCATAGGCTATACGGAGAAGACGTCCTATAATGGGAAAAGTCTAGTGAACAAAGCGGTGAAGATAACTTCGCTAAAACAATTCCAGGACATTTTTGGAGATAATCCTCCAGAGGTGAAATACAATTTGGATGCAGTTCTGCTACCAGAGCGATTAAAAGAACTTCAAGCCGAAGTTGATGGAACCGGCGCCACTCTAACGGCCGCCGATGAAGCTGTTACCGAGGCTGGTGACGACGTTACAGAGGATCAAACTGCCGCTGCTGAAAAAGCGAAAGCTGAAAATGATGAAGCCATTGCCAATTTGGATGCTGCCAAAAAAAATGACAAAATCAAGGCATTATTGGACGCTCAAGCCGCTATTAACGATTTGGCCGAAGGCACTGAGCCAAGTGACGATCAATTGAAAGCCCTGGGAGATGCGCAATCTGTCTTTGCCAATGAAATTAAAAATGCAGATTTCGTTGATCATGGGTATGCCTATTCTTTAACTCAAAAGAGTATCAACTTTCGATTGTACAGTGCCATGAAGTTCTTTTATGAAAATGGAGGATCTGCATGTTACGTTATGACGGTTGGTGGATATGATTACAGTAGTGGATCCATTACAGATACTACTGCTTTTACAGATGCCATAACGTTATTGGAGAAAGAGCAAGAGCCTACCATGTTGGTTATTCCTGATGCGGTAGAGGTATTTGACGCGGGTGTAACTGACAGGAATCAGGACAACTACTACGAACAGCGTTATAAAAATGCTTATTCGCTTCAAAATGCAATGATCAACCATTGCGGAAGTATGATGAGTCGTATTGCTATTTTGGACATACCAGGAGGTTATATCCCTCCAGGTGTAAGTACTACAAGTGTACAGCAGTTTAGAACTAGTGTAAGTCCAGAGAATCAAAAGTTCAATAGCTATGCGGCGGCCTATTATCCGTGGTTAAATACTACCGTATATCAATCTTCTGAGATTTCTTATCAGAATATTGATAAAGGATCATATGCCACGATTAAGACTTTGCTAGAAAACGAATTCACCAACCCTGATACGGGAGTTGTACCTCAAGATTATCAAGAGTACATCGATGCTTTCGATCCGGATCCCGCGAAAGTTGACAGTGGAAAAGTTCGAAAATCTGATAAGGTGTTACAAAATGTAAGTAAATCGTATCAATTATTATTAAAAGGAGTAATGACCCGTATGAATCTAATAGCACCTAGTGCCGGGATGGCGGGTATATATACGTCTGTAGATAATACCGATGGCGTTTGGAAGGCACCTGCCAATGTTGGAATGCAAAGCACGGTATCGCCAGCCATTAGCATAGATCATAATCAGCAGCAGGATTTAAACGTGCCACTAAACGGTAAGTCCGTTTGCGCTATTCGCGCTTTTGTGGGACGAGGTAACCTGGTATGGGGAGCTCGAACTCTGGATGGTAATTCCAATGACTGGAGATATGTAAACGTTCGACGTACCATGATATTCTTGGAACAATCTGTCAAAGATGCTGCTAAGGCCTATGTTTTTGCGCCTAACGACGCATCTACCTGGACCAATGTGAAAAGCATGATCAGTAATTTCCTCTTAGGAATTTGGAAACAAGGAGGTTTAGTAGGCCCCAAGCCGGCGAGTGCCTTTTCGGTAAGTGTGGGGCTAGGAAGCACTATGACCGCCCAGGACATTCTAGAAGGAATTATGCGCGTATCGGTTAAAGTAGCCGTTTCACACCCAGCAGAATTCATCGAAATAACCTTCCAGCAACAAATGCAGGAGGCTTAATAATTAATCAAATAAAATTTAACTTAAAATATATATATCATGGCAGGAGAAGCACAAGATGCAGTTTGGCCCTTACCAAAGTTTCACTTTAAGGTAACATTAGGGTCGCAGGACAATACAACCTCTTTTCAGGAAGTATCTGGACTGGATACAGAAACACAGCCCATAGAATACAGGCATGGAGATAACAAGTTGTTTTCTACCATCAAAATGCCCGGCATTTCTAAATCGGGGAACGTCACGTTGAAAAAAGGAATTTTTGTTAATGACAATAATTTCTGGAAATGGTACGACGCCATTAAAATGAACCTGATCAAGAGGGAAACCGTAGTCATCGAATTATTGGATGAAACAGGAGGTACAACCATGTCCTGGACGTTGTCCAACGCATGGCCAACCAAAATTACGGGTACCGATATGAAATCTGATGCCAATGAAGTGGCAGTAGAGACCATAGAACTCGCTCATGAAGGACTAACCATTGCAAATGGAGGATAATGAGTAGCGAATATCCACCTGTTGCCTTTTATTTCAGACTATCCTTTGATGGTACGGCCAGCTCATCGGACGCATCATTCAAGGAAGTCTCTGGAATAACTATGGAAATGGGTACAGAGGAAATTACAGAAGGTGGGAACAACAATTTTAAACATCGAGTTCCTACCTCTGTAAAATTCTCCAATTTAGTTTTAAAAAGAGGACTGGTACCAAAAGATTCGGCCGTCGTTCAGTGGTGTTTAGACACACTGGGTGGTGGACTTTCCGATGCCATTCAAACAAAAACCATTATGGTAAGTCTTTTGGACGAAAATGCCAATCCTTTAAACTCATGGAGTTTTGCAAATGCGTGGCCCGTTAAATGGTCCGCATCCGACCTTAATTCGATGAACAACGAACTTGTTATCGAAACATTAGAATTTTCCTATAGTTATTTCACCAAAGTGTAGTGTAAATAATGAATAGGAATAAGATAAACTTGTAGATCAAACCTTTAGCTAACCATTATGCCCATTGAAATACGTGAGTTACTTATAAAAGTAAAGATTGAAGAGGAATTATCTCCTTCTACTGAAAACAACAATTTGGAACAAATAAAACGTGTTGTTCTGAAGGAATGTAAAAAAGAAATTAAAAAACAACTAAGCAAACGCAAAGAACGATAGTATGTCACTCGATAAAATGACGATAGTAGCTTATTCAAGTGATGAGTACTCCGGAAGTGGGGATCAAACGTGCACGGTAAAAATAAACCCGGCGTCTTATACTCACAACCACCAAGTGAAGTACAATAACTCCACGGCGCAAGGTTCTCCCGGAACTACGTTAAAGTTTCAAGGAATTCCTCCCGAGACCATTTCGTTTGACATCTATTTTGATGCAACAGGTGCAGTAGATCAGGATGTGGTTGATGTTAAGGATCAATTGGACGAGTTCAAGTCGGTTTGCTTTCTGTATAACGGAACCATCCATGAGCCCAACTATCTTATCCTTTCATGGGGGTCCTTAGTATTTAAATGCAAGCTAACCTCTCTGGACATTAGTTATACGCTATTCAAGCCAGACGGCAGTCCTTTGAGAGCCAAGGCTGGAGTAAAATTTGAAGAAGCCCTTGATTCAAGCATTATAGCGGCTGAAGCAGAGCCTGAATCACCAGACTTGACACATCTTGTTTTAGTGAAACAAGGTGACACATTGCCGCTTATTTGTAAAAAAGCTTATGGCGACCCAAGCTATTATATGGAAGTTGCCCGATATAACAAACTAGTAAATTACAGGAATTTAATTCCAGGTACCGAATTGTACCTACCACCCATAAAATAAGAGATATGCCAAGTTCACCCATAGCAGAAGATACTAGTCTCATTTCGTTCAACATACAGTCGAATGGATCGGATATACCAGCAACTTATGAAGTTCTGGACATCCGTATTGAACAACATGTCAATAGAATTGCTGAGGCTGAAATTACCATAAGAGATGGAAGCGCTGCCGATCAAACCTTCGAAATAACAGATTCGGACACCTTCAAACCCGGAGCAGAAATTGAAATAAAATTAGGCTATCAAACCCAAAATGAATCCGTCTTCAAAGGCATTGTTGTAAAACAAACCATCAAAATTGATGAAGGCAGTGGATCCAGATTGCAAATCGTTTGCAAAGATATTTCGTTAAAGCTAACCGTAAATAGAAAGAGCGCCATTTTTACCGATATCACAGATAGCGATCTTATCTCTCAATTGGCCGGAGATTATGGTCTTTCTAACGACGTAACAGCCACAACCGCAACCCACAAAGAAGTAGTTCAATATAATAGTACAGACTGGGATTTGATTGTGAATAGGGCCGAAATTAACGGTCTCATTGTGACTACGGAAAGCGGCAAACTGGTAGTTGCAAAACCAGATGTTTCTGCCACTCCTGAATTGCAAGTTCAATTCGGTTATGATATTTTAGAGTTTGATGGCGAAATAGACGCTACGCATCAGTATTCGGGGGTTCAGGGGAATGCATGGGATATGGCCTCCCAAAGTATTATTAATGCATCCGCTAGCGAACCTACCGTGAATGAGCAGGGAGATCTCACCGGCTCCACCTTGGCCGATGTATTGGGAGCAGGTGATGGCAATCTGCTTACCTCCACCACGGTAACCCAAGACGATATTCAAGCATGGGCGGATGCTGCATTGCTCAAGTCCAGGCTGTCTCGTTTTAGAGGGAGTATTACCTTTCAGGGTTCTTCCAAGGCCAAGGTGAATACCACTATCAAACTAATGGGAGTAAGTACGCGTCTTAATGGAAATGCCCTAATTACTGGAGTAATGCACACTGTAGATGATGGTCGCTGGAATACTGAGGTAAAATTAGGTTTGAGTCCAGATTGGTTTGTTGAAGACCATCCGGTTACCGCTCCTAATGCTTCCGGTCTTATTCCCGGAATCAAAGGACTTCAAACGGGCATCGTAACAAAAATTGATTCGGACCCCGACAACGAATTTCGCGTTCAGGTGGAAATTCCCATTTTAGGCGCAGATGGTGATTCGGTCTGGGCCCGTTTATCTACTTTTTATAATGGAAATGGATTTGGTGCCTTCTTTATGCCCGAACTAAATGATGAAGTTATTTTAGGATTCATGAATGATGACCCTCGCTTTCCGGTAATATTAGGGAGTGTTTACAGCAGTTCCATTGCTGCTCCCGAAACCCCGGATGAAGGCAATACCATTAAAACCATTGTCACTCAAAGCAAACTTCAACTAAAATTTGACGATGAGAATAAGGTGATTACAGTATTAACTCCAGGAGGAAACACCATGGTTTTTAGTGATGAAGATCAGGGTATCACAATTACAGACCAAAGTGGAAATACAGTGACTATGGCTACGGACGGAGTTACCGTAGAAAGTAAATCTGATTTAACATTGAAAGCAGCAAATGGTGTCACTATTCAAGGGGCTACCATAGATATAACAGGAGACACATCGATAAGTGCCAGCGCACCATCGGTAAGTATTTCTGGTGATACATCGGCCTCCCTTAGTGGAGGAGGAACATGTGACGTTTCCAGCGATGGACAAATGAGCGTAAAAGGATCTGTTGTAATGATAAACTAATGAGTGATCTATATAAAAAAAGCAAATCGTTTTTAGGGACCGGTTGGGCCTTCCCTCCTACTTTTCATGACGACGGATTAACCGGGGTGCAAATGGTAAGCGCCGTGCATGATATAAAGGAATCTTTGATCATCTTACTCAATACCAATCTCGGAGAGCGAGTTATGCTGCCGGAATATGGCTCTGAGCTTCAACATTACTTGTTTGATATTATATCGAATTCAAGATTACATTTTCTGAAGAATATTATTCGAACTGCTATATTGAAATACGAACCCAGAATAACGGTTAACGATATCATTATTGATCAAAAGGACTATCAAGATGGAATTATTCGGGTGGTCATTAAATATACTGTAAAATCTAACAATACTCGATTCAACCTTGTATTCCCTTATTACAAAACAGAAGGAACGGATATTCCTGTATTATTTCATAAACATGTTTCACTAAGCTTAGAAAACGGATCCGTACTATGAAAGTCAAATCGAACATAACCGACATCGAAAAAAGAAATGGTACGCTAAGAAGCAATAGGCTCGGTAAAAACCTATTGGAAAGCCCGTTTCGTTTAGACGATCGTGCGCCATGGGACCTGTTGGCTTATGTTTCTTCCTATTTAGAAAAAATTAATTACTTCAATACTGAAAATAGAATTAACGGAGATTGGAAGAGTTTAGTGAACAAGGATTCGCTCATTATTATGGCATCTATTATCAATTCATCTACCAGTGATATAGACGAATTAGTACGACGCTATAACCCTACGAAAGCTCAGGAAAGCGATATTGATATAGAGAAAATCATTACTTTACTTTCACAATGGTGGGAGAAAATTTATGGTTGGGCCAAGGACCTCACTGCCGCTAATGAAAAAAACCTTTCAGAAAAAATTAAAAACAGTCTGGTTAATAGCGTCACCTTCAATCGAGATTATATCGTTATAGGACCAGACGGTACACCCAATGTTGAAAACTTAATCGAGGCATCAAGAAAGTCGAATATTGCCGGGCACATTTTGGATGAGATTCTACACGATTTCCAAAGAGCAATTGGACATATTAAAGAGACCACGAAAAGACATTTCGAAGCAACTATGCTTGGAAATGATGAGCACCTGCCACATAACGCCATGTATATTGCCTTTGCGCTATTGTATCACAAGTTACAAGAGAAGCTCAATGGAGTATCCCAACGACACCTAGACTTCTATTATAAAGATGTACTTCATCAAGAGATGAAAAAGGGAAGTTCAACCAAGGCCATCGTAAACTTCGTTTTGCAACCCATGGTACAAAACACTTTGATTCCGAAAGGAACCAAACTATCTGCCGGAAAGATTTTAGGAAGTACTACGGAAATAATATTCGAGACCAATGAGTCACTAAGAGCTTATAAGGGAGAATTGGTTAATATTCAAAATTTATTCATTAACTCAAACAAGTACATCGAAGTGGGTACGCTAAAGCCCATCATCTCTTCGGTTACCTATAATCAATTGTATCGATTTAGTGAAGACCAAATGCCCCGACATGACTGGTACGTTTTTGGCGCCAACAAAAAAACAGTTCAAGACAGCAAGGTAAACACTCATAAGAATGCAAAAATAGGCTTCATTATTGGCTCCCCCGTACTCTTTCTAAGTGAGGGAAAGAGAGAAATAAGCGTTCGGTTCAACTTAGAAGAGCAAACTTCTCGAGATATATTTTGGAAGCTCTTAAATGAAATTAGATGCCATAAGAAAATTTCGATGCATTCTGTCATTTCCATGGTTTTCCAAAAAGGTTTCAAGATTTCATATACCAATAAAGAAGGCTGGATCCCTTGTTATGATTATATGATCGAGTTTGATGAAGAGGCCAATTATTTCACTATTAAGTTCATTCTGGACATTTCGCATCCTTCTTTGGAGATGAGTGAGGCCGTAGAAGAAGAATTAAGCTGGCCATCCATTAAAGTGGAGCTTAATGAGTATGCCCCGGTTTTTGGCTATTCCTTTTTTAAAATGGTAGCTATAGATACTATTGATATTGACGTAGAAGTACATGGAATGAAAAACTTGTCCTTCTATAATAATATTGGAAAAATGCCCGCTGGGAAACCATTCGAACTCTTCGGACCGCAGCCAAAAAAGGGAGATTATTTTATGCTGGGACACAGCGAATTATTCAAAAAACAAATTAATAGCCTGGAACTAGAGTTGGATTGGGAGACCGTTCCCAAAGATTTTGGTGGTTTCGAAACTTACTACGATGGTTACGGAGGAGCGTTCAACAACGATACGTTCAAAATTCAATTTTCGGCCTTGTCTAACGGTTATTGGTATCCATCTCAACCCAAAAGTTGGCCAGAAAGTAATCTTTTCAGTACTACAAATTGTTTAACCCCGGAAGGATATGAAAGTGAGCAACTGGACGATTCGAGTCTGCTTGAATTTGAAAACTTCTTCGATCTGGGCATTCCAAATGAATATTCCTTACAAGATCCATTACTCTACGACGTCACCTCTCAAGGAGGGTTCGTTAAAATAACCTTTTCTTCACCCGATTATGGTTTTGGACTGGACCACTATCAAGAGGAATTTACGGCTGTTGCTACCTTCAATGCAAAGAACAAGAAACAACTCACTTATCCTAATAAGCCCTTTATTCCGAAGATAAAAGGGGCTGCCGTGCACTATAAGGCATCGGATCAACTCTCCTTTGTGGAACGGATTGTAACCAATGGTAATTCCAATTTACACCTGGGAGAATTTAAACACATCACTCCTTACATCGTGGACGATATTATAGTGGATCAAGTGGTGAAAAAGAACACCTTACTACCCAATTTCTCTGAAGAGGGATATCTAATTTTGGGGTTAATGGGAGTGACTAGTAATACTGATGTTTCTATCTATTTCAACTTTAGACGTTCAAGCACCACGGTAAATATTAAAGATAATTCTCTAAAGTGGGAATATTTTAGTCTTCCAAACTGGAAAGAATTTGAGCCAGGTTCCATTATTAGAGATGACACAGAGGGCTTTTTAAAATCGGGGATTGTACAACTTACCATACCAGCCGTTGAGGGAGCAAAACGAGGTATTGATTCCTCAGTGCTCTGGATTAGAGCATCTACACGTGGGGATGTAGAAAATTATCCAAAGATCAAAGGTATTTATTTGAATGCCATAGAAGCCACCTGCATGAGTGATGACCCCAACATTATTGGTCGAAAGATTGCTCCCAGCTCCATTGTCAAAATGAGCGGCAAGTACCCGGATATTAAAGAAGTAAATCAGGCAGATGCAAGCTACGACGGTAGAATTCCAGAGATCGAAAAGCAATACTACACCAGGGTTAGCGAACGACTTAGACACAAGGGACGCGCTGTCACTCTTTGGGACTACGAGCGGTTGATCCTAGAAAATTTTGAAGATGTCCTCATTGCCAAATGTACCAGTTTCAATGAAGATTTTGAACCGGTACCAGGACATGTAAAAGTGGTTGTGCTAAGTCGTAGATGGACCAAAAGTGACCCCTATTATTTCAGCAAAATGCAGCTCAAAAAAATGAAGGACTTCTTAAATAAAATCTCTTCTTCTTTTATAGATATTGAAGTGATTAATCCAAAGATAGAATACCTTCTTGTGAACTGTAGAGCTGTATTCAACAAAATAGATGCGGGACTAAATTATCGTCACAAACTTAGTGAAGATATAACCGAATTTTTGTCCCCTATTTCAAGAATGGACGAGAACAATGGTGGAATTGGTGGTAGCGTAGCGCCAACAACGGTGGCCAACTATGTGGAAAATCTACCCTACATCCAGCGCTTGGAAAAACTAAATATAGAACACATCATTATAAAAGGTATGAACGATTTTCTCCTGGACGTTCACGAAAATGAATATGAGAATGAAAATGAAAATGGGAACGAAAAGATCATAAACGCACAAACTCCCTGGTCCATTTTGGCACCTGCCAAGGAACACAGGATCATACTCCAAGAAGACGTGAAGGAGCTTAAAGTTTTGGCCGATTTGGAAGTAGGTATTGGAACCATTGGAGTGGGAATGGATTTTATTATTGGAAAAGAGCATCGCCATGATGACGATGGGCACGATCAAGAATGATAGCGCTAAATGAACAAATAAAAAATAAAAGAAGCGAAGCCATCCAATTAGACTTTTTAGATAGTAAGAATAAAGCTTAGAAATCATGAGCAAAAAAATAAAACTAGACAATAGAGAGACGCTGAAAAACTATTTCAAAAATGGTACACGTCCTTCTGAAGAAAACTTTGGAAGCCTTATTGACTCTATGATAAATAAGGCCGATGATGGGATTTCTAAAAACCTCGATGACGGATTAATTCTGGCCCCTGAAGGTGAGAACTCTAATAGAACCCTAAGTTTTTTCGATAAAATTGGAGCCGAACATCCCAATTGGAGCATGGAATTGATACAAGGAGAAGGTGCAGGATTGGGCATCGTTCAACCTTCCGGTGTAGAAGACGAACCTAGCCAAACCAGAATGTTCTTTAATAAAAATGGAAAAGTTGGCGTTCACACCAATGAGCCACAAACCGACTTTGAAGTTGACGGAGTGTTTGGAGCCAAAAGCAAAGTGGGCACCTATAAATTAGGGACCATTCCAGCCGATGGAAAATGGCACGCGATCTTAGAGAAATTGGACGGAGTAAATGGCTTTGAAGTCGTAGCACAGGTGAGCAAAAATAAGGCTGGTAAACACGCACTCCTACATGCGACGGCGCTAAGCACCTTCGGGCAATTTAAGAATAGGATTCGCAGAACACAGGCCTGGTATGATTGGTTTTGGTGGAATCGTCTGGCCATTCGTTGGAAGGGCAGTCAAAACGATTTTAGACTTGAGCTTAAAACAAGGTCTCACTACGGAGATAATATTGAAATAAAATACCACATCACTCAGCTTTGGGGCAACGACGTTAAAGCGTTGTTCGAGCCACAAGAAACAAATCAATAGTTATGTCTGAAACACTTAAAAAAGGATATATCGATAGAAAAGAGAAAGGCTCTGGTGAGTACCAGGAGCTCTATTTGGAAGGCATCGAACTTCTTCAAAATCTCTCCGGTGCCAATTGGACCGATTATAACGAACACGATCCCGGAGTTACTATTTTCGAGAACATCGCCTACACCCTTACCAACCTTTCCTATAAAGTAGATCTACCTATCGTAGATATTCTTACCGAATCTAAAAACAAAGCCTCCGAGATTAAGTTTAAGGACTCTTTTGAAGTCGCCAAAAAACGCTCTCAACTTAAGGCCACCCCCTTAAAATCTGGTGACAACGGGTTTTTTGTAGCTTCAGAAATTTTAACTACAAACCCTGTAATTAAAGAAGATTACAGGAAGATGTTTGTGGATGGTGTCAATAACGTTAAAAATGTTTGGATAAAAACGTACAATCCAGATCAAACCCAAGGCAAGAATGGTTATAAAAAAATGAACATTAGAGGGTTATACCACATATTTGTTGAAATGTATGACTATCATGAGGATATGGCCATTCGCTCCATTGAAGAAAGACGCGTTATCAACAAAGTAAAAAAACTATTTCATGCACAACGCAATCTATGCGAAGATATCTATCAGGTTACCATCCTTCAACCTTTTTTCCTGGACCTCAAGTTAGAATTAACGCTGGATACCACCGTAGACGGTGAAGATGTCTTTGCTCATGTTTACTACAACATCAACGATTTTTTAACTCATGAAGCTCGATTCCAATCCCTATGGGAACTGCAAGAGGAGGCGGAAGAGGATTTTAATTCTATTTATTCGGGACCTACTCTGATTAATGGTTTCATGAAAGACGAGGAACTCCAACCCATAAAGAACAGAATTTTTACGTCTGAAATAACTAAAATTATTTCTAAGATCCCCGGTGTGGTGAGCATAGATAAATTCGAAATAAAAGAAGACGATGAAACTACCACTCCTTTTGAATATGAGATAACCGTTCCCGAGGAGAAATCTCCAAGGTTGAATATTCCAAAGTCCAATGCAAAGCTCAGTTTTAAAACGGCAGATATAAAACTGAAACCAAATGTTCGAGAAATTAAAAAAAGATACGTCAGTATTGAGGCAGAATACTATGGTACTTTCAAAACGGTGTCAGAGTCTGCTAATTTCGCCGGCATACCTAGCGGTCAATCGTTAGGTATTTCATCTTACTATTCTATTCGGGAACAGTTTCCCGCCATTTATGGAATTGGGAAGTTTGGATTGCCTAATAATGTTTCAAAAAAACGCAAGGCTCAGGCCAAACAATTAAAAGCCTACCTGCTGCCCTTCGATCAACTCATGGCAAATTTTTTAGCTCAACTCACTCATTTGTACACTATATATGATGTAAATAGCAGTGCGGTTCAAACCTATTTTTATCAGGAATTAGAGGATATGGAGGATCTAAAAAAGCTCATTAAAGTTGATCCAAAAAAAGACAAAATAAAACCTTTGGACCAATGGTCCTGGGCCTTAAAAAAATTGAATAGAGAATTCGATACCAACGGCATCCGAAGATTGAATGAAGTAGCCGATAATCTGCTGGCTCGATATGCAGAGCAATTCCCAACTTATGTGCTTCAGAAAATTAATACCAGTTGCTTCGGAAAACATTTTACGGATGAGGATTTTGATAAAAAGCTACTATTTTGGAAACGGAAATTAGTCGCCAATTATAACCGTCTTAGCTACAACAGAGCAAAGTCATTTAATTATACAGTCCCCAGCGATGCAAAGGCCTCCGTAAATGACACAACAGCCAGTATCGTCGAAAAAATTTGTATCCTATTGGCCATTCAACATCCGGAAACAAGAAATTTATCCGATCTGGTGACGCATTCTAAAATTACTCCTGAGCTCATACTGGAAGTAACGATAGAATCCCTCGAAGGGATCAAAAGACTGGTAGTTGAGGGGCTTATTAAGGGTATAAAAGACCGCGTTCAATTAACAGGAATAAGCGAAGTTAGAGTAGAAGACATCCTCGCCCTTGGAGTGGTTGAATCTAATTATATCGTTGAGAAAAAAGGCAAGACCTATAATATCATCTTAAAGAAAGATCAAGATCCTAAAAATGACATTCAGTTAATGTCTGAGTTGGACGAAGAGCATGTTGAAGAAGCAAAAGAACACGCTCAAAATTTCTTAAAAAAAATGAACGATAAAAGTGAAGGAATTCACCTTATTGAGCATCTGTTATTAGCTCCTCCAGTGCTTGGATCTCATTTTGGATTTTCATTTACACTGGAACTTTCCAAGGCCCAGACCATTGAATTTAGACAAACTCAACTACGAGATAACCACAACCGCAACCTTTTTGTAGACGCTTTACTATCGCAAAAAGAACAAGAATGGAAGTTTAAAATGGTAGGTGAACAAAATGATTTTGGCATTGAGATTTACGGTACTGAAGAAAACTCCTTGGCTATTTCTATAGATAGGTTTACAACGCTAGAAAAAGTAAAAGAGCAAATTACCATCCTTGAGGACCTGGGTAAAAAACGGGCTCGTTTCAAAATAGAGAAGCTGAAGTACTATGCCTACTACGATAAAGAAGAAACGCAGAAAGTGGACGAAGCATTCTTTTCGTTTCGCATGAGCTTTATATTACCTTCTTGGCCCATACGATTTCAACAAAAAAGTTTCCAAAAACAATTTGCCAATATTTTGTACGAACATGCTCCCATACATATTCAATACAGAACTCACTGGCTAGGTTTAAAGAAATTAACTGCTTTTGAAAACACCTACTTTAAATGGCTCAAATCTATTTCGGGCCAGACCACTGAAGAAAAAAGAATGTCAATTGCCTTCAAATTAGTTGAAAAAATCAAAGAGCTTCATTAAAGCGCACCTATATAATGGAACCTTCATTACATATCATAAAAGCACAAGAATTTGAGATTGGTCTCAAAGATCAGGGCGAAGCATATCGTATTCAATCCGCCATTAGCGGATTACAAGAATCACGTATCAACCAACTTCTTGACGACATCCTTAATAAATTTGATGATAAGGAAGCTATTTATAGGTTTAGTACCATTCAACTGGATCTAGGCTCCATTAAAAAATCCAATTATGAAAATGAATTGGTTTACCGAATAGAGGAAGAACTCACCAGATACCTGAGCAATACCATACTCGAGAATGGGCGCATGCGAGAAGGCAACAGGATTCCCACCAAAGATGGCAAACTAGAAGATCTAGAGTTTTTTCTGCAGAATGGGCATGTGAAGTGGAATTCGAATGAAAGCCAAACTCCTGACAAATTATTTGAAAGTCTGTTAAAAACGAATCCAGAAGACCTGAAGGCACTGCTTAAAACGTTAGGGAAACAAGAAAAGGTTCGAAAAAGAATGACATTTCAGTTTCAAGAAACTATCCTCGAATCTATAGTAACACTAGTGGCCGAGAAAGAAAGTCACTACATGATTTCATATAAAGATAGCATTGCAGATTACCAACAAAAACATCGATTGGTCGAAACTTCAGGTGGGGCACTAAAAACCGTAGTTTGGGAAATCATTTTGGCTTATATTTTTGCTGAAAGCAGGAGTTTCTATGATAAAAAAAGTTTTCTTCAGTATCTATTGAAAAAGATGGGGGAAAAGTACAATATTCGCTATGAAGCCCTGCTGAACATTCTGTCAAAGGTTCTTGAAACAGATCAAAAACTCACCCAACGAACAGGTGATTTTAAAAAAATTATTGTTCAGTTGACAAAGGAACAACCTCCTAAGGCCTTGTCAAAAAGAGCTCCCGTAAGCAAGAAAGAAACGATTAATGACTGGTTGGAAGCCTTCAGCAGTTATATCAACTCTGGTGTTTTTAGTTCCCAATCTCAAATAACCTCAAGACAAGACTTCAATGAGCAATTCATGAAAATTTTGAAGTCCGGCGATCCCATGATGGTATCCCGTTTGGATCAATGGCTAGTCGATCACTCTAAAAAAAGACGAGTGCTCTCGATGGTAACCCCTTCGGTGCTTAATATGATCGTAGAGGTAAGTCAAATTCCTAGCATCGTGGCGGCACGAGAGTTTTTGGATGTGCTAGACAACAACTCCAACGAACAATCTGTTCATTCCAAAAAATTCATGCAAAAGGTATTTTTGGAAAAAGGTGAGCTCATTTTGAAATTGCCAAGTACCCAGAATTATCAAGAGAAAAAGCTCCTTCATCATTTGTTGCGTAATATCTTGAATATTTCGAATGAGAACGAAGATGACTTTGTACAGTTTTTATTCGAGACAAAAGTTGGGTTATCTCCAACCTATGAAAAGATCATTGACCAATTTCTAATGACCTTTTATCAAAACATGGGAAAACTTGTTCTAGAAGGAATTACACATGAAATTGAACAATACGCAAAAATCAACAAACCTGAATTTTGGGACGTTTGGTTGGAAGACAAAATACCTCTTTGGATGCGTTCGACACGTTTATCCAGAAACGCACTACTCCAGTACATAATGAAGAGCTTACGAGAAAATAAAGCTGCTCCGAGATTGCAGTATTTCATCGAAAAAAGAGAAACGCTACACACTAAAGAAGGAAAAGTTAATGGAAAACATGCCCAATTATTGGCCGAAATTAATTCCTTAGCCGAGAACGATCGTACCTCAAGTCGCAAAAAGATTGTGCTGTTTATTCTAGAGAAAGGGGTCTTACCCTGGTGGATTGAGGATAAAGATTATTGGAATACATTCAACGAAGATTTCAAAAGACTGTGGTCCATTCCCAAAGACCGGATCGCATTAATCAAACTCTTAAAGAGCAGAGCGAATGAAGTTTCTTATACCCGCTTACTGAATGATGAGAACATGCAAGCGGTCCTTCTGGAGCTTGATGCTTCAAAGGCTAAAGAGATTGGCGTTCTGCTTGGTAAAATATTTCAACTTCTGAACAAAAAATTCGTCCCCACCGGAATTATCAGTTCCACTCAATATTTAGAATTAAAAGGGTCTATTTTAACCCACTTATTGAACACTTCTCGCGCGAAACAATTCCAAAGTCTATTTCCATTTTTACAAACTTGGTCAGAAAATTTGGGAATCACTAGGTTCGACAGCGTTTCAGAAGCCTTTGAACATATGTTGCAAGACGTTTTAAACGTGCTTTCCGGTGGATCTTTAAAAAAGAACGTTCAAAATTGGTTAGAACAACTCAGGAAGGGTCAACCACGACCAAGGCATAAAGACAAAAAGGCAACCCATCTAAAAGCCTTTTTAAGCCCCGTTCATCCTACTCCGGCGTCTTTAAATTCAACAAAAGCTGTTCTTAGCTATTTGCACAAAGTTGTTCTGGCGCAACCCGATAAATTCGATGCGTTGTTAAATGAAACCGCTTTCCGAAGTAGTTTAATAAAAGAGCTATCATCTCAGGATCTCAAGGAACTCATACAACAAAAGATGAGCCCGACGCAACGAGATTTCCATCAACAATCCATCGCTTATTTAGACCATTACAAGTCGTATATTTCAGTGAACGAATATCGAAAAGTAAAGGAAACTTTCGAGGAACTTATTTTGTTACAGCTTAGCATAAATGGGTTAAACTCATGGGGATTCAAGCGTTGGATTCGTTTGCTATTTGAGGTCGTAAATCAGGTTATCGGCAAATCAAAAAATAAAAACATCATCTTCAGAATAACAGAAAAATTACAGATCGAAAATAAAGAAGAACTAGCGGATACTCAAAAATTTGCGGTTCATTTGAACGAGCTAACCAACGAAACATCGGCTCGAATTTTCAAGGAAACTAGGGACACTTTCAATCAACTACTAGCGCATAAAAATTTCCGTTCCGATGTCATTCGTGGTCATACTACCAGTGATTTCAGCGATTTTATTTTACAGGAAACCACTTTACGCCAACACGCGTTCTTTAAATTGTCCATGGCTCATTTAGACCGCATGGAACCCTATATTTCATCTCAGGAAATGAAGGCCTCTCGCAAAGTGTTTCTCGAGTTTTTACTGCTAAAACTACTACATGGAAACGTCCGCTCCTGGAATATGAAGGAATGGAGCATGTTGGTTTTAAATAGTCTTAATCGGGCTATAGGAAAATCTAAGAACAGTGAAATCATTTTCAGAATAAAAGAAAAATCAGTTCCAAAAAATGAAGCAACACTTAATGAGGATCAGAAATTTATTGTGCAATTGAACGATCTCACTCAAGAATTATCTCCGCCATTAATTGAAGCGGTAAAAAAGGACTTTAACGTGTTGGTTGAGTCTAGTACTCATAAAGGGGCTCAACCAAAGGCCGCGAAATTAAAGTACCTTGAGAAGTTGGTTTATCAAAAGGTTAGTGCCAATCAGCGTGAATTTTACGAACAAACCCTACTTCATCTCAAAGAACATAAACCTTACCTCTCCACACGAGAATATAAGGCGATACGCCGACTTCTATTGGAATTTTTGGTGTCTAAACTTACTTCCGATAATCTGGTGTCTTGGCGTATGAAAGACTGGGGGTATTTGCTTTTCCATAGTATAACTCAGGTAATCGGGAAAACGAAAAACCAGAGTATTCGGTTTACCATCAACGAAAAACAACATATAGAAAATGAACTGAAACATGGGGAGGATATTCGTTTTAGCACTCAGTTGGAGGAGTTTGCCAATGAAATCCCTCAACAAAATCAAATTGCCATACAGGAAAAAAAGGAAGAAGCACCCTACAGAAAATTAGGCGAAGAAGCCCCCAGAGAGTTTTTAGACCCTATCTTTATAAGCAATGCCGGGTTGATCATTATTGCTCCATTCTTACATGTATTATTTCAGAAATGTGGATTGATGGAAACCTCGGGTTTTAAGGATGAGCTTGCTAAATATAAAGCGATTCAGCTTCTGGCCTATGCAGCCACGGGTAAAACCAGTCGAGAAGAGCCAGAGTTGGTCATTAATAAGATCTTGTGTGGATTGGATCTTACCGCTCCTTTGAACAAAGTGGAAGAACTAGAGACTACCGAAAAAGAGACTGTCGATAGTCTTTTACAGGCAGTTACCCAACAGTGGTCTCCATTAAAGGAAACTTCTATTGAAGGGCTGAGACAATCATTTTTACAAAGAGAAGGCCGACTGATCGAAGAAGAAGGCCAATTTTTCCTAAAGGTAGAACAGAAGCCTTTCGACATGTTGTTGAACCAAATACCGTGGAACATTTCAAAAATCAAATTAAGTTGGATGCAAAAAATACTGGAAGTAGAATGGAAGACGTAACCAAAATAGCACAGACATTACAAGGCGAAATAGTTTGGTTTGAAAGCGTAGTAACCACTGCTTTGTCATTGTATTTTAAAAACGAGAGCGATTTCAAATCGGTGAAGGAACTCGATCCTCCCGTACTCGACAATGACGATTCCAAATATGCTACACTTATAAAAGAAAATGAACTGGGCTTCGAAGAACGCTTGGTTCTTATTTTAGCCCTACTCCCCTTTATTAAACCACAGTCCTTAGACGTTTTTCTGATAAAAAATCAAAACCTGAATAGTGAATTTTCAGAATTTGGAGGCATAAAGGACTCTTCCAAATTGGGCTTCACTCCAAGCCTTGAAACGGCTAGTTTTATTCTCACGGCCCAAAAACTGGAAGAACGACTGGAGTTTATGCGTTTCTTCAATAGGAACAATGTGTTATTTACCAAGGGTATTCTCGCCTATGATAGTGATCAGGATTTCGATCTTCATCAAAAATTAATAGTTACCAATGAATATTTAGGACTGTTTACCGTAGGTGAAATGAAATTACCTCAATACAGCGCCAAATTCCCCGCAAAAGAAATCACTACCGATATGGAATGGGAAGATCTCATTGTGGATCAGCACGTGAATGCGGACCTAATGGAGATTAGAGATTGGCTCGTTCACAGTGAGCTCATTTTGAAAGATTGGAAGCTGGAAAAAAACTTAAAAAAAGGGTATCGGGTTCTGTTTTATGGCCCTCCCGGAACGGGAAAAACCTTGTCGGCTACCCTAATAGGTAAGGAAATCAAACAACCCGTCTTTAGAGTTGACCTCTCCTTAGTGGTGTCCAAATACATTGGAGAAACCGAAAAAAACCTTGGAAAATTGTTTGATGAAGCTGAAAACAAGAAATGGATCCTATTTTTTGACGAAGCCGATGCCTTATTCGGAAAAAGAACACAAACTAAAAGTTCCAACGACCGATATGCCAATCAAGAGGTCGCTTATTTATTACAGCGTATAGAAGATTTTGGCGGTTTAGTTATTTTGGCGACCAATATCCAAACCAATATTGACGAAGCCTTTTCAAGACGATTTCAAAGCATGGTCTTTTTCCCAAAACCCAGTAAAAAAGAGAGAAGACAGCTATGGGAAAAATTATTTAATGATTCTTTCCATCTCAATGGCATCGATTTGGATGAATTAGCCGAAAAATATGAACTTACGGGAGGTGAAATGATCAATATCTTGAGGTACTGTGCTTTGGCAGCCGCCAGAAGAAAGCGAAACACCACGAACTCAGCAACTAATAACCAGAGAACTATTGAATTAAAAGATATATTGAAAGGTATTCGAAGAGAATACGGTAAATCTAATAAAACTATATAATTATGCCACAGCAAGTATGTATGGGAGCTATGATGTCCTGTTCCTTTGGAGCGGCCCCGTCCTCCTTAGTCGTTTTACCCACCAACAAGACCACAACGGGCTATATGCCCGATGCCAATATTATGGACAATATTCCTATGGTAAACATCATGCCGTTTGCCATGTGCTCGTCCTTGGCGAACCCAACGGTAGCAGCGGCTACCACAGCCGCATTGGGCGTACTTACTCCAATGCCCTGTATACCCGTAACTGTTGCTCCCTGGGCGCCCGGAAGTGCCACAGTGATGATAGCAAATATGCCCGCTTTGAATAACTCGTGCACCTTGAACTGCATGTGGGGTGGCGTTATCACGATCTCTAATCCCGGACAAACCACAGTAATGATACCCTAAATGCTTTATGAAACGTATTTTTCGTCTTGCCGAACACATTCTAGCACATCCTGTCACTAATATTTTGTTGGCCATAATGTTTCTATATAGCGGTATCACTGAAGCCATGGAAGATTATCATTCGAAGGAAACGGGACTAAAAGTACATCACGGAGTGGCGCTTTATGGTTTGATCCTTTTTGTGAAATCGTTTGTAGCCATCTTAAAATCTTTAAAATGGTTTCATCGCTAGTTCATAAAGTGGTTTTACTCTGCACCATAGCTAAGAAGCATAAAGGCCGTGAGAGCCCCATCAGCTGCGAACAGTTCAGGTCCAGGAACGATTACGGCTTCATAAATCTGTTTTAGTTGCATAAAATAAGCTTCCCGTTCTCCCACAACTTCACCAAAAGGGAAATCTAAATCACAATTAGCGATCCAATCCATAATTAAGGTGTTTGCGGTTTCTTCTTCAATATATTTATTACTATAGGCCATTTGGTCCAGCCATTTTATGATAATAGTGGTATATTCTTCCAATTGAGGGAATTCAGCAATAAATCCGGGTAATCGGAGTTTCAATTTCAGATTTGTAACCCCTAATTCTTGAAAACAACTTCTTACCATTTCAGTGTGCATATCGTTTAGTGGGTTTTCTAAAGTCTCATCGATTAACAAAACTTCCTCCTTCCAATGTATAAATGCTGCTAAAAAACTAGTTTCCGTATGTACAGGGTTGGCCATATAAATGGCTTCCTGCAGGGTCTTACTAATTTCCAACCAGGCGGACTCCAACATTTTAAAAGTAGGTTTTATCCTGGCAACTTGTTCCATTAATACTGCAGTCTCAATCACACGCGCTCCCTTTATTTTCCCTAGCAATGCGGTTAGCGGAGTTCGAATAAAACCAATGGCGCTATTCCACATTCCATCACCTACCCATAAATTTCCCATATGGTTGTGAACCATTTTCCATATTTCTCGCAAAGCTTTGTATTCAGAAGTCTGCGGAACTCCACCAATGCCCTGGAGCCAGTTGTTTAAAATTGCTAATACGTCCACTTCATCCAATTCCTTTAATTGCTCATAGGCCATTTCGATACCCTTTCCGAGCGTGCTCGAAGCGATAATATGTCTTCTATGTTGCCCCGCTCCCAGTTCAAGCTCATTGGTTACGTCGGGAGTGAATTGAGGACGTCCCCCCATATTCTTAGGTCCCATGGAACTTCCAGTCAATTTTCTCGTCAAAAGACCTTGATCCCAAAGACCGTTAATGAATGTTTCCCAATCTGCAAACACTCGTCCTTCATCAACTATCTCGTCGTCCAACATATTATTAACATGACGCCACATAGCTTTTGTACCCAACTCTTTGAAGTCATTGTTCTTAAGTTGCAGCATTAGGTTTTTTCGAAATTCACGGTTTGACAGGCTTACAGCTCTTTCATCATCTCCAACCGGAAAAGACGCTCCGTCAATCATTATTTTTCTTTGTATGGGTAATTTGTTTTCAGGTGAGGTGCGATGCTCTAATGACAAAGATTCTTTACCTTCTTCTTGCTTACATTGAATGGCCTTCTCTCCCATGGTATCTGCTTCCTTTTCCAAATGGATATCGGCATTTATCGAAACTCCGGATTTCAGTTGCGCAGTGGGTTGTACACGGCCCTGTTTTTGTTGGACCACATGCCAGGCTTCATGAGGAAGGTGTTTCTCCTGTCCTGGAGCCATATGAATTTCAGAGCCTTGTGCATAAGCATATGCGTTAAGCTGAGCAGGCTTGTCCGAATTGTAATGCACCCTTACGTCATCCATAGCATAACCCGAGAGGGACTCGATTCCACTCTTTAAGGTATCGGGCAAGCCCGTATTATTCTCTTTTCTTTGCAGCACGTTCTTTGATAAGCTAAAGTCGTTGGCCATTTTTTGCATCGATGCAAATTGAACCGCCTCAGCTCGATTATCTTTAAAAGAAAATGAATTTTTCATGACGGAAGAAATGGGTCTATGGTCCTTGAAAAAACCATCATCATTTAAATAGGAGGTGGAGGAATCGCTTGAGGATTCGTTCATCATTTGTTGCTGTGCCTGTAGTTGTAAAGTCTCCGGCCGCTGGTCGTTAAAAGAATGGAGTTGTTTGCTTCGAGAAATAGGAGGTTTGTGCCCAGGGGCAACTACTCTTTTATTTTCTACCATTGTTTCCATCCAATTATACCAAATAGCAACATACAAGGTAGCTTCAAATGGAAACAATCAAAATAGGTATAAATACCTAAATTTCAATAATAGACATGATATGATGATAAACGTGCTATGGATTACAGCGCTTTGAAAAGAATTTCTCGAACCTCATTGAGCATCATAGCCGTGGCGCCCCAAACAACATGGCCTTGCAATTGGAAAGAGGGAACTTTTATTTCTTCGGCGTAACTGGTTTTTAATAATTTATCTACCAATATATCGTCATTCAAAAATTCGCGCAAAGGAACCTCTACCAGGGCCTCTACTTCACTATCCTGTGGAACAAATTCCGGCGTGTTTTTGGCAATACCCATGAAAGGTTGCACAAAAAAGTTACTGGGCGGAATATATATTTCGGTCAATTTTTTTAACACTGAAACATCTTGTGCCGGGACTCCTACTTCCTCCTGTGTCTCGCGTAAGGCGGTCATTTCCATAGAGGTATCTTGCGGTTCTACTTTGCCACCGGGGAAACCAATTTGCGCCGAATGCACTCCTTTATACGTCTTTCTCAAAATTAATACGAAGCGAGTCTCGCCTTCCGAAGAAGGATAAAATAAGCACAGCACCGCAGCTTGCTTTGCCGATTTCATTTCTCTTGCTTGCTTCTTTAATTCAAGAAGTCGTTCAATGGGAGCCATTTTAAGATGAAAGCCCTCTCCGGGAAGCTCCATTTTTTTTACTTTTACAATTCGTGTTGAAAACTCTGAAAATTGCATTAATGAGAATATTGATCCTAGTGTCCTTTATTTTTTGTTGCGCCTTGTGCGGATGTGAAGATAAAAAAAAGACTTCCGAAGAAAAAGCAGAAACCACTAAAGAAGTGAAGAAAGATTCGGCAGTCGCAAAGGACGTTTCCGAAGAAAACAAAAAAGAAATTGAGAGCGCTTACCCAAAGATTACCGACGAAAATGTTGTTGAGTTTCTCACCCAATACGGAAAGGATAACCCCGAAACTAAGGTGCGTATTACTACCCAGCATGGGGCTATCGAAATGCAACTCTTCGAAGACACACCACTCCATAGGGCGAATTTCATTTATCTCATAAAGCAACGCTATTTTGAAAATACCTTTTTCCATCGTATTGCGCCCGGTTTTATTATTCAAGGCGGAAACAGTGATCTTCCCTCTACGCCAAAGAAGCGCGCACAACTGGGTAAAGATTATCGATTGCCCGCCGAAATAACTTCAAAAAGCGTGCATCGCTACGGTAGTCTGTGCGGAGCGAAAGAATATCGTAAAAACCCGGATAAGAAATCGGAACCCTTCGAGTTTTACATCTTCATAGGCGAACCCAGACAAGCCAATCATTTGAATGGAGATTACACCATCTTCGGAAAAGTGACCAAAGGCATGAATATTGTTGAGAAAATTGCCAATCTACCTGCAGACGAAGGAGAGTGGCCTAAGCAAAACGTGTACCTTTCTGCTGAAGTATTGCATTAATTTTTGGCCGGATAACTACTCGTGCTTCTTATAGATACTGGGTAAGGAGAGATTAAAGATGACTGCTAATAATCTAATACCAATAACGATCGCGCCAGAAATGAGTACGACAAAATCTGAGGTTAAAGTAGTCTCTATTAATAAAAAATAGGCAAAACCACCCATTATACAGGCTGTTGCATATATATTCTTTCGAAAGATCACCGGAATCTCATTGCACAAAATATCACGAATAACACCACCAAAACAGGCAGACATCGTCCCAAGAGCAACACAAATTACCGGAGAAAATCCAGCTGCAATACCTTTTTCAACCCCTACGATCGTATACAAGGCAATTCCAATTGTATCGAACAAAAATAGAGAACGACGGACATAGCTTAATTTTCTGCGGAAGATAAGTGCAAGAATCGTGGCAATGACGATCACATAGAAAAAGGTGAGGTCATTCATCCAGGCTACCGGGGCATCAATGAGAATGTCTCTCAAAGTACCTCCACCTACGGCCGTAACGAAAGCGATTATGAAAATCCCGAATAGATCCAGACGCTTTTTCATAGCGGTCAATCCTCCTGAAACAGCGAAAGCAATGGTTCCTAAAATATCAATAATTAAAAGTAGGCTCACATTTGTTGGGTATAATAATTATAGTCCATGATAACCGTGTCTAAAAATTTGATCGGGGTTTCCTCGGTGGTGGCATCCATAACCGAAGTGACCCGTTTTGCCAATTTTAAAATTACGTTATGATTACCCATGCGCTTGGCTTCAATAAAAACGCTTTTTATGGTCTGCATCTCGCGATCGCTGAAGACGGTCACTTGCGGATAGCTAGGAACATATCCTTCAGGGATATCAATCAACAACGTTCGAGACAAATCAATGGTTTTCTTTTCTGAAATCACCGTAGTAGTGGCAGCAATATCACCCAATCGCTGTCCTCGACCGTTAAACAAAATAGTAACAAGCGCAACCGCTCCACTGGTTAAAGACAGGTCGATGATTCGTAAAAGCCACCGCAACAGATAATTTGAAAATGCAGGTTTTGACCCATCTATCTTAACCACTCTAAGTTTCATTACCGCCTTCCCGGGAGAGCGACCGTTCCAAAACATTTCCCACAATAAATGATAGAGAAACAGAGGAAGACCGATGGTCATGATCAAAAGAAAATACGAATCGGTATCCAAATTGGCAGCAGCAAAAAGGATAGAAGCCAAAATAACATAAAACACCAAAATCAAGCTGTCAATAACATAAGCCAATATTCGGTCGCCTACACCTGCAACATTTTGAACAATGTTGACATTTTGGGCGGTCTCAATTTGAAAATTATCCATTAAATATGTTACTTTGGTGCAAACAACAGCTAAACAATGCGCGAGGCGGCTTTTGCCAGACAAAATAAAGATAAATGGTTAAAATTTGAAAATGTTCTGAGGAATAATATTCAAATGGATCCCGATGAGCTTAGCAGCCTATATTTGGAAGTCACCGATCACTTAAGCTATTCTCAAACCTTTTATCCGGGAAGCCATACCCTCACTTACTTGAACGGTCTTTCGGTTTTGGCGCATCAGAAAATTTATAAGACGAAACGAGAATCGCGTTCGCGTTTTGTCACCTTCTATACCAAAGAATTCCCGCTTTTTTTCTCTAAGTATCACAAACAACTGCTCATGGTGTTTATCACCTTCCTTTTGTTCTCCATTGTTGGTGCTTATTCGGCAGCAACCGATGCTAATTTTGTGCGACTCATTTTAGGCGATGGGTACGTAAATATGACGCTTGAGAATATCGAAAATCAGGATCCCATGGCCGTTTATAAGGAGATGGAGGAGTTAAACATGTTTTTAGGGATTACCATTAACAATATTCGGGTGGCGCTTTTGGCATTCGCTTTTGGAATGTTCTTTAGCCTTGGCACCATTTATATCATTATGCGTAACGCAATTATGCTTGGGTCCTTTCAATATTTTTTCTACGAACAAGGACTTTTATGGGAATCAGCCAGAACCATTTGGATTCATGGAACCATTGAGATCTCGGTCATTATTATTGCGGGCTGCGCTGGCCTGGTTTTGGGCAATAGTCTATTATTTCCCGGAACCTATACCAGACTACAGTCCTTTGTTCGTGGCGCCAAGGATGGACTAAAAATTTTATTGAGTACCATTCCGTTTTTTATCATTGCAGGATTTTTAGAAGGTTTTGTTACGCGTCACACAGAAATGCCAGACTGGTTGGCTATCCTTATTATAGGAGGCTCACTGGCATTGATCATTTTTTATTACGTCATCTATCCCATTCAACTTAAAAGAAAATATGAAGGAACCAATTAATTTTTTAAAACGTAGAGAGCTGGGAGATATCCTAAATGATACATTTAAGTTTATTCGAAATGAATTTAAACCTCTATTTGGGCTTATCTTTAAAACAGCTGGACTGGCTTTGCTAATTATGGTAGTTGCCTATGTCTTTTATGCGCGCTCTGTGGGTGACATTGCCGATTTCAGAACCAATTCGGATCTCGCCCTCTTAGGAATGGCTCTTTCCGGTTTGATTATGCTTATTGCTGCAGTCGCCTTTTATTCACTCTTGTACGGAACCATTCTTCATTATATAAAATCCTATATAAAACATAATGGAGTTGTGGTAAAGGAGGAGGTTGCTGAAGGAATCAAAAGAAATTTCTGGAGTCTGATTGGTCTAAGTATTTTAGTAGGTCTCATGTCTGGAGTTGGATTTGTATTTTGCATTGCACCCGGAGTTTATCTGGCTACGGTACTGGCAACAACCTATGCTATCCATATTTTCGAAAAACGATCCGTTTCCGACTCTATTAGCTATAGTTTCGACCTCATTAAAGGAGAGTGGTGGATTACCTTTGCTACCTTATTGGTGATGTTTATCATCTATTACATTGTTATTATTATTGTTCAAGTTCCGCAATATGTTTACCTATTTGCCAAAGACTTTACAATGGCTGAGCAATTGAGTGGTGATCCTTCCATGATGATCGATTGGGGTTACATTATTTTAACCGCCCTTGGACTTATTGTTCAATACCTTATGCAAATACTTATCGTTATCACTACCGTATTTGTATATTTCAATTTAAATGAAAAGAAAAATTTTACCGGTACCATGGAAACTATAGAATCTATCGGAAACCGCGAAGAATAGCATGCGCAGTTTTGTCCTACTTCTTTTTTTTACCTTTTGTTTTGCTGAAATTATCGGGCAAGATCAGGTTGAGGGTTCTTCTGAGAATGTGGTTCAATACGATACAAATAGTGAGGTCTCTCCCATTTCCTTTTCAGAGGAAAGTATCGATCAATTTAAAAATGATGATTCGTTCGACTATACCGAACAAAAGGACCAAAACGGACTTTGGGCCCAGTTTAAGCGATGGCTCTCCAAAGTATGGCATAGCTTCTGGAATTGGCTGTTGGGTGACTATGAAGGAAGCGGTTTTTGGTCATTCTTTGTTGGCGTACTACCCTATCTAATTATTGCCGCACTTATCGCTTTCATTATTTGGCTCTTTTACAAACTCAATCCGGGAGCAAGGTTGCTCAAAGGAAAAGAGGCTCCAGGTATTTTCTTTACGGAAGAGGAAGAAATTGTAAGAACAAAGGACATTAAAAAGCTAATTGCGAAAGCATTAGAGCAGCAGGATTATCGATTGGCGGTTCGCTATTACTATCTTTTAATTCTGAAAAAACTATCCGAAGCCGAAATAATTGAATATATGTTCGATAAAACCAATAACGACTATATTGCTGAAATTGCACCCGAAAAAATAAATCGTCAATTTCAAAAAGTGACCGGTTTATACGATTATATATGGTATGGTAACTTTGAAGTAACCGCAACCGACTTCTCGGTGGCTCAGGAAACATTCGATCATTTAGAACATCAAATTCCAAATTCAGTTGACTAAGGTTCAAAAAATATTCTTCTTTGGATTGCTGCTTACTGTGGCCGTTTTGGTCTATGCAGAAGCTTCTAAACCGGAACAGGTCAATTGGTTTCCCAGTTATTTTCAAAAAGACAAGATTCCCTACGGTACTTTCGTTTTTTCGCAATTAATGAAAGAGAGTTTTTCAGAAAAGCTGACCGAGGTAAACATTCCTCCTTATCAATTTTTACAGGACAGCACAGTTACCGGAACTTATTTATTTGTCAATGATGCAGTTCAGTTCGACACGACCGAGTTAGAGGAACTTACGTCCTGGGTTGAAAAAGGGAATTCCATTTTTATCTCTTCTCACTACCACACTTTTGATCTGCTCGATTCGCTGAATATTAAAATGAACACTGCCTTTTTACTGGATGATTTCGTTTCTGAGCCCATGTTTAATCTGGTCAACGAAAAGCTAAAGGCTGACCAACCTTATCACATTGAAAAAGACCTCCCTATTCCTTATTTTGAGGAAATTGACACCCTTGCCCATACTGCCCTTGGTGTTACACAACCTTATAATGACACCCTAACTATTAATAGACCGTTGATCAATTTTATAAAAGTTCCCTACGGAAACGGAATCTTTTATTTTCATAATCGGCCTGAAATATTTACCAACTACTTTCTACTTATCAACGAAAATAGTGAGCACATCGAAAATGTGCTATCATATATAAATGACAACTCCCAGGTTTATCTGGACGCCTATTACAAAAGTGGGAAGCCTGTTAATGTTTCTCCATTACACATTTTATTCAATAATAGGTATTTAAAGTGGGCCTATTATTTTGTTCTCATTGGAGCTGTATTATTTATCATCTTCCAGGGAAAACGCAAACAACGGAGCATTCCTATTGTGAAACCGCTCATGAACAAGTCCTATGAGTATGCTAGAACCATTTCCGGAATGTATCTCGACAAGAAAGATCATCATGCCATTGCCAAAAAACAAGTGGCTTTATTTCTAGAATTTATACGAACTCAATTGAGACTGCCAACCGAGAACCTGGATAGCCGTTTTTTAAAGGCGCTCGCCGCCCGAAGTGGCAACGACATGGAAACCACAAGAGCATTGTTCACCTTTATCGAAAAAGTGATGCATCAACAAACCACCGGAGAACAAGAATTAGTAAAACTGAACAAATTAATTACCGAATATAAATCTAATATCGATGGAAAATCCTGAAGCACAAAATGAAGAATTACACTTTACCAATAGGATTCCTCTGGAGGAATTAAGCACAGCGGTAGACCACATAAAAAAGGAGCTGTCCAAAATAATTATTGGGCAGGAAGACTTTATCGAATTGCTCATCGTAGGTCTATTGGCCAATGGGCACATTCTTATTGAGGGTGTTCCGGGCATAGCCAAAACCATAACGGCCAAATTGTTTGCTAAGACCTTAAAAACCGAATTCAGCCGAATTCAGTTCACGCCCGATCTGATGCCTAGTGATGTACTGGGAACATCCATTTTAAATATGAAGTCATCCGATTTCGAATTCAAAAAAGGGCCCATTTTTTCAAATATAGTTTTGATCGATGAAATAAACCGGGCACCTGCCAAAACACAAGCAGCCTTATTTGAGGTCATGGAGGAACGGCAAGTAACTATAGATGGTCTGCAATATGACATGGGATATCCATTTATCGTATTGGCTACCCAAAACCCAGTGGAACAGGAAGGAACCTATGCCCTACCCGAAGCCCAATTAGATCGTTTTCTATTCAAAATTAAAGTGGGGTACCCGAAGCTTGAAGACGAAGTGTCCATTTTAAAAACACACCATCAACGTAAGCTTACCGATCCGGAAGAAGCCATCGATCCCGTGCTCTCTCCGGAGCAACTTAAAAAGTTCAGGGCCCAGGTACAGGACATTCTTATTGAGGACAAGATTTTTAGCTATATCGCTGAAGTAGTCGATAAAACGAGAAACCATCCACACCTCTATTTGGGCGGTTCCCCAAGAGCTTCTCTAGCCATTATGAATGCCGCGAAAGCTATTGCTGCCATCAGCAAAAGGGATTTTGTAACTCCAGACGATGTAAAAAAGGCGATGGCACCCGTACTCCGCCATCGTATCATTCTATCTCCCGAAAGGGAAATGGAAGGGATGACACCCGAAACCATTATTGATATTATTTCCAAATCCATTGAAATACCGCGCTAAGTGATACAGTTCATTAGATCCTTATATCTCACTCCACGTTTCTTTTACGTGCTCGCCGTATTTGCGTTCTTGTTTCTAATTTCTTATTGGATTCCGGCGCTATATGGGGTAATTTGGGTGATGGTTTTGGCTCTTTTGGTCTTTATTTTATTAGAGATTACCATGTTGTACCGTTCTAAAGGCTTAAAGGGAGAACGTCTTTTGCCAGATCGATTTTCAAATAGTGACGAAAATGTGGTTGCCATTCAATTGTACAATAGTTATTCTTTTCCTTTGGAAGTGGGTATCGTAGATGAATTGCCCGTGCAGTTTCAAGTGCGAGATTTTTTCAGAAAAATAAAAATTGAAGCAAAGGATAGAAATACGTTTCAATACACCGTCCGACCCGTAGATCGGGGTGAGTATATTTTTGGAAATTTGAATTGCTACGCTTCGAGCATTATCGGTTTGGTGCGAAAGCGGTATACCTTTAATAAAGAACAAATGGTAAAGGTATACCCGTCGTTCATTCAAATGAAAAAGTATGATTTTCTGGCTATAGACAACCGTCTATCTCACATAGGACTGAAGAAAATTCGTCGTATAGGGCATACCATGGAATTTGAACAAATTAAAGAATATGTCGCTGGAGATGACGTTCGAACGGTTAACTGGAAGACGACCGCCAAGCGTGGGCAACTTATGGTCAATCAATATCAAGATGAGAAAATGCAGCCCATTTATTCCGTAATCGATTCTAGCAGGGTAATGAAAATGCCATTTGGCGAACTTAAATTGTTGGATTATGCCATTAATAGTGCGCTGGCCTTTTCGAATGTAGCTTTAAAAAAGGGAGATAAAGTTGGTTTGGTCAATTTCTCTAACAAATTGGGGGCTTATCTCCCGGCGCAAGCAAAGAAGACCCATTTGAACCTTATTTTAGAATCTCTGTATAATTTGGACACTAAGTTCTTAGATTCAGATTTTGGGGTTTTACAAGCCCTTATAAAGCAAAAGATTACCCATAGAAGTCTTATTCTATTATACACCAATTTCGAACATATCTCTTCCCTGCGGAGGCAACTTCCCTACTTGCAGGCCATCGCTAAAAAACATTTATTGGTGGTCGTCTTTTTTGAAAACACCGAATTATACAAACTTAGTATGATGGAACCCACGGATGTTTCGGAGATATATGACCAAACCATCGCTCAGCAATTTGAATTCGATAAAAAGCTAATGGTAAGAGAATTGCAACAAAGAGGAATTCAGACCGTGCTTACCGCTCCAGAGGACCTTACCGTAAATACGATCAACAAATATTTGGAAATAAAGGCAAGAGGGCTGCTATAAAACGATCAGCATTCACCTTAAACCTGTTACAAAATCCGATAATACTCGTCTTAATTTATATGGGATTGATAGCGTTTATAGAAAACCAAAAGAAATTTCGAATATGGAGAATTTTCTATTGGTTTCTCAAAATAATACTCGGGATTGGTTTTATAGGATCTGGTTTACGAAAAATGCCTTCGGTTAAGTTTACACAAATTTCTATTGATAATCCGGTTGGACTTTTCTTTGAGGGGATGTATGCCACTGGTTTTTATTGGAACTTTATAGGTTATTATCAGATAGTAGTTGGAATTCTTTTAATGACGTCGTGGTTCAAGAAATTAACCCCTATCCTTTTATTCCCGGTTTCGATCAACATATTTTTAGTGTCTTTATCACTTCATATGCAAGGAACCCCAATCATAACGGCCTGTATGCTATTAGGTAACCTCTTTTTACTCGCGTGGCACCTAAAAACCTACTTACCTATCCTAAGCCGAAGATAGCCTGTCGAGTTCCCGGTTTATGCGTTTACATACAATTCAGTATTAAAAATCAACAACTCAGTTAGTATTTGTTTTTCTGAAGAGGTTTTATTTCCACCTTTGAAGTGTTCAAATTGAGTAACACTAAATAAAACATCTATTATGAAAACTATCATTCTTACCTTAACACTAGCTATTTCGGCCTTATTTGCCAACGCACAGTCAGAAACCGACGTTACAACGGACGGAACCACTATCACAGTTACGGTGCCTGTCCCTAGTCAAGAAGGAACTGTAATTGCAGGGCTTTTTGACGAAAATACTTTTATGAAAGCGGGGCCACTTCAAGGAACCGAGAGTAAAATTGAAGAGGGTAAAGCAACACTTACTTTCACCAATGTCGCGCCAGGGACCTACGGAATCACATTGTTCCATGACAAAAATGGAAACAGAACTTTGGATTTCGAACCCAATGGAATGCCAAAAGAAATGTTTGGGGTATCCAACAACATTATGAGCTATGGTCCCCCGCAATGGAGTGACGCCAAATTTGAGGTAGCCTCCGAACCTATTTCCATGGAGATTAGAATGTAATTCGGGGCTTAAATGCGCTTGACCACAATAAAGAATAAATTAAAGTAAGCCTGCATTCCGTTAAAATGGATTGCGGGCATTTCTTTTATGGGCTGAATCAAAATTTAAACCGTCACGCTTAACTATAAAGATATTCTTAAAGTTTATAGAAAACTATAAATTTTATCGATACAAAAAGCTATCTTTGAGCAAACAGTTGTAGAATGACTATTACCCAATTAAAATATGTTTTGGCCGTCGCTGAGCATCAAAACTTTACTAAGGCGGCAGAAAAGACCTTCGTGACCCAGCCAACTTTGAGCATGCAAATACAGAAGCTGGAGGAAGAACTGGACATTTTAATTTTTGACCGGAGTAAAAAACCCATTGAACTGACGGCTTTGGGGAGGAAAATTGTGAATCAGGCAAAGAGCATTGTAAATGAAGCCGATCGCATGCAAGACGTAGTAGATCAGGAAAAGGGTTTTATTGGAGGTGAATTTCGACTGGGCATTATCCCGACCATCATGCCAACCCTACTACCTATGTTTCTGAAAACCTTTACGGTCAAATACCCTAAAGTGCAATTAAAGATAGAAGAACTGGCCACCCATGAGATCATCACTAAACTCAATGAAGGTCATTTGGACGCCGCCATTGCCGCAACTCCATTACACCACGAAAAAATAAAGGAACGCTCGCTATATTATGAACCGTTTGTGGGTTATGTTCCGGAAGGCCATCGTTTGTTTCAAAAAAATAAAATTGAAGGTAAAGATCTGGATATTGATGATATTCTACTGTTAGAAGACGGGCATTGTTTCCGGGATGGAGTAATTAATTTATGTAAAGCTTCCAAATTGTCGAAAGACGACTCCTTTCAGTTGGAAAGCGGAAGCTTCGAAACCCTTATAAAGTTATCCCATGAAGGTTTGGGAATGACCTTACTACCCTATTTACATACTTTGGATATTTCAGAAGAACAAAACAAACACCTACGATTTTTCGAAGAACCATCACCGGCTCGCGAGGTGAGTATTATTTATAATAGAAGTGAACTTAAAATGCAAATCATTAACGCCATGTATGATGTAATTGCCGGGATTGTAAGAGGTGCGATTCGATTTCAGGACGTTAAGATCATTAGCCCCATAAAATAACAAAGCCCCTGGGTTACAAGGGCTTGATTATTATTATTCTTTTAGATAGATTAAACACTGATTTAGTTGAGGGTTCTGCAGAATAAGAGAATTTATCCAGATTCTTAATTCCTCAATTTCATGAGGAAGTAAACGCTTCATCGCTTTCTTCAACTCTTTGCAGAACAGATTTACATCAAAGCTAACTTTGTTAAGAACCGCTTTTGTGTAATCAAACATTGCTCTTGCCATATTAATAATAGGGATTCGGTTAAGTAGTTATTTTTATATAGGCGTGAGATTTTAAATTAATGATTTAAATATAACTAAAAAATCCCAAATAAATTAGAAGTTGTTGATAACTCCCTTAGTTAAAGTATGTTAAATTATGGTCAAGTGCTCATTTTTAGGAAATTATATATTCCGAATCTGCCTCGTATTGGCGATCACCTAGGCTTTTACCTTAACCGTCCACTCAAATTCAAAGTAGGAAACAACCTCTCCATTGGCATTCACACCTTCCGATTTCATCCAGCAAGTTTGCCCCTCACCAGTTTGAACAGCCTTTTGAATAGCCTCTTTAATGGCTAATCCATCATGACAGGTAAAAGTGATCCTTCCCAATGCCTTTTTCGAGAAATTAGCCTTATTATTAGCAACCAGCATGGAAATACGTGCATTGCTATCCCGAATACAAGACATCACCAATGCTCCCGTACTTAGCTCGGCCGCCATTCCTTGTACCGCCCAAAACATAGATTTAAATGGATTTTGGTTGATCCATTTATGTTTTACGGAAGTAACACAACTTTTTTCGGAAATCGATTTCACCCGCACGCCTGTAAAATAGGCCGCTGGTAATTTAAAAAAGGTAAACTTATTTATTTGGGAAGGCTTTACGGGCATCGAAAAAGTTTCTACAAAGATAGCCAAAATTAACGGAGGTTGTAACTTAGTTTCAGCCACTTTTCACCTCCTGTGGTAAAATAAAGACTGGACTTCTCCAAGATTGGCATGATCACTCAAAATTAAATTCATCTTTTTTATGAAAACGCGATAAAGTTACAAAAACAAGCATAAACATCTGATTTTAAAAGGTTCACCGCTCATCGTTCTAGATATGTTGTTTTTTTAAATTGTTAAAATAATGTTAATATTTAGTACTATGCGTAACATAATACCTTCCAAAAGACATATATTTGCATAAGAAACTATTAAGCAATGGAAACTAATCCTTCAGAAAATCATAAAAACGTAGCGGCCCTAGTCCACTTGTCCACTTTTTCGAAATACTTTTTCCCTTTCGGAAATTTTTTGGGCCCGTTAATCTTATGGACAGTTAATAAAGAGAAACCATTTGTAAACGAACATGGGAGGCAGGCGCTCAATTTTCAGTTGAGCATTCTATTATATGCCATTGTGATCACGATTATCACCATTCCCTTTTTCGCCATCTTCGCCACCGATTTTGTCGACCTCGTAGAAGCAATTGATCGTCATTCGCATCACGTCTCTTTTCAGAATATAAAGAACTTTTCAGGATACATGACACTCTTTTTTGTTGTAGCCATCATACTATTTGGTGTCTTTGTGTTCGAATTATATGCCGTAATTAACGCTACGGTTCATGCCAACAGAGGAAAATTATATAATTACCCTTTGAGTATACCATTTATTAAACTCGCTACTGAGCCACCTGTAAATGAAGGTGAAACGGAGCAAAATCAGTCAAACAATGAGCACGCTAGTTAAACTTTTATTGGCCCTAATCATCCAACTCCTAAGTACTGGAGACATGCAAGAGGATCAAACCGCTTCTCAAACTGAAACCATCGTAACCGGAAAGTATACGATCGAGGAGCTAAACCCACATTACATTATTACCAGAGAAGAATTACTTTCTCAGGAAAATGAAACGGCTATATGAATACAACCATCAAAAATAAGTACGACACCTTAAATAAGGGATACCCTTATCGTGGGTTTCAACTAAAACAATCAATTAGAACGAACAGATGAAACAAACGGCAAAGATTATAAGTCGTCAGTTCCATGTGACTGTTAAAACAATAAAAACGAACAGATGAAAATCGAAAACACAAAAGCGCAAATGCGTAAGGGGGTTCTGGAATACTGCATCCTCTCCATCTTAAAAGACGGGGAAGCTTACACCAGTGACATTCTTGACACCCTAAAAGACGCAAAAATGCTTGTGGTTGAAGGGACGATTTACCCATTACTAACTCGTCTTAAAAATGCCGGGTTATTGAATTACCGTTGGGAAGAATCCACCAGCGGACCGCCACGCAAGTATTACCTACTTACCGAAACCGGTAAACTATTTTTAAAGGAATTAAACACTACCTGGAGCGAATTGCAGCAGGCTGTAAACAGAGTAACCAGCGAAAAAACTACAAAATGAACAAGACAGTTAACATAAATCTAGCAGGAACATTTTTCCACATCGATGAAGATGCTTTTGGAAAATTACAACGCTATCTCGCTGCTATCAAAAAATCACTGAGCGACCCACAGGGAAGTGATGAAATCATAAAGGACATCGAAGCCCGAATCGCTGAGCTTTTTTCAGAAAAATTAGAAAGCAGCACTCAGGTAGTGACTATTAAAGAATTAGACGAGGTGATCGCCGTAATGGGACAGCCCGAAGACTATATGGTAGATGAGGAGATCTTTGAAGATGCTCCCCCGAGAAAACGACGAACCAAATCCAAGTCCTATCACAAACAATTGTTTAGAGATGAAGATAATAAGGTGATTGCAGGTGTGTCTTCAGGGTTAGGTCATTACTTAGGAATTGATGCCGTTTGGGTACGCCTATTTTGGGTGCTCTTCACCATCTTTTCAAGCGGAATATTCGTCTTAATCTACATACTATTCTGGATCATTGTTCCTCCAGCGACCTCAACGTCAGAAAAGTTGAAGATGACCGGGGAACCCATAAATATCTCGAATATTGAAAAAAAGTTTAAAGAAGGATATGAAAACGTCTCCGAAAAAGTAAAAAACGTAGACTATGACAAATACGGTGAAAGAGTAAAAAGCGGTACCTCCGGTTTTTTCGACGCACTGGGTAATGTCCTTCTGACTATCTTGAAGATATTTGTCAAATTTATTGGTGTAATTTTAGTCATTGTATCACTCGTTACTCTTATTGGGCTTATTGTTGGCCTATTCACCGCAGGTTCCTTTGGGTTCTGGGGTCATGGAGAGCTCATGGATTGGTACCAATTAGTAGACACCACAAATGCGCCGCTATGGCTTATATCACTGCTTACCTTGTTCGCGGTGGGGATTCCGTTTTTTGTTCTCTTTATTCTGGGACTGAAAATGTTGATTAATAACCTTAAATCTATTGGCACTCCGGCGAAAATTGCATTATTCGTTGTATGGATTTGCGCGATCATTGGCTTGGCGATCTTCGGAATTAGACAAGCTACCGAAACCGCATTTGAAGGTGAGTTCCAAACCGAAAGAACTATTGACGTGCGTAGCGGAGACACGCTTACAATTAAAATGGTCTCCAATGAACATTATGAATACAACTCACGTAGAAGAGGTCGATTGGATATAGAATATAACGAGAACGACGAAAAGATTATTTATTCTACCGATATACGCCTTATTGTACGCTCTACCGATGACTCAATAGGTCGTGTACTAGTTGAAAAAAGAGCTGAAGGTAGTGGTTACGATTCGGCCAAAAGCAGAGCGCAAGCCATTGACTATGAGTATACCTTCGATGGATCAACACTTGGCCTTAACGCCTACCTCACCACTGCGGTCGAAAATAAATATCGAGACCAGGAAGTAGAAGTGATTGTGTACTTACCTATTGGAACAGTGCTTTATGCAGACGATAATACCTATTCATTCCATAGAAATGATTCTTTCTATCGAGATATCCTGGACAATGGAGATGAAGAGCACTATCTACTCATTGAGGACGGCCAAACACGTTGCTTGGATTGTAGTGGAAGCGTAAGCATAGACATTGATGAAGATGAAGACAACACCAATATCATCTACAGGAAAAATGAAGATGGTCAGTTTGAGAGAATTAGCGCTGAGGATGAAGCATGGCTGAGAGGAGAAGATAAGGTTGAGGTTCAGGTTGACCCGGACACCACTCAAATTAAAGCAGCTGAAGTAATTGACACACTCACCAACAATAATAATTAACCCATGGTCTTGTACGGCAGGACACAAGAAAAACTAAAAAAATGAAGACTTTAAAAATTGTATTATTAATCGCGGCAGTATTTTCGATGACTGCCTGTCATTTCGACTTCAACCAAACTAGCGGAAGTGGTAACGTTGAAATCGAAGAGAGAAACGTCTCAGGAAATTTCGATAAAGTGCACGGTAGTGCCGGAATCGATGTATATCTAACCGAAGGAGACGAAAACAAGATTGTAGTGGAAGCAGACGACAATTTGCATGACCTCATTACTACTGAGATCAACGGAGGAAAACTAAAAATTGGAGTGACTCACGGTAGAAACATTGGTAGAGCCAAGGCTAAAAAAGTTCATGTCACCTATAAAAACCTAACAGCAATTACGGCTTCCAGCGGAGCAGATGTCATTGGAAATTCAGTCGTAAAAAGCGAATCATTAACGTTAGATAGTAGCAGTGGCGCCGATTTAGAAATTGATATTATAGCCCAGGAGGTTTACGCGGACGTTAGTAGCGGTGCTGACTTAAAGATTGCAGGTCGAGCTATAAAACTAATAGCCGAAGCCTCAAGCGGAAGTGATTTAAAAGCAAAGGAACTGGAAGTTAAGATCTGTAAAGCAAGTGCTTCAAGTGGTGCCGATATTACTGTAAATGTGTTAGATGAAATGGACGGTAGAGCCTCCAGCGGAGGAGATATTAAGTATTACGGTAATCCCACTGCCGTAAAAACGAAAGATGGCGCTTCTGGAAGTGTCCGAAAAATGTAAAAACGATCAATCAAAAAACAATCTGGCCAACCTAGTGAAGGAACCCTGAAGTGAAGTCCATAGCGCTTTGGGGTTTTCTGTTAACTCGCACTATTACTTTTCAAAATGAAGTATTTCAACCCTATACTTTTATTCTTCATCTGTAGTTTTTCAATGGGACAGGAACAAACTATTGAACCAAATCCTACCCACAACATTGACGGAACAGAGCTAGTCAATTTGATGAACCAAAATGTGCCGAAAAGGATGGAGGAATTAACTATTCCAGGCGGAGTCATTACCATTGTATATCGTGATTCTATAATTTATAATCAAGGATTTGGATTTAGCAATTTAACCTCCGAAGAAAAAGTGGATCCGGACGACACGGTATTCCGAGTGGCCTCCTTGTCTAAAATTGTAACAACCGTCGCCGCGCTACAGCTGGTGGAACAAGGCAAACTAGCATTGGAAGTGGATATTAACGACTATCTGGATGACGTTCAACTTGCCAATGATTATAATACCAACGTCACCTTACATCAGCTTTTAACACATACGGCTGGTTTCGACCAAAATAATATGGCCAGACGCAGTCTAAAGCAGGAACGCGTCCCTTCGCTTAAAAAATATTTGTCTCAACATTTACCCGGTATCTCTCGCCGACCTGGAGAAGTTATTTCTTATTCAAATCACGGAATGGCCCTGGCAGGGTATCTGGTGGAAAAAACAAGTGGACAGCAATTTTCGCCTTATGTGAGGGATCATATCTTCACGCCACTTGGTATGTTCAATTCGTCTTTTGAAAATCCCTCGGCCTATGGAGAGCGATTAGCAAAAGGGTATCGAAAAACTAATCAAGTAACAACTTTCGAATATTTAAAAACAGGACCTGCCTCGATGTTAATGACAACGGGAAAAGATATGTCCGCATTTATGCGCATGCTATTAAATGAAGGAAGTTATAAAAACACCAAAATCCTGGACAAAGCATTGATATCACGAATGGTATCTACAGCGTTTAGAAATCATGAATTTGCCGAAGGAAGAGGGCTTGGCTTTTCGGTATATGACACCAGCCCTAAACTAGTCTATCACAACGGTAGTTTTCGAGGTTTTAACAGCTCGTTCTACCTTTATCCTGAAATAAAACTAGGCATATTTTTCAGTTTTAATCATAAAAACGGAGGCATGCTCACACGAGAAATCATGGCCAGTGCGCATGAAAACATACTCCAACTAGAGGATCAACCTATAGGTTCGATGGAAGTTATAAATACTTCTGAAGATTTCTCTCCTTACATAGGACGTTATCAACATGTAAAAAATTCATGGGACAATTTGGAAAAACTTGAAAATTTTCCCTCCTCCGGTCTTCGTGTGAACCTCAGCGGAAATAAAGGAATTTCTATTTTAAATGAACCATTCTTTCCCATTGGAAACTCAGGCTTCATTAATAATGATGGCGGCCGCGTTTTTTTTAAGGACGA
>JBCCIJ010000011.1:0-103378 GCA_039028295.1 Bacteroidota bacterium
CATGAATCCTGGTCAAGAAGAATCTTGTCTGCATGCAACGCCTTGGCGCTGCAACCACGACCATCATCATCACTTCCACCACCATCATCGTCATAAAGTCTTTCAATCCAGCAAAGCCAGATAATACAATAAAAAGGGCCATAGACCCGATAATTACGGCAACCACCGCAATGCGAGAAATAATATTTACCGCATTCTTGTTGCTTTTCGAAAACAAATACCGCTTTGCGATGTAAAGGGGATACCTCAACTGTTATTTCTTTTTCCGTTTTGAGAGAAGGTCCGGATTTTTTAAAGGGTCTTCGGAGCCCTTAACAGCATTTTCAATACCGTTAATATATTCTAACGTATCGTCATTGTAAAATTGTAGATCAGGCATTTTGCGTAACTGATCTTTAGTTAGCATCGCTATTTGATGTTTAATTCTTGGTTTTACAGCATTGAGTTCGGTCACGATATCTGCCGCCTTATCTGGGGGGAACACGCTGGTGTATACTTTGGCAAGGGAAAGATCCACAGTCACTGAAACTTTGGATACCGAAATAATGATTCCCAATTGTCCAGCTTCTCGAAGCATATTTTGTAAAATAGAGGCCAGGTCTTTTTGTAGAACCCCTGCAATTTTTTTCTGTCTATTACTTTCTGTCATGGTGCAAAAATACTACAATTAATGGTATAGAGCTGAAAAGGATTGCTTTAGGTTTACTACTTTTGAAAACAAAATGCAGAACACCAACTTGTTTTGGTCAATCTCGATCCCGTTATGAATAAAATAGAACACATAGGCATAGCCGTAAAGGACATGAAGGCCGCCAACAAAGTATATCGACAATTGTTGGGAGCGGAACATTATAAAACTGAAGCTGTAGAAAGCGAAGGAGTGAGCACCTCTTTTTTTAAATGTGGTGAAAGCAAAATTGAGTTACTACAGGCGACTCATGAAGATAGCCCCATTGCTAAATTTATCGCTAAGAGGGGAGAAGGGATTCATCATATAGCATTTGCAGTTGACGACATACGTTCAGAGGTGCAACGACTGAAAGGAGAGGGATTTACCATACTTAATGAAGAGCCAAAACGAGGTGCGGACAACAAATGGGTGGTGTTTTTACACCCTAAATCCGCTCACGGCGTCCTGATTGAGCTCTGCCAAGAGATTAATGAAAAATAGTTTTGCCATAAATACAAAGTATTATACCTTTGCCAACTGTTTTTGGTCCCATAGCTCAGCTGGTTAGAGCATCTGACTCATAATCAGAGGGTCCTTGGTTCGAGCCCAAGTGGGACCACAAATTTTTTGAAATGTTGAATGGTATTTGATTTCTTTCAATAGTTAGTATAATAAGTTGATAGTTAATTAAATAGATCGATAGGGATAAGAGGTGAATCAAAAACTCAAGGGGCTTTGACAATTTAACCACGGGTAGTGATGTTCGAATGATTCTTGAGAAAATAGATTAGATAAGAGTCAAATTTTCGAGATTTTATAAATTAGTAGTATCTTGATAACTTGATTTTTTCTTGCTTGTTAAAAAAAAATTATTACATTAGCCATTGTATATGCGACCCCAAATCGTGACTATATTAACCTTTGCACTTTCTTTTTTGAATAGTGTTATTATGCTTGGTCAGTCTAATTCTGCTGATTCAGGTCCACCTCCCCCACCCCAAAGAACACCTCCGGAAATGTTTATTGACAGCAATATTTTACTCTTGGTATTCGCAGGATTAATCTACGGTGCATATGTAATCCTAAGAAGGAAAAAGGCTAAAAATATCCTTGACTAAGCCGCTTCAAGTATTTTCCTACAACATCAAATTCAAGATTTACAGTAGACCCGATCGTTAGGTCCTTAAAATTGGTGTGTTCGTAGGTAAAAGGTATAATGGCAACACTAAACGTACTCTTTTCTGAATTAACTACGGTAAGGCTTACTCCATTGATGGTTATGGATCCTTTTTCGATGGTTATATTTCCCAAGGAGTCATCATAACGAAAGGAGAATATCCAGCTACCATCTGCGGAAATGATGTTGGTGCAAACCCCGATTTGGTCTACATGTCCTTGCACTAAATGTCCGTCTAAACGTGCGCCCAATTGCATAGCTCGTTCCAAATTTACCGAATTTCCTACCTTTAATTGACCTAAATTGGTTTTGTCCAGCGTTTCGTCGATGGCCGTTACAGTATAGCTTTGTTCCTGCAACGCAACAACAGTTAAACACACACCATTGTGCGCTACGCTTTGGTCAATCTTCAGCTCGGGAGAGAGATTACTTTTAACCGTAAGGTGCAAGTTTTTACTTTCCCGCTCTAGCGCTGCAATTTCTCCAATAGTCTCTATAATACCTGTAAACATGAATTCAATTAGTTACATTTGTAGCACAAAAATAGCAATAATAATAGCAGTGGTTTGCAGATGAATAAAAACGAAAAAATTGTAGTCGGAATTTCGATTGGAGATTTAAATGGAATTGGCAGCGAAGTGGTTTTGAAAACCTTTCAAGATCAGCGGATGTTGGATTTTTGTACCCCGGTAATTTTCGCATCAATAAAGACCTTGTCTTTTTTTAAGAAGACCTACGAACTCGAGATGAACTTGCACAGTATCGACAATTTGGACAATATAGTTCATAAGAAAGTTAACGTATTCAATGTTTGGAAGGAGCCGCTTGATATTTCATTTGGAGCTGAGGACCCGGAAATAGGCGCCTATGCCGTCAGATCTTTAGAATCGGCCGTTTCAGCTTTAAAAAAATCGGAGATTGATGTTTTAGTGACTGCGCCTATTAACAAAAGTAATGTACAATCTGAAAGCTTTAATTTTCCCGGGCATACAGACTATTTGGCGAAGGAGTTGGAAGGAGATAGCCTAATGCTTATGATTTCCAGCGAGCTTAAAGTAGGTTTATTAACAGACCATGTTGCGGTTAAGGACATTGCTAATACCATCACAAGAGAACTGATTGACAAAAAGATTAAGATCATCCATAGAACGATGATTGAGGATTTTGGCGTTGTGAGGCCAAAAATTGCCGTACTAGGCATTAACCCACACAACGGAGATAACGGTGTTATTGGGAACGAAGATGACACTGTTCTACGTCCGGCATTGGACAATCTGAGAAACAATGGTAAAGTGGTTATGGGACCGTATGCTGCGGACAGCTTTTTTGGCTCCGGAAATTATAAAAACTTTGATGTCGTTATTGCTTCTTATCACGATCAGGGTCTTATTCCGTTTAAAACACTGGCTTTTGGTAATGGTGTCAATTACACCGCTGGCCTTAACAGAGTAAGGACCTCGCCAGATCATGGGACAGCCTACGACGTTGCCGGCAAGAATAAGGCCAATGCTGAGTCCTTCAAAGAAGCAGTTTTTCAGGCCATAAGTATTTATAAAAAACGGATGGAGTATCAGGAGATTTCTGAAAATCCGCTAAAAACAAACCGTAAAAAAATGACATCAAAAAAGAATTCATAATTCGAATTGATGTATTAAAATATTTTTTATCTTTGCAGCCGCCTTATTCGTAAGGTTGTAGCATAAATTTTGGTGTGATTATGAAGGAACAGAAAGAATTTACCATTCCTTTTGTAGGATTAAAAGTTGGAGAACACACTTACAATTTTGAAATTGACAATACGTTCTTTGAGCATTTTGAGTACGACGAATTTAATGAAGCAAACCTTCATTTAGATGTACTGTTGAATAAAAAAAACACCTTGCTGGAGTTCACACTTTCCTTTCAAGGTACTGTAAACGTGAACTGTGATACAACCAATGAGCCTTATGATCAAGAGGTGGAAGGGACCTATCATTTTGTGGTAAAGTTTGGAGAGGAATTCAATAATGAAAACGAAGACCTTTTAATTTTACCCCATGGAAGCCACCAGGTAAACATTCAACAATACGTTTATGAATCCATTGTATTGGCTATGCCAACGCGGAGGATTCATCCAGGAGTACTGGATGGTACTTTACAAAGCGAAATACTCAAAAAACTTGAAGAATTAAGCCCAAAGTTGGATAACAAAACTGAAGAGGAATCTACAGATCCACGTTGGGACGACTTGAAAAAATTATTAACGGACAAATAATATAAGTAATGGCACATCCTAAAAGAAAAATCTCAAGAACAAGAAGAGATAAAAGAAGAACGCATTACAAAGCCATAGTACCTCAAATTGCAACGGATCCAACAACTGGAGAATCGCACCTATACCATAGAGCGCACTGGCACGAAGGAAAACTGTATTACAGAGGTCAGGTTGTAATTGACGCAGTAGAAGAGGTAGAAGCTTAGGCTTCCCATCATAAAATTTAAAAACTCTCACCGTCCCTTTTTTTGGAAGTGAGAGTTTTTTATTAGAATTTTTTTGAAGATCAAAAAAGTTAATTTTGGCTCTTTTTTGATTAAAAATTAGTATTTTTCACTCCTTTTTAAAGGAATTTGGCCTTTTTAGTGAATTTTAATTCAATTTTATGAGTAAAATCACAGCGGCAATTACAGCTGTAGGGGGATACGTCCCGGACTATGTTCTAACCAACCAAATTTTGGAAACAATGGTGGACACCAATGACGAATGGATTACATCTCGTACTGGTATTAAAGAACGTAGAATATTAAAAGAAGCAGGTAAGGGAACGTCTTATTTGGCCATTCAGGCCGCTAAGGATTTGCTTAAAAAGAGTAATACCGATCCAAAGGATATCGATATGGTGATTATGGCAACTGCCACGCCCGATATGCCTGTCGCAGTCACTGGTGTTTACGTAGCCACAGAAATTGGAGCCGTAAACGCTTTTTCTTTTGATCTCATTGCTGCTTGCTCCAGTTTTCTCTTCGGAATATCAACGGCAGCAAAATATATTGAATCCGGACGTTATAAAAAAGTACTCCTCATAGGGGCAGATAAGATGTCATCCATTATTGATTATGAAGATCGAGCGACTTGCATCATTTTTGGTGACGGTGGTGGTGCCATTTTGTTTGAGCCAAATACGGAAGGCTTGGGCGTGCAGGATGAAATTTTACATACTGATGGCTCTGGAAGGCCACATTTAAAAATTGATGCTGGAGGATCCATTATGCCGGCCACTGCAGAAACAGTTGCTAACAAACAACATTTTGTTTTTCAGGATGGGAGGACCGTTTTCAAATTTGCGGTCTCCAATATGGCCGATGTGAGTGAAAAAATAATGAAGCGAAATGGACTCACTGGAGAAGACGTAAACTGGCTGGTTCCACACCAGGCCAACAAACGAATTATCGACGCTACCTCAAATCGCATGAATTTGCCCGAGGATAAAGTAATGATCAACATACATAAATACGGAAATACAACCTCGGCTACCTTGCCATTGTGCTTGAACGATTATGAAAAGCAACTTAAGAAAGGGGATAACCTTATTTTTGCTGCTTTTGGCGGAGGATTTACCTGGGGCTCTATTTATTTAAAATGGGCCTACAATTCAAACTAAAATGACCAATCAACAATTATAATATGGATATAAAAGACATTCAAAACCTGATCAAGTTCGTGGCAAAATCTGGAGCCAGCGAAGTGAAACTTGAAATGGAAGATGTAAAAATCACCATTCGAACAGGTGAAGTAGGAAAATCGGAAACGACCTATTATCATCAGCCAATGCCAGCTATACCAGCAGAGCAACAACCCCCCGTTGTTGTTAGCACTCCTGTAGAAACTGCCGCTGCGCCTGCTAGTGCTAGTGCGCCCGCTCCGGCAGAGGATGATTCAAAATATATTACCATTAAATCTCCTATTATTGGAACCTTCTATCGAAAGCCTTCACCAGACAAAGCTGTATTTGTTGAAGTTGGTGATACCGTTGGAGTAGGAGACGTTCTTTGCGTGATTGAAGCCATGAAGCTCTTTAATGAAATTGAAAGCGAAGTGTCGGGTAAAATTGTTAAGGTACTTGTTGACGATTCATCTCCTGTAGAGTTTGACCAACCACTATTTTTAGTAGACCCTTCTTAATCAGTAATCTCAATTCGTAATTTTCAATTTCCCTTAGAGGGATTTTGGAATTTGAATTTTGGAATTTGAAAACGTTATGTTTAAAAAGATATTAATTGCCAATAGGGGAGAAATTGCACTACGCGTAATTCGCACCTGCAAAGAGATGGGAATCAAAACGGTAGCCGTTTATTCTACGGCAGACGAAGAGAGTCTGCACGTAAGGTTTGCAGACGAAGCAGTTTGTATTGGACCAGCACCTAGCTCAGATAGTTATTTAAAAATTTCGAACATTATTGCTGCTGCAGAAATTACAAATGCAGATGCTATTCATCCTGGATACGGATTCCTTTCTGAAAATGCAAAATTTTCGAAGATATGTGAGGAACACAATATTAAATTTATTGGAGCTTCGCCCGAAATGATCAACCGAATGGGAGATAAGGCGATGGCTAAATCTACCATGATCGAAGCTGGAGTGCCCTGTGTGCCTGGAAGTGAGGGCGCCATTCCGGACTTCAAAACTTGCAAAAAAGTAGCCAAGGCAACGGGATATCCTGTTATGTTGAAGGCCAGCGCAGGTGGTGGTGGAAAAGGAATGCGAGCGGTTTGGAAAGAAGAAGACCTTCAAGATGCATGGGATTCGGCTCGCCACGAAAGTAAAGCTGCCTTTGGGAATGACGATATGTATATGGAGAAGCTTATTGAAGAGCCACGCCATATTGAGATTCAGATCGTCGGAGACAGCAACGGTAAAGCATGTCATTTAAGTGAAAGGGATTGTTCTATTCAAAGAAGACACCAAAAGCTTACGGAAGAAACTCCAAGCCCATTTATGACCGAAAAATTACGGAAAGATATGGGAGCTGCTGCAGTAAAAGCGGCGGAGTATATTAAATATGAAGGAGCGGGAACTGTAGAGTTCTTGGTTGATAAGAACCGAAAATTCTACTTTATGGAAATGAATACCAGAATCCAGGTAGAGCACCCAATTACCGAGCAAGTAGTAGATCACGACCTTATTCGAGAACAAATTTTGGTGGCCGCCGGCGTGCCTATTTCTGGAAAAAATTACTTTCCTTCCCTGCACTCTATTGAGTGCCGTATTAACGCAGAGGATCCCTATAATAACTTCCGCCCATCTCCGGGAAAAATCACAACACTTCACGCACCGGGAGGACACGGAGTTCGTTTAGACACACATGTGTATGCGGGTTATATTATTCCTCCGAATTACGATTCGATGGTGGCCAAATTAATCACCACAGCTCAAACTCGTGAAGAAGCTATCAATAAAATGAAGCGAGCACTCGATGAGTTTGTCATTGAAGGCGTAAAAACGACTATTCCGTTTCATCGACAGTTGATGGATGATCCAGCCTATGTTGGAGGAAACTATACGACTGCTTTTATGAACGATTGGGAAATGCAAGAACCCGAGGAAGAATAAGGACATTTCGCTTTAAAACTAATAGACACCCAATTACGAAAAGACCCTCTTTTCGGATTGGGTGTTTTTCTTTTGGTATAAGAAGCGTATCTTTCTATAAAATTATACCCTTGGACATACTTTTTTTGTTTTCCTGTCTCCCCTTGTTCGTGCTATTAATTGATGGATACTACCAAAAGAAACTGAACGCGAGTATTCTGCTCATACTTTTGTTTGTGGCCGTATTGATCGTCTCTTTTATTCTATTACGAACACTTGGACTTTCCTTTGCGCTGGCAGTACCTGCCGTCTTGTTTGCGATACTGGCCGTTTCTGTCCTTGTAAAAATGCCTACGAAACGGCAAAAGTGATACCTTTGAGATGAAGAATGCCATAGGAGATGGTCACTAGTTTATAATTACAATGTTATTGATATGAATTTCAGTTACTGGGAGCATAAAACTTGGTTGTCCAATATAGATTTTGCTATTGTTGGTAGCGGTATTGTTGGCCTTAGTTGTGCGCTATCGCTTCGGAAGAAATACCCTAAGAGCAAAATTGTGGTTTTTGAAAAAGGAATTTTACCTAGTGGTGCAAGTACTAAAAATGCAGGCTTTGCTTGTTTTGGGAGTATGTCCGAAATATTGGACGATTTAAAGTCTCATTCTGAAGATGAAGTGGTACAGTTGGTTCGTACCCGTGCTGAAGGATTACAGTTATTAAGAGAAAATTTGGGAGACATTCAGATCGATTTTCAACAGCACGGAGGCTTCGAATTATTCACAAATGAAAGCCCCGAACTATTTGAATATTGCCTGGAAAAAACACCCTACGTCAACCAATTGCTAAAAAACGTGTTTTTGTCAAAAAATGAAGTGTTTTTAGTCAAAAACACCCCTTTTTCGTTCAAAAACGTTCAAAATCGAGTGATTTTTAACTATTTAGAGGGACAGATCGATACGGGAAAAATGATGAGCGCGCTGATTCAAAAGTGCGTGAAAAACGACATTTTTATCCTTAATTCTTGTGAAATAACCTCATTTTCGAGCGAAAACGACCAAATTCAGTTGGTTTTGAACAATTCCGTAGAAATTTCGGCAGGAAAGTTATTTATAGCCACCAATGGATTTGCAAAGCAATTTATAAATAGTGATGTTCAACCTGCACGAGCTCAGGTTCTAATTACCAAACCCATTAAGGATTTAGCGATAAAAGGAACTTTTCATTTGGACAGAGGGTACTATTATTTTAGAAATATAGATAATCGAATTCTCTTTGGAGGAGGTCGGCATTTGGATTTTAAAACGGAGGAAACCTCACAGTTAGGCCTGACCGAATTGATTCAGAATAAATTGGAAAAAATTCTTCAAACAACAATTTTACCACAAACAACGTTTGAAATAGAGACCCGATGGAGTGGCATTATGGGAGTGGGCGCCCATAAAAAGCCAATCATCAAGGAGTTATCTCCCAATGTTTATTGCGGTGTTCGCTTAGGAGGTATGGGTGTGGCTATTGGAAGCTCCTTGGGAATGCAGCTAGCGGAACTAGCATAAATGAATCTACCATTTGATTTTTGTTTTGAATTGGCAGGAATGTGTAGTGGATATTGTGAATCTAAAAATGCTTAAGAAACTAACCAAATTTATCATTAAGACCTTTCTTTGGTTTGTGGGGCTCAGTTTAGCCTGGGTTTTGTTGTATAGGTATGTGCCCGTGTCGTATACCCCTTTAATGGCTATTCGGGCGGCGGAAGCGGACGCAGGGCATGAAACAAAGCACCAATGGGTCCCTTTAACGGAGATTTCCGAAGAAATACAATTGGCAGTAATTTGTGCCGAAGATCAACAGTTTTTAAACCATAATGGATTTGATTACGAGGCGATAGAGAAAGCCTATAAAAGCAATAAGAAAGGCAGTAAATTACGAGGAGGAAGTACCATTTCTCAACAGACTGCGAAGAACGTGTTTTTGTGGCCCAGCCGAAGTTGGCTACGGAAAGGAATGGAGACGTATTTTACCTTTTTGATTGAAACATTTTGGAGCAAAGAACGAATTTTGGAAGTTTATCTCAATAGTATTGAAATGGGCGATGGCGTTTATGGGGTTGAGGCCGCGGCGGGCTATTGGTTCGATACTTCGGCCAAGGACCTTTCCAGTCATGAGGCGGCAGCAATCGCTTCTATTTTACCAAACCCCAGAAAATTTAAGGCGTCTCCCAGAACCAAGTATTTAGAAGGTAGAAAGCAATGGATCTTACACCAAATGAACAATTTTGGCAACCTTAATCTAGCAGAAAAATGACTCCAATTGAATTGAAAGAAGCATTACTTTTAATGTGTGTCAAATATGTTAGAGATCGAAAGGAAAAAATTCTCACTTCTATTTCGAACATAGAGGATTCGCTATTTGATGAAGGAAAGAGCACGGCAGGGGATAAACACCACACGGGCAGAGCAATGCTCCAAATTGAACGGGAGAATGTAGGGGTACAGTTGCTAGAATTAGAAAAAACAGAAGCGATCTTACATAAAATATCCATTTATTCGAGTAGCGGTGTTATACGTATGGGAAGTCTGGTTGCTACTAGAAATGCAAACTACTTTTTGAGTATTTCGGCAGGCATGGTTGCCGTAAATGGAGGCAATTATATTTGCATTTCCATTGGATCTCCCATTGGGCAACTATTGCTTGGAAAAAGAAAAGGAGATACGTTTTCCTTTAATGCGAATACGTTTCAGATTATGTCTGTGAGTTGACACTACCAAATTAATTCAAATGATTTACTGTATGTGGTTGCCGAACTTCCTCCAACAAATATGTCGAATTTTCCTTTTTCAACTAACCATTCGCCTTCGTTGTCATAAAAACCGAGTTCCTTTTCGGTTAGTGTGAACGTTATTATTTTAGACGCTCCAGGATCGAGCTCTACCATTTCAAATCCCTTTAACTCTTTCACAGGTCTAGTAACACTTGCGAATAAATCTCGGAGGTATAATTGGACCACCTCCTTTCCTTTTATCGAACCTGTGTTGGTGAGTTTTACGGTTACTTTTACCTCTTTGCTGGCTCCATTGTTGTTTTCAATGCTTAAGTTTTCATACTTGAACGAAGTATAACTTAAACCATACCCAAAAGGATAAAGGGGGGTGTTTTTTTCATCTGAATAGTGAGACCAGAAAACAATTCCCGGAGCAGGAAGGGTAGGCCTTCCCGTATTTTTATAATTATAGTAAATAGGCACTTGACCAACAGACCTCGGGACGGTCATTGGTAACTTTCCACTTGGGTTGTAATCACCATATAGAACTTGGGCAATCGCATGACCACTTTGACTCCCCAAGTGCCAAGCCTCTACAATGGCTGGAATATTTTCATCGGCCCAAGGTAGCGCCAACGGGCGTCCGTTGTTGAGTACCAATATGATATTTGGGTTCGCCTTATAAACAGCTTCAAGAAGTTCCTGTTGTACTCCTGGAAGGTCCAGTTTTGTCCTGCTTCTCGCTTCTCCCGTTTGAAACCCATGTTCTCCAAGCACCATAACCACTTTGTCGACGGATTTGGCGAGCGTAATGGCTTCTGCGAAGCCACTTTTATCAGTGGTGTTGACCTTGGTTTCGAAAACAAAATCGATTTTTCCAATAGCTACGTCAGCTCCTTTGGCATAGGTTAATTGATTGCCTTTGTATTTTTGCATTCCTTCCAGAACCGAAATGGCTGTGTCGTCATCGGCTGCGATTCTCCAACTACCTAGCGGACTGTTTTTGTCAGCGGCTAAGGCACCAATAAGACCAATCTTTAGCCCGTTCTTTTGAAGTGGAAGCATTTTTCGATCATTTTTAAGGAGAACGATGGATTTCTTTGCGATATCGAGCACGGCATTGTGGTTTTCTTCGGAATTGATTTCTGCCTGCTCACGTTCGAAGTCGCAGTATTTATATGGATCGTCAAAAAGTCCCAATTCGAATTTCGTTTTCAGAATGCGTCGCGCCGCGTCCGTAACGTAGGCCTCAGGCACTTTTTTTTCTCTAACCAGGTTTGCTAATTCAGCCACATATTGATAGGACTCCATATCCATATCTGATCCTGCGTTGACCGCCAATTGGGCCGCATGCTTACCGTTTTTGGCATAACCATGCGCGATCATCTCATTGATAGAGCCCCAGTCCGAAACTACAAAGCCATCAAAGCCCCATTTCTCTTTCAAAACCGTGCGTTGCAAATATTTATTCCCGGTAGCCGGTATTCCATTCAATTCGTTGAACGAATTCATGAACGTTCTTACACCTGCTTCATGAGCAGCTCTAAAGGGTGGAAATATAATATTATTCAGTGTGGAAGTTCCCACATCTACCGTATTGTAATCTCGACCTGATTCAGAAAAACCGTATCCGGCAAAATGCTTAGCACAGGCAAGTATCGTATGATGAGCGGATAAGTCGTCTCCTTGAAACCCTTTTATTCGCGCTATTGCAATTTTACTTCCCAGAAATGGATCCTCTCCGGCGCCTTCCATAACGCGTCCCCAGCGAGCATCTCTCGAAATGTCAACCATTGGAGCGAATGTCCAGTTAATACCTGATGCTGAGGCTTCACGCGCGCCCACTTCTGCAGATTTGCGAATAGCTTCTAAGTCCCAACTTGCAGATTCAGCCAAAGGAATAGGACTCATCGTTTTGTAACCGTGAATAAGATCAAAGGCGATAATTAGCGGTATTCCGAGACGGGTTTCTTCAACGGCTATCTTCTGTACTGTCCGAACTTCTTTGACACCCCGAACGTTCAACATGGATCCAACCCAGCCCTTACGTAGATGGTCATATTTTTTTGCAGCATCACCACCGTCCGGAACAGGGCCAGTTACATTCCAAAAACCATTGTATTGGTTCATCTGGCCAATTTTCTCTTCAAGGGTCATAATGGATAATAGGGAATCGACCTTTTTATCTATTTCAGAAATCTCACTATCGTTAGAAACAACGAGTTCGCGTTCTGGAATTACTCCACCCTGCATATTGGTTTGTGAAAAACCAACGGACATAAAACAAAACGTGAGAAGTAATGAGTAAAGTTGAGTCATGTGCAGTTCATTTTTAGAGGTGCAAAATACTAAGTTATGAAATTGCAAATAACCCGCCACGTAAAAAATGAACACCGCAAAAATTGATCAAAATTTTTACGAATATGGCAATAGAGTATGTGTAAAATTAAGAAATCGGCATTAGATGGTGATGGAAAGAGACACTTGCTTTAGTTACCATTGATTAACGAATGGTTTTTAAGTAGTTCAATGGATCAATGAGCTAATCTCAATTTCTTTTCAGATATATGTGCTGGCCCTCTTTCAATTTGGAGCTGTGATTAAAGTAAACCTCGAGGTCATTTAACCGCGCCTGAACTAAGTAATGACTGCCTTTAAAATAGCTTTTCATTACTACTGCAGAAAGTGTTGTTTTTTCTTCAGAATATTTTAATTGATGAGGAAGTAAGATCACTTCTTCGGAAGAAAGGCTTCCCGCGGGTAAAACATTTACTTCTCCGAAAAATCCTGCTTCATAAATAGAGGAAATGTCTCCATAAACCTGTTCGGTGGGCCCGAAAGAAGCGACCTTGCCCTGTTTTAATATTAATAGTGTATCGGAAAAGGACAATGCCTCTTCGCTATCATGAGTGGCGGTAATACAGGCAATGCGCTGTTCTTTAAGATATGAGAATAGATTACGGCGCAGTTTGTTCTTTCTGAACGTATCTATACTGCTAAAAGGTTCATCTAACAAGAGTAACTTAGGTTCGTTGGCAAGTGCTTTGGCCAAAGCCACACGCTGTTTCTGACCTCCGCTTAGGTTTTTTACCAAGGTAGTTTTATAATCCACCATATCCACAACCTTAAGTAGTTGTTCGACGCGTTGCTCATCTTTTTTCGCGTGCATTCGGGATAGGTGCGTGGCAATATTTTCGGCCACCGTTGTGAATGGCATTATATCGTATTCCTGAGTGACCATTTTCATAAAAGGTTCGCCAGGGATCAAGTTATGGGTGGGTCCAAGCAGCTTTTTATCTTGCCAAAATAAGGAACCTTGCTCTAGATGAAGTAGGCCATAAATAATATGAAGTAGTGTAGATTTGCCTGAACCACTTTCTCCCAGAATGGCCAAATGCTCTCCAGGATTTACTTCAAAAGAGATACCCTTTAGAATTTCTTTTTCAGCATAAGAAAAGGTGGTTATTTGGACGCTTAACATAGTTCGGATTTTAACATCCAGGTTCTTTGAATAGTTATTAAAAAAAGCCTCCCCAATAAAGGGGAGGGGTTTTATTTTTTCTGAAGTAAATATTTAATTACTGCTTAACACCGGCAGTAATCTTTTCAGGCAGTACTTCGTAACCCATATTGTAGAGAGTAAACCCGTATATATCGGCATATTGCTCAATAGTTTTCGTTACTGGCGTACCCGCCCCATGTCCAGCATCGGTTTCAATTCGAATTAAAACGGGATTGCTTCCAGCTTGTTTTTCCTGAAGCTCTGCTGCAAATTTGAAACTATGTGCGGGAACCACTCTGTCATCATGGTCTCCTGTTGTTACTAAAGTAGCAGGATAACTTGTACCTGCTTTCACATTATGCACCGGCGAATAGCCTTTTAAATATTCAAACATTTCCTGGCTTTGTTCTGAAGTTCCATAATCGTATGCCCAACCTGCTCCGGCTGTAAATGTATGGTAGCGTAACATATCCAAAACACCAACCGCGGGTAAGGCAACCTTCATTAAATCGGGTCGTTGCGTCATGGTGGCACCAACAAGTAGCCCTCCATTGGAACCGCCGCGAATGGCAAGGTAATCTGTGGATGTATAATTTTCTGCGATAAGGTATTCAGCGGCAGCTATGAAATCGTCAAATACATTTTGTTTTTTCATTTGAGTTCCAGCATTGTGCCAATCCTTACCATATTCACCACCACCACGAAGATTTGGTACTGCATAAATTCCGCCTTGTTCCATCCATACGGCATTCGCAATACTAAAACTAGGGGTTAGACTAATATTAAATCCGCCATAGCCGTACAAAATAGTTGGGTTTTTACCATTGAGTTCTAATCCTTTTTTATGGGTGATGATCATAGGAACTTTGGTGCCATCCTTAGAAGAATAGAATACCTGTGTACTTTCATAATTATCGGGATTGAAGTCTATTTCCGGTTTGCGAAACAATTCGCTCGTCCCTTTTTCAACATCATATTTGTAAATACTGCCAGGGGTAGTGTAGTTGGTGAAAGAATAGTAGAGTTCCTTTTCTTCTTTCTTAGATCCAAATCCGCCTGCACTTCCAATACCCGGGAGCTCCACTTCACGTACCAGTTTCCCGTCGTAATCATATTGAAAAACTTTAGAAACGGCATCCACCATATACTCAGCAAAGAAATAGCCTCCACCTGTGCTTGGGCTCAAAACATGTTCTGTTTCGGGAATAAAATCCACCCAATTTTCCGGTGCAGGGTCGGCCGCATCCACGGTGACAATCTTTCTGTTGGGGGCGTTCATATTGGTGACGATATATAATTTGGAACCGACATTTTCAATGATATAGGAATCGGTATCTGTGTGATCCAAAATAGGAACAAATTCACTATTTGGGTTTTCCAGATCTTTTAAGAAGAGCTTGTTTCCAGAGGTTGAAACACTTGCAGAAAGCACTAAATACTTATTATCTTCTGTGGGTCCTCCATAGCAATAGCGATGTTTTTCAGCTTCGGTTCCTCCAAAAATGAGCGCATCGTCCTTTTGAGAAGTACCAAGTTTGTGGAAATATACTTTGTGTTGATCTGTTTTAGCAGAAAGCTCACTTCCTTTCGGTTTATCATAACTGGAATAGTAAAAGCCTTCGTTTGCCAGCCAGGAAATACCACTAAATTTCACGTCTTTGATCGTGTCTTCTATGATTTCTTTTGTTTCAGCATTCATCACTAATACTTTGCGCCAATCACTTCCTCCTTCAGAAATGGCATAGGCTGCTAATTTTCCGTCTTCGGAGAAGTTAAGCCCTCCCAATGAGATGGTACCATCCTCGGAAAAGGTGTTGGGATCCAGGAACACTGCGGCAGTGGCAGGGTCATCTCCCGTTTTATACCGATAAATCACATATTGATTTTGGAGACCATCGTTTTTATAGAAATAACTATAGTCGCCTTCTTTAAATGGAGCACCTATTTTTTCGTAATTCCATAAACTGGTCAAACGTTGTTTCAGCTCTTCGCGAAAAGGAATGGTATCCAAATACCCATAAGTTACCTCGTTCTGAGCTTTTACCCAATCACCTGTTTCTTTACTCATATCGTCTTCAAGCCAGCGATAGGGATCACTTACTTCAGTACCAAAATAGGTGTCAACAGTATCTACTTTTTTGGTTTGGTGGTAGGTCACGGCAATAGGGTCTTTAGAAGTTTCTGTCTTGCAAGCCAAAAGACTTAAGGCACACATGGTTGGAATAATAAGTTTCTTCATTATAATAGTATTAGTAGGTGTAAAAGTAATGAAAATGAGCCATTCAAAGTGTTATACAAATGTTAGTGTTTTTATAGCATTAAGATTGAAATAAAGGCCTGTAAACTCGCCAATATTTATAAATTAAAATTACGTTAATGGTAACAATAAGAATAGCCACCCAAATGTCTGACACGTCCAAAAAGATATGAAACAGCAAAATATTAAACGAAATTGGCGCCAATAGTATGAGCGCAAAAGGCACCCATTTTTTGAACAATAGAAGTCCGCCAATAACAATTTCCAATGTGGCAACTACATAAAAAACATAGCCAGTGGCCTCTAAGGATTCCATAAAATTTGCAGCGGCGGGTGGCATTTTGAATAATGGCATAAAATCGAAGAACTTGTTGATTCCAAAAAAGATAAGTCCTACGGCAAGGATGATTCTAAGAATGGTAGTAAATGTTGATTTCATACGTTGAGGTTGAAGGTTGTTGTCACAAGATAATGAAAATAAAAAACACCGCCCTTTTTAAATTGGGGCGGTGTTTTTAATAGGATTTTTTCTGAGGTCAATCAGAATTTTACCACTTACTTCTTGATAAAACGTTGTGTTTTAATAGTCGAATTATCAAATATGCGCAAAATATAATTTCCTTGAGCTAAGTTTGAAACATCTATAGACGAACCTGATAGTCTGGCATTCAATACTCTTTTACCCGAAACATCAAATACCGTGTAAATAGGGTTTACAAAATCGGTTAGGTTTCCTAAATTTAAAATGTCCTGAGTAGGGTTTGGATATAGAATTAAGTTATTCACCAAAGTGTCATCAAATCCAAGAACTGAAGATCCTTCAACGACATTGATGGTTTGGTTTACATCGACGTCTTCAAGAACATCAATAATTCCGGATGGCCAATAGATAGTTACCGATAGAATTTCAGTATCAGTACCTACTCCAAAGTGAGTGTTAAGGCTACTCATTAAAGCAAATCCTTCACCACTTCTTACGTCTCTAATTTGCGTCCCGGTAGGGGTAACTATTTCAACTCGTGCACCAATTCCGTTGATATTACTTTCAACACCAACCGTATTTAATTTGAGCCAGTTATTGTCATTCGCATCGTTGTAATAAATAGTTCCATTGGCAAATGAATCGATAAATCCGTCGTCGTTGAGATCTCCTAAAGAACCATTGTTTCCAGGAAGTATTCCCGGTAATACGCTGAAAGTCAAGTCACCATTACCAAAAAGAATGTTTCCGTTGGAAATGATATCCATATTTCCGTCGTTGTCAAAATCTTGAGTTGCATTTTCAATACCGGTAGCATTGAAGGTAGTTAAACCGGAACTGGCAATCACATCGGTAAATGTTCCGTCACCGTTGTTTTCCATCAATCTATGAAATCCGTCACCAAGGCTACTAGCACCTACCCAAGCATCCATATCGCCATCATTGTCGAAATCTGCCCAAGCCGAAGACCAGGTTTGCATTGGGTCTTCAAGACCTGCCGCATTCCCTATTTCCGTAAATGTTCCATCACCATTATTTTCGTGTAGCTCATTATTTCTTCTTTCTACACCACCACCACATTTGGCTTGAAACATATCAATATCACGATCGTTATCGTAATCGATCCAAACACTTCCATAATGTCCACCAGATGGGTAATCACCAATTCCTCCTTGTACGAAGGTTAAGTTTCCACTACCATCGTTTAAATAATAAACGTTGGGCTCCACATCGTGACATACAAAAGCATCTAAGTGCCCGTCATTGTTAATATCAACAAAGTTGGAACGCTGTGAGAAAACATATTCAGGACCGGAAACTTCTGTAAACTGAGTTCCGTCAGAATTGGCTCTCATAAAAGTAACACCATTTCCACCCCCGTAAAGCAGGTCGGTATAACCGTTTCGGTCGTAATCGCCAGCGGCCAAACTCCAGGAAGGAGTATTGTCGGCTGGTGTAGTTGTAATATTAACTTCGTTCAAAGAGCCATCAGGCTGTTGGTAGAATATCTGAATGTTCGTGCCAGTAACGGAAACGATATCATCTAAGAAATCACCATTCATATCTACCAAAGCCCTATCGGATCCTGTAGTAGAAACATTAGAAGTAGTAAACGATACTTGTGCTTGCGCCAACTGTGCGCCAGCGATAAGCAATCCAAGCAACATAATTTTTTTCATAATAGATTCATTTAAATTAGTTTTTAGTTTAATTACAGGGCTCGGTTAACGAATTAATCCATTCCTCTATAAGCGCAACACCTTCTTCGTGTTGCAAAGTTCTTCCCAGTAGTGGCATGCGGTATTGTTCTTCTACAGAGCTTACTCTGAAATGTAAAACCGAATTTTCGGGATCACCCGGAGTAATAATATCGGCTCCTTCAAAGCCAGGGATGGGAGTATCTGCGGTAACACAAACGCCCATATTGGCAGGATCCTCTGTGAGATCGAAACGAAATCGAGGAGCTCTATAATTACAATGTCCATCATCCGAATGACAACTGGTACAATTAATATCAAAATAAGAACGCACGCGCAGGTCTAATGACTGAGAAGTGTCTGTCCAATCAACAACAGTAACAATGTCGCTGGGTACATTACTTTCTAAGTAGCCTTGTTCTATCCATTTGCTTAGCTGATTTTGGGTGCCATCTGCATACGCATAGTCCGAATTCAAACTTTGTGGCTTCGTGCCAATGGGGGCCGCTTCGAAGTCGGCTTTATGACAGGTAAAGCACTCTGAACTGGCCGGAATACGATAATTCACTTCTCTGGTCACTCCATTTTCAATAAATTGCAAGGGAACGAAACCACCGTTACCTGAGGTATCTAGAAGGGCTTCATTTTGGTCTTCATTCCAAATATAGTCAACAAAGATCCACCCGTCTGCCTTTTTGATCAGCAATCGGGTTTCAATGATTTGAGGTAAATTATCGGGTAACACATTTTCATAAAAGAAAGTCTTTATTAAAACACTTCCAACCGGGAAATTCAACAAATCCGGATCTCCTACATACTCGGCTTTGACCCCATTCGGCATCCAAACAAACCTCTTTTTGTGGGCGTAGTCGGAAAACAGAGGGGTAATAGGCTCATAAGGTAAAACACCATAAACAGGTTCTTGATTATCTAAGGAACCGGCAAAGAAGTTATAGTCGGTTAATTTTGGATAAGGTACCTGGTTAATGTCAAAGACCACAGGGGAAAATGGAAGCACGGTAATAGTAACCGTTCCCGTAGCACAGCTTCCTCCAGTATCATCGCATATGGTATATTGGAAGGTGTCCTCTCCAGTGAAAGTAGCATCGGGTGTATAACGCACCACATCATCCAAAATACTGCTTGTGCCATTATTAATAACGACAACACCTCCCGTTTGAGGGGTGCTCAAACTTAAACTACCATCTGAGGGGACATTGGAATCGTTAGAAAAAATGGCAATATCTACGGTAGCATTCTGAAAGACCTGTGCGGCATCAGCAGAAGCAGTTATGTCTAACGGCACATAGTCATCACCTCCATCGTCTTTATTGCAGGAAGCCAGCACAACCAGTAGGCAAATTGTACCAATCAATTTTGAGCAGGGCATGTTCATTTCAATATTCTCTTAAGCAATTTAAATAAAAAGGGGATTTCTATGAAAGTAAAAATCCCCTAAATGTAAGAAAAACTTTGTATTTGCTACCCTTTAACCCAATGTTTATGGGATTTTTATGAGAAAAGCGAGCGATAGCTGTCCCAATGTTTATACATCAAGTAGCCGTTTGCAATTGCCACAAATAAGGCCGGCCCAATGTTTGGCAGATTAACGAATGCATGAAAAAGCACAACGTTTATTGAAATAGGTACTAACATGACCAAGGCTAATGGGACCCATTTTTTAAGAATTAATAACAGTCCCACAACGGCCTCAGATAATCCTACCAAGCCCATAATATAGCCTTTGCCAGACTCAGGATCATCTCCAGAGAATCGCAATGCATTAAACAAGTGTTCGGCCTCCGGATAGCCGGTAAAATCAAAATCTGGCATGAACCAGAAAAATTTATTGAGTCCAAATGCCAAAAGCATAAGCCCTAGGCCAATGCGTAAAATGAGGTGAAAAATTTTCATAAGTATTTTGTTTTCTGAATGGTTACGGGCCTTTAGACGCCCATTTAAACAAACACTTACAAATAGGCTATTTAAACCAAGGCGCGGTTCATTAAATATTCAGCAATTTGAATGGCATTGGTGGCAGCGCCTTTTCTAAGATTATCACTCACGATCCATAAGTTCAAAGAGTTGGGCTGAGTTTCATCTCTTCGAATTCGACCCACAAAAACCTCATCCTTATTTTGCGCATAAATAGGCATGGGATAAGTATTTGTGTCTGGGTTATCTTGAATCGTAACACCCGGAGTATCGTGTAAGATCTTTCGAATATCCTTTAAATCAAAATCATCGATAAACTCGACATTTACAGCCTCGCTGTGACCTCCAGCTGTAGGGATACGCACCGCGGTTGCTGAAACGGAGAAGGTACGATCGTCCAATATTTTTTGCGGCTCACGAGCCAATTTCATTTCTTCTTTGGTGTACCCGTTATCTTCAAACACATCGCAATGGGGAAGGGCATTTCTGTGAATAGGATAGGGGTAGGCCATTTCTCCTCTCTTACCGGCGATTTCATTTTCCAATTGCTGTACGGCTTTAACACCGGTACCCGAAACCGATTGATAGGTAGAAACCACCACCCGTCGCATCTGGTATTTTTTATGTAACGGAGCCAAAGCCATGACCAGCTGAATCGTAGAACAATTTGGGTTGGCAATGATCTTATCTTCTTTCGTTAGAACGTCCGCATTAATTTCAGGAACAACCAGTTTTTTGGTAGGATCCATGCGCCAGGCAGATGAATTATCAATAACCGTACTACCCGCCGCTGCAAACTTAGGTGCCCATTCCAATGAAATGCTACCTCCAGCAGAAAAAATGGCAATATCTGGTTTTGCAGCTACCGCCGCTTCCATACCAATTATTTTATGCAGTTTGCCTTTGAATACAAGTTCGCGTCCCACAGATCGTTGAGATGCTACAGGGAGTAGCTCTTTAATCGGGAAGTTACGTTCTTCAAGTAACTTTAGCATTACTGTGCCTACCATTCCGGTAGCACCTACTACGGCTATCTTCATTTTAGGACTGTTTTCCATCAAATGTATACGATTATAAAGTTGTGGTGCAAAATTACAACGAAAAAAAAGACCATCCTGTCGAAAAACAGGATGGTTTTGTTAAAATATGAAGTGTAGCGGTCGTTAAGCGTTAATCTTTCTTTAAAAGATCACGAATTTCCGTTAGTAAATCGTTATCCGATGGACCTGCAGGTGCGGCTTCTTCGGGTGGTTTTTTGGTTTTATTATAGGCTTTTACAATCATAAACAGCACAAATCCAACCACAACCAGGTTGATGATTGAATTTATCCACTTACCGTATAACATGGCATTCTCTGGTGAGGTAACGGTACCATCTGCTGCAACAACTGCTTCAGAAAATACATATTTCATATCGGCGAAATCCAGGCCATCACCCATAAGACTACCTACAAATGGCATCATAATATCACTTACAAAGCCATTAATAACAAGGCCAATAGCACCAGCTAAAATAACGGCGACGGCAAAGTCTATAACATTGCCGGTCATTATAAAATTCCTAAATTCTTTGAGCATAATTGATTGGTTTTATGTATTAATAGGTACCTAAAATACTCAAATGGTACGGGTTTAACAAAATTTTTTAAAAGGGCTAAAACGTTTTTCGTTTAATAATACGCTTCACGCGTTGAGAAATGGCCGTCAATAATTCGTATGAGATACTACCCATGGTTTCCGCCAATGTAACGGCGGTTTGACCTTCGCCAATAACGAAAACTTCATCACCTTCATTGCAATCAATTCCTGTGATGTTTACCATCAACATATCCATACAAACATTGCCAATAATTGGAGCTTTTTGGCCTTGAATAATTACATATCCTTTTTCGTTCCCTAATTGTCGCGAAATACCATCGGCATGACCTATGGGAAGGGTGGCGGTTTTTTCGTACCCTTTAGCTCGATAGGCTCTATTATAACCCACGCTTTCGTTCGGTTCTATTTTATGTATTTGGGAAATCACAGTTTTAAGCGTTGCGACCGGGCGTAAGTTATTATCCTCTTCTTCAGAATTACCATAACCATAGAGGCCAATGCCAGTTCTTACCAGATCAAAATTGGCCTCGGTATAATTCAAAATGGCAGAAGTATTGCTTTGATGCAAGAAAGGTTTATATCCTATCTTTTGTATCATTTCTTCGGAAATGACTCTGAACGAATTAATCTGACCCAGCGTAAATTCACGTTCTGCGAGGTCCTCACTAGCGGCAAGGTGTGAGAACATAGATTGTATTTTCACCGCCGAAGTCTCACCAAGCCGTTCCACGATCCAGTCGGTATCGCTTTCCCAAAAACCCAATCGATTGAGTCCCGTATTGAATTTAAGGTGTACAGGATATTGAGATTGACCATGCGCTTCGGCAGTACTTACAAAAGCTCTGAATATACGAGCACTATATAAAGCGGGTTCCAGGCATTTTTGAATGAGCGTTTCAAAATTGACAGGCTGCGGATGCAATACCAGAATGGGCGTTTCAATACCAGCGTTTCTAAGGGCTACGCCCTCTTTTACGTAGGCAACTGCCAAATAATCCACACCTAAACAAACCAACTCTTTTGCCACCTCGACCGCGTCACTACCATAACCAAAGGCCTTAACAACACCCATGACCTTAGTTCCCGGTTTTATTTTTGAAGAAAGGTAACGGTAATTATGAGCAAGTGCATCGAGGTCAATTTCAAGAACTGTCTCCAAGTTGTTATGCAACGGGGAAGCCATTATTGGGCGCGTTTTTTTGGAGTAATTTGTTCGGGGTCTTTCACCTCCATTTTACGAACTTTCTCTCGCAACATGGCTTTGTAAAATGCGGCTCTGCTAAGGGGTTCGTATTCGTCATTCTCGCCCAATAAAACAAGGTCTTGACTTGATGCCTTGCGATAACTAAAATGAGCCAAATTGCCCGTTCGCGTACAAACGGCATGCACTTTTGTTACATATTCGGCAGTAGCCATTAAGGCGGGCATGGGCCCAAAAGGATTTCCCTTATAATCCATATCCAATCCAGCAACGATCACTCGTATACCCTGATTGGCCAGATCATTACAAACCTTTACAATCTCGTCATCAAAAAACTGAGCTTCATCAATACCAATTACGTCACAACCATCGGCCAAAATTGGAATATTGGCAGCCGCCGGTACCGGTGTAGAACGAATTTCATTACTATCATGCGAAATTACTTTATCCTCATCATAACGAACGTCGATGGCCGGTTTAAAGATCTCCACCTTTTGACGTGCGATTTGAGCACGCTTTAATCGTCGAATTAATTCTTCGGTTTTACCAGAAAACATGGAGCCCGAGATTACCTCGATCCATCCAAACTGCTCTTTTTGATTAACGGTATTTTCAAGAAACATAGCTTACTTTCAGAATAAAAAGGAATTCTTTGACGTTTACATAAAGGATGCGTAAATTTAACAAAACAAAAAATAGTACGGCGCTTTAATTTTAAAAGTTATGAAGAAGCAATTGCAGTCTCAAATAAATAACCTGGCGAAGCAAATACTTTCTGAAAGTGACAGCAAAAATACCACAAAAATGAAAGAAACTGCCCTTAGGTTGTACGAAAAGCTAACGGTACTCGAATATTTGGAGGTTCAGATTTTGGGCGAGGAGGACCATCAAAAAAATGAAGGCTCTCTGGACTCAAAAAGCTATCGTGAAAACAATTGGTTTAAAGAACCAGAACCGGTACCTCAGCCTGAGGATCGTGAAGAGTTGATCGAGCCGGTGATGGAGAAAATAAAGGACATCGTAGCTCAAATGCCAGAAGAATCTCAAAAGGTTGACGCATTATTGGAAGAAGTGCTTCCCAAAAAAGAGTACCATAAAAATGATCTCGAAGAATTTGCTTCTAACTTTCAAGAAATGCCTGTTTTTGAACGCAAGGAAGAAACGACCACTTCAGTAAAAGTGGATAAGAAGATCACAACAGATTTGGATACTAAGGTCGAGTTGGAGAAAGAAGCAGAGGTGCCAGAAAGAACTACCAATAACGATGTTAGTAAACCAAAGTCCCTAAACGATTCGATTACAAGAGGAATCCACATTGGGTTGAATGACCGCCTGGCTTTTATCAAACACTTGTTCGATGGAAAAACAGAGGATTATACGCGGGTACTCTCGCAAATAAATACACAACCCACTTTTCAAGAGGCCGAAGATTTTATTAAGGGCAAGGTAAAACCAAGCTATAATTATTGGCTGAATAAGGATGAATATACCAAGCGCTTTATGAAAATTATTGAAAAGAGCTACCAGTAGAGATCTGTTAAAAAGAAGATCTGAGGATGTATCCTTTGATGCGTTTTGTGAAGCATAATGTTGAATAACCCATTGAACCAACCCCTATGACAACTCGAAAAATAATTTATTGGATTGCCACCGTATTAATTTGTGGCCTGATGCTTTTTTCTGCCAGCATGTATTTTGCCAAAACGGAAATGGTGAAAGGAATTTTCGAAAGTTTTAACTACCCTTCCTATATTGTCATTCCACTGGCGGTTGCTAAAATTTTAGGAGTTGCCATGATTTTATTCCGAAAGATCAAATGGCTGATGGAATGGGCCTATGCAGGGATATTTTTTGATCTGGTTCTGGCGTTTTTCGCCCACCAGCAAGCAGGAGATGGAGGGCAATGGACGCCATTGCTTGGAATGCTCTTTCTTCTGATTTCCTATTTCTACGGAAGATCGGTGCGGCCATAAATTAAATTGTCATTTACAAATACATGGGAAAACTTTACATCGTACCCACACCCATAGGAAACTTAAAGGACATGACGTTTCGAGCGGTTGAGGTACTACAAAATGTGGATCTAATTCTTGCCGAAGATACTCGGACCAGTGGAAAGTTGCTCAAACATTTCGAGATAACCACACCCATGCATTCCCATCATATGCACAATGAACACAAAACTACGGCGAGTATAGTGGAGCGCATTCGAACTGGTGAGAACGTAGCCCTAATAAGCGACGCCGGCACCCCGGCCATTAGTGATCCGGGGTTTTTATTAACCCGCGCTTGCGTGGAAGCCCATATTGAAGTAGATTGTTTACCTGGTGCAACGGCCTTTGTTCCTGCCTTAGTGAACAGTGGATTACCCAATGATAAATTTGTATTTGAAGGCTTTCTTCCGGTAAAGAAAGGCCGTCAAACGCGCTTGCAATTGCTGGCGAACGAATCCCGAACCCTAATTTTTTACGAATCTCCTCATAAATTGATCAAGAGCTTAACTCAGTTTATTGAATATTTTGGAGCAGACCGGAAGGTTTCAGTGTCGAGAGAACTCACCAAATTACATGAAGAAACTATTCGCGGGACCCTTTCCGAAGTACTAGAACATTTTGAAAATAAACCACCCAAAGGAGAATTAGTTGTGGTGTTAGAAGGGAATAAATGATTGGAATTTTAAGATACACTTTAATTTTCCTGTGAAATATAGAACTGTATATGAATGTTGGAATTAGATATCAGGAATTATCTGACTTGCCTAAAGAGCTACGAGAAACAAAATATCTTTATAATCAAAAGATTCTTTTTAAAAAACCTAAAACAAAAACCCCTGTCGTAATAAAAGAATTTGGACGCATAAATTTTTTCATCGGCGCAAATAATAGTGGAAAAAGTCGGTTTCTTAGAGGCTTATTTAAATTAAATGACCATCAGCAAGAACTATTTTTAAAAGATTATTCGATAAGTGTTTTTCGCTCAGCGCTAATCAAGGAGGCTAATAAATTGATGCGTCAATCAATGTATCCTGTTGAAAACGTACGGACTGCGTTGAACGATTTGATCGGCTTCACAGCGATTCAAAATGGGAATAGCATAATTCAGGTATTGTCAAACAAATTTGATTATAAAGGTTTCTTTGAAAAGCATTCTAAATTAATGGAAATTACAACTGATTATCTCCAAAAACCATTAAATAATCATATTACGGATTACTTAAATATAGTCAGAACTTTCGCAAAACGGAATTTGGACTTAGTGGAAGAAATAAAATTTCATCAGAATAATATCCATAAAAATAAAGTCTATATACCTGTGTTGAGATATGCAAATGTTAATAGCTATCTCAAACAAGACAGTTATTCCAAAACCATAGAAGAGAATTATGGGATCGAAAGCGGCACCTTCACTGGTCTTGATTTTTATAATGTTTTAAGGAAGTTGCAAGGAGAAAAAAGCCCAACAAGAAAGAAAAAGAAAGAATTTGAATCTTTTTTGTCAAAAACTTTTTTTGATAATAAGGATGTCGTAATTACCGCTTCCTCTGTGGAGTCAAATAAAATTTATTTCGAAATTGACGGAGATGAGAAATATTTATTTGATTTAGGCGATGGCCTACAATCCATTATATTATTAATGTTTCCGCTATTTAATGCCTCGGATAACGATTGGATTTTTATTGATGAACCCGAAAATCACTTACACCCGGGCTTCCAAAAAATATTCTTAAAGACCATATTAGAAAATGAAATAATTGAATCCAAAAATCTCAAACTATTCATAACGACCCACTCTAACCATTTTTTAGATAAATCAATAATCAACGATGATATTTGTATTTTCCAATTTGAAAAAGTAGATAAGGAAAATATCAAGATTTGTAATTTGAGGAAACCATCAAAAGAAACACTAGATATTTTAGGTGTATCCAACTCTTCAGTCTTAATTGCCAATTCCTCAATTTGGGTGGAAGGCCCCACCGATAGATTATATTTAGGTTTTTGGTTAAATAAGTATGCAGAAAAGTTAAACGTTTCGTACTTAATCGAAGATATTGATTTTGCTTTTTTCGAGTATGGAGGCAGTTTATTATCTCATTATCTATTTGATTTAGATTTCGTGGATTCTGACGAAATTATCCGAGAGAAAATCAATGCCTTTGCGTCTGCAAACAAGATTTACTTGTTAGCGGACAATGACAATGCTTCTGGAACTACCAAAAAAGGTAAGAGAAGAAAAGAACTGGAAAAAAGTAGCTTATCAAATAGGAATTTTAGATATCAGAATACCGAGGTAAGAGAGATTGAAAACTTGATCGACATAAATACAATCTTGGGATTTGCCAAAACTCTTTTAAAAAATGAAAGCGATTTTAATAGGATAAAGGATTTGACAATTAAGCAAAAAGACTATGAAAAAATAGGTCTTGGCAAGTATTACGAAGATCTTTTTGTTGAGAATGGAATTCCTAAATCAAAACATCTTGCCTTCAAATCAAAGTCAGAAACGCTAACAACAAGCTATAAATTTAAACTTTGTGAGTATGTTACTAGTTCTGATTTAGATTTTGATAATCTAACAATGAATAATCCATTATTGGAGAGAATAGTCAAAGAACTATATGATTTCATTAAGTCTTAGTAAATGAAAAAACTACTCTCAAAAATAAGAGATTGCGAAATCTGTAAAGAACACCTACCATTGGGTCCAAGACCTGTGGTAAGTGGTCATCCCGACGCAAAGATCGTGATCATTGGACAGGCACCGGGAACCAAAGTACATGCCTCGGGAATTCCCTGGGACGATGCCAGTGGGAAAGAACTTCGGAAATGGCTTGATATTTCTTCGGAAGTGTTTTATGATGAAACGAAAATAGCGATCGTACCCATGGGTTTTTGCTATCCGGGAAGAGGGAAAAGTGGGGATTTACCGCCTCGCCCCGAATGCGCCCCGCAATGGCACGAGCAATTATTAGGAAAAATGCCTAATATCGAATTGATTATTTTGATTGGAATGTATGCTCAAAAGCATTATTTGCAACAAGCAGCTAAGAAAACCCTTACAGAAACCGTCAGAAATTATCATGAATATTTACCAAAGCACCTTCCATTACCACATCCGTCTCCAAGGAATCGATTTTGGTTGACGAAGAATCCATGGTTTGGAAAAGATGTAATTCCTCAACTTCAGAAAACAGTTCAGAAACTATTGTAATTAGTTTGAAACGAAAGCTTTGCCAGTCAACAAGCTTGAAAAAATAAATGGGGTATCGAAAATCTAAACGTGTTTCCCTTTGTTCCAACCGTGCTTTCCTAAATACTGATCACCACTTTCCACAGCTCCATCCTCGATTATTGCGAGCGCAAAGTTTTTAAAAATTGAGAAAGAAAAAGATCTTAACTTTTAAAAAACAACCACCATTTCTCCATGGGACATTGAAAACAATCTTTATATATGCTTGCCCTTATTCCAACCGTGCTTTCCTAAATACTGATCACCACTTTCCACAGCTCCATCCTCAATAGAGGTTCCCATGGAGTCATTCCAGCGATTTAAATAACCAAAAAGAGAAATTACACCGAGCATTTCTACAATTTCTCCCTCATCCCAATGTTCATAAAGACGTTTTTTGATGGCCTCGTCCACTCCGTTGGGAACTTGAGAAGCTTGTAAAGAAAAGTCCAGAGCGGCACGTTCTGCTTCACTAAAAGCAGGGTGGGTTCTATATTCCCAAATGTTATCCAACTGTTCTTGCTCGGCTCCATAGCGCTCAGCAGCACGAATAGCATGCGCCTGGCAATAACGACAGCCCGTAGAATTACTACTTACCCAGGCAATCATTCTTTTTAATGCTGAAGTGACACGTCCTTCATTGGCCATTACAGCTTTATTCAAATTAATAAAAGCCTTACTAATGGCGGGTCTTCGCTGCATGGTCAGGACACTGTTAGGGCAAAAGCCAAGTGTTTCATTAAAAAAAGCAGCAAGTTCGCGTGTTTCAGGGTCATGTTCTGCGGAAAGAGGTGTTACTAAAGGCATAGGTTCAAGGGTTTATTTTCTGAAACCTCGAAAATACAAAGAACTGCCATCATTCAAATGTTTCACCAAGAAATTTTGTTGATCAAATTGAAATTACCAGCTTATGTGAACTCTTATTCCTTTACCAAACGAAGCGTAGAATTGATAGTATTCAGAAAATACAACCCACTTTGTAATGCAGAAAGATTGATCACAGCCTGACGGCCAGAAAGCTTTCCTTCCATTAGAAGCTTACCTGAAATATCGCTAATTTGATAAGGCACTTCCGTATTCTCAATCAAATTATAGGTAATCGTTACTTCGTTTCGAGCGGGGTTTGGGAAGGCAGTTAAACTATCGGTTTCAAATTCCGGGACGTTTAAAGGTGTATTGTTATAGCGTTCTAACACGTAGTCTTCATCTCCACTATACCAAGGGCTTTTTCCCAAACAAACCAATTTACCATCTTCCTGCAGTATCATTTTTTCTGAAAAATATTCTGAGTTGAGGACTGTAGTGATGTTAAAACTATCATCAGTACCGCCATTGGTGTGATACCTTTTAATAAAAGTGTTACCTCCTCCTTCAAAGAAATCGGTGTACTCGCCATAAAGTAAGAGCCTTTGATTGGGTTGGATTAGTAGCGTTCGGGCTACTAGATTCTCTATATTTGGATCAATAAAACCTTGCCCTCCGGGACCAAAAGTGCTATCAAAAATTCCATTTGCCGTGTATCTCGTGACTCGGGTTTGGGCAATATCTGGATCTACTGAATAAAAACTTTGAAGCACGGCGATGTTCCCGTTGTCATAGACTCCAATTGATTGTAATGTGAAGTCTGTAAATTCAGTAATTAATGCGATACCGTTGGTTCCAAAAGAAGCATCTTTGCTCCCATCGGGCAGTAATCGCACAAGGGATGTTTTGTAGGTACCATTGGATTGAATATCTCCAGCAAGGACCATATTTCCATTGGTCATTATTTTTATAAAGTAAACGGCATTAGAATTACCTCCATTTTCGATGAATGCTGTTCCATTGGTGCCAAACGATACGTCCAAAGTACCATTTGCCAGATATTTTTTTAATTGAATAATGATAGTACTACCATTATTTACAGGGTTTGCTATTAAAAACGAATCATCATCGAGCATAGCGAAAGCTGAACTCTCATTATCACTATTGAAAGGGATTAAATCTCCATTATTCCCAAAGGACGTGTCTAGATCTCCATTTTCAAGATAACGGTTTAAAATCACAATTTTATTACCAGATGGACCCATGGAACCTCCTGCAATTACTTTTCCATCAGATTGTGCTCCCACATGGATGTAGAAGTCAAAATCGGTACCAAAATCGCGCAAAACGATTCCGTTATTTCCAAAACTTTGTGACAAGTCACCATTTGTATCGAATTGAACTATAGCTGGAATAAACTCAAAATTTCCAATATCTACCCCTCCTGCAACAATTAATTTTCCATCGGTCTTTTGAGCAATGTCATAAGCAAAATCGCCGCCTCCACCCGAAATATCCGTTTGAATAGTCCCATTTCCTCCAAACGAAATATCCGGATTACCGTCCTGTGAAAATAACGGGGATGAAGCCAGAAACAAGAGTGTTGAAAGCAGCACGTATTTTTTACTCATAATCGTTTTGATTTAGTTGGTTCTTCTACTAAGGTAACAGTTCACTATCAGGATACCCCACCTCAAGGCATTTGTAAGTTATTAAAAAACCTTAATTTTCGGGAAAATGAAGCAGGTAATTTTTGTATTTTTATGCCCGCTACTCCCCTATACTAATTCTCTAGTTTTATATGCGTTGGACATTACAACCGAAACCGGATGCTAAACAAGTTACACAGCTATCAGAGGCATTAGGTGTCGATGAAATTATTGCAAGTTTATTATTACAAAGGGGAATTACAACCTTCGAGGCAGCTAAAGAATTTTTCCGTCCAAACTTAGAGCAATTACACGATCCTTTTCTGATGCAAGACATGGAATTGGCTGTGGAGCGAATCGAAAAAGCAATTGCTGCCGAAGAGAACATTCTAATTTACGGAGATTATGATGTGGACGGAACCACAAGCGTTGCTTTACTGTCTTCCTATTTAAAATCGTATTACCCTAATGTGGCCACCTATATTCCCGATCGATACGATGAGGGTTATGGAATCTCCTACCAGGGAATTGACTTTGCTGAGGACAATGGTTTTAGCTTGATCATTGCACTGGATTGTGGTATTAAAGCCGTTGACAAAGTGACTTATGCGTCGCAAAAGGGGATCGACTTTATTATTTGCGATCATCATAGACCTGGAGTGGAACTTCCAAAAGCTGTTGCTGTTTTGGATCCTAAAAGGGAGGATTGCGAATATCCGTTCAAAGAATTGTGTGGTTGCGGTGTTGGATTTAAATTGATCCAGGGGCTGGCTTCAAAAAAAGGACAGAAGATTGAGGACTTGTTGCTCTATTTGGATTTGGTTGCTACCGCCATCGGAGCCGATATTGTTCCTATTATTGGAGAAAATAGGGTCTTGGCTCATTTTGGATTGAAGGTCATCAATTCGAATCCACGAATTGGCTTTAAGGCCATTATGGACCAGGTGAAAAAGGACCGCTTTACCATTACCGATGTGGTATTTATCATTGCACCTCGTATCAACGCAGCCGGAAGGATGAAACATGGAAACCATGCCGTTACTTTATTGACTGAAACAAATAGGGAAGAAGCATCTGTTTGGGCTTCAGAAATTGAACAGTTCAATACCGACCGCCGTCAAGCAGATAAGCGTATTACCCAAGAGGCCCTCCTTCAAATTTCAGAAAATAAAGAAGAGAATCGAATGACAACGGTGGTCTATGGCGAAAATTGGCATAAAGGAGTGATTGGAATTGTAGCTTCAAGACTTACCGAAACCTATTATCGTCCTACCTTGGTCTTTACAAAAAGTGGTGAAAACCTAGCAGCTTCGGCGCGTTCCGTCAAAGGGTTCGACGTATATAATGCCTTGGAGCGCTGTTCCCAACATATTGAACAATTTGGTGGCCATAAATATGCTGCCGGGCTTACGTTAAGGGAGGAAAATTATGAACATTTTAAAGAAGCCTTTGAAAAAGCAGTTACCGAAACAATGGATCCGAAACTGCTTCGCCCTGAACTTTCCGTGGACATTGAGATTCCATTAATGAAAATTACACCGAAATTTTATCGCATCCTGAAACTGTTTGCCCCTTTTGGGCCGGGAAACATGGCTCCGGTTTTTATGGCCAAAAATCTAAAAGACGTAGGCAAAGGAAGGCGTGTGGGAAGCGACAAGGATCATTTGAGAGTTGTGGTTCGGCAGGGAAATTCGATTCAATTTACAGGGATCGGCTTTGGATTAGGAGATCAACACAGTATTGCCTGTGACGGAGCTCCCTTTACTGCGGCCTTTGTTATCGATGAAAATGAATGGCAAGGTAGCGTGAGTCTGCAATTACGATTGAAAGATATAAAGGGTTAAATAAAAATTACGTAAATTAAAATACCAAACCAAATATCGTCATGAAGCAGATCATCATCTTTTTACTTGTTGTGATTGTTATGATTATGGGATACAATGTGTATAAAAAGTACCAACGATTCAATCCTCCAAATTATACCTATACCGTCCCGGAATCAATTGACGCTAATCATCCAAACAAGTCTTTGCTGTTGGATTATTATGAAGCCGTTAGCGCGCTTGATGGCTTTGTGATTACACAATGGAGTGTAAATGGCATAGACGTTCGAAACCCAGAAAAAGACAATGGCGAAACCCTTGCTGCGGTTTCAGAATACCATAATAGACTTGCTGATGTTAGCTATTTTGAGTCTCAATTAACGGCTGCTGAAGTAAAAGAACCAATAGTGGTCCGTCCAAATACCATGGACGAAAGGAAAATGATCATTGCTCAAATGTTCAATGCAAATCCTGAAAAGAACAAATTTCAATTAGGGGAACGGAGCGCTTTGGTCTTTGAAATTCAGGGATTGCTGAATCAAAAAGGAGACTCTATTGCGCAAGATGGACTCTATAAACAAGAGACTTTAAATGCCTTAAAATCGTTCGAAGCCAAAAATGGCCTGTTTCCTGATGGCAAGTTAGACGCACTTACTCTAAATGCTTTGCTAAAATAACGGCTACAGAAAATCTAGAATTATTTGTACGATTTCTAAAGGTTTTTCCTCCTGAATGAAATGCTTCGCTTCAAGTATATGTAGGTTTTCTTCTGAAATACGAAGGTCCTTAATCACTTTATTCTTTTGAGGCTCCCAGGACAGAAAGTCATCATTTTTACCCCAAATTAAGGCTACAGGAACTGCAATATTTTTGACAGCTTCGGAAATGTCCGGGAGTAGGTTGCAGGTCTGAGTGAAGAAATAATACATCGCCTTGGTTTTACCTTCCAAAAGCGGGGTTTTATATCCCTGAATATCGGTTGTACTCAAAGTGTTTTTGGTCATCCCTGCATTAAACAAGCCTTTTAGCATTGCGTTGGTGCTTACCCCATTGCGATAGGCCCACATGGCCACTCGAGCGAGAAACCCTTTGTTAAATCGGATGGGAGGATCAAAGCCTTCTTCGTAGATAATGGTATTCAGTATCACCAACTTAGAAATGCGTTGAGGCTGTTGTTTTATAAGCTCCCAGGTCCATAAACCGCCGGCATCATGCATGACGTGATTCCACGATTCGATCTGCAATGAATTCATGAGGGCAAGTAACCGTTTCGCATGGTTTTCTTCAGAATAAATAGCATAACCTTCCGGTGATTGGCTGCTTCCAAAACCAAGCATGTCTGGAGCAATAACCCGATGCGTTTTAGCCAGTTCATCGATCATGTGACGATAGAGCCACCCCGAAGTTGGGACACCGTGGAGCAGCAAAATAACAGAACCATGCCCCTGATCTATGTATTTTATAGTTCCGTCAGAAGATTGAAAGGAACTTTGTTTCGCTCTAAAATCTTTATAGGTCATTGGCTTTGCAGTGTTTAAAAGGGTGTTATTACTTAAGCCTAATTAGTTAATGGTTGCCTTAAAGAACTCCCATAATGCGTCGCAGGCATTGAAATCTCTAGACACTCGTCCAATCATTTTTTTTGGCAAATATTGTTTGCCTCCCGGCCAGGTATGCCCACCTCCTTTTACACGTATCAATTCAATTTTCAAACTTGGGTCTTTCGGATTGGGGTATACAACTTGCTCGGTCGTACAGCCATCTGTAGATGAAATATCCGGTAGCATACGAACAATTCCGTTGGTGTTATTTCCATTGATGCCAGCTAAAAATTGGATGCTTTTTTTGACTCCCAATACCCTTCCACGGCTCTTTTTAAAAACCATGATTTCTGCCTCTTGATAAGGAAAAATAGGGTCTTCATCTCCATGGATCATGATCATTGAAAAAGGAGATGCTGTGGTCATTTCCTTAACTTGTTCTTCGCTGAAATTGGAAGCTACCATCCCAATAGCTTTAATTTTTTCTGGAATTTCTGCGGCCAAGGTAAGCGACATTAATCCTCCATTTGAGATTCCACAAGCAAATATATGAGCAGCGTCTACCGAATAATCGCTTTCCAGTTTTTCAATCATCTTGAGAAGGAAACCTACATCATCTACATTTAGTCTTCTGGCCTTGCCCAAGGTGTCTCGCTTATGGTTGTCATTCCAGGACTTTTTGACTCCTTGAGGGTAAACTAGAATAAAATTTTCCTCGTCCGCTAACTCATTAAATCTACGATTTGTACTACGGTTAAAGCGTTTAGCTGTACCTCCTCCTCCATGAAGGGCAATAACGAGAGGGTATTTAGTTTGTGGGTTGTAATGCTTGGGAAGATGTACTAAAAAGGTGCGCTCCCTTCCTTCGTGCAACAAGCTCTGTTCCTTATCCTTTATTTCTGAAGAAAAAGAAGAGAGTACTACAAATAGAACGATAGTCGAGATCAAACGAAATTTGTTCATAACCAAAAGATTTATTCATACGTCTTCAACTCGAATTGATTCCCGTCGAAAACCCCATAAGTATAATGCGAGATCCAATCCCCCAAATTGTAATAGGTCGAATTTTCGCCTACTTGAATGGTCATCGGTAAATGACGATGTCCAAAGACAAAATAGTCGTAATGCTTAGTTTCCAGCTTACGTTTTGCATATTGCGCTAACCATTCATTTTCTTCCCCAAGAAATTTTTTGTCCTCATCTCCAGAGATTATTTTGTTTTTTACTGAAAGATATTGTGCCAGCCGCATTCCCAACTCGGGATGAAACCAGCGAAACAGCCAACGAAACACAGGATTGGTAAAGACCTTTTTCATGCGCTTATAACCCTTATCCCCAGGTCCTTTTCCGTCTCCATGACCCATTAAAAACACCTTTCCGTTAAAGGTAAACTCTTTACAGTCTCTATAGGTTGGAATGTGAAAATTCTTTTCAAAATAATCGCGCATCCATAAATCGTGATTTCCAACAAAAAAATGGATGGGAATGCCGCTATCACTTATTTCTGCCAACTTGCCCAGGACCCTTACAAAGCCTTTTGGAACCACGGTTTTATATTCAAACCAAAAATCGAATAGATCACCGAGCAAAAAAATCGCAGCAGCATCATGCTTTATTTCGTCTAACCAGGCCACAAATTTTTTCTCGCGAGGAAGACTTTCTTCAGGGGTAGGCGCGCCTAAATGATTATCGCTCGAAAAGTATATTTTTTTACCGTGCGGGATTTGCATTGTGTAAAGATAATGAAAAGGGGTTTAGTTATCACTGGCAAACCATTCGGCGTAGCTTGTTGCGGTTTCCTGTAATTTTAAGGAATGCAGTTGAATAGTATCGGGTAACCGGGGTTTAATTTTTTCGGCAAAATCGATAACCATCATTTCGCTGGTGGGCTGATAATCTACCAAAAGTACATTATGATCTCGATCCATCAGCTCTTTTGCAAGCTCGACATGAGGAGTGTTTTTATTAAAAACGGTGGCGTGATCAAATACATCCACAATTTCTTCTTTGACTATCTTTTTCAGATCCCCAAAATCAATGACCATCCCATATTTAACGTGGCTGGTGTCGGCAATGGGAGTCCCAATGACCGTAACCGAAAGACGATAGCTATGTCCGTGAACGTTGCGGCATTTCCCGTCGTAACCATATAGGGCATGACCTGTTTCAAAAGAAAACTGCTTTGTGATGCGAATCGTACTCATCGTTTCTTTCTCTTTTTTGCTGAAGCATTAATGTGACGGCGATTTTTCAGTTTGTTGTATAACACTACCACGACTACGAAAAGCCCTAAGATCATAAAAAATCTTTGACCGCCTAAGAATTCAAGAATTTCCATGTTTCATTCTTTTTCAATAGTCAAAAATACTACTATTTTGCCAAGGGCAGGTATTTATTACGGTATTTGATTACAAGTGCCAACGCTCGCCAAATGATCCAAACGATCAATGCCAACCAAATTCCAATAAGTCCCCAATCCAGATATTTAGTAGAGTATAGAACGGGAATGAAAGCCAAGAAAGTTGCTCCCAGAAGCACATTGCGTAGATAGCCCATCTCTCCCAGCCCCTTAAAGACAGAATCGAGCGTGAAGGCTACTGCGTTAAACGGAAGGCAGATCAAAACCATAAAAAAGATGCCGTTATAAATTTCCTGTACTTCCAATTCTTTGCTAAAAAGAACACCAAGTGGCTCATAAAGTAGGAGCCCTGCTGCCGCCAAAATCACGGCAACTCCAAGGTTATATAAATTTACCCGCTTGGTAAGTTTCCATAGAGAGCGATAATCCTTGGCTCCCAATAAGCGTCCGCCTAGGATATTACCCGCTGCTCCATAGCCGTCGAGAAAGAAAGCGGTGAACAACCAAATATTACTAGTAATTACATAGGCCGCCAAATGTTCTTTACCCAAAGCGGTCGCTTCACGAACCGCCAAAATGAGCGCTGTATTTAAGGCGATGGCCCGAACAAATAGATTCAAACTCATAGTGACCAGCCTTTTGATTTCTGGATGCAAAGGAAATTTTAAACGCAAAGAAACCTGGGTCTTTTTAAGTAGAAGGATCAATGCTAAAGTAGCCATGACCATTTGAGAAATTAAACTAGCCCAGGCAGCTCCTTCTATATTCATGGCAGGAATGTACCCCTCTATTCCATAGACCATGATAAAGTCTAATCCAATATTTAATCCGGCACCGATCCCAGCAATAATCATAGGCCAGAAGGTATTCTGAAGCCCACGAAAGATGCCAAAAACGGCAAAAGTGAATAAGGACAATGGAAAACCCCAAACCCGAATGTTGTAATAGTTAATACTGAAATCGAGGATCATTCCTTCTGCATTTAAGAGCGAAAAGATCTCTTCAACAAAAAAATAGGTGCTTACCAAAACAATAATGCTGAGTGTAATGTTGAAATAAATAGCTTGAGCTGGAAAGGTTTTAAGTTCTTCTATTTTTCCGGCACCAAGGTTTTGAGATATAATGGCCGAGATAACACTTCGAGACTGACCCAAAATCCAGATAAGAGCTGATAGGAAAGTACCAACAATACCCACTGCGTCTAAAGATTCGGTGGCATGCTGAGCCACATTTCCAACGATAGCTGAATCGGTAATTGACAAAACAGGTTCGGCAACACCGGCAACTATGGCAGGCAATGCCAGTTGTTGAATTCGTTTAAAGGAGATGTCGATATTTGCCATTTTCATAGAACCAACAAAACTACGGAATCATTTGCAAGCTTCCATGTACAAAGAGCGATGTTTCGCTGAGATGCAAAGAAACCAACTACATAAAATTCAGTATCTTTCGTTTAAAATTGCACAATCTCGTTTAATACTTTAGAAGCTAACTATTTCTTGCCCCAAAGGATAGATCCTGAAGGAATTGGTTTAGGCAAATATGGCACTCGTACATGCGAAGATGGATACTTTATTTTAGTTTCTTTTTCATAACGTCCCTTGGTTATGGACAGGACTGCCCAAACCTTTTGGAGCCTCTGCCAAATGCCATAGATGTCCCGGTCGATACTTTTATTAGCTGGAAGGAAGTGACGGGTGTTGCGGGCTATATCATATCGGTAGGAACCACGTCAGGGGGTGGTGAAATTGTAAACGAACAGCCCGTAGGAAACGAGACCACTTTTAGGCCCCCGCTTGGGCTTCCGGAGTCCTCATTGATATATGTTACCATTACCTTGTTCTTTTTTGATCGGCCCAATATTGTGTGTGCTAGTCAGTCCTTTACCACTGAAGACGTGATCGTTGCTCCGGGTTGTACAATGTTAAACACTCCACTGGATGGAGCAATCGATGTAAATGTTGGCACCAATTTGAGCTGGAACTACGCAGCTGGGGCAACGGGTTATCGCCTTACTTTTGGAACGGTTCCAGGTACCGGTGATATCATTAATAACCAAGATGTTGGAAATACTTTGTCTTTTGACCCTCCAACCAATTTCCCGCCAGCGACGACCATCTATGTACAAATAGTTCCTTATAACGAAAATGGTAACGCCTCGGCTTGTTCCGAAGAAAATTTTACCACAGGAGAATTGGGGGACCCTCCTGGATGTACTCAGTTAATAACTCCGGCAGATGGAGCGACCAATGTAGAGCTATCACCCCTCATTGAATGGGAGGCGGTTCCAGATGCGACGGGCTACAAGGTGGATATTGGAAAATCTCCTTTTATCAATGACGTTCTCGATGGGGCTATATTTTTTACCAACTCTACTTTTGTCTTAAATTTTGAACCCAATACCAATTATTTTATTCGAATTGTACCCTTTAATGAAGCTGGAGATGCCCAGGGCTGCGATCAGCAATCTTTTTCTACCATTTTGGGCTGCGGACCTTTTATTGATATTAACACTGGGGAGTTAGTTTTTCTAGGCCCCGTTATTGATTTTCCCGATCAGGTAGGGATATGTGAAGACCGTCTTCCAACGCGCATTACTTCACCCGATCAAGCCGATGGCTTTAGGTGGTTCAAATTACTACCCAGTGGGGAAGAAGTGCTCATTTCCGAAGAAAGGTTTGTGGATCTATTTGAAATAGGCCGCTATCGCTATGAAGCCTATAATATTTTGAACCAGGATGGTGTCGTTATTGAATGTGCGGATGGGAAGGAATTTACCGTGGTTTCGTCCTCTATCGCCAACATTGAAGATGTTATTATTGAAGAAATCCAACGTTTGTTTTATGTAACGGTCGTTGTTTCGGGAGCCGGAGATTACGAGTATGCTCTGGACCGAAATGGCCCCTATAGCATTAATAATACATTTTCCAGATTAACCGAAGGATCTTATGTTTTTTATGTGCGAGATAAAAATGGTTGCGGGATTGTAGAGCGTCCTTTCACGGTTGCTTTCCCACTTCCAGGGTTTCCGGCCTATTTTTCTCCCAATGAAGACGGGATAAATGATTATTGGCAGTATCGAAAACCTGTTTTAAATCCTTTGCCGCTTACTACCATTTTTATCTATGATCGCTATGGGAAGTTGTTGACCACTTTTGACCCTAGAAGTCGGGGGTGGGATGGCCAATATGAAAATAACCCTATGCCTTCTTCAACTTATTGGTATAAGGCTTTTACGGCAGACAATAGAGTGTTTACGGGGTATTTTTCTTTGATAAGGCGTAGGCAATAGCCAAGATCATCTCAAGACCAATTCGTAGCAATAAAAACACAGGTGGCTTTGTTCAGGAAAATAAATTTCGCCCAGGCGTTTATAACCACGGTTTTCGTAAAAGCGCTGATTGCGCTTATTGGCGCTAAAAGTATCTAATCGAACCGAAACGGCTCCTTGTTTTTTCGCCAAGGATTCGGCATAATCCATGAGTTGTTTTGCGTAGCCTTTATGCTGAAATGAGGGATGAATGGCCAAACGATGAATATAGATCTGAAACCCGTCCTCGGTGAGCCAATTTACCGTGTTGTATTCGGTATCTTTTTCTGAAGAAATTGTGATACAACCCATTATTATTTCGCCCGCATGATTATTGGAGTCCGCATGGGTTAAAACGTGCAATTCTTGTCTTTCAGTATCTTTTTGAAAAGCCTCATAACTAGGGTAAAGCTCGTTCCAATGATGTATATTCTCAGAGACCATTTTAGTGGCACAAGCCCTAGTAATTGCTATAATTTCCTCAATTTCTGACTGTTTTGCTAGCCGAATCATATTTTATGAACTAATTTTGCACCGATCTGCAATAGGCAGATCAAATTAAAGATACCATTATTTATGAAAAATATACTGGTTCCTGTAGGTACAAAAGACGGAGGATTGAACAATTTACGCTATGCCATTAATTTCGCAGCAATGAGCGGTGCGCGCGTGTATGTCGTTAATATTTACAAAGAGTTTTCAAAAGTTGCCGGGTTGACCAAAGTGAACCAGTTGATGATAGAGGATAGTGAAGCCATCTTAAATAATTTGTTGGATCAGGTGGATACAAAAGGCGTTGAGGTTATTGCACGTCCCATCAAAGGCGATCCGTTTGAGGCGATCCATCGGGTGTCTAAGGCTATGAATATTGATTTAATAATCATGTCTCCACAGAGTGTTGAGATAAAGGACGAAGTTTATTTAGGTAATGTAACGGGTAAAATTGTGAAGCAAACAGAAATTCCTGTCCTGGTAGTACCCAGAGATTATCTTTTTAGAAAGGCTGAATCCATTTTGCTGGCTTTTAAAAAGACTACTTTCGAAAAGGAAAACGTACTGGTTCCATTGAAGGATATTGCAGGGTTGTTCAGTTCAAAAATTCATCTTTTAGCTGTAAATACACCGGATTTTCCAGATGACGGGACCCCAATAGCTTCCGAGCTTATGGACATTCAATCTTCATATACAAAAACAAAAAATGCTACGATTTTTCAGGGTGTCTTAGAACATTTTCAGTCGCATAGTCCAGATATGCTCTGCGTTTTAAGAAGAAAAAGAGGTTTCTTTCAAAAGCTATGGGAGAAGAATGTGGTATTAAAAAAGGAATTTCACACCACCAAACCCTTACTCATTTTAAGGGGTCAAGAGTAGTATTTCTATTTACTTTTTTGCGGAAATAACACCGGGTATTATATAGTTTATTCGGAAGGTATCCTATCCAAAACCGACTCTAGGCATTTCAAAATATGGCCCTTATCTTGTTTTAAATCGCTACCATCGGTAGCAGCGAAAAAGATGTAGGCCCGTCGAGGCTAATTCCCTCTTCTCCATTGCTCTCATAGAAGCTCTTAGTAAGCGTTTCTTTCCTTCGATTCAAAAAAAACTTCATTTTTATGGGTAAGAAGTGCTCTCAAATCCAACTATTAGTATTACACCATCCCCATTTGTCTAATATTAAAATAGTTCAAAATGAAAAAACTTCTGTGTTTACTTGCCTTTTTAATGCTAGGATTATCTGCCTATGCGCAAGAAAATAATCTTTTCAACCCAATTAATAACACTGCAAAAATTCCACAATCGCCGGAGGTTGCTGCCTTTGAGAAATTCTCCGGGAGTGTGAATATGTATAATGGAGTTCCTACTATTGGAATTCCCATTTACACCCTGGCGGGAAAAGAGCTAAGTGTACCTATTTCTCTTTCTTATGATGCTTCAGGAATTAAAGTTGACCAAATTGCGACCAACATTGGATTGGGATGGAACTTAAATTATGGTGGAGTGGTTACGAGAAACGTACATGGTCGTCCAGACGATTATATCTATACAGGAGGACACCCGGTCCATACTATTGACGATTTCAATACCGAGACTTGGCTTACCTATTTAATGGATCAAGGTAACATTCATGGTATCCATCTAAATAACACTGGTGCCACTAAGGCAAAAAATTTCTATAAGGAATATCAAGACCATAATGTGGACCACCAGCCAGATACTTTTTCTTTTAATGTGAATGGTTTGTCAGGAACCATTGTTATCGATTATTATGATCCATTAGGGCCCAAGGCGTATTGTCTGGATAATCCAGCAGTTAAGATAGAAAGCACCCATCCTTTTGTAATTGTAGACCCTAATGGTACTCGTTATACATTTGCAAAAGAAGAACATACCGAGCATTGGACATCACCAAATAGTACAGGAACCATTGACCCAACAGACGAGTATGCGCAGAAGTATATAACAGCTTGGTACTTAACCAAAATTGAATCGGTTAATGGTCTCGATATTTTTGAATTAGAATATGACACAGACGAGTGGCTGGATGAAGAAATACCTATGGAATTGCAACAAGTGGAACTCAAAGAACAGTCCTGTGGGTTTGGTAATTGGGAGGCTCGTGGAATTCTCAATCTAGGAATGGACAGATATATCAAGCATCAAGTATATCTCACAGAAATAAGTTACAACGGAGATATTGTCCTTAAAACTTCAAGCGATTTGAACAGGAGCGACCTAAATGGGGTTCATAGAATTACTGGTTTGGAGATTTACGACCGTGTTAGTCCTGTCATTTCAGCAAATCGTTTGCTTAGGGTAGATTTTGATAACCCCTCTTATTTTGGCGACATTAACGGTACTGCCAGTAAAAAAAGGTTGAAACTTGATGGATTGAGTATTTATAGAAATGATGCCACCGACGCCAAAGAATATCTATTTGACTATGAAAATGCTGCAGGTGTTCCTGATCGTGATTCCTACGGGATGGATCTATGGGGCTATTACAACGGAATGGACGGTAACAATCATCTTGCACCAGACCCCAATGACGATTATAGCGACTTTGCAAAATACCAACCAGACATTGATAGTTTCGATCCCTTTACACAAGCAGTTCCTACAGCAGACAGGCGTTACGATTTCGACAAAACCAAAATAGGAACACTAACCTCTATAACCTATCCTACAGGTGGAAAAAGCACTTATACCTATGAACCGCATTACGACGACGATCAAAAAATCGTGGGAGGCCTTCGTCTCTATTCTGTTAAAAATGAAACCAATGATCCAGTTAGTGGTGAAAATGATATTTTAGAAACCTTTTATTATTACAACGATCTAAAAGTAAAAGTAGATGGAGGGATGTCCATTCCATCCTCCAGCATTGCTTCAACCGATACTACTCCTTATGCTTCATCAGGAATTACCCAGCAAGAGCTAAATTTTAATGAAAAGAAAATATTGGATGATGATAATACAAATTGTAATACAAAATTTTATTTATTGACGCTCAATAGAGCCGTTGAAGTACCTATGGACATCACCTACAGCTCTGTGACTGAGCTTCGGTTCAACAAGGCATTGTCTGGTAGCCAGTTTGAAGGGGCTACCGTTACCCATTTTTACAATGACGAATATGACCTAGCCTTTGGAAGAGCCGATTCCCAAAGGCCATTTTTCAACGAGAAGTTAGAATACGGAAGCATTAAGTATCAAAGGGTTTATGACAACCAAATGGACTTACTTCAAGAGACCTATAACGAATATGTAACCGATACCGTAGCTGGCTCTACCTTGCCCGATAAGGTGGGTCTTATCGTTTACCAAAGCAAATGGGAAAATAATGCACCTGTGGCTTTTGCAACGGGAGGAAGTAGTGGCTGTTGGAGTATTGATGGTCCTCATAGCGGTGGAACTTATTCTTTTACCAATTATTTTAGCCCCGTGGTCGGCGCACAAATTTTTTGCAATTCCGGGGATACGGCCCATGACGGACCCTACTCACATTACGATCATACCCCTGGCTATGGATATGGCCATATTTGGCTTAAAATGATCAGCAGTAAAACAACGGTTTACGAAAGCACACAACAACAAGAGGTAATTACTACCTATGCCTATAATGGTAATGACCATTACTTTCCTACCCAAACCGTTACCACAGACAGCAAAGGAGGTTATATAAAATCCAATACGCTCTATCCTTCAGACCATGTGAGTTTAATAAACTATCCCAACCTATCGGTATTGCAAGACATGGCAGCTAGAAACCAGTTGAGCACTCCTGTTCAAGTTACCTCTCATTACGACGAAGATGGTGATGGAAGTGGAGGCTACGTGGAAATGTCCCAACAGCGTAGCATTTTTGACGATTTTACACCTTCCGGACAATCCAATGGCTTTAGCTTACTTCAACCCTCTAAAGTACAGGTTTCTAAAGGTTCCGAAAGTCTGGAAGACAGAATTCTATTTCACAGCTATGACGCCTATGGAAATCTAACCGAGGTTTCTTATCCTCCTGTTTCGGCCATGCGTCATATGTACCTGTGGGGTTATAAAGGAGATCATTTATTAGCTGAAATCAAAAATGCCTCGTTCGCTACTATTAGCTCTGCTACCCAAACTACACTGGATAATATTATTGCAGACTCCCATGTGGAAAATACCCAAACAGAAGAAGATGACCTTAGGGACGATCTAAACGACCTTAGAATTTTAACTGATTTTGAAGATGCACAACTTTCTGTATATACCTATGACCCGGGAATTGGAGTGAAATCGATTACGGATATTCGTGATTACACCAATTTTTATTACTACGACCAACACAATCGTTTGGATTATACCACCGATGAAAATAATAGAGTATTGGGTAAGAATGAATATGTATTTAGGGTAAACCAATTTACAGGAGAGAATTATATTAAAACAACCAGTTACCAAAAGGAGTTTGTAATTTCTCAGATTAATGCTGACACTCCCTTGGACAATGATAAGATAGAAAGCATCTCCTTTAGCGATGGAATGGGGCGCGTAAAACAAAGCATCGCTCTTCGCGCTGGGGGTAATCGAGAAAATATCGTTCAGTATATCGAATATGACGATTTGGGTAGGGACGCCAGACAATATCTGCCCTATGCTTCGACCACTTCAGGTAGTAATTATATTCCGCTGGCTACTGCCAAATTAGGTGTTGAAGATTTTTACGATGTATCCAAATACGGAAACACCACAAACCCCTATTCCGAAAACAACTTTGAAAAATCCCCTCGAAGTCGTGTTTTGGAAACAGGTGCCCCTGGTTCGAGTTGGGAGGTAAACTTCAATAGCGATACCGACCATACCGTCAAAACTGAATATAGTTTTAATAATGGAGCGGAAGTAAGAAAGTTTTATGTGAGTTACAGTAGTCAGGGAGCCACGCCTCAATTGGAATATGATAACGATTATTACCTTTCAGAAGAACTCTCCAAGGTAACGCTGAAGGATGAAAACTGGCAACCCTCAGACGGTTTAAACAATCTTACTCAAACCTTTACCAATAAAAATGGACAATTACTACTGAAACGTCAACGAGTCTACGATCCTAACCGAACAACCGATCAGACCTATCGAATCAACACCTACTATATCTATGACGACTTTGGAAACTTGGTATTTGTATTATCCCCTAAAGCATCGGATGAGATCGTAAATACGGGTGGATTGGTTTCTAATTATCAAGAGATTTTAGACTTATACGCCTATCAGTATAAGTACGATGATCGTAACCGTTTGATCTGGAAAAAAATACCGGGTAGAGGCTATGAAGAGATTTATTATGACCTTTTAGATAGACCCGTACTTACTCAGGACGCTAATTTGCGAGCGGATAACCAATTCCTCTTTACTAAATATGATGCCTTTGACCGAGTCGTATACACCGGTATTTATAGTCCCACTCCGCCGGCAAGCCCATCAAGAACAGAACTGGAAAATAGCATCAATGCTGGAGATTTATACGAGACTAGAACCACCACTGCCACCAATATGGATGGTACCAATGTCTATTACACCAAAGGAGCCTTTCCTTCTTCTAATATGGAAGTGCTCACCGTTAGCTATTACGATTCCTATGTGGATACTGGAAACGTTGGCCTTCCGCCAAGTGTTACTAGCTATGGCACTGCTATTACAGATGATACCGATGGATTACCCACGGTCTCTAAGGTCAAAGTATTACACGACAATACTACGGAAGATTGGATCACCACAGTAACAGGATATGATGTGAAAGGACGACCTATCTATATAAAATCTGAGAATCCTTATTTGGAAAAGACGGATCTGTTGGAGTCCAAACTAGACTTTGTCGGTAAAGCATTAGAGACCACAACCATACATTATGACGATGCGGGGAACAATCCAGATATCACCATCGTGGATTATTTTAATTACGATCATGTCGGTAGATTACTAACGCAAGAGCAACAAATTGATGACTCCCCCGTTCAACTTATCGCTAAAAATGTATACGATAATATGGGACAACTTGTTCAAAAGAATGTAGGAGGAGAAACTTTTGTTGATGGCTATACATCTATTCAAAATGTAGATGTAAGTGGCGATATCATTGTGGAGAAAGTAGGCACTAGCTCAAGTTATGACGCAGGGCTTTTAACCCGTGGAAAGTTTAAGGACGAAGGTGGAGTTCAGTTTAAAGTTTTAACACCTGATAAAGAATTAAGAGTTGGTTTCCATACAGGAAGTGCCGCTCAAATTGAGCCCTATGAAACGCTCCATTATGGGGTTATTTGTACAGGTGAAACAGGGACGGGCACCGGTAATTATAAACTCAAATATATAGATGGTAGTACGATTGCCTATGCTTCTGTGGACTATAAATTAAATGATGTGATCACGGTAGAAAGAATAGATGTTGGCTCTGGTGTGTATAACATTGAATATAGCATTAACGCTGGCACGCCTTTCTATACCGCCACGGTCAATATATCTACTGCTCCCTTACTAGGGAAGGCGGTATTTTATGACCCCAATGGGAAAATTGAAGACTTTGAATTGGTTGGAAACAACATTGATAAGATCCTTCAAAATATAGACTACAAATACAACGTTAGAGGTTGGATGACCGACATAAACAATGTCGACGGACCAGCTTCTCCTGGAGACACCGACATTTTTAGCTTTAGAATTAATTACGATCAGCAAGTGGCAGGAACGGCAAGTACTCCTTCCCTCTATAACGGTAATATTTCACAAACCGTTTGGTTAACCATTAACGATAATGTAAAACGCGGCTATTCCTATGAGTACGATCAAGTAGACCGTTTAATAGGCGCTACGGGTAGAAAGGGATATAATCTCGATACCGCGACCGACTTTAACCTGGACGCAGTAACCTATGATGTTAATGGAAATATTGAGACACTCAAACGCTTTGGTGATGACCCCAATAGCTCCTTGCCCTTGGTATGGGATGAGCTCACCTACGCTTATAGCGGTAATCAACTTAATGCAGTGGCAGATGTAGGAGCGAGCGATCAAGGGTATTTGGGCGATAGCTCTTTAAACACCAGCTATTATTATGATGTCAATGGGAATATGACTAGTGATGCAAATAAGGGAATTACCAGTATTACCTATAATCATTTGGATTTACCAGAGGTTATCTCCATATACAACGGAACAATAACGAACACGATTACCTATGTCTATGACGCCACTGGAGTTAAACTTAGTAAATCGATCATTGATGAAGGTAATACTATGACCCTTTATGCAGGTGGATTTGTGTACTCTGGTCAGGGAGTCGCCACAGACTTACAATTTATATCGCAGCCTGAAGGCTATATAGTGCCTGTTAGCAGCCAAGGAGGTGTATCAGGGTTTGATAAGGGGAGTAATACTACTATATTTTCAAGTTACGACTATGTGTTTCAGTTCACCGATCACCTTGGGAATGTACGATTAAGCTATAGTGATGTCCTTAAAGACGGTGTCATAAACCCTAGTACCGATATTGTTGAAGAATCCAATTATTATCCCTTTGGATTAAAACATTTGGGATATAATTACACAGTTTCCTCTAATGGGAATGCGTTAGCCCAACAATGGAAGTTCGGAGGCAAACAAATACAGGAGGAACTCGGGTTGCAGTGGTACGATGTTTCGGCTCGTAATTTCGATCCTGCATTGGGTAGGTGGATGAACATTGATCCATTGGCGGAACAAATGAGAAGACATTCTCCCTATAACTTTGGGTTCAACAATCCGATTTACTTTCAGGATTATGATGGAATGGCTCCTCAAGCACCTGATACTGTAATTGTTACAGGAAGTCAAGCTGAAGCGACGACTGCTAGTTTAAATGAGTCAACAAGTCTTGAAATTACCCGAGACTCTGACGGGATTTTATCTGCTGCCGGTGAAGCTATAACTGAATATGATCAGGCGTTACTTGACGCCATAAATTCAGAAAGTATTACAGTTTCTCTGGCCACCACTGACCAAGTGTTTACCCGGTCACCTTTTGGAGGTGACATAGGAACAATAGAAGTTGGAAGTTTTTTAGGATCAACTGGTGAAGATGGATCTGTTGATGCTGTTAATGCGTTTAATCTTGATCATGCAAAAATAGACGAAGACTCCGGCGGAACAAGTGCTGGGAGTAGTGCAGGACATGAAATTATCGAAGCTTTTGAAGGGGGAAAGGAAAACAGAGGTTTAATTCCTGGAGGCTCCGAGACTATTATTCCAGGTACAGCTAGAGGAGATTCCGTATATTTGAGAGCGCACGAAAAAGCAAACAGCCTAGATGGAGCGAATTCGATTGATACAAGTGCTGAGTTTAACAGTGAAACAGGAGATATGCACTTAGTTCAGCCGAATGGAACAAGGGTATTGTTATATAATTATAATCACGAATTAAGAAAATTAAGAGATGCAGAAAGAGATCATTAACTCAGTACTACTAATATTCTTTATTATTAGTCTGTCCTGTTCAAGCGTTAAGGGCAAAAAGAATAGGTATCTTATTTTATCCAAGGATAAGATCGACAATTATTATGTTTATAAAGCTTTTGATAATGTTGATAGTACAGAAATAACACTATTGTCGGAAAGAACACCTCTTTGCGAGTCCGTTTCTACTGAAACTGAAATTGATCTAAACGATTCGTACAATTTCAATTTACTCGAAATCGCAAACGTTAAAACCAAAGAAGGTATTCTAATGTCTTTAGTAAAAGGTTTAAAGGTGGATGGGGTTACAATTTCGGAAAAGAATAGGATGCCATTTTTGATATCGGAATCATGCAATGGTTTCTTACACTAGATATCGTAGATTAAGTAATGAACAAACTGTGATATTATAGCCAATATATTTACCCCCTCCGCTGGCGCCAGTTTGTAACAGGTGCCGTAAAGAGTGAGAAACCAAGAAGACCCACAATTTAAAGATTGTGGGTTTTACTTTAGGGATAGTAATTTGAAATTGAAGATTGTTAGTATATTAGATTGTTCTTTGAAAACTTTATAGATTTTAGGGTGAAATAGGCCCTAAAGGTGGTTAAAAGGTCAAAAAAATGACATTAGACTACTATCCCTTTGGATTAAAACATTTGGGATATAATTCCGATATTGTAGGAGGAAATGACGTTGCTCAAGTCTGGAAGTTTGGCGGAAAAGAATATAATCAAGAACTTGATTTGGATTGGTACGATATTTCAGCTAGAAATTATGATCCTGCATTAGGAAGGTGGATGAATATAGATCCACTATCGGAACTAATGAGAAGACACTCACCCTATAATTATACTTTTGATAATCCTATTTTCTTTACTGATCCAGATGGGATGGTTCCAATGCCAATCTCCGCTAGTGGACATGCTGGATTCTCATAAATTGGCAATGGAGCAGGATTGAGTATTCAATCTGTTGATTCCGAGGGCGAAGTATTGGATAGTAAATTTGTCGCTTCCAATAACTTTGACAATGTTGTAAAGCAGGCCAATCAAAAAATTCGAGATGCGTATGAACAACAACTTGAAAATGCATTTGGAGATAAAGTAGATGAGGCGACAGGAGTTGTTAGTCGTGAAAAAATTACCGAGGTGATTGATAAAATTCCTATTTTAAAATCTAAATATGATGGCTTTGATGGTCGGCTATCGCTAATTCAATTGAGCCCAGCTTTCTCTGGATCTGATGGTGCTTACGCACAGACATTTGGAGACCCCTCGGATCCAAACACTAGGATTACCATGACTGTATTTAGGTCTGCCTTCAATTCTCATAGACTTTTGGCAGGTAGCATATTTCATGAATTTGTCCATGTCCAAGACTACGTATCTGGGAGGATTTATGGAGATTATTCTGCAATATGTACGACCTGTACCCATGGTAATGCATGGGATGGAGCACTCGCCTTAAGTGAATTAAGAGCCTATCGGTTAACGAAGGAGGTAACAGGGATAGAATATAAAAATAGCCATGGATATAATGCTGCAATTGATTACGTAGAGTCCAATTCAATACCATATCCTGATAACTAAACTAATTAAAATAAACTTAAACAATGAAAATATTCTTAAATCGCATATCCTTTTTGTCAGTACCTTTAATTTTATCAGTATTGACTCTTTTTGGGTGTAAAGAGGGCGGGGAATTTCAGAAACTGAATCTAGATTGGTCCAATGATTATATCAGTGAATTGGCGAAGGGTTTTATCCCTGGATCTAACCATACAAATTGGGCTTGTCTAAGGGCAGGTTTGCCAGATACTGAGACCGTTACAATTCTTTACCAATCAAATGAATACTTACATTCTGGAAAATTTGAAGCACTCAAAAAAGGTTTCTTTGTTCAAGGTCATGTAATAAATACGTTCTATTATATCGTTATCATAGATAATGATATTCCTACCTACATTACAGAATCGAGTGATTTGTTAGACTTTTTGGACGATATTGATACAATGGAAGAAGCCTTAATCATTGCGAAAATTAACGGTTTTTTAATCGATTACAATAATGAAAAAGGTGGTTCATTTCGTGAAGTTAAAAATGGGTTTGAATTTCTACTCATGAAAGAATTGAAGGGAGGAGCTGAGCGAAAACAATATTTGGTGCGAGTGGATGAAAATGGAAAAATAGAATCAGAAGAAAGAGAAGTTTATTGTCACGGTTTTAATGAATGTCAGACAAATACAAAGTCTCTCCCCCGCTAGCGCTCGTCTCCGACGGGTGCCGTACCGAGTAAGTAAACATACAAAGCCCAAAACAATATTGTTTTGGGCTTTGTTTTTTTTATGGCAATTAATGAATGTAGCCCTTCGCTATGCATAACGAGTTTATAAACCGAACAGATATTACTACCTTGCTCACTGTGGTGGGCACTCGTCGGAGACGAGCGCTAGCGAGGGGAAGATGCATTAAAGAAGTTTTCAGGAATAAATGAATAGATAATGAGGTTATATATAATAGTTATCGCAAGTGTTTTATTTACTGGCTGTTCAGTTCAAAAACAATTACAACCAAATCCGGAGGTCATAGCATTTAGATTTCCGGATAAGATTGAGCAGTTATTATTAAAACAAATTCAGGAAAGGCCAGATGAGAATTATGGCTTGTTAATTAAGCATTCCGATAATAACGGCAAAGTAATTTCTCTCGTTAAAACACTCAGTTTTTTTCATTTAAAAACCTCATACCGAGCTTTGATAGGGGAAAAATATTATCCTATTTCTTTTCCTCAGTTCGATGCAAAATATGGAGTAACTGAAGACCCGGGAGAAGTTTTAAAGAGAAAGATACAAAGCCGAGATTCAACAGATTTTTTAACAAAGAAATCATACCCTTTATATCATGATGTATACGTCGTGAAAGTGGATTATGAAAATAAAATCTTGTTTGAAGGTCACCAATAACCCTGCTAGCGCTCGTCTCTGACGGGTGCCGTACCGAGTAAGCAAACCATACCAAAAGCCATGACAGAAATGTTGTGGCTTTTATTTTTAAACAAGCATTTCAAGAATCAAGACAACCAATATTAGTTTTGTGAGTTTGGCTTTTGTAGCTTTCAATTCATGAGTCGAAAATACAAGTTTCACAATCCATCGGCTGCTTATTTTGTTTCTTTTGCAACCGTTTATTGGATAGATATTTTTAAGTAGCCAGCCCTATTGCGCACTTGCCCTACCAAGCTTTAACACCTCAATGCCTAATGCAACTCCAATAAAAGGTTTGCCTTCAAAATCCCAAAGCCTTCCTGTATCTTGACCTAAGCCAAAATCATGTCCATAAAATAACCCTACACTAAAGGAATTGTAATTAAATGACGTTCCTAAACCAATTGAGAATAAGCCCTGATTGAGCTGTTCTCCAGCAGGAATTCTATCTTCACCTGCACTTACTGTATTTCTACTATTTAGAGTCAAGGTTGATGCCCCTACGAAGCCACCTAGTGTCCAACTGAAGTCCCTTATACTATTGTCTAAATTTTTTAAATAAGTAAACTTGCTTCTACCCAAAAGAGTATAAGAAATCATTGCATTAAGGTTGATTGATGCAGAAAAATCATCACTAATCTCTTGACCACGTCTCTCAGTAGAAAACCTATACTTCAATGGTATGGTGAGTCCTGAAATAATCCATCCATTATGCTTTAATGAAAGGGTTTGCCTATTTTTTAATTTGAAGAAATAACTTTCATTTCTGTCTATTGATTTAGTACTACTGCTATCTGTAATGCTTATCTGTTGTTGTTTGTCTCCATCTAAAAGATAATTTATGTATAATTTATCTCCTGTTAATTTAACAGAGGCTTTACGAGTTTTATCAGGACACTCTGTACAATCAACTGTATCTTTTTTTGTTCGCTTTATATCCTTTTCAAGTTTAACTTTATAATCAGTTGTGACTCTTGTTTTAATGCCATTCACAACAACTTCTTTTTCTATAGCAACAGAATCCCCTTTTTTATGTAAAATTTCAGTTGAAGAAGTAATCTTCTGAATATGTAAGGTATAATCGCTTTTTTTGGTGAAATTCAATGTGTCTAATACTATAGTTCTAGGAATTTTCTTGTACTTGGTTCTAATACTAATCCTTTCTTGACTTAATCCTGAAGCACAAACAAATAATAAAACAAGTGAAAGCTGTATATGTCTCATAGTTAGAAGTTTATTTCAAATATAAAAATGAAAAAAATAAATCAAATACCCAATAATGGGTATTTATTAAGTTACCTATAGAATGAAAATTACACTTAAAAGCCCACCACATTACCCCACCATCAGTAAAACAAAAAAGCCTCACATTTCTGTGAAGCCTTGTAATACTAGGTGGAGAAGATGGGAGTCGAACCCACGACCTCTTGACTGCCAGTCAAGCGCTCTAGCCAGCTGAGCTACATCCCCGTTTGGATGATATGGTTGGTACCATATAACGTTGGCGAAAATACTAAAATTTTTTGATTGAAGGCATGGTTTTCAACGAATGAAAACGAAATATAATTCTTGTGTGGATGCTTTTATGCTCTATTGGAAATCATGGCTAACAAGCCAAAGACCAAGCATAATAAGAAAGTCCAAATTACTAATGCACCTACGCCCATATCGAAAGATAATAAAATTATTTCAAACCCGTAAAATTTGGAAGTCAGGATCTAAGCCATCAGTCTAAAAAGGAGGTTGTTAATTTCACTACTTTTTTCAGGTCTGAGGGTAGCTCGCTTTCCTTCCAGGGATGTTTGGCGCTAAAAACATGATCTCCACCCTCAATGATTTCGAGTTGGCTATTGGGGTTCCAACGATGCAGTGCCAGAGCTTCTTCCATTGAAACGGTAGGATCGGCCGTGCCGTGGACAATGAGTTGCGGCTTTTTTAAGTTTTCAACGGCCCGTCGGATGGTCAATCGGGTTTCGTGGGCTAAAAAATCTTCAAAAAATTGCCAGTAGTGCGGTAATTGTTGCTTAGTTCTGGCATTTTCAACATAGGTAATTCCTGTTTTTTTCCATTGCGCAAAGGCTTCCGATTCTATTTGAAATCGGGCTTTAAAATCACTTACGCCGGCCCAGGTGACTACTTTCTGGACACGTGAGTCCTCTTCCGCTTTAATTAAAACAATTCCCGCACCTCGGCTATGCCCAATCAGGCTCACTTCCGAAGTGTTTAAAAAATTTAAAACGCGGTCCAGGTCGTCTAACTCGGTCGTAAAGTTGTTATTAGCGAAGGCGTCCAAATCTGGAAAATCGAGCGGATTTTCTGGCGTTCCTCCATTGTGAGAAAAGTTGAATTTCACAAAACAAAATCCCGCTTTAGCAAACATTTTGGCCACTAGATGCCAGGCACCCCAGTCTTTAAATCCTTTATAACCGTGGCAAAAAATGACGACCGGTTTCTCCTTTTTCTCTCCTTCAAATGAAGTGTCCATTAAAATAGGCTTCTTGTTGGGCGCGGTAAGTATCGTGGGCTGTTCTAAGATCATTTGGTGATTTCTTTTTCGGTAAATGGCACCTCAGCGTTACAAATCTCTAGAATGAGTTGTTTCAACTGAAGTGTAAATTCGTTTAATATTTCTTCTGAAATGATGGTTTCTTTGGTACCTCCTCTTGGTTTTTCTCGTTTGGCAAATTTTAAAAATCCACTACTTAGATTCTTAAATGAAATAATCCCCGCCTGCATGTTATCGTAAGAAAGCTCGCGATGCATAATGAGCGCGTAAGCCAGAATTTGAAAGGCCTTGCTATATTTGTATTCCTTCGTCACAGATTCCCACTCAGTGATCTCCACGTCTCCCTGATGGACTACCCCGGTCTTATAATCGATAATTCGCACCTGGTCATTGTATAGATCCACACGGTCCACTTTACCTCCCAAATAAACGGGAAAGTCTAGTTCCGGGAGTTCGATTTTAGTTTTCAGATCGGTCTCCAGCTGTAGTATTTTTATGTTATTTCCTGCTTTAAGTTCGTTGATGTCCAACTGGACCAGATTGTTGACATAACGTTTGGCGACCTCAAAAATGATCAGGTTTTTCCCTTTGGTGAAGTCACCGTCCCTAAAATTTTCCTTGAACTGAACAATGACCTCAGCTTCAATTTGTGTTTTCAGCTTTCTCAGCTTTTCGATTACCAGCCACTCATCTTCAAAAGGCGTGTACAAGTTTTCCAGCGCATTGTGAACAATGGTTCCAAGGGTATTATAGGCAACCGTTTCTTCCACTTCATCGGCTTCGCTTATTTTTAAGATTTTTTGATAGTAGAAGTTGATCGGGTTGCGGACATAATTGGTCAATGCTGAAGGCGAAAAATATTTCCCTGCAATTTCTTTCAGACGTGATACGATGGCCTCGCTTTTTTCAATTTGCTGCACTTTTTTTTTCTGAATTGAAACTGAAGCGGCTACTGCTTCAAAAGAAAGGTGGTGTGCTGGCGGCTTCTCGATGGCAAGTTGCAATAAGTACCTGCTTTTCTCACCCGAATTTAGGCCCTGGGAAAAACTATTATATACGAGCGTTGCGTTTTGAACCCGATGCAGCAATCTGTAAAAATGATAGGTGTAGATCGCATCTTTATCGGTGTAAAGCGGTAAACCAAATTGTTTTTTAAGGTCATAAGTGATAAAGGAAGCATTAGATTTCCCGGCAGGCAATGTGCCTTCATTTACCGAAAGCATAATGATATTTTCGAAATCCAGTCCACGCGTCTCTAGCACCCCCATGATTTGCAAACCGCTATAGGCGTCTCCTTCAAAATCCAGGGAGATGGAAGGCGCTAATGCCATGAAAAGGCTATATACGGAGCTTAATTCGTTGAGGTATGAGGACGATTGGTTCAGCATCGAAATGTGACTAAAAACTTCATCCAATTGGTGCCAGACCAATTTTTCAATGGCTTTTGCTTCCGTTATTTCTTTTAGCTTTTGTAATAGGAAGCGACAGTTTTGAAGTGCTACCTGACTGTTGTTATTCCAAGGGCCAAATAGAATTTCTATCATCTCCCGATCCGAAACATGGGCATTGGCCATGAGTTGTGCCAAAGAAGTGTAGGCAATGTTCTTTCTGGAAATGGTTGCCAAGATAATTTCTGGTTGGCTCAGAAGATGCGACGACAAAGGATGATGTAGTATGGAAATTACCGTTTTATAATAGAAATTGTTGGAAGCGTTGAGATGTAGCTTCAATAATAATTCGAAAAAAGTAGTGGTGGCAAAGGACCCCAAGGGGACCCCCATGGTAATGTTAGCCTGAGTAACATTTTGGGGTAAGGAATATAAAACGGGAATTAATAGCGTCTCGTCGGCCAGAACAATGGCGGTGTTATTTAATTTTTCTTCGGAATAGGACGCTAATAGATTACCCAGGTATTTGACTTGCGCCATGTTGTTTTGAGCTTCAACGATGGTTATGTTTTTGCCCAGCTCATAATTGGCAGATAACGCTGGTGGAGGGTTGTGCTGATAGTATTTCCAATTTTCAATATAGTTTCTCACAAACACGGATGCACTATGCTGAATGTCGTTATAGAAATAGGCATCGATATCCCAAAGAACTTCCGTATGGCCAGTTTCCAGCAACTCTTGAATAATTTGCTGTTCAGCTACATTTAGGGCGTTAAACCCTATGAAAATGTGCTCCTGAGCACCGTAGTGCGTTATATAATGTTCAATATCCTCGGCAGCCTTGCGATAAACCATTCCCTGATAACCAAGTTGTTCCTGAGCCAGGAGCTCATTAAGCTGCAAATAGAATGGAAGGAGGTTGTTCCAAAACTGTAGGTAGTTAGCGATTAACGGTGTCTGTTCGTGGGTGACGCCCCATTTTTCCAGCGTTTTTATACTGGATAAATAGTCGAAGAAGGCCTTTGGATTCACCAAATATCGATCTATTTCACTGAAGTCATTGAGTAGCGCATTGGCCCAGGAGGTATAGTCCTCAAAACTTTCTTTCTCTGCAATTCCTTCTGTCGCGCTATAGGCTTGATAGCTTTTAATTAGAAGTTCTTCCGGGCTTATAATTTTCAGACCGGACAGTTCTTCAATAAATTCCTCAATGCTTATTATTTTAGGAGAGAAGATGGTCTTAGTGGTGTGTTTAACGAGGTAGTCTTTTAAAAATCCACCGGCTCGCTTACTGGGAAGAATCAGGACACAGTTGGAGAGGTCCTCGTATTTATTTTGAATGGTATGAATGGTTTCCTCTAGAAATGCAAGCATATCCAAAAATAAAAAACGCCTCCCAGTAAAGGAGGCGTTTTTCGCATTTATTTTATGTGGTTCGAATTACTTCTTCAAAGAAATTTCAACACGTCTGTTCTGTTGTCTACCAGCTTTAGTTTTGTTGCTAGCAATTGGTCTTAATTCACCATATCCAATAGAAGACAATCTGCTGTTATCCATTCCAATAGTAGTTAAGTAAGTTCTAACAGAAGCTGCTCTATCATCAGAAAGCTTTTGGTTAGTAGACTCTCTACCTTGGCTATCAGTATGTCCTTCAATTACGAAAGCAGCCGTTGGGTATTCTTTCATGATATCAACGATATTTTGAAGTACTGCGTACGACTCTTCGCGGATGGTAGATTTACCAGTATCGAATAAGATCGTTTTAGAGTACTCGTTCAATTGGTTGATAATCTCGATAGTTACCTCAGGACAACCGTTGTTTGCAACAGTACCAGGAACATCAGGACATTGATCGTCTTTGTCTAACACACCGTCACCATCACGATCTTGGTAAGGGCAACCGTTGTTAGCTGCAGGACCTGCTTCGTTTGGACATCCATCATCTGCGTCAGTGATACCATCACCATCGCTATCAGGACAACCGTTCATAGAAGCTAAACCAGGAACTGTAGGACAAGCATCTTGAGGGTCAGCGATACCATCACCGTCGCTATCAGGACAACCGTTAAACTCGGCTAAACCAGGAGTGTTAGGACAAGCATCATTTCTATCTTCGATACCATCACCGTCGCTATCAGGACAACCATTATATTCTGGAAGACCAGGAGTTTCTGGACATTCGTCATCTTTGTCAAATATGCCATCACCATCAGTATCTTTTCCACCAAATTGGAAACCAATACCTACAGAGTGCTGGAAGTGCTTCACTCCGAAATCATCTTCGAAAGCATGCTTATAAGTACTCTGGAAGTTAATGTTAACATTGTTTCCTAACCAAAAACGAACACTTGCCAGTGCGTTAGCAGTTCCAAAACCGATGTCATCAACCCAAGTATAACCACCACCAACACCTAAGGAAGGGTCAAACCATCCTCCAGGACCGTTGATAAGGTCTCTAAGACTATATTTAATTTCACCATCAGCAGAGTAATAAGTTATATCACCTACTTTAAGGTTTCCAACTCTGTCAATCTTGTTAATAGATCCAGCAGCAGCAAATGTAAATCCGCTACCAATATATCTACCTACAGAAATTCTAGAAAGAGATGGCAAAATATTCCAGTGATCAGTTGCGTTGAAGTACTCGTCAAATAATTCTCCCTTAATCTGAGTCTCGCCCTGAACAGAAGGGAATCTTCCGTCTTCGGTAATTCCAACAGGCCAAGTATCCACAGCGTTGATACCAGCTTCAATAAGCCAAGGGTTGTTTTCCGTTTGTGCATTTGCTACTCCTATGGCGAAAATAAAGAGCGCAGCAGCTAAAATACTGTTAAGATGTTTCATATTCGATTATTTAATTTTTAAGTGTTAACAGAGCAAAAGTAACTTGTTAAAGTTTATTAACAAAAGCAAATCTATTAAATTTTTTGGAAAAACAAAGCGCAGGAAAAATAAATACAGCCGATAATTCGATTATATACCTAGTTTCTCCTTTACTTTTTTAAACGCATTGATTGCTTTATCCAGATGTTCCGTAGTGTGAGCGGCCGATAATTGCACTCTTATTCGAGCTTTTCCTTTGGGAACTACGGGATAGAAAAATCCAATAACATAGATGCCTTCTTCCAGCAGCATATCTGCCATGGTTTGCGAAAGCTTGGCGTCGTAAAGCATAACAGGAACAATGGCCGAATCGCCATCAATAATATCCAATCCAGCCTCCTTCATTCCATTTTTAAAATAGTTGGTATTGGCTTCCAGCTTATCCCGAAGCGTGGTATCGTTTGAAAGCATATCGAATACCTTGATAGAAGCCCCTACAATAGCCGGGGCAAGGGAGTTTGAGAACAGATAGGGTCTGGATCGTTGTCGCAATATTTCGATGATTTCTTTCTTTCCTGTGGTATAGCCGCCCATGGCTCCACCAAGTGCTTTTCCCAGGGTTCCGGTAATAATGTCAATACGGCCCATAACCCCTTTGTCTTCCAGTGTTCCTCGGCCGGTTTCTCCAATAAACCCAGTGGCATGGCATTCATCGATCATGACCATAGCATCATAAGCTTCGGCCAGATCGCATATTTGATCTAAAGGTGCCACCAGGCCATCCATGGAAAAGACTCCATCGGTCACGATAATCTTATGTCTGGCACCATTTTCATTAGCAGCAATGAGCTGCTTTTCAAGATCTGCCATATCATTATTTTGATAACGATATCGGGCTGCCTTGCATAAACGAACCCCGTCGATGATGGACGCATGATTCAACGAATCTGAAATAATGGCATCTTCAGGGCCCAATAAAGGTTCAAAAACACCACCATTGGCATCAAAGGCAGCAGCATAAAGAATGGTATCTTCGGTTTGATAATAATCGGCAATTTTTTGCTCCAATTCTTTATGAATGTCTTGTGTTCCACAGATAAAACGAACCGAAGACATGCCAAAGCCGTGTGTATCCATAGCATCTTTAGAGGCTTGAATTACCTCTTTATTGGAAGAGAGCCCCAAATAATTATTGGCACAAAAATTAATTACTTCTTCCCCCGTCGAAATTTTGATCACGGCATCCTGCGGGGTGGTGATAATTCGTTCTTTCTTATAAAGTCCAGCATTCTTAATTTCCTCTAATTCTTGCTGAAGGTGTTGCTTTATCTTTCCGTACATTTTGTTGGTTTTATTTGGGATAAATTATAGGATTCAAATTTAAGTTTTATTTATTAAAATGGCATCATGGTTACAGTATACCAATAGCTTTTCTTTAATGGTATAACCCATGTCCTGAAGAGCAGCGGCATAGCTGTTTATTTGAAACTGAAAGGATTCCCTTTCCGCTCCGGTTTTGTAATCTACGATCGTTACGCTGTTGTTTGGATGTAAATTGATTCGATCTGGGCGTAGGATACGTTCTGGAGTGATGATATCTCGTTCGTTGTAGACTTTTTCTGAAGCCTGAAATAAATGATTCAAACCAGGATGTTCCACAATTCGAAAGACCATATTTTTTATTTCTGAAAAAATGCGAGGTTCGTCCATCAATTGAAATCTTAGATCGGAGAGCACGGCATCCACATCTTCAGAAACCTTGATCAGGGCCATGGTATCATGAAGCAAATTTCCAATATTTACGGCCTTTGTGCTTTCCATTTCCCCTCGATCAACTTGTGAAGTTACTACCTTAATATTATGGGTTTCAGGAGATGAAACGATATAAGGAACTTCTAAGCTTATCCTGTCTTCCTTCGGCTGCCCTGATGTCTTAGGACTCGGGGCTCCAAATGAGTATGACGCTAAGGCATCGTCCCATCGATCTTGATTTTGTAAAAAGGCAGTTAAAAATCCATTATAGGTGACGGGAGGGTCTTTGGGTTTAATAGGATCGGCAAATATGTATAGCTGTGTTATAGCTCTTGTTAAAACAACATATAGCAAATTCAGGTTATCCAATTGTAATTGATGATTCCTATTAGCGAACAATTGAGCTCCTAGAGCCCCATAATCGGCAACTTCCTTTCTAAAATTGATCAACAGGTCTTCAAAACCATCTTCATTCCAAGGATACCAGGTCATTGGCTCTATTTCGCGATATACATTTAAATTTGCATATGGGAAAATGACAATAGGAAATTCAAGGCCCTTTGATTTATGAATGGTCATCACATTTACAGCATCTGTGCTTTTGCTTTCTGAAATACTCGCGCGATCCATTTCGGATTCCCAATGTGTTAGAAAGGAATTCTTACTCGATCCCGAACGCTGAGAAAATGAATAAGCCATATCCATAAAGCTGGTCAAAAAGGAATCGGCTTTTTTATCTAGTTTGAGATGTTCAATGCAATACTCCAGGCTTTCGAAAAGAGAAAGATGCTGTAGGTCGGCGAAATTAAAATGGACCGAATAGCTTTTTAGTGTTTCTGAAAATGCTTCCAGGGGTTCATGTATAAGGGATTGAAAAAACTCATGCCTGCCTTGCCCCTTGCCAGAGATATCTAAATGATCGTATAGAAAGGTCAAAAATTGAATTTTAACCTCTTCGTTATAAGGTGTAATACTTAGTTGTAATGCCTGAACTAAACATTGAACAAAAGGAGCATTTTTAAGTAGCAAAGTCTCTTCAGAAATCACTGAAACCCCATTTTCAATTAGATATTCACTTACCAGAACTCCTTCTTTTTTCTTCCGCGTGAGTACACAAATGTCTGTTTTATCATACCCTAAGGCCAATACTTCTTTGATGGTCTCCAAAACCTTCACAACGTAGAGGTCTTCAGTTACGACTCTTTTCTCGGTGGTATTGGAATCCGCAGACAGAAATTCGATCTTCACATAACCTCCATCTTTTGAAGTATGTTTTTGTTGATTCCCTAAAGCGTACAAATTTTGATGCGTTTCATCTCCGAAATAGCTTGAAATAAAGCTGAAAAAGGCGTTGTTGAATGCTATGACTTCTCGACGGCTTCGATAGTTCGTATCAAGATTTTCAATTGTTTTTTCTTCCAGACCGTAAAAAGGGTTCGCCCCTTCGTATAAATCGATAAATTGCTCGGGTAAACCGCCTCGCCATCGATAAATGGACTGCTTGGCATCGCCTACTAGCAGAAGACTTCCCAACGTTTCACCCTCATACGATTGCGAAATGGCATTGTCAATGAGCGGAACTAAGTTGTTCCATTGCAATTGGGAAGTATCTTGAAATTCGTCAATAAAAAAATCGCGATAACGGTCTCCCAATCGTTCATAAATAAAGGGCGCAGGTTGATCTTTGACCTGTTCATAAATGAGTGCATTAAACTCGTTAATAGGGAGTATGCTTTCGTCTTCTTTGATTTTTTGAAGTTCCTGATTCACCAGGTTCACCGTAGCTAACGGAACCATATTTTTTAATATATTTTGAATTAAATGGAAGCGATGTACCTTATCTTTTAAGTCCAAATAAGTGGATAAAAGGTAAGGAGTCAAATCGTCTATGGCACTCGCAATTTTGGCAGGGGTTGTTTTTTTATACAAGGCATGACCTCCCACCTCCAAATATTCTTGAAGCTTATTTGCATAGATCTTCACAAAATTACCTGCCACCAACTTTTCAAAATGATTTGGCAAAGTTCCTCTCGAAAACACTTCTATCGGAATAGAGTTTTCAGAAAATTTCAATAGGACTTTTTCAGCCTTAGTTTTTATAGAAGCCTGTAATTTGGTAATCGACTGTTTTAATTTATTCCGAAGTGTAAGAAAATCTAAAAGTGACTTGTCTTTAAGCCCTTCCAAATGTTTCGCATCATTTTCATTGGCAAGCATCATTGCCGCTTTTTTCAGATCGATCGCGATGTCCCAGGACCTATCATCATCGGTCTTTTGAAGGGCAAATTCTAAAAGAATATCTGTGATTTCCTTTTCATCACCGGCCTTTTCAATGAGTTGGTCCACGGCCTGAGACACCAATTGCCCAACGTCCAAACTAACTTCAAAATGAGGAGGTAAATGCAGGTCTCTGGCAAAGGTCCTTATGAGCCGATGGTTGAAATGGTCTATGGTTTCCACACTAAAATGTGCGTAATGATGTAAAAGGTGTTTTAAGATCGCTTTGGACCGCAGACGTATTTTTTCTTCAGAAATACCAGTTTCCTTGGTCAACAGTTTGAGCATCTCAACTTCTCTGGAAGGGACTACTTCTTCAGAAAAACCGACAAGGGTGTTAATAATTCGAGTTTTCATTTCGGCCACCGCTTTGTTGGTAAAAGTAATGGCAAGCAGGTGCTTATAATAACCATTGTGGGAGTGTGTAATGAGCTTTTTTAAATAAGCTTTTACCAATGCAAAGGTCTTTCCACTACCAGCGGAAGCATTATAAATAGTAAAAGAATTCGAATGGCTCAAAAGAATGGTGGTTGAGAATTATAAAGATACTATTAAGAATGTCTATGCAACTATAAAAATCTTATAAATTCGATAACGAAAGAAACCATTTATAATCTGTATTTTTGAAGTATCAAATATATTAGTAACCAAAAATTGATCCTATGTCTTTTGAATTACCAACATTACCATACGCATATGATGCGCTCGAACCAAATATAGATGCTCGTACCATGGAAATTCACCACGGTAAACACCACGCTGGATATACGGCAAAACTTAATGGCGCCATTGCTGGCACCCCTAACGAAGGAAAGTCCATAGAGGCTATTTTAGCCGATTTAGATATGGACAATAAAGCGGTTCGCAACAATGGAGGGGGATATTATAATCACCGTTTGTTCTGGGAGGTGATGTCACCTAATGGAGGCGGCGCACCCTCTGGAGAATTGGCGGACGCCATCAATGAAGCTTTTGGAGGTTTTGATGCTTTTAAAGAAGCATTTTCCACTGCTGCAAAAACACAATTTGGTTCTGGATGGGCCTGGTTGTGCGTTCATAAAGGTGGGAAAGTAGAAGTTTGTTCAACACCTAATCAAGACAATCCTTTAATGCCCGGGGTATCTTGTGGCGGGACTCCTATTCTAGGATTGGACGTATGGGAACACGCCTATTACCTGAACTACCAAAACCGCAGACCGGATTATGTAAGTGCATTTTTTAATGTAATCAATTGGAGTGAAGTATCCGCTAGATACGCGGCGAACAAATAAAGTATTCGTTTTTTATTTACTCGAACCCGTTTACGCAAGTAAGCGGGTTTTTTAATGCTTGGTAGCTTCTATAAGCGACGAAGTACTTTCAAAATCCTCGAAAGATGGACATTCAAAAAGAACATTTTTTTGTTTCAGAAGCTCAATTACCTTACGAAGATCATCATCTATATGGGCTGCAATAAACCCATTCTTTATTAGATCTTCAATGCTTTTTCGCATGGATACGGAGTGATATTCGAGTAACAACTCTTCGTTTCGAAGTTCAATGAGGCAGTCTTTTTTAGTGAATGTTGTCTTAGCCTGTGGGTTGGCTAGAATTCTTGAACACAGATGGGGATAAGCTTTTTGTAATAGTTTGTAGAGCGACTCCATGACTCTCTCAACGCTCACTGAAGAAAGACAAATGCGGTGTTGACAGGCAATAATCACTTCATAATTACAACGTAGGTTGCAAACGCCTTTCTTACCCCAAATAATTTCACTGAATTGAGCAAAACTGCCCCAACTACCTGGTCCTGTAGGGCCGTAAATACCAACTGTTGGCACATTAAATGCTCCGGCTACATGGGTGATTCCCGCATCATTCCCAATATGAAAAAGAGCTCCTTCCATGGCCTTTCCAACCTCTATCATTCCCCCGGTAACATAACTCACCTTAAGGGTTGTGCTGTCAAAATGATGCTCAATATCCGGGTCATCTGGCCCTTTGATAACCACACACTGAAGTCTAGGGTAAACTTTGGAAATAGTTTTAATGAGGGAAACATATTTTTCTGTGGGCCATATTTTTAATAGAAATCCTGCTCCATGATGTATAGTGAAATACGGAGATTTCGTATCAATGAAACGATTAAAATAGGGATAGCGATACGTACTTGGGTCTATGCCTGGTTGCGCATTGGCGATGGCATCCAAATAGTGACTAATGGCGTGCTGTTTTTTTACCTTATGGGACGGGTAGGTTATGGCATGCGGTATATCATAACCTTTAAAGGGCGGGTAATTACCCAATTCAAAAATCTTGTCGTAATGTTGTTCATTTTTTCGAGCGTGTGTTTCATCAATTACCGCAACAGAGAGGTGTTTGCTGAAGAATGGGACCAGGCTTGATTTCACAGCAAAATCTACGTTTTTTGAAATTTCAGCCAGCTTGTAAATGGCTGGAAGGGAGAAAAAAATGTCTCCTAAGCCGGCATAACTCTTATAAACCAAAACTTTTTCTAAAACCTGCTCATCAATTGCTTTTTCAGGAATGGTCCTTTGATCCGAACGCTCTACAGGGATTGGAAATGAAAAATTTTGCAGATCTATCTTTCTTTGCGTATTCTGAAATGTTGACTCCGTTGAAATTAGACGACAACCCTTGGGTGCATGTGGCGCCAGTGTATACGTTTTGAATCGCTTTTTATGATAAAAAATATGATGATCAATGGCTAGTCGAATACCGTTTTGTTGGGTATCATTAAACAGCTTTTGAGCTCCCTTTTTATTAATTAAATAACAAAGCATGGACCAATCCTGAAAGGCAGGAACCACTAAGTCATTTTTATTTGTTGCATCGAATTTATGAAATTGATTTTCAGGGCAATGATAACTAAATATGTCCCAATCCTTGGGTAGGTCCTTAATGTAACCCGTTAGAAGCGCATCGAAAGTTTCATTGTCTTCAACAAGAATATCATCTTCAATGAGTATCAGATAATCGTGTTTTGAAGCTAGAAAACGGTGTATTGCCATTAAATTACTTGCCCAAATACCTAATTCCCCCCATTTGAATTTTGCTCTTGGAAATAATAAGTGATGTTTTTTATTGAATTCTTGATAGGATTCAGCACTAGTTATGGATATAGTAGGGGAGTCAATCTTGCTATACCGTGAAGAAAGGTAGGCATCCAGGTGAAGATAACTTTCTTTTCTTTCCTGCGAAGTTGCGGAAAGATCAGGAAGGTGAAATATTTTATAACAAATCTTCAGATCTTCAGGAGTCATGGATGGAGATTAAACGAAAAAAAGTCGGTGACTAAAATTTGCCTTGCGTCAATTTTAATAATACCCGTCATCGTAATACCCATCGTCGTAATATCCGTTATCATAGTAACCATCATCAAAGAAATCTTCAGAATCATCACTTTTAGAACAGGCCGTAGCCACTAGCGATGTGATCGAGATAGTTGATGCCGCTAAAACGACCCGACCCGTCTGTTTGATAAATTGTCTTCTTTTCACCGGTCTAAAATAATAAAATGGATCCACCGAACATCACTTTGCCTGTTAAAAAGTGATGATTTGCGATACGAATAGAGCGTATTGCTTATGTGTTGGACAGAGCGATATTTCAGATAAAAGGGGTATGTTGTTGTTGCATAAGTGATTAGATGTTATAGGTAGCTATGTTCTTGATTCTCTTCCTGACGGAATTTGAGGAAATAAAAAAGATAAACATATTAGGGAAATATTGGGACACGGCTTACTTATGTAAAGGTTAAATATTACCGCGATAAGGCCGGTTCGCCACCCCTTGAATTTGGGCCAATAAAAAAAGGTAAACATGTTAGGGAAATATTGGGACACGGCTCACCTATGTAAAGGTTAAATTTTACCGCGATAAGGCTGGTTCGCCACCCCTTGAATTTGGAGCAATAAAAAAAGGTAAACGAGAGTTTACCTTTTTTTGCCCCAAATCTACCATGAACTTAACCTACTTATGCTATGGTATGTGTCAAATATATACGATTAATGTGCTGAAGAAATAACTTTTTAGACCAACCACCTTTTTATTCGTTTAAAAGCACAAATGGTTCAAGAAATGAGCGAATTAGGGTGTTTTTGTGGGCGTTTTCAGGTTAAATGGAAGGCTGTTTTCTGTCAAATAACATTCTAAGGGTGCTAAAAGTATAGAAAATAGGGTTGAATTTACCATAATATGACAGGTTCAGTATCCTTGGATTTGGAGCAAATAAAAAAGGTAAAAGGGCTAGGGAAATATTGAGGTGCGGCTCACTTATATAAGGGCTAAAATTTTATTACGATATGGTTAGTTCGCCACCCCTAGATTTTTGGCAAATAAAAAAGGTAAACGAGTTGGGAAATATTGGAATGCGGCTCACGGATATTAGGGCCAAATTTTACCGTGATTGGCTGGTTCTCCACCCCTTGGATTTTGGGCAAATAAAAAAGGTAAACGAGAGTTTACCTTTTTTGCCCCAAATCTTACCATGAACTTAACCTACTTATGCTATGGTATAGAACAAATATAAATCATTATTGTATACGTTGTGCAGATTTTTCCTACTTTTGGATAAAGTGTTTTTTATTCCCGATGAAAGACATTATTCTGATGATTTTCAACTAGTTTTAACATAAATTGTTAATAGGCCCGGGCTGGGTTTTTTTCGAAAAAATGGACATATGCTCGGTTAACCACCCGGTTTCCGCCCTCTGTTGGATAATCTCCAGTGAAATACCAGTCACCTAGGTTTTTTGGGCAAGCTTTGTGTAGGTCATCAACAGATTGAAAAATAACTTTCACCTTGGCATTAATGTTATTATCACTTATAATTTCTGAAATTTTATCAGAAATTTCTTCGTCGGTGAATGGTTCGTATAATTCCTTTACATAATTCACTACTTCCGAATCTTTGAGGCTAAGTTGTTTTTTACACTTATGATAAATGTCTTCAATTATATGTTCGGTACCACGCTCTTTATGTAACGCGCTAGCAGCATTGAAGGCCACCAGATCTTCAAGACGAGCCATGTCAATTCCGTAGCAATCAGGATAACGAATTTGAGGAGCAGAAGAAACAACCACTATTTGTTTTGGATTTAAGCGATCCAGCATTTTCAGTATACTCTTTTTCAGGGTGGTCCCTCTTACAATACTATCGTCTATAATAACTAGATTGTCCGTTGGGTTTACCACACCATAGGTAACATCATATACGTGAGCTACAAGATCATCACGACTGCTATCTTCAGTAATGAACGTTCGCAACTTCACATCTTTTATGGCTAACTTTTCAGTTCGGACCTTATGTGATTGTATTTCTTGAAGGCGCTCCGGCGTTAAGCTGTCCTTTTCTTTTAGAATGGCTTCATTTTTTTGTTTATTCAATTCATCTTGAGCCGCTTCCAACATCCCGTAGAAAGATGTTTCTGCCGTGTTGGGAATAAAAGAAAAGACGGTATTTTCGGTATCGTAATCAATGGTTTCCAATACTTTCGGCATTACTAATTTTCCAAGTGCTTTACGCTCCTGATAAATTTCGGCATCGCTTCCTCGGGAAAAATAAATACGCTCAAACGAACAAGATTTTCGTTCCAACGGCTCCAATATTTTTGCAACCTCCGTGGTTCCATTCTTTTTAGTAATAAGTGCATGTCCCGGGTCCAATTCAACCACAGATTCGAATGGAACGTTAAACACTGTTTGAATTACGGGTCGCTCGCTCGCCACTACCACGACCTCGTCGTCCTGGTAAAAATAACAAGGGCGAATTCCTGCAGGGTCTCTAAGAACAAATGAATCCCCATGCCCTAACATACCAGCCATAGCATAACCGCCATCCCAGTTTTTGGCAGATTTTCTTAGAATCTTATCGATCTTTAAATTTTCAGCAATAAAAGGAGAAGCATCTCTTTTGTTTAAACCGGTTGCTTTGGCTTTCTTGTATTGTTTACGAACGGCGTCATCTAAGAAATGACCAATTTTTTCCATGACCGTAATGGTGTCTGCCTTTTCCTTTGGATGCATTCCCAACTTGATCAAATTGCTGAACAGATCATTGGTATTGGTCATATTGAAATTACCGGCAATAATTAAATTACGGTGCATCCAATTATTTTGACGTAAAAACGGGTGCACCGTCTCAATGCTATTTCCACCAAAAGTTCCGTAGCGCACATGTCCTAAAAATAACTCTCCCAGATAAGGGATGTGTTTCTTTTGTGCGGCTACATCTTCTTTTATTTCTGGATGAAGGTTTATTTCTTTATTAATACGCTCATTAATCTGTGCGAAGATGTCTTGTATAGGTTGGTTATCATTAGATCGAATCCTACTGATATACCGTTCACCAGGATCTACATCAAGCTTTATGCTAGCAAAACCGGCACCGTCTTGTCCTCTGTTATGCTGCTTTTCCATCATGAGGTACATTTTGTTAACCCCATAAAAGGCAGTGCCATATTTTTCTTTGTAGTATTCCAGTGGTTTTAATAATCTTATTAAAGCTATACCACATTCGTGTTTTAATGCATCACTCATAATACTTCAGAAATAAATACGCCCCGATGATCGGGGCGCGCTTTTATGTTAATTCAATATCAAATTGAGTTAAATTTTTAAATTGCTGCAAGCGCTGGTGGAGTTCCGTTTTGGATAATTCTACCAGTCGTTCCGTCCCAAATTTTTCAACCGTAAAAGAAGCTAGTGCAGACCCATTAATAATGGCTGTTTTCATATTTTCAAAACTATAATCTCCTGTTTTGGCCAAATAACCCATAAACCCTCCTGCAAATGTATCACCTGCGCCAGTTGGGTCAAAAACCTCTGCGAGTGGTAAAGCAGGGGCATAGAACATTTCATCTTCGTGAAATAATAGGGCGCCGTGCTCTCCTTTTTTAATGACAACATATTTAGGTCCCATGGTCATTACCTTCCTGGCCGCATTGACCAAAGAGTATTCCCCGGATAACTGTCTTGCCTCTTCGTCGTTAATGGTTATAACATCTACCTTTGCAATTACTTGCATCAGTTCTTCCAAGGCACAGTCCATCCAAAAATTCATCGTATCCAATGCAACTAATTTAGGATTGTTCATTTGCTCAATCACACTTAATTGCACTAAGGGATGCAGGTTGCCAAGCATTACAACTTCGCTATTGCGGTAGTTTTCTGGAACTACTGGGTTAAAGTCGGCCAAAGTGTTGAGTTCGGTAACCAAAGTATCTCGGGTGTTCATATCGTTGTGATATTTTCCACTCCAGAAAAAAGTCTTGCCATCTTTAACAATCTCTAATCCCGATACATCCAAACCGTTGGAGGCTAACATGTCGATGTCCTCCTGAGGGAAATCCCCTCCAACAACCGATACAATAGCTCCATCCACTTGAAATTGTGAAGCGGCCAGACCTATATAGGTAGCTGCTCCGCCCAGTATTTTATCTGTTTTCCCAAACGGGGTTTCAATGGCGTCGAAAGCAACGGTTCCAACAATAACTAGTTTGCTCATTTTTAGGGTTTAGAAATGAAGGTGCAAAGATACAATTTTTGTTGCTTACGAAACAATCTAAAAATACGTTTGTATTTTCTATAAAATCATTTCTTTTCGTTCGAAAACGGATTGTTTTTAAAGTCTTCAGCCTTTATCTGGTGGCCTTTTGAAGTTCCTTGAAAGTTTTAAATGGTCCTTTAATCAACAGGGCGTTTGTTATTGCCGAAGGGAGGGAGCCTTCCGGATTGATAAAAAGCTGTTGGGTCACATGGGTTTTCCCACTTTTTTCTTCCAAAAGCCAAAAACCCATGAGTTCTTTAATCCGTATGGTTTTCTCTTTTTCTGGAATGCCATCTGGAAGACTTTCCAAATGTAACTTCACTTTTTTGCTAGAGATCTTTTCAACGGTTAAAAGAGTGACAATATCACGATTACGAACTGGCCAGGGTAATTCCTTACGGGCATAAAATACATGCCCATTCTGTCCCCGTTGAGACACATAAAAACTCTGTCCAGCTTCACAATCGTCGGTATATTGGGGCGCATCCAACAATTCGGACAAAACTTTGTTTATAGGCGAATTCAGTACTGTGGTTGCCTTATATTCTTTAATTGGAGAATTGGGTACAGCTCTAGTATAAATTTTTATGCCCTACGCATCTTTTTTAAGCCCCCATTGATCTTGAGCATTTAAGGTAACAACAAACGAAAATAGGACTACAATAAAAATCCGCATGATTTTGAAAATTTTAAACCTTAGTAGTTCTGCAATTGTTATCATTACAGAACTTATAGAACAAATCTTCTAAAACCTTGATTTTAATAGATTTTAACAACTTAACTAAGTTTTTTTCATTTCATCGAAAACCAAAATGCGTCCCTTTTTACTTGAAGGGTCATGCTTTACATTGTACATCAAAATTAAATTTTGCAAAAATGAAAACAAGTTTCTTTGGGATGCTTTTGCTCCTCATATGCTACTTTAACGTTAGCGCCCAAGTTGGAATAGGAACAGTACTTCCATCGGCCGAACTAGAAATTGAAGGAACCAATACAGGAATCCCCACGCTAGAATTGAACCCTCAATCCGCTCCAACCGGCACAGCAGATGGACAATTGGCCGTAATTGGGGACAAACTATATTTATTTGATGCAACCAGAGATAAATGGTTGAGCACGGATACTACTGCTTTAAATTATGGCTGGGCTGGAACTGCGGATAACCAGGTGCTGTGGTTTGGAGGTGACGTTGAACTCACCGGACCGATCATGCCTTTAGATGGAACCATTGTTTACGTTACTGTTAATAGCACCGGAGGTAATACAACAAAGCGGATGGACTTACAAATAAATGGAAGCAACGTAGGAAATGATCCGGACCCTACTTTAGATGGTCGATTCAATTTGGTGGCGGGGTCTTTTACCTACTCCGATTTTAACATCGATTTCAATGCTGGAGACTATATAACCATCAATGCAGCTAATAATGGTGCGGGAGTAGACGATCCTGTTGCTGTTATTTGGGTAAAATGGCGGGAATAGAACTATTTCCTGCCAAAATCAGCTGGAATTTCACCCCATGCCTTGGTCTCCCATTTTACGATTTTCGTAGTATAGGTATTTTCCTTTAGCCAGTTTTCTGCACGAGCTATCAAATCAAATAGAATTGCATTTTTTTTAGACTTGACCAACTTTGTGTTGCACTTCTTTTTCTTCACCCATCCCATCGCAATTTTTGAATCTGTGTATAGCATCCGGTCGCTTTTCTTTTGCTTTAGAAAAGCTAAGCCGTGTACCAGCGCAAGAAACTCGCCTATATTATTGGTGCCATGATTAAAAGGGCCTTGATGAAAAAGTTGTTTATGGGTTTGGGTGTCTACGCCTCGGTACTCCATTTTTCCAGGATTACCGCTGGAAGCTGCGTCCACAGCAATGGAGTATAGGTTGGGATCTCCAATTTTATCCAATTGCTCCTTGCTCAAAGTTTTCTTTTTGGTGTTTTTTCCTTTGTAGTCGCTATATTCCTTGTTGTAGGCAACTTTCGCTTCAGCAAATGTAGGGAACGATTTATATTGAGCACCGCTCACCCCTTTAATGGAACGTTGACATTCTTTCCAACTACCAAATATACCGGCTGGATTGCCATACCAAACCACGTAGAACTTTTCTTTTTTGGCCATTTCTTTACCGACTAAAGTTGCTTTGTTTTATTTTCTTCGGAAATGAGCAGGGCTTCAATCACTTTGGGAAAGTGCTCATATTCCAATGCGTATACCTTTTTGGCGACGTCTTCCGGACGGTCCTTGTTAGAAATTCCTACACTTTTCTGACAAATTATGGTGCCTTCATCGTAATGCTCGTTCACATAATGAATGGTAATACCCGTTTCGGTTTCTTTCTGGTCGACTACAGCTTGATGCACATTCATTCCATACATACCTTTTCCGCCAAATTTTGGCAACAAAGCCGGGTGTATATTAATTACCTGATTGGGAAATTTTTTCAGAATAAGATCTGGAAATTTTAATAAAAATCCTGCGAGTACAATGAGGTCCGGTTTTGCCTTTATTAGTGTTTTTAGCACTCCCTTTTCCGAATTCAATTCTGCTTTAGTAAACGACGAGCCCTTTATTTTCAAGGCTTTTGCCCTTTCTAACACTTTGGCATCCTTCTTGTTTGTGAGGATGTGAACAACTTTGGCAAATTTGCCTTGTTGAAAGTATTCTACAATGTTTTGAGTGTTGGTACCGCTACCCGAAGCAAAAATTACAATGCGCTTCTTCATAAAAATTTCCTAGGATGTTAAGAAGTATTCAATTAATATATAAATACAAAAGTAAGGCAATAGGGTTTACTTCGTCCAAAAATGTTTAAATTGAGAACACATTTTATCTTTAAAGTGTTGTATTAAATTAAAATATTTTATTTTTGCCACTTATAATTAAATCTAAAAATTAAGAATTATGTCAGACATTGCATCAAGAGTTAAAGCGATTATCGTAGACAAATTAGGTGTTGACGAAAATGAAGTTGTAAACGAAGCTAGCTTCACCAACGACTTAGGAGCAGACTCGTTAGATACAGTAGAGCTTATTATGGAGTTTGAAAAAGAATTTGATATTCAAATCCCAGATGATCAAGCTGAAAACATTGCTACAGTTGGTCAAGCCGTTTCATATATAGAAGAAGCTAAATAATACCACTTCCATATGGAAATTAAGCGAGTTGTTGTAACAGGTCTTGGTGCCCTTACTCCCATTGGTAATACAATCCCAGAATACTGGGAGGGTCTTAAAAATGGAAAGAGTGGTTGTGCGCCTATAACCTATTTTGATACTGAAAAGTTCAAAACTAAATTCGCTTGCGAGGTTAAAGAATTTGATCCATTAAATCATTTTGACAGAAAAGAAGCTCGAAAGTTAGACCGATTTGCACAATATGCACTGGTTTCTAGCGATGAGGCAATCAAAGATGCCCAGATTGATCTGGATCATGTCGACAAATTTAGAGTTGGTGTGATATGGGGAGCTGGAATTGGAGGATTGGAGACTTTTCAAAATGAAGTTATAAATTTTGCAGAAGGGGATGGAACACCACGTTTCAACCCCTTCTTTATTCCCAAAATGATAGCCGATATTGCTCCGGGTAATATTTCTATCAAGCATGGGTTTATGGGGCCTAACTATACCACGGTATCTGCTTGTGCTTCTTCAGCCAATGCAATGATCGATGCTCTAAACTACATTCGTTTAGGACATTGTGATATTATTGTAACAGGAGGAAGTGAAGCAGCCGTAACCAAAGCTGGTATTGGAGGGTTTAATGCTATGCATGCGTTGTCCACAAGGAACGATAGTCCGGAAACGGCCTCACGTCCCTTCGATGCTACTCGTGATGGATTTGTTCTGGGAGAAGGTGCGGGCGCACTTATTCTTGAAGAATATGAGCACGCTAAAAAGCGAGGCGCAAAGATCTATGCCGAAGTTGTAGGTGGTGGAATGTCCAGTGATGCTTATCACATGACCGCACCGCATCCAGACGGTATTGGAGTGGAGCGAGTGATGATCAATTGCTTGAATGATGCTGGAATTACTCCAGATCAAGTAGACGCGATCAACACCCACGGAACCTCAACTCCATTAGGAGATGTTGCAGAATTAAAGGCGATCTCAAAAGTATTTGGGGAGCACACCCATAAAATTAGTATTAACTCCACCAAGTCCATGACCGGACATTTGTTGGGAGCTGCTGGAGCCATTGAAGCAATTGCCTCTATATTGGCCATGCACCACAATTTAGTTCCTCCAACGATCAACCACACCACTGTGGATGAAAATATTGACCCTTCTCTTAATCTTACATTGAATAATGCTCAAGAGAGAGACCTTAAAATTGCCATGAGTAATACCTTTGGCTTTGGGGGTCATAATGCCTGTGTTCTCTTTAAGAAGTTAGGTGCATAAATTCTATGTCTTCCATTAAAAACATATTTTCATCCCGCTCAGAAAAGGATGAACAATTCTATGTTGGGATCAAAAAAATATTAAGCTTCAAACCAGGAGATATTAGTATTTATGAGGAAGCATTTACTCACCGCTCCATGAATAATACCAATACCGAAGGAACCCCTCAAAATTACGAGCGATTAGAATTTATGGGTGATGCCATGTTAGGCGCGGTCATAGCTGCACACCTATTCAGGAAGGTCCCGGACGGAAATGAAGGTTATCTTACTAAAATGAGATCTAAGGTGGTTAGCCGCGAGCATTTGAATGAGTTGGGAAGAGATTTAAATCTTATCAGCTTAGTGAAAACCAACATCCCAACGAAGCAGTTTGGAGAAAATATCCATGGCAATGTGTTCGAATCTTTGGTCGGAGCCATCTACCTGGATAAGGGGTATAAATATTGCGAGAAATTTATCCATCGCAGGGTAATCAAGCCCTATGTGGATATTCAAAAACTTGAGGGTAAAATCATTAGCTATAAAAGCCTGTTTATAGAGTGGTGTCAAAAAAACAAAAAGAGCTTTAAATTCAATGTATACGAAGATACTGGAAAGGACCCGTTAAAACATTTTGCAGTAAAACTTCAATTGGAACAAGATACCGTGGCCAAAGCTAGAGGCACATCTAAGAAAAAAGCCGAAGAGCGAGCTGCTAAAAGAGCCTATTATAAGCTTCAAAAGCAAATGAAAGTCCAAAACGGATAGCTTTTTTAGCTAATTCCCAAACGTTTTCGATAGGAAATAGCCTAAATTTAACCGAAACCTCAGCTACTTCAGCAAAACAATTTCTATTTTTAAACAAAATTCAATTTATGGCAATCCATAAAATAGTATTGGATGAAGAATTCGTAGAAGAATTTTCATTGGTGGCCATTCATTGTAGCGAAGAGGCTTATAAAGTGGCTTTTTTAATTAACCAACACCTTAAATTGAATCTTAAACGAAGAAAATCGGACCTATATTTTTCAGAAAAAGATATGGAAGTTAGTGTTCCAATTTTTCAGTTTGAAGATCAATTTCAATATACTAACTATCATTTGGTGAGTAATAAATGCAAGTCGAAGGTAGTTAATAGCGATAGCGAAAGCGGATTATTTGCTGGCACCAATTCTGAAAAAACGGTAATGATACATTTACTTCCGGAGTTTAAAAATGCTGATTTTTTTCTTAAGATCGAATCGGACTTTGAACAAATACCCTTGCGGAAGAACATTGCCATTATCAACGAAATCAAGCAGATTATTTCAGCATACGAAATAGAAGCCGACCAAATAAAATCGAATAACAATTTAATATTCAACTAAATGCCATTTCAGAAGAAAACCAAAATTGTAGCCACTCTTGGGCCCGCAACGAGCGACAAAAAAGTGTTGCGACAAATGATCATTGCAGGGGTGAACGTTTTCCGAATTAATTTTTCGCATGCCGATTATAAAGACGTTAAAAAGCGAATTAAAATGATTCGAGATTTAGGAGATGAAATGGGAACGTCAACAGCCATATTAGCCGATCTACAAGGCCCTAAACTACGGGTAGGGGTTATGAAGGAAGAGGTGGTTGTGCAACCTGGAGATAAAATTTCATTTTGCACGGGAAATGAATTCGAAGGTACCAGCAAAAGGGTTTATATGAACTATGATAACTTTCCAAAAGATGTCAAAAAAGGAGAACGAGTTCTTTTGGACGACGGGAAGCTCATGTTTGAAGTATTGGAAACCAACGGAAAAGACGAAGTAAAATCAAAGGTGATTCAAGGAGGTCCTTTGCGCTCTAAAAAAGGGGTCAACTTACCTAATACGAATATCTCGCTGCCCGCACTAACTCCAAAGGATAAAAAGGATGCTGTATTCGCAATTGGTCAGGAAGTAGATTGGATTGCGCTTTCCTTTGTGAGGCACGCCGATGACCTAAAAGAATTGCAAGCACTTATAGAAGCACATACCGAGCATAAAATACCCATCATCGCTAAAATTGAAAAACCCGAAGCGGTGGCCAATATTGACAAAATCATCGCCTATTGCGATGGATTGATGGTAGCCCGAGGTGATTTGGGTGTGGAAGTTCCTGCTGAAGAGGTTCCACTTATTCAGAAAGAATTGGTGCTTACAGCCAAACGGGCAAGGATCCCTGTAATTATTGCCACGCAAATGATGGAGACCATGATTACCTCATTAACTCCAACCAGGGCAGAGGTAAACGATGTTGCAAATTCTGTAATGGATGGAGCAGATGCCGTCATGCTTTCTGGTGAGACTTCAGTTGGAAAGTATCCGGTTCAGGTTATTGAGACCATGGCCAATATTTGCAAGCAAGTTGAGAATAGTGAATTAATTACCGTTCCCTATGAACCACCGCACATTCGCACGAATCGCTATATCACTAAATCGGTTTGTTTTCATGCGGCTAAAATGGCCAATGAAATTGAAGCAAGAGCCATTTGCACCTTAACTAATAGTGGTTATACGGCTTTTCAAATCTCTGCCTGGAGACCAGATGCTCATATTTTGGTGTACACTTCCAATAAAAGGATCCTCTCGCGTCTTAATTTATTATGGGGAGTAAAGGCCTTTTACTATGATAAGTTTGTAAGCACAGATGAAACCGTGGACGATGTAAACCGAATTGCACATGAACAAGGTTTCGTAAAAAAAGGAGACTATCTTATTAACTTGGCTGCCATGCCAATTGTAGATAAGGGCATGGTGAATACTTTACGGGTTTCGCAGGTGTAATTAAAAGAACTTAGAAATAGAGATTCTCATAAAACTATCATTTTTAAAATTCTGAAGGATCAATTCTGAAGGATCGATATCACTAAAAATACGAGCCTCCACGGCTACGGTCCATGAGCTTCCTACTCTTCGAGATGCTTCCAGGCTAAAGATTTTGCTACTGGATTCCAGATCTCCAATTCCACCAATTAGAATGGAGGTGTCCTGAGTGTCATTAAAGGCAATTCTACTTCCGAAGAAAACATCATTCTGAAGGGTGTTTAAAGCTAGCTCGTCACGTTCGTCATAGAGGTATTCACCTAAAATACCGATGTCAAGCCCATTTCCGTCAATGTTGCTGAAGGTATATTCCAAACCGGCAACCAAGGCAATAAACTCCTGTGCTTTGGCATTGCGATAAATAGATTCCAATTTCCATAAAAAGGCATTGTGCGTTATTTGCACTTCCACCCCTGTTTGATTGATAACCGGATAAAAGGCATTAATATTTCCGGAAGCATCAAAAATAAAGAGAGGTTCACGTCCGTTTCCGTAGAAATGTGACACAGCTACGTCAAAAATACCGAAGTAATGGTTCCATCTAAAGGCAGCATCTTGTCTCCATTCTCTGGCGCCGCTTTCATAGCCTAGATCATCTTGATCGATCACGGTTCCAAATCGTAAACGGCCTTTTTCTCCTGTAAAAGTTCGTTTCCGGTGGTAGGGTAAATAAAAGAAATCGAATGTACCAAACTTATTAGTAGCCCAGGTAAATTGAACCATGGGCTGCCCTAATTTTTCTTCTCCATCAAAGGTCTCGACGGCATCGGTCTGGTTGATAATATCTACTAAGTGGTTACTTTCGGTGACTCCCCAGTATATTTTTTTAAGTCCAAGGCTAATTTCAAAATTCCCTTTCGCCTTTTGATAATACAATTCTCTAAGGTCCCAGTGGGTTCTTTCCTCGTCTCGATCAATACGAAAAAACCCGGCAAAATTAAGGCTTTCGTATCCTTTGTTCCAATCCATGGAGTATTCGGGCCGAAAAGCCAGGGAGGGGAAGTGGTCTTCTTGACCTTGAAATTGACCTTCTTCATAAAAATAGCGATACTCTCCTTCGATCTCTAATTCGAAATCATGAGAGACTGGATTCTCTACCTTCTTTTCCTGAGCTTGTACTCCTGCCAGGAAGCTCAGGAAAAGAAGGTAAAACACCTTATATGGTTTCATAAAAGCACTGTTTTATAGTGAAGCTAGCATTATTTTCCAGCACGCTGTAAAGCCGTTTGTGTAAAATCGTCTTCAGATAAATTGGCGCCAAGATTATAACCACTAAACTTCAGTATGGTTTCTTTTTTACTTTGATGATTAACCATATGAAGGGTCAACGCGCGCCAAAACTTCCCATTGTACTGCTTGTAGTCGCTATAGGTAAGCGTTTTTAGCAGTGCGTTTTTACGATCATAAAACTCCACTTTCTCCAGACGATATCCTTTGTCCTTATTGTAGGTAACAATGCGACGAGTATATCCGGATTTTGGATCTACAGGGTCTTGCTCTACCAGTAAAAGGCTTCCATTAGCTTCTAGAAATTTGTAACTATATTTTTCTACCTCTTGCGAAGAAAGATCTTCATAGGCAAATTCGCTACCTACAAAAGGCCCTGATTTATTATTGGAGGAGATTCGTTTTACTCTTTTAATGGAAGGAAGAAATAGCCATTGGTCGTCTGACCCTACTTTGTGGGTAAAAGTGAGAGTCGCTGTTCCTTTTACGTCTTTTGGACTATTGAAAACAATAAGGGACTTGTCACCATCCTCAGTAAGTTCCAAAGTTTTGGTGGTCAGCAAACGTTCACTGGTCTGTCCATTTTTATTTTTTAAAGTCATTTTAAGATCAACAATAGAACTTTCGAAGCCCAAATCGGCTTCTTCTGCGGCCTTAGCGATTTCAAGACCTCTTTCTTCATTGGTTTGTGCGCTCACTAGTGCTATTGAGAATAGAGCGATACCTGTGATAATTAATTTTTTCATTTTCTTATTATTTAATATGATGAGATGTTTAATTAGATTCTTTTTTCTTGCTTACCAGAATTAGTAGGGCCGGTAATAGGATGAAATCGATAATCAAAGCCGACAGAATAATAATGACTGTAATTCGAGCCATATAACTATTAAGAGCGAAGGACGAAGTAGATAATATGGCGAATCCCGCTAAGAGAACAGCCGTAGTGGTAACCAGAGCTTTCCCAACGGTTTCGAAGGCATATACTACGGCGCGTCTGGCATCGTATCCTAATTCTCGACGAGCGCGTAAAAATTTACTCATGAAATGCACAGTATCATCAACAATAATTCCTAGTGTCATTCCAAAAACGATCACCATACCCGTATTAATTTGTCCTTTATAAATAAACCAGAGTCCAAACCCGACCAAAACCGGTGTTACGTTGGGGATAATACTGAGCAGTCCTAATTTGAAATTCCTCAAAGCAAACATGAGCACCAGTGATATAATAATAAGCGCAATAATGTTTCCTTTAAACATGCTTTCCGCCTGACGAAATCCTAGTTTGGAGAACATTAGTGTTGGGCTCACGCCAATGGCGTGCATGGCTTTCGGGGTATTTTCTTTTAACCATTGTTCCCCTCTTTCTGAAAAGGCGATCATCTCGGCGCTCGATACATTTTCAATGGTGACCGTGACTCGAGTTTCAGATTTATCTACGTTAATTTGGTTGTTTAGATCCAGGCCAAAGGGCAGTGAAAGCTCGTATAGAAGCAAATACTGGGCAGCTTCTTCACGATTATCGGGCACTTTGTAGTAGCTTTCTATATCTCCGTGCATGGAACGATTAACTCGTCGAGCCACTTCGCTAAATGCGTTTACGTGTATTACTTCCGGCTGATCGTTTAACCAATCTTCAAATTGATTTAGATTTTGAAGGTAATCAGGATTGTTTATACCTCCACTTTCACCACTACCTACTGAAAATTCTACGTTGTAGATACCGGTAAGATTGTCGCTAATGTAGTCGGTATCCGTTCTAAATGGAACAGAAGTATCGAAGTAATTAATGAATTCGTCATTGAATTCGTTTTTGGAGGCCAAGAAAGTCAACAACCCAATGAGTACAAGGGATATAGTGGTAAGTCGAATGGGATGTTTGCCTACGAAATACCCAAGACGAGTGTACCACCCTTCAGTTTGAACCTCTGTTTCCTTTTTGACTTTACTTTTTACCGGCAAAATTGCCATAATTGCCGGAAGTGTGGTCGTAGAAAATAAGAAGGCCATCGTCATTCCAAAAGCCGTAATATTTCCTAGGTCCCAAAATGGAGGAACATCTCCGAAATTCATCGTGAGGAACCCGATCACTGTGGTTAAACTTGTGATAAAGACGGGCATGAAATTAAGGCGCATGGATTCGACCAAGGCATCTTTTTTGGACAGTCCTTCTTTCCGCATTTTCTGCAGCATGGTAATTAGAATATGAATACTGTCTGCCACGGCAAGCGTAAGGATCATGGTCGGGAATACGGAAGAGGGGGGAGTTAATTTTATTCCCATAATACCCACGAAACCAACGGCACTAATGATCGAGAAAAGAACCACAAACAAAGTTCCGATGGTACTCCAAATGTTACGAGTAAGGATGAGCGTGGTAATAATGACCACCAACATCATTAGCATAGAAAGCATAAGATCTCGCATTGAAGCTTCGAAAAACGCCGTGTTGAGCGGAACCAATCCTGAGGTGTGAATTTCAAATTGAGGATATTTTTCTTGAAATTCGGCGATCATATTTCTTGTAAACGCGGTCACCTCAGGAATTTCTTTGGCACTATCTTCTCCCGGAAGTCTTACCGTAACATTAATGGCGGTAACACTGCCTTCCCTATTTATAATTCGATTTACCAATAGGGGTTCATTCAACGCCTTGTCTCTTATTTCAGCAATTTCAGCTACCGTTTTGGTGGCAGATTCGTAAGAGAGGTCGTCTACGTAGAGGTCGTCTCCTTCAGCACTGGTGTACTGAAAATTGGTAATGGCATCTACACGTGAGGAGTATGGGGTGTTCCAAGCTTCGGTTGTTAATTCTTCTATGGCCGTAAGGTTCTCTTTTGTAAATACATTTTCATTGGAAGGAGAAAGCACCAAAATAACATTGTCGTCTTTGGTATATTTTTCCTGAAGGGCATCGAAGGCTTCCAACTGTGGATTCGACTCGCTGAAAAAGACATGGTAGTCTCCGTCAAACTCCATAACCCCTTGAGAGCCCAGACCCAGGGCTAAGGCCAGAGTTCCTAGAAGCACGGGCCATCGGAATTTAACAACGAATTTTGCCCATTTAGTGGCGAAAATATTTGCCGAGTCCCCGGCTTTTTTAAGTGCGTTCATTTGTTTTGGTTTTACATAACCCGAAGGTTAATGATTGAATTAGTTTATAAATTTTAATGACCTAAGTCTATGGTAAGACGATTCAGAAAATGAGAATAGGACAAATTTTTAATAAAATCTAGAACTTAGTTGACCAGTCAATTAGTAATTTGAGCATAGAAATAGATATTTAGTTGACCGGTCAGTTAGTTAATTAATAAAATTTTTTTATTTCAGAATTGTGGATCTAATTATTGCGACGAAATTGTCGATGGGTTCAGAATTTTGCTTGGCCTTCATACTGATCATCGCCCCTTTTCCAGCATCTTCCATGAATGCCACCAACTCTGAAGCTGGTAAAGAGCTGTCAATTTCTCCATATTCCTGAGCTTCCAGAACCACATCAGTGATATACTGTTGTACCCGCTGCTCCTTTTCGTTGATCGCATTGCGTATCTTTTCACTGTGCTCAGCCATTTCATTACCAACATTACACGCCAGACATCCCATTTTACAATCGAGTTCGTCCTTTAAAACCTGGGTGCGGTATTCGTATAAATTGAGAATACGCTGTTTGGGAGAAACTGAAGTATTGCCCAAAATTTCAACAATAGGAGCAATCATTTGTTCAAAATATGCCTCTATCGCCTTTACCGCAAAGTCTTCCTTGCTATCAAAATAAAAATAGAAAGACCCCTTTGGGATTTCGGCAGCCTTCACGATGTCATTAACGCTCGTTGCATTATATCCATTAGACCACAATAACATCATTCCCTTTTCTAAGAGGGAATCCATCTTCGCTTGATGTTTTAATGTTTTAGTCATAATTCTAATGGGATACAAAAATATGACCACTCGTCTAGTAAATCAAAAAAAATACTGTTAAAGTTTACAAAAATTAGATTACCGTATCCAGGAATCCTTTAACGGAAATCTGTTCCAGCCCTATGTTTTAGGCCGATGGGTACCTTATATTGTATTTATGATGACTACAAGAAGAAACGAAGTCATTGGGTTCAATTTTAGAATAAAAGGTAGAGAATGTCTATCGGTATTGTTGTATTTTTAATTCTGAAAAAAGAAAGAATGTATTTCCATTGGTTATTTAAAATAGGCTGGGCTACTCTTATTATTTACACATTTTCTTCTTGCACAACCTTGCAATGGCGTGCCTCGGATAATGAGATTCGAGAACGTTTTTCAGAACAAAACATACCCACGGAGGTGTTGTATTTTAATGTAGACTCTCTTCAATTGAAAGTGCGTCTACAGCAGGTAACTCAATCTGAAGAGGCCGTTAACATTGTTTTCTTTCACGGTTCTCCCAGTTCTCTTTCCGCATGGAATGCATATTTGCTGGATACCACTTTGATTAGAAGCGCTAATCTTGTTGCTGTGGATAGACCGGGTTATGGATATTCCAATTTTGGAGACCAGATGCCGTCCATTCAATTGCAGGCTGAAGTTATGAGTTCACTTATTGACCACCATCAATTAAAAAATGTAATTGCTGTTGGTTCTTCCTATGGCGGTCCTTTGGCTGCCCGATTGGCGGTAATAAATCCAAATATTAAGGCCGTGCTAATGATTTCACCTGCGATCGATCCTAAACAAGAAAAGAAAATATGGGCTTCGCGGCTCACGCAGTGGTGGCTTACCCGATGGTTGGCACCTACCGGATACCGAGTAGCGGGTGATGAGAAAACGGTGCACGCCATGGAATTGGCAAAAATTGAGAAGGATTGGGGTAAAGTTAAGGTGCCGGTGATTCACATTCACGGTGATACGGATGACATTGTTCCCTATGGAAATGTAAATTATACGGCGCAAAAATTCAGTAATATTAAAGTTATTACAACACCTAATACGGGACATGAAATTGCCTGGGCTCGCCCCGAATTAATTATCCCCCATTTGTTGGAGCTGGTTGCGAACATTTCAGAATAACATAAAACCCTAAAGAAGTGATACCTCTCTAGGGTTTAATTAAGGGTGTTTATCGTTGACGGTTATTTTATCTTTTCCGTTCTGGAGATCTTCATTACGCCTTCCACTTTTTCGATGGTAACCGTGGCGTCAAACTTTTGCGAGCCATACACATAAGTTATTTTTTCCAGTGAATTATCCGAACGAGTCACTTCCAGCTGACTGATCCAGACTCCTTTTTTAGGTTTACTATCGTTAATGATTTCCGTATTTTTTCCTTTTGGCGTTGGAAAGACAAACTCCTTTGGGAAATCGAAAAGACGTTGTGCCATAAAAAAAGCCTCGTGCCATTGGGCCTCCGGTAAAAGAATGTACTCACTATGTATGGGTTTACTAACTGTGCCACCAGTCTCCTCATTGTAAACCACGGTGGGGTGATAGGTCTTCAGTTCGGAGGCATAACCTTTAGCAGAGATGTCTCTTTCAGGCGGGAAATATTTAGACAAGTATCCGTTAAAAGCGAATCCTTTTTTATGATTGAATTCCACCTCATTCATTCCACCTCGGATACCTCCAACAGTCATTGTTGCGTTGGGCTCTTTGGTCAACACTTTTACCTTGGTTCCATAAGGCATGCGAGCTAATTTATCACTTTGTAGGTTATTGTAAGCACGTAAACTCAAACCACTAGTGGCAGTTACATACAAGTACTGGGCTTCGATTTCAGATTTTGAATGATCCGGTGCGAGCTCATCGGAGGCTTTGACGACTTCATTTTCTGAAATGGCCATGGCCGTGTTTAGATCCGATACTACGGTTTCTTTAATTTCTTTTTTACAGGATGCAAATACCAAAAGGAATGCAAGTGTTGCGATGTTTAATGCTGTTTTTTTCATAATAATGGGTTTTAGATAGTATAAAGGTAGCACGACACAACAGCTATTTTTTGACCGTTCTTTTAAGCGTTTTTATCTATCTAGTATCTGAAGTGATTCGTCAAGAATTCGTTTTAGAAATCCAACTTCAATTGGACCTCTATCGCCTGATCCTTGCCCGACGCTTGTTTTTTAGGGGCTTCATTGTTAAGATTCGAAACGCTAATGCCCAGCAGACGAACAGAATTCTTCATCTTCTCCTGGAACAACAATTTCTTTATAGTATCTAATAATAGTTCTTTACTGGCGACATAAATAGGTAAGGTCCTGCTACGAGTTTGTAACGTAAAATCGCTGTATTTAATTTTAAGGGTTACCGTTTTTCCTGCCACTTTGCTTTTTTGAAGTCGGCGTTCCACTTCCAATGCTATTTCCTCCAAACGTTCCAGCATAAATACTTCCGAAGAGATATTTTCATTAAAAGTACGCTCTGCGGCCAAAGATTTTCGAACATGGTCTGAAGAGACTTTGCTATGTTGAATACCGCGAACAATTTGATAATAATGAGTACCACTTTTTCCAAAGTGTTCTTCCAAAAATTCCATGGAACGGGCTTTTAGATCAGCCCCGGTATAAATTCCATGACGATACATGCGTTCTTTCATCACCTTTCCCACTCCGTAAAACTTTTTAATATCCAGCGATTCAAGAAAATCAAGAACTGCTTCTGGAGGGATGGTTTTTTGCCCATTGGGCTTATTAATATCACTAGCCACTTTAGCGATAAACTTATTGATGGAAATACCAGCCGAGGCGTTTAAACCCGTTTTTTCCTTAATGCGACGTCTAATATCCTGAGCGACCAAAGTTGCACTTGGATTTCCTTTTTTGTTTTCAGTCACATCCAGATAGGCTTCATCCAAAGAGAGCGGCTCGACCAAGTCTGTATATTCATAAAATATCTTTCGAACTTGTTTTGAAATTTCTGAATACCGTTCAAATCGAGGTTTAACGAAAATAAGATCGGGACATAATTTAACAGCCAGTGCTCCCGCCATGGCAGAACGAACACCAAACTTTCGAGCCTCATAGCTAGCCGCACTTACCACCCCACGTTTACCACCGCCACCAACAGCAAGCGGTTTACCAATGAGACTTGGGTCGTCCAATTGCTCCACCGAGGCATAAAAGGCGTCCATATCCACATGAATGATCTTTCGTATGGGAAGTTCTTCTTCCATCTCGTAAATTTAATATCTTTATGGTAACAAAGCAGGATTATAAATGAACCTCAATCAAATTACCATTCCGTCCCTAAATGTTCCCCTTAGCATTGAGTTCTATAAAAAATTAGGACTTCAATTAATTGTGCATACACATGATGCATATGCCCGTTTTGAATGCCCGGACGGAGACGCTACTTTTTCAGTTCATAAGGTGGAACGATTGAATGAGGGCCCCGGTATTTATATTTATTTTGAAGTGAATAATGTAGCTGAAACTGTTACTAATTTAGAGAAAAACGGAATCATCTTTGAACAAATGCCAATGGATCAAAGTTGGCTTTGGACAGAAGCAAAACTAAAAGACCCGGATGGGAATCAAATCATTATCTTTCACGGTGGTGAAAACAGAAAAAATCCACCTTGGCGCTTGAACTAAACCATGGTCGAAATAGAACGTAAATTTTTGGTTACTTCGGAAGCTTTTAAAGCAGAGGCCCATTCAGAAATAAAAATAACTCAAGGATTCTTATCCGTCGATCCCGAACGTACCGTAAGAGTTCGCATCAAAGGAGAGCGGGGTTTTCTCACCATAAAAGGAAAGTCCAATGAGACAGGAACCAGCAGATTTGAATGGGAACGGGAAATCCCCGTTACGGAGGCAGCGGCACTTTTGAAATTATGCCTCCCCGGAGTGATCGACAAAATTAGATGTGAAGTGAAGCGTGAAGATCATCTCATCGAAATAGATATTTTTAGCGGGGAAAATGAAGGTCTTGTATTAGCGGAGATCGAGCTTTCCTCCGAGGAAGAGACATTTCCAATACCACACTGGCTGGGAGAAGAGGTGACTGGAGACCCACGATATTATAATTCACAATTAAGTAAACAACCTTATAAAAACTGGAAGAAATGAAAAATAGTCTATACGGAATAATACTGTTGGCAGCTTTGGTAATTTTTAGCTGTAAAGAAGGGGAGCGCGAAGGACACCATGACGATGACCTTCATAATGAGCTCCATTTTGATTCAGATTCAGATGATGATGAAAAGTCAATGGCACAACAAATTAAAGAATTGAAGGAAGGAGGTTTTGAAATATTCGACTATGTTGATGAAGAAAGCGGGGACACCATCATCATGCAAAAGTACTTTATGGCTTTCCTAAAACGAGGCCCAAACCGGGATTGGACTAAACAAGAATCGGACAGTATACAAGCCCTTCATATGGCGCATTTAACTCGAATGTATGAAGAAGGTTATGCAGATATTTCAGGACCTTTTGGAGATGACCAGGACGTCAGAGGAATTACCATTTATAATGTACCTACTTTTAAAATGGCAGATAGTTTGGCCAATATGGATCCGTCGGTTCAAGCGGGAAGTCTTATGATTGAAGTTCGTCCTTGGTGGGCTGGAAAGGGATACCCATTACGCTAGGAGGGTCATTATATTTTCAATGACCTGCTGACTGGAGTGACCTATAGTTTCAGTACTAAACATTTCTTCACCTTCACTTCTATGGCTGTTTTTTTGTGTTGCTGAAAAGTGAATCATCTGAAATCCGGCTTCTTTAAAGGCAACTACATTTTGGGTATTGATCCCACCACCAGGCATGATTTGCAGTTTATTTCGAGCGCGCTCCTTTAGTGTTTTTAACAACTCAATTCCTTCAATAGCCTTAGATTGTTGACCAGAACTAAGCAATCTTGTTACACCCGATGACAGAAGAAAATGTAACCCTTGTTCCCAATCCGTACAGACATCAAAGGCGCGGTGGAAAGTAAATTCCATCCCTTTGGAAGCAGCAATAAGTTGAGTGGTTGTGGTAACATCAATTTTCCCTTCGGAATTTAAAACCCCTGAAACTACACCAGCGCAGCCTAGTTGTTTGCAATAGGCAATATCGCTAAGCATGGTTTCTACTTCCGATTCAGAATAACAAAAATCTCCACCTCTGGGGCGTATTAAAACATGAACGGGTATGGTCAATTGAGACATCACTTTCTCAACTTCTTCATGCGTAGGCGTCAATCCACCGACCGAGAGATTGGTGCATAGTTCTATACGCTGCGCTCCAGTATTTTGAGCCACCTGAGCACTTTCAAAACCATTGGCGCAAATTTCTATGATCATTCTATGATAATTTCATCTATGAAGGTCCAGGCTCTATTTCCAGCACCTTGAAGCCCTTCGGCAATCATCCCATAATTGGGAATGGTAAGCGTTACAAATCTAGTTTTTACAGGCACTTTTTTATCGAGATCAAAACTAACACTGGCTAATGAACCAGCCTCATTTAAAATGGGATCCGATTTTCTATTCATTATGCTGCCGTTTTCTAAGGTTACTTGAACACTCACTTTTTTAGGAGCATAAATCCATTGACCGTTGGCATTATAAAAACGAGTAGATAGTTTACGAATATTTTTTTCTTCGCCCAGATCAATCACAATTTCGAGATCCTCTCCCCAAAAACCTAACCACTCTTTATCTCCATAGCGGTTATCACTTCCTGAAATACCATTGTTTAATGCATCTATACCTCCAGCACTATAGGCGGGATGTGGTTCTACGTTTAAACTCATTACGGCCGTAACACCATTGTGTAGATTAATAGTTTGTCGATGCGCTCGACCTTCTTCGTCGTTACCTAAAACAACCGCGGCTTCAACAGTCATGCTTGTGTTAATAGGTATAGGGCCGTTGTAAAAGGCGTCTTTGGCCACATCGTTCAATCTATATACGATGGGTTTTCCTTTGGCGGAAGATGTTAGCTGGTAAGATAGTTTTCCGTCCTTTTTAATAATTTCACCGGATACATCGTACATATGATTGGCATAGTTAATATCCAACGCATCCATGCGCGACATAAATTGCTCCACCCGAGATAGGAAATCAGGATATTCCGCTTCCAGGTTGGTTGTGGCTCCGCGCCAGACCACTTCACTCATGGCCAATATTCTTGGGAAGGCCATGTATTCTACCTGATCTGCGGTAGGCATATATTCGGTCCATACATTCCCTTGGGCGCCGAGTACGTATTTTGCTTCCTCTGTGGTCAATGCCACTGGAATAGGATCAAAACTATATACTTTTTTAAGCGGTAAAAAACCTCCAATGGCCAATGGTTCATCGCTGAGGTCCGCTTGATAGTGATCGAAATAGGCGTGTGAACCTGGTGTGAGAATGACATCGTGCCCTTCTTTTGCCGCTTCAACCGCGCCTTCCATTCCTCGCCAGGACATGACGGTGGCATTGGGTGCCAGGCCTCCTTCCAATATCTCATCCCAACCAATTATTTTTTTGCCCTTACTATTAACAAAGGCCTCAATTTTTTTAATGAAGTAACTTTGAAGTCCGTTTTCATCCTTTAAGTTCAAATCTCTAATGAGTTTTTGACAGTGTCCGCATTCTTTCCATTGTTTTTTGGGAGCTTCGTCACCGCCAATATGTACGTATTTTCCTGGAAATAGATCCATGACTTCTGTTAAAACATCCTCTAAAAATGCAAACGTCTTTTGATTGGGGCAATATATATTTTCGAATACACCCCACTTGGTTGCCACCGGAACATTTTCGCCCGTACAACCTAATTCGGGATATGCACTAATGGCCGCTTGGGCGTGACCAGGCATCTCGATTTCCGGAATAACCGTTACGTTATGTGCTGCAGCAAAGGCAACTACCTCTTTAATGTCTTCTTGTGTATAAAAACCTCCATATCGTTTTCCATCAAATTTTTGGGGTGAGCTATTGTAATGCCCAATTAGGGTTTCATTACGGTAAGCGGCATGCGTTGTGAGTCTGGGGTATTTTTTAATCTCAATGCGCCATCCTTGATCTTCAGTAAGGTGCCAATGGAAATAGTTCATTTTTAGCATGGACAGATGGGCAATATATTCTTTTACAAATTCTTTATCGAAGAAATGTCTGGCCACGTCGAGGTGCATTCCCCTGTATTTAAATTGGGGTGCATCGATAACTTGTACCTGTCGAATGGAAACGGGTTGGCCCGATAGTGAATTTATGCGTTCTAAATTTACCGGGAGTAATTGTCTAATGGTCTGCGCTGCATAAAATGCACCGGAGCTATCCGAAGCCTTAATGATAATTTTTTCTTCTGAAATGTCCAGTGCATAGCCTTCAGAAGGTTGGGAAGCATCTAATTCGAAAATGACGGTCGCCTCCTCTTTTGGGCCGTCTGACAATGTTAAACCGGAGCCTTTCTGAATATGATTCCGAAGAAAATCTACTGCTATTTGAAAGTCTGGTTCAGCAAAAATTGTGGTGCTTTGTTGGAATGTAAAAGTGCCTTCCAGTAACTTCATTTGTGTAGGCTTTGGCAAAATAGTGGTAGGTAAAACTATTTCTTCAGTAAAGGATTTAGGGGTCTCTTTAGTATCCGATTTGCAAGAAACAAGATTCAGACAAAGAAGTGATACCACCAAAAAGCTCAATAGATATTTCATGGGTTTGGTTTGAAAGAAAGCCCTAAAATAATGAATATGCCTGAAGCGCGAAATTTAATTTGCGAAGTTTCCTCATTAAATCGAGGCCTTGTCAATGTGCACCTTTTGTTTTACTTCATTCCCATCTTCATCCACCGCTGTGAGAACGTAATCACCAGGGAGTGGCTGTATGGCCAATTCATGAAAAGTCTCCGTGACCCCTAAAAAAGTACGATCTAAATACCAATAAACCTTACTTTCTGGCGTGCGATGCGCCAATTGAAACACCACTTCATTTACTGCCATGTCAAAATCTTTGGACAGCAATATGGTTTCATATTTCTTCGGAAATATAAACTGCATTAGTTCCTCTCCGTCCCGCAAACAGTCTGCTTTGAATGGGGGTAGCGGTTGGTATTCGGGGTGCAAATCGGCATAGTAATGTTCCTGAATAGGTGGTAGGGCAAACCAATTTTTTTGAACCATGGTTTCCATAGGATAGCAGGACGAATTTACGCGCAAGTTTTCGGAAGCCGATAAAAATACTTTTTGGTGATAGGTGCAGGGATGTGTCTTCATTCCGTTCTTTGGAATAAATTCGGAAATCACCGTTTCGCAAAAGACGCCGGCAAGATGACCGCTTTTTTGACAGAGATTGGCCGAAACTAATTCGTCATAAGGAATTGGAAACCAATCACTTTGCTTAGGCAGTTCGTTAAACACGTCGAAAAGTAACGGAGCGGCAGCTTGTATTCCAGTAAGACCAGGACGTCCTTCACCATCTGCATTACCCACCCAAACTCCAATAGCGTACTGAGGTGTAACACCAACGGCCCATGCATCCTTAAAACCAAAGCTGGTTCCTGTTTTCCAGGCAATGGGCTGAGCATGATTGAAATATTCCCAATTTTCCTCTCCTTCTGGCCGATTTACATTTTGCAACGCTTCGAAGGTTTCATAAATGGCGCCTGCATTAAGTACCGATGGTTGGGGCTGTGTTCTACCGAAGTCCACCGTTTGATCCTTGATAAAGGTAGGAGCCATGAATTCGGTTTTCCGATACTCGCTGGACGATTGATTGAAATAGTTGAGTGTAGAGGCCATCCCGGCATAGGCGCTGGTAATCTCCCATAAGGAACTTTCGGCACCACCCAAAATAAGAGACAAGCCATAATGATCAGCAGCACGATTTATTTGCTTGAAATTCATTTCTTTCAAGCGATTGTGAAAACGGCGTAGACCGTAGTGTCGTAAGAGTCGAACCGCTGGAATATTTAATGAACGGGAAAGTGCTTCACCAGCGGGTACCGCACCTAGGAAGCTATTGTTGAAATTTTTTGGACTGTATCCATTAATTACAATGGGAACGTCTGCCACTAGACTATTAGGTAAGATGTCTCCACCGTCAAGGGCGGAGGCATATAGAAAGGGTTTTAGAATACTTCCCGTACTACGTGCTTTGTCAATAATATCTACATAATTGTTATGATCTTTTGATGTAGGCGCATTTCCAACATAGGCAATTACCTCCCGCGTATTTACATCCAATAACAATACCGCCAGATTGTTTATTTCATTTTGTTTCAGCACATAGTGGTGTTCCGAAACGAGGCGGTTAATCTTTCGTTGCAAATGGTAATCTACTGTTGTAATGACGCGTTCCCCGGGATGCTTTTTCTTTATTTTTTCTGAAAGATGATCGGCCAGACTGGGTAATGGAATTGGTTTACCAGGCAACCGTTCTTCTAAAGCCAATTCATAGGTGGTGGCATCAATGACGTTGTTGTCAAATAGTTTAAGCAATAAGGCATCTCTCTTCTTTCTTAAAATGGCTTCATTTTTTCCAGGAAAGATAAGCGAAGGAGCATTCGGTAATACTGCCAAGGCCGCAGATTGCCCCCAACTTAATTGATGGGCTGGAACTCCAAAATAGCGCCAGGCTGCAGTCTCAAGACCTACTACATTTCCACCAAAAGGAGCATGCGAGGCGTAGAGTTTTAGGATCTCTTCTTTAGAATGGCTGGCCTCCAGTCTAGTCGCCATAAAGATCTCCACCAACTTTTCCCCATAACTTCGACTGGGATTGTTTCTGGCAAGGCGCATCACTTGTTGGGTAATGGTGCTTCCGCCCCGACGCCTGTCGGTGGTAATATTCTGCCAAATGGCCTTCCCCATAGATACTGGATTAAAGCCAGGATGTTGATAGAAGTATTCATCTTCAAACAACAAAACAGACTGCTCAAATCGATACGGTACACTATCCAATTTCGGAAAACGCCACTGGCCATCTTCTGCTATTCGGGCCCCAAGAATAATTCCCTCTCTGCTTTGCACCAAGGTAGAGGTAGGGTCCTTGAATAAAGGTTTTGGAAGACTAAATAGCCAAAGCAAAAAAACAGTAAAAAAGACGCCAAGCGTAATTTTACGCTTTTTCAATCGAGTCCGTATATGTCTTCCTTTCCGAATCATTTATTGTTCAATAGTAACCCAAATCCCTTTGTTTCGTGCATAGAAATTATGGTCGTACATAGCCTCTACCTGAGTTCCGGGCAGGTAGTAGGTTCCGAGATATGATGCGTTCAATTTTACAGAAAATACTTTGGTTTTTTTAGCATCGAGGTCAAAATAGAAGTTAACACGATCGTCTCGTATATCGGTGTAGCGAGTGCTGCCTTGTGCTCCACCACCCAATTCGGTAAAACTGGTGTTTACAATTTCCCAACCGCTTGGGAAAATTTTGGAGAGCGCTATATTATCCACATAATCGTTGGAAGTATTAGTTACCGCAACCTTGGCGATTACTTCAGTTCCCTGACGAAGGTTAGTAATATCGACGGGGTCGCCTTGACTATCTAAATATTCGGCTTTGAGGGCGATGTTCTTTCGTTCGGCCAGCTCATCTCCTAAGGCTAGTTTTCCTTTTTGTGCCAGGGTGATGAAGATGAGATTTCCTTTTTTGTTGTTAACGGAAACATGGTTGGTCCCCATCTTGAGGGACAGCTCTCTTTGGGCAACGGCTTTGGTTGTATTAACGGTAGTTGTTTGCCCATTTTGAGTGTAGGTCAGATCCAAAGCCTTTCCGCCACTCTTTTGAACCATTTTACCCATAGCCAGAAGCCCATAGGCAGTTTCTTGAGTGCTGTACCACCGTTGCGAAGAAAGTTCTTTGGCCAGGGAGATGGCTAATTCTCGTTGCTTCATATCGTCCAATACCACCATGGTTTCCAGGGCCATTGCTTTGTTTCTAAAAGGTGAACCATAGGTATGATAGTCATGGTCTCTTGGTGTGAAATTAACGTTTGCCGTTTTGGCAATGTCCTCTGCCACCTTTTTCTTTCCCGCTAGAGCATAGGCAGCAGCCAGTCTCCATTTTGCGTCATTGCTCAAATCTTTTGATTCACGAAGTCGGTTCATTGCGGCCAGTTCGGGTTGACCTGCTAGAGCAAGAGTATACAATCGATAGGCCTGAATCAAACTCGAATTATAACGTGTATTTGAATTACGCCATTGTCTTGCCGCATTTTTTTGATAGCGCAACCAATTATTCAGAAAAGAAATAGGCAGTACATATCCTTTTTGCTTGGCCTCCAACATAAAGTGTCCTCCATAATTAGTACCCCATTGATCTGCTTCTCTTTCTCCAGGCCAGTAACTGAGTCCTCCGTTGGTGGTTTGAAAGTTTCCAAGACGTTTGATGGCAGCTTTAATGTTCTGTTCAATTTCTGTTTTTCTGTTAAAGGTGATGTCAAAGATATCGGCAAGGAATAACTGAGGAAAGGCACCCGAAGTGGTCTGTTCAATACAACCATGTGGGTAGCTAATTAAATATTCCATACGTCTGCTGAAATCCATGGGTGGAAGGGTAGAAAACTCTAAAGTCGCCCCATTGCTTCCAGGAACTCCAAAGGTGTCAAAACTTATTTGTTCCGTACCGTTTCCACTTAAGTTGAATTGAGTGGTCTTTTGAGACATTGGATTGGGGTTTTCCACATCAATTTCAAGGTCGTAACGAGCCGTTTCTCCATTTCCACCAGCCGATACTTCTATCGTTTGAAACTCAGTGGCCGGAAGTACTTCGAATTCAAAATTGACGATCTGCTCACCAATTTCAGTAAAAGATATATTACGGGAATTAGCATTAAGAGGTTTTAATGCATCTCCTGTCTTGACCGAAACATTGACGTTCTTAATTTTCTTTTCCATGGCGAAAACGGTAACAGGGAGTGTTACTTTCTCTCCTGGAGACAGCTTTCTGGGCAAAGAAGCTAAGACCATTAACGGCTTTCGAACGGGGGTGGTTTTATCACTTTTCCCATAAGCGCTTTTTTCGGTGTCGCCGGCAATAATCATGGTTCGAACAGAACCGACATAATTGGGCATTTTAATTTCATGAGACGCTTTTTTGCCCGCTTTGAGTTCAAAAGGTCCTAAGTAATGAACTATGGGCTTAAACCGATCCGCTTTTCTGTTTTTTGCTCCGCCGGCATCGGCACCTCCTCCCACGGCGTAAATATTATTGACACTCCCGGAATAGGCGCCAATCACATAATCGAAAACATCGAATGTCTTTACACCCAAAGCCTCACGAGTATAAAAGGCTTCGTGAATTTTAGGTGTTGGAAAACGAGTTAAGTCCAGTAAACCTTCGTCTACCATCGCTATGGTATATGTCATTGCCTTCTTATTTTCTTCAGAAACTGTAAGGGTAAAACGTTCTTCCGGGCGAAGTACATCTGGCATTTTTATGGATGGATTTAATAGGGTAGCGGCGTCTTCAACTAAAAGAGGGACAACACCATATAATCTAATGGGTAGGTCATTTTTAGTTTGTTCATGCGGCTGTAGCAGTGAAATATTTACAAATATGTTAGGAGCCATTTCTTTGCTGATAGGAATGTTCACCTGGGTTTCTCCCTGTTTTGTTTCGATCCATTGGGTGGAAAGTACTTCCGTGCCGTTTTCAACACTCACAAGTGCTCTTCCATCGGCTCCGGAAGGAAAATTAATGACCGCCTCGTCTCCTACATTATACGATTCTTTATCTGCTGAAAAAAGCAACATTTTGGAACTTTCGGAGTCTCCATCACTTGGGCGTTTCCACCAATCACGGTAAAAATAGGCAACACGTCCAGTGGTATGTCCGGAGGCTTTGTCCTTCACACGAATAAGGTAACGTCCTCCTTCATTTTCAGGAATATTGATGTTGAAATTAGCCTTCCCTTGTCCATTGGTAGTTATGGTAAAAGCTTTCACCGGCCTATGCACCGAAGCATTTTCATATCGGGATAGGTTGTCATAGCCGCGGTTCCACCACCAACGCCATTCAATTTGGAAAACCTGAACGTCAAGTGTGCGTTGACCACTTGCCTTACCCTGGGCATCTACCGTGGCCACATCAAATTCGGTGTCCTCGTCAGTGTAATAAGAACCATATCGTTTTGCTTCAGGAGATCTCAATCCTACAAAATGCGAGTATGGAGCAAGGTTCTTTGAAAAGACATCGATCGAAAAGTCACCACCGCCTTCGAAAACCTTCGTCAAAAAAGTTGCCTTCAGCATACCCGGAGCATTGCTATTGAGTGAAATGTTTTTGTTGAAATCAACTTCGCCATTATCCGAAAGTTGGCTATTCAGAATGGGAATTTCAATTTCATTAAAACTTCTAATAGGGTCATTAAATTGATATCCCGTGTAGCCATCGAAAGCCGTAGTGGTGGTACGCAAAGTTGTGGCCATTTCAATTTTTAAATTCCGAGCGGGAGCTCCATGCAACCATAATCCTTGAACGCTTCCGGCAATAGGAGCACTGGCATCCAAAACTTCATCTTGAAAGTTGAGCTTCAGTTTTAATCGATTGGGTTTAATAGTAGCAACTTTTAATGTCTTGCTGAAAGTAGCTCCACCAACGCTAACCGTTGCGTACCAATTCCCGGTAGGAGATGATGTGGCCGTTGCAATAGGAAAATAGTAAAACCCGTTTACACCATGATTCATCACAGTGCGGTTGACCAATTTTCCACGGGCATCGGTCACCTCAAGCTTTACAGGATGATTTTTAGGTAATGGATTGCTGGCATCATTAAAAGCGAAGGTGAGGTGAATGCTGTCGCCGGGGCGATACACCCCCCGCTCGGTGTATAAAAACCCTTTGAGCCCTTTTTCAAGAGTTTTCCCGGAAACGTCAAATTTGCTTAGAGAAAGAGCGTTTCCATCCTCTAGTTTGACATAGGCGTAATTATCCCCTTTTTGCGCCACAGCAAAGGCTGCGTTTTTTTCGCTATCAATAATGGCAAGGCCGTCACCATCTGTCTCGGCTGTTTCAATGAGTTGTTGCTGGTAATTGTATAATTTGATCTTTGTCCCCGGTTGAGGTTGTGTTGTGAGTAGATTGCTTGTCGCAAAATGGTAAGACCTGTTGTTTCCTTTTTTTACAATGAGTCCAAGGTCACTTCCAAGGACATTGGTGCTTACGATTCGATCTTCGTTATAATAGGCGGCATGACATGGATTGTCTCGCTGCTCCCAATTGTAGTTATAACGGCGATAGTTATAAATTTCGTTATCCCAATAGCGTTCTTCTAGCACGTCCTGACCATCCGAGAGGTCTGCCAAAAAATCTTCTTCATAGTCATTTTCTTGTATTTCTTCAGAAGAGGATGTGTCGCAATTGTAGGTTACAAAGTCTTTCGTAAAGCTGAGCTCAATTCGATATAGAGAACCTGGAGACACATTAAAATATTCCGAAAGATCGACGCCGTACGCCTTCCAAAGACCATCATCACCCATACCCTTATCTTTTAAATCGACGGTTTTCTTGGCAATTCTTCGCCCTACTCGTTTTATATCGTATATGCTGTTATTATTGAGGTTAGAATTTTGTAAGAACTGGAGCATATTATCCTCAAAAATTTGAATGACCCGTACGTCGACTTTAGCAAGATTTACTGCTTTAAAGTAAATGGGCGTGGAGGTGGCATTGGGTAGAATTACTCCGTTTGAAATGAGTTGAAGCGCAGGTTTCAATTGTTCGAAGGAGATGAGTTCGGAAAACTCATTTTTTAAGTTGAACCCCCCGTCGTTTTTGATTCCGTTGAATAAGGTGACCCGTACATTTCCAACTATGCGATTGGTGGGATAAATATGAAGCAAATTTCCGTCCACTTCAAAGCGTAGATTTTGCGCTTGTTCGACAGTCACTAGCCCCGCGAAATTTTGATTTTCCCGAAGGGGATCGGAGAAATTGATAGACAAGGAAGACTCCGGTGCGTAGGTGCTTTTTACATCCACTACCTTAAAATTGTTCTGGCCCGGAATAGAGAAGGTATTGGTTCCTTTCAAATTGGATTCGATGGGTTTTCCGTCCCATGAGAGGTCGATGTGAGAATCGTCTACAGCTCTCTGAATACTATCAATGGTAAAATTAAAGAACTTGCCGGCACCATTTTCCTGGGGCCAGACCATTAAAAGATCCTTTCCGTTTTGCGAGGCTTTCATGAGTTGTTTTGCCTTTTCCAAAGGGACTATATCTGATGTAGTAATAGAGCCGGTAAGGTATTGCCATTCTTTGGAGTAGGATTGTAAATTCCCCAAATCGACCTTAAAATTGGGCGCGATGGTCTTAAAGCGGAATGTATAGGTTTTAAATGTTGCCGGAATGTCTTCGTAAAGTTTATGTAACAGTACGGAAATAGTGTATTCGGTATCTGGTTGGAGGTTTTCACTGGGTTGAAAAATAAGCGTTCTTCCATTTTCCAGGACCAGTGTTCCTTCGGTTCTAGGAGTTATTTTTATATAATTTGAAGGCAACTCTTGTGTCAAATCCATGGATTCAACGGGTTTCATAAGTTCAACGGAAATTGGTGCTGTGACACTTTTGTTTCCATAGGTGGCATAGCTAATGTAGTCTTTGAATTTGTAAAGATTGTCAGTTTCGGAAGTGGCTGTTTTGTCGTTGCACGAATAGCATAGTACGACCAGAGCGAACAGGTAGATGAGTTGCTTCATAGTTGATGGTTTAGGAGCATCTTTATTCAGAATAAAAACGAAAAGATGCGCTATTAAAAATACAATAAAAAGATGGTTGCTCAAAGACATACAATGCCTGAAAAACTCAAAATGAGCCTATTAAATGGCAACTTGATCGTATTTTAAAGGAGAGATATTGCTAGGGTAACGCCTTTAAGCTTCTATTTGTTATGTGTTTATTTAACATTTAGGAAGAGTTTAACAATGGGCTTTGGTCCATCAGTTTTTGAATAGCTTTTTGTAGGCTAGATATTCGGGTAAATTCCAGGAAAGGATGTTTTTGGATTCCCACTTTTTCTTGAAATTCAATTTTCTATTATGAATGATCCGCTGGTATTCTTCCGGTTGCATGGTGTACTCAAATTGATATTTTTCGTTTTGAATCGTATTAATTTGGACAAGCTCGGCCAAGGGCTTATCCAAATGAGGAAGTGATTTGTCTGAAAGGGAAGACATATAATCCAAATGTAAATAAGAAGTATGGGCGTGCGCAAAGTTGTACTTGGCGATAAAGCCATCCCAATTTATAAAGGAAACCAGCACAAGTACCGCATAAAGGACTAAGGCATTCGATTTAAACAGATAGAAAGCCGATTTTTTTAATTGAATTTTTCGGACCACGCTATACAATCCATAAAGGACTAAGGCCAGGAAGATAATAACCCCAATTCGTTTATAGGCCAGCGAGAAATATTCAATATATCTGAAGTTGCGTATACCTACTGAAATGACTAGAATTCCGTTTTGAATGATCCAGATGTAACTGAGATATTTCAAAAATCGGTTCTTGGCATAGAAATTCAGATTTCCTCTAAAGAAATACAGCACCACAGCGATTGAAATTAAAATGGAGAAAATAAGTAAATAAGTGCCTTCGTGAACAAATGGTTTGAGCGTTTGTCCTTCCCATGCAAAATTGAACCAAACCCAGTACACGTCAAGCATATTAAGGATAAGCAGTAATACATTCAGAATAAGTAATAGGAAAACGCCAGCTTTGTACTCGTTTTTTAAGCCGGTTAGTTTAAACCACCTCGGGTACTTCTTTTTATCCCTTTGCAAAACCTCAACAGCGTTCGTATCCTGTAAGACTAAGTCCTTATTTGCAGTTCGTGTAAATAAGTATATACTAATAAAAAGACATAAAAGAAAGGTGAGCAATAAAAAGAAGTCCAGTCCTTCAAAGATAAAATTGAACGTATTTTGAATGCCAAGCCCCAGATGGTTAACCATGTCGCCAAAAACGGGATTAGAAAAGCTATAGAGCCCCAGAAAGAGGCATATGATAAAGACAGGTATAATAAAGATACGAGCTTTCCATAACAGACCTCCCACGGTTTTCCCTTTCATACGAGTACCAGAAAGAAGATTTCCAAAGACCCCCTGAGATTGAAATAATGCCACTATGGAGATCATAGCAGCGTTAACCAGCGATCGTACTTTTGGATAATTTAATACCCCAATATATACCGAAATGGCTAGAAAATGCATGAAATAAGAAAAGGTGGAATGCGTAAGCACCGTGAACAATGCGGTTAATATAAACCCACAGCTCGCGATAATTTCATTGGGTTGTTTCCAAGACCATTGCTTTGAGCCTATAAGCCATAGGATAAAAAGGACATCAAAGAATAAGACGTTAAGCCCAAAATATTGTTTGTAAAATAATGCGGTAAGAAGGAAAGCACCCAAAAAAACGACAAGAACGGTTCTATTAAATTTCATCTTTGACTAGATATAAATATGGTTAAGTAATCGATGTAATTTTTATTCGTAAGGCGTGTTTTTTTAAGGAGTGGATATGTTAGAAAGATTAGAGGATGCCAGAAAGGTTGCGTGTTTTTGAATGAGCGATCGTTACTTTCTAAAAAACTCATACTCTCGCTCAACTCTACAAATTCTGGTCTTATACCATTCATACCATCGTTCCTTGCCTTGTTTTTGGGCGTCTAGATGGTCCAGATTGGCTTTCCAATTGGCAATAGCCTCTAAGTTTTCCCAATAACTAATAGTAATTGCGAGTTCCTCTCGGGCGTGCTCAAACCCCAAGTATCCTGGCTGTTGTTTGGCCAAATTCTCCATGGATTGAGCCATTTCGGCATAACCTTGGGTGTCTTGGGTTTGAATGTTGGTGAAGATTACAGCATAGTAGGGTGCTTTCATTTTTTTATGAAATAGGTTATCTTAATTTTGATGCTGGGCTAATCTTTATAAATCTTAACGACCAGGTCACCATCGGCATTCATATGGGCACGATACATTCCCGAAGTGTTAAATTCCATAGCCACATTTCCGTTTTTATCGATAGCCACGATGCCTCCATCACCCCCCAGTGCTGGAACTTTTTCCTGAATTACTTCTCGGGCAGCTTCTTGCAGGGAGACACCTTTATATTCCATCATGGCCGAGATATCATGGGCCACCATGGCTCGAATAAAATATTCGCCCCAACCCGTAGATGAGACCGCGCAGGTGGCATTGTTTGCATAAGTGCCGGCTCCAATAATAGGAGCGTCGCCTATTCTGTTCCATCGTTTGTTGGTCATTCCTCCAGTGGAGGTCCCTGCGGCTAGGTTTCCATTTTTGTCCAGAGCAGCACATCCTACGGTGCCAAATTTCGAGTCTTTGATATAAGGGTCGTCGAAGTTGGTAGAGATCTTTTCTGCATTTCTTTGTTTGATTCGTTGTAATGAATTGAATCGTCTTTCGGTATAAAAATAGGAGGGATCTACCAAAGAGATACCTCGACTTTCAGCAAATACCTCCGCTCCTTTTCCAGCAAGCATAACATGATCACTGTTGTCCATTACTTCAACGGCAAGGTTGATAGGGTTTTTAATATGAGTAACACCGGCAACTGCTCCAGCATTGAGGGTAGCACCATCCATCACCGAAGCGTCCAACTCGTTTGTCTCTTCATGAGTGAATACCGCACCTTTTCCCGCATTAAATAGCTCAGAATCCTCGAGGATATTAATGGTGGCCGTAACAGCTTTCATTGCATCGCCGCCGTTATTTAGAATAGCATGCCCTACTTTAATAGCTTCTTCCAATTTTTCATGATAGGCATTTTCTAAAGAGTCGCTCATATTTTTCTTCAGAATTGTCCCGGCGCCTCCATGAATTACAATGCCGAAATTTTCCGGATTTTCTTCAGTAAATTTTTCAGTATTTTCTGACAAATTCGAATTAGAAATTTCATTTTTACAGCTGAAAAGCACAAAAAATCCGATTAAAAGTGTTAAAATTTTAAATTTTTTCATTTTGGAAGTATTTCTTTACGAATATAGCACAAACCGCCTTGTTTTCATAGGTTCGCACTCCTTTTTATTGTAGGAAATATAACGAAAAAACGTCTAAATAATCGACAAAATGCATTTAAATAACGATGAAATGCATTTTGTATTGTTTTTTTTCCTACATTTGATCCAACATCATGCCCCAAATTTGATGTCCCCCGTAAAATGAAACTACTAAAGACTAGCCTACTTGCTATGGTTTTACTTTTTACCGTAGCCTCATGTACTAAAGATGGAGATTCAGTTGCTGAAGAAGCAAACTACACTATCGACGTTAACCTTGCCAAAGAAACCGATTGGCAAATGGCCAACGAAATTTTGGACCTGGTAAATGCACATCGAACTTCATTAGGTCTTCGAACCATTAAGCGTGATCGACAGTATGCTTCTGCCTATGCAGTGGAGCATACCAAGTATATGATCGGTATCGAAAAGATTAACCATGATAATTTTAGCACGCGTTCCAGAGCATTGAAAGATAGAGGAGCAACATCCGTTGCGGAAAATGTCGCTATGGGTTACACCGCTGCTGAAAATGTTGTTAACGCATGGCTTAACAGCCCTACACATAGAAGCGTTATTGAAGGAAATTATACGCATTCAGGTTTTGGTGTTATGCAGAATAACCAAGGCCATTATTACTTTACCCAGATCTTTTACAAAAAGTAAATTAATTCCCTCTTTTCCAATTAAAGCATTTGCCGTATTTTTATGCAAACACATAAATCTACGGCAATGGCTATTTCTAAACCTTTCAATCTTAATCAGTGGATTGACGAACATCGAGACTTGTTAAAACCCCCGGTTGGGAATAAAAATCTTTATGTGGATTCTGGTGATTATATTGTAATGATCGTGGGAGGGCCCAACGCGCGCAAGGATTATCACTATAATGAAACGGAAGAACTATTCTATCAATTAGAAGGTAATATTGAATTGATCATTCAAGAGGATGGTGAGCGAAAGGTTATGCCTTTAGGCCCGGGAGATATGTATTTGCACCCTGCGAAAACACCACACTCTCCGGTTCGTGGAGAAAATTCGATCGGGCTCGTTGTGGAGCGCAAAAGAGCGGGGAATGGTTATACAGATGGACTCTTATGGTTTTGTGATAACTGTAACAATAAGTTGTATGAGGTCTATTTCGAATTGCATGATGTAGAAAAGGATTTCCTTCCTCATTTTAAAAACTATTATAATTCTGAAGCACTTAGAACCTGCAATAATTGCGGGACGGTGATGGAAACAGATGAGCGGTTTATCGGTTAATAATGGAAGAAACGATCTCTGGTGATTACCCAAATCCGTTTGCCACTTTTGCTCGTTGGTTTCACCAGGAAGTAACCACCACTAAAAAACGTTTTCCTGGTGCATGTGTCTTATCTACCATTGGATTGGATGGCTTCCCGAATGCGCGTAATGTTTCACTAAAGGAAATACACCACCCACATCTTATTTTTACGACCGCATTAGATAGTTTGAAGGGAAGAGAGATTTTAAAAAACAACAAAGTAGCTCTTACTTTTTGGTGGGAAGCATCTAAAAGGCAAGTTCGTATACAAGGTTTGGCTTCTGAAATAAGCGATGAAGATGCCGATTTTTACTTTTCAGAGCGAAGCAAGTCTTCCCAAGCTGTAAGTGTTGTATCCAAACAAAGCCATCCTTTGACAGATCTACAAGAATTGAAGAAATCGTTCAATGCGCTTATGATTGATTATCAAGAAGGAGTGATTCCAAGACCTAAAGCCTGGAAGGGTTTTAAGGTAAACCCACTCCAAATTGAATTTTTAGAATTTAAAGAAACGAGATTCCACAATAGGGTTCTTTACACACAAAATGGCGATGCTTGGGAGGCCACGCAACTTCAACCTTAATTATCCTTTTATTCATTTCAAAATCTTCTTGCATTTGCGTACATTCGCAGGATTAATTCAGCAATAAAAAACACTATATAATTATGTCCACTGTAGCCACTTCCTTCGGAATTGAAGATGCATTAAAACAACTAGGTGTCGAAGCCACAAATAGCGGGACTTCCACCGGGAGCAATTGGTTTCCCGGAGGTGCCGAAATAGCCTCGCACTCTCCTGTTGACGGAAAACTAATTGGAAAGGTAACTACCACTTCCAAAGATGAATATGAACAAGTAATGACCACCGCGACCAATGCTTTTAAATCGTGGAGAGCCACACCTGCACCCTTAAGAGGTGAAGTGGTAAGACAATTTGGTGAAGAACTTC
>JBCCIJ010000012.1:0-102420 GCA_039028295.1 Bacteroidota bacterium
AAAAATTACGCCTGCCAGTGGAAAAACGCTTTCCATTTCTCCAGAACTCTATAAAAAGTTACAAAATGTTGAAGGAGTTGATGCCTTTTCGCGAATTATTGAAGAGCGTGTTTTTCTTCAATATAAAGGAAAAAGCAACATTGCTTATATTAAAGGAGTTGATCAAAATTATCAAAAAATCGCTCCCGTGGACAGTTTGCTCTTTGCAGGAGACTGGATGCAGCCCAATTTGGATGAAGTGGTTACTGGTTTTGGCATTTCAAGCAAACTTTCCCTGCCGCCCCGAGATTATGGAAATTTACTTGAGATTTACGTGCCCAAACCCGGAACCGGACAGGTAAATATGCTTGACCCGTCATCGGTTTTTACAAAGCGAAAGGTAGTAGCCTCTGGTGTATATGAAATTAATGAGGAACTCAATAGTAAGTATGTCTTTTCTGAAATATCTTTGGCGCGCGATCTATTGGGATTGGATTCGACCATAGTTTCAGCCCTTGAATTTAAGTTAGTTCCCTCCGCTTCGGAAGAAGATGTTATCCTTAATCTAGACCGTCTCTTTTCCGAAGAAATCATAATTAAAACTCGTATTCAGCAAAACGATGCGTTATACAAAATGCTGAATTCCGAAAACCTATTCACCTATTTATTTGTTAGTTTAATTGCCGCCATTGCCATTTTTAATCTGGCAGGAACCATTATTATGGTTATTCTCGAAAAACGAAGTAACATCCGGACCCTTTACTTTATGGGACTAACTATTTCTGAAATTAGAAAAATTTTCTTTTATAACGGTATGCTAATGACCCTCATTGGTGCATCTATCGGGCTGCTTCTAGGATCTATAATTGTCCTGTTGCAAATGGAATTCGGTTTTGTTCCTATTACCCCTTCCCTTCCCTATCCTGTAAAATACAAGATACTTAACTTGCTTATCGTATTTGTAACCATCTGCGGACTAGGTTGGTTTGCATCCAAAATGGCTTCGCTACGCGTTACCGAACGTCTCCTGGCATAGCTTCTGTTAGGCAAATTCGAAATCTCCAAAGATCTCCATGACCTCATCGAAAGCGGCAAAGACTGAGGCAGAATCATCACTGGTAACCATTTTCATTCGGTATTGTTTAAAATTGGGTATTCCCTTAAAGTAATTGGTGTAATGTCGACGGGTTTCAAAAACTCCTAATCTTTCACCCTTCCAATCGATAGCCATTTGCAAATGTCTACGGGCTGCTTCAACACGCTCGGCCATATTGGGTGGTGCGCAGTGTTTCCCCGTTTCAAAATAGTGCTTGACCTCTTTAAAGAACCAGGGGTACCCTATACTTGCACGTCCAATCATTGCGCCGTCCAATCCATATTTATCGCGCATTTCCATAGCTCTTTCCGGCGAATCCACGTCACCATTTCCAAAAACCGGGATATGCATTCTCGGATTATTCTTTACCGCGGCAATGGGAACCCAATCTGCATCTCCTTTATACATTTGAGCCCTTGTCCGTCCATGAATTGAAATTGCCTTACACCCCACATCCTGAAGCCTTTCTGCTACTTCTTCTATCATGATAGAATCGTGATCCCATCCAAGACGTGTTTTAACAGTAACTGGCAATTTAGTATGTTTGACCATGGCAGCAGTTAAAGAAACCATCAGATCAATATCCTTTAAAATTCCTGCTCCCGCTCCTTTGCTCACGACTTTCTTCACAGGGCATCCAAAGTTAATATCTATAATATCCGGCCCACTGGCCTCCACAATTTCCACGCTTCGAAGCATGGACTCCAGTACGGCTCCAAAGATCTGAATTCCAACCGGACGCTCTTTTTCATAAATGTCAAGTTTCATTACACTTTTGGCAGCGTCTCGAATAAGACCCTCGCTCGAAATAAATTCAGTATATACCACATCGGCCCCCTGCTCTTTGCAAAGTGCTCGAAAGGGAGGGTCGCTCACATCCTCCATAGGAGCAAGCAACAAAGGGAATTCACCCACATCTATGTCACCAATTTTTGCCATCTAACTGCAAAAATAGTCAATTTATTATGGTTCTATGGGCTGCGTATATTTTGGGTAGTTATTCTTTTTTCAATCGTTCGCTTTCCTGAGAGCTTCCTCGTTTATCAAGATTCTTTAAAAATGAATTCCCAAATTTATAGGTAAAACCTATTCGGAACAATCTGGACTCTGGCTGGGCAAAGTAAACGTTATTCTGATTGTAATACTTAGAGTTAACAGGAACATTGTACGTATTGAACATATCGTCTACGCCCATCTGGATACTTGCCCGATTATTCCAAAGGCCTTTGCGAAAAGACAAAGACAAATTAAACTGATTTCCATAGGTATAACTCCCGTAAATATAATCCGACAAATACACTGCGGTCAAATCGGCTGTAATATTCTCTCTTTGAGAAATGGTCCAACCACTATACATCTGCGCGTAGAACCCAAACGTATTATTTATATAGGTTTCGGGTACACTTTCCAGGGCATAAAACTCGTTTTCGAAATAAAAGCCTGAGGTATAGACGCTTACATATAGCCATCGGGTGATTGGCTTGGCATAGGTTATGTCTAGACTATATTGAAAATCTTGAATTAAATTGGCTTCCGTTGTACGTATTACCTGTTCGATATTGTCCTGAAAGGTTAGGGTGCTCAGTGTATTGTCGGTATGGTGATAGTATAAATCGAAGAACCATGTGTTCTTTAATGCATAACTAAAGGTGATTTTGTTGTCGATCGCCGGGGCTAATTCGGGGTTACCCGAATTAAAGTTATTCTCATTCAAAAAATACTTAAACGGATTTAAGCTTTGATACTTTGGTCTCGAAATGCGTCTTGCATAGGATATCCCAAGGTTATTGTTTTTATCCAATTGGTGCTGCAGTGAAACCGATGGAAATAACTCAAAATACCGATCTGTATTAATTTGACCCAGCACTATTGAATTTCCTTCAATGTCGGTGTATTCTGCTCGAAGACCTGCATCAATAGACCACTTTTCCCAATTCCGATTATAGGACAGGTAAGCCGCGTAAATGGATTCGTCGTATGAAAATTGGTCAGACAATCCGGGGTTAAAGGTTGTGACACCATTTTCTATTTCGAAAAAATCCAAGGCGCTTTTAGAATCACTGTTGGTGTATTTAACTCCTGCAAGAAATTCGCCATCTTCCATTGGAATCGTTCCGTCCATGCTTCCCACAAATATATTACTGTTTTGATTGGCATTTGTGTAAAAATTGTTAGCCCTCAAGAGCGTGGTCGAGGGTGTAAAATATTGGGTTTCCACCTGCTGAAATTGTGAGTCGTCATAATCTATATACGTGAAACGCGTGTTCAGGGACGCTCCCTTTTCTCCTAATTTGGCAACGTGAGCCAACTCGTAACTTACATTGGTCTTGTCATTAGACAAAAAACCGATCGTCGTAAAAGTTGAATCTAATTGAAATTGTGCATTCCTTATTTCCACTGACACGTTATTGTTGTATTCGGTGTTTGGGGCGTTAAATATAGACGAAGATACGCGAATGCTGTTCCGATCATCTAAGGTTATTAGGGCGTCAATATTACCTTGATGAGCATTACTGTTGGTGGTTCGGGCAAAATCGGACTCCCATCTCGAATAAACGGCATTGCCCGGTGTAAAGAATTGAATTTTGTCGTCTTGGTCTTTAAACTCCTTTCTTGGAGCGAAACTGTAGTTTAGCGAGAGGTCTAACCATTTATTCTTGAAAAAATGGGTTGTTCCCAATAAGTACTTTGGGTAAACGGCTTGTTCGTACGTGCCATTTATCGTTCCCTTATAACCTGTCGAAACATTTTTGGAAGTAAAAATGCTTAAGACCATACTTCCATCGGCATCATATTTGGCAGGAGGGTTGGTAATTACCTCCACGCGCTCAATGGTGCTTCCGTCTAGACTCTTTAAAAAGGAGTAGATGTCGTTTCGAGGAATGTATAAACGCTTGTCGTTTATATAAATCACCGGTGTCATATTCTTTACGATGATCTTATCTCCAAAAGTAAAGATTCCCGGGGTTTTCGAAAGCACTTGTATAGCATCTCCCGTTGCAATCGATGTTCCCTCAACTGTAAAAATGAGTTTTCCAGGCTCTTTTTTAAGAATAGGTCTTTTTGCAGAAATAACTGTTTCTTCCAACTCCTCAACGGAGGGCGACAAATTAATCTCGCTCAGATGAGTCGATTCAGTAAGAAAAATTTGCTGCGTATTGGGTTTAAAGCCAAAAGAACCACAAGTTATTTTATAGGTTCCTTTTTCGAGTCCTGTAAATTTAAAGTTCCCATCTTCAGCAGTGAGCGTGGTGCTAACAAAGTCAAATCCCGGATTACCCTTGTTTTCGGAGATTGCTTTCATAAGCAGTACATCAACTAATGAAATTGCATTTCCTTGAGCGTCTTGCACTGTTCCCGAAAGCTGGATGTTTTGCGCGCTTAAATGCTGTACAAACAGCCAAAGGCAAACACACATAAGTAAGTTTGGTGATTTAAATTTCATCATTATGTCAACTACTTTTAGTATTCGTAGTTTCCTGGGGCGTCTTTAGAGGAGTAAATGTCTTAATTCTTTGTTGATTTTTAGTTTATTTATTCGAATATTCGATGAACAGCACTACAGACCTAAAAAGCGATCAAATTAAACTATATTTGCATTCAATTTTTGAAGGAAGAAGTTTGCTATGAAGAACATCCGAAATTTTTGCATTATTGCGCACATTGACCATGGTAAAAGTACCTTGGCGGATCGTCTATTGAGCTTCACTGGTGCCGTGACCGAAAGAGAAGAGCAAGCACAGTTGTTAGACAATATGGATTTGGAGCGTGAACGTGGTATTACCATTAAGAGTCACGCCATACAAATGGAGTATACTCATGAAGGCGAGGAGTATATTCTTAATTTAATTGATACTCCGGGGCATGTCGATTTCTCTTATGAGGTCTCGAGGTCCATTGCAGCATGTGAAGGAGCACTTTTGGTTGTGGATGCTGCACAAAGTATTCAGGCGCAAACCATTTCCAATTTATACCTGGCTTTAGAGAACGATCTGGAAATTATCCCTGTATTAAATAAAGTGGACCTTCCTTCTGCAAATCCAGAGGAGGTTACAGACGACATCGTAGATCTACTAGGTTGTGATGCCGAAGAAGTTATTCCGGCAAGCGCCAAAACGGGTATTGGAATTGAAGAAATTCTAACTGCTATTATCGAGCGAATTCCGGCTCCTGAAGGAAGCCCCGAAGAATCCCTTCAGGCCTTGATTTTCGATTCGGTCTATAATCCTTTCCGAGGCGTTGAAACCTATTTTAGGGTCCTTAATGGTGAAATTCGAAAAGGACAGGCCATAAAATTTATGGCTACCGGGAAAAATTATTTTGCAGATGAGGTAGGGACCTTACATTTAAAACAAACCCCCAGACCAGTAATTAAAACGGGAGACGTGGGTTATTTAATTACCGGGATCAAAGAAGCAAAAGAGGTAAAAGTGGGTGATACCATTACAGATGCCAAAAAACCAACCACCAATATGATCGAAGGGTTTGAAGATGTAAAACCCATGGTTTTTGCTGGTATTTATCCTGTAGACACCGAAGATTATGAGGAGCTTAGAGCCTCTATGGAAAAACTACAATTGAACGACGCTTCATTGGTCTTTATTCCTGAGAGCAGTGCTGCGCTTGGATTTGGTTTTCGATGCGGGTTTCTTGGAATGCTTCATCTGGAGATCATTCAAGAGCGACTGGAACGTGAATTCGATATGACCGTAATCACTACGGTGCCTAACGTATCTTATCATGCCTATAGCAACTCGGCTCCTGATGAGCTGATTTTGGTTAACAATCCTAGTGACCTCCCCGACCCTTCCAAATTAAATAGAATGGAGGAGCCTTATATTAAAGCCACGATTATCACAAAATCAGATTTTGTTGGCCCGGTCATGTCCTTATGTATTGAAAAGCGAGGTCAAATTACCAATCAAACCTACCTTACAACGGAGCGGGTGGAGCTGTCTTTCGATATGCCATTGGCCGAAATTGTTTTCGACTTTTACGATCGCTTAAAAACGGTTTCCAGGGGATATGCTTCCTTCGATTACAGCCCTATTGGCATGCGAGAGTCTAAACTGGTTAAAGTAGACGTGCTCTTAAACGGGAATATTGTAGATGCCCTTTCGGCGTTACTTCATAAAGACAATGCCTACGATATTGGTAAAAAAATGTGTGAAAAATTACGCCAGCTTATTCCTCGTCAACAATTCGACATTCCTATCCAAGCAGCAATTGGAGCCAAAATTATTTCTCGTGAAACGGTAAAGGCATTGCGTAAAGATGTTACCGCAAAATGTTATGGAGGTGATATTTCGCGAAAGCGTAAGCTTTTGGAAAAACAGAAAAAAGGTAAAAAGCGTATGCGTCAAGTGGGTAATGTTGAAATTCCGCAGGAGGCATTTATGGCAGTTTTGAAATTGAACGATTAAACCACCCAAGAATGTATTATTAAAACCCAAAGCCCGTTGGCTTTGGGTTTTTTTGTGGTTTTCATGTTTCATAAGGCTAATTTGGTTGTTATTCATCTTCTTTTTTCCGTTACTCGTCCCATTGATTTGTAATTGTTCATGATTTAAAAAATATTTGAGCAACTCTAAAAACTCACAAACATGAAAAAGCAAATCACAATTGTCATTCTATGCATCTTGTTGTTCGGCTTGACTCCCGAAGGCTTTGGACAAAGGAAAAACCCTAGAATAAATAGTGGAAAAAACCTGCGTACTACTATTTTGACCATGTTACAAACCGCAAAAGAGAAAAAGGTTCCTTCCATGACCTGTGATCCAAGTGGTCTGCTAAAATCCATTCCCAAAAAGAAAATGGTGGCATCAAAAGAAGAACTCGCCAAAGAAATTGGAAAAATAATGGATAGTTTAACCCGTCCAAAGGAATTCCAGTTTAACGTCTCAGTATTTGACGCCATGTTATACTTCGATGAGGTGAAGAAAATGACCGATTACGTATTCAAAGTAGCAAAAAAAGACTACGGACAAGTGCGTCCTTCCAAGCGAAAAATAATTCAGGCTTATTACTTTAGGTTAAAGCGAGCCAAAAAAGAAGGCTTCAACCTGAAAAAGATCTCCTTTAAACACAAAAAGTGCGTTGCTACCATAGTTACAAACTTAAAGCCCTTAAAATGGCAAAGAGGGTATAAGAAAAATGATTTTGTTATGTCATTGGATTGGCAGATTACAACCGAAGTCACCTTAGATTGTTCTTGTACAAAAAACAGTAATAAAGAGGTTAAAAAAGCCGTCTATACCTATGAGTCGAAGACAAAAGGCCCAATGCGATTTAACGATTTGGATGTAAATCTTAAAAAAATCGTTAGGTATGGTCTTCGTTTTGAAAAGATTCAAGCACCTACCTTAGTCCTCTCCGAACTAAATTGCTGTCTGGAAAAAACAAATCCTCAAGATGGCAGTTTCGTTTCACCTGACGAAGACATCAACCACGAAAATACCTTTATCGATACCAACGTTGGAGTTAGTTTTGCCAAGGACGAGGAAACCGAAATGATTGGGGCCGCAGGAGTCTTATTCAATGTAGCAACTTTAGGCAATAATCCGCTTTACATTGGGCCCAAAGCCACCGTGAACACGACAACTTTAAACGGCAATGAAATAAAAGCCACGAAAGTGCTCGTGGGGCCAACAGCCGAATATCAAATTCCTGTTGGTGAAGGACAAACTAGAATTCTCACCGGGCTCAATACCGGCTATTCCTTCGGAAATATTGACGCCTTTGGCTTTAAACAAACCACTTCCGGATTCGCCGTCAATGCTTATGGCGGAGTTGAGATTGGCCTGGGACCCAATATCGCACTCGGTGTTTTGTTGAACTTCTTTGAATATAACAATACCACTTTTAAAGCCGAAGAAGGTGATTTGGAAACAACAGTAAGCAACAGCACCTTCATTACAGATAGAGCAGCCATCACCGTAGGCTTAAGAATAGATTTGAATAAGAAATAACGAGGTTCCATGGTTTAGCATAGGGGGGAGTTTCACTTCCCCTATTCAATTAACCACCCCCACAAGTGGTTCCTGTAGTCTGAAGATCAGAAAGATATAGATCGTAATCGGTTCCAGTGTCCTGACCATTTACAGAGGCGTTTCCATTGCTTTCTCGGCACAATTCGAAGGGTGGGGTTTGATCGCTGCGACAAGTGGTGCAGGTCTTTTCGTCATCTTTCTTACAAGAAAAAAAACAGGTCAAACAAACGAAAAACAAAGCTAAAAAGGTAGGTTTCATCAATCTAAGTTTATTATTGCTCATTTGTTTGCGGGGTTTCGTCCTCAATTAGTTTTCCTAAATACACCAATCTGGATCCTTTTTGAATAACCTCAACAACGTCCTTGTTATTAGACGGGATAATATTGAATTCATTGCTTTCATCTTTTAAAAACAAAGGAATGCTCATTTTGTCTTTAGTGGTATGGTCTATGATTCGGTCATAATGGTCTTTGTCGAGAATTTCTATCTCCAAAATAGATGGGTATTGATTGGCAACCTTACTGACCGAAGCAAAGTCATCTACATGTGAGAACAGCCCTTGCTCAGGATTATTGTCCGAATCTTTCATTTCTTCTGAAGTAATTAATCGAAAAGCTCCGTTCTCACCAAATTGCTTTGAGAATTTATTGAGCGCATACTTATTAATGTCGCCATTTCCTGTAAGTGCCATCAGGTAACCAATATCGCTTAGCTCAATATTATCGGTTAGATTGTTAGAATAGATATTTGCCGAAAAAGCCTCGATTCCAGCGTCTTTTGCTTTTTGAATATTACTTTCATTGCTGTCGATCAACACCACATGTCTTCCGTTCTTGCTCAAATACTCCGCTATTAATCTCGGAAATTTAGACGCTCCGATAAAAAGAATTCCCTCTGATTTTTTAAGAAAAACATTTACAATCTTTGCGAAAAGACGGGCGGTCGTTGCATTCAAAAGCACAGTGGCAAGTACTAAAGCGAACACTAGTGGCGTAATGTATTCGGCGCCTGGAACACCTTTTAATGCGAGTTTGGTTCCGAAGAGAGAAGCAATACCGGCGGCAACAATACCGCGAGGCCCCACCCAACTTATAAACAACTTCTCATTCAACTTTAGGCTCGATTTATTGGTGCTTAAAAACACCCCTAACGGACGAATTATAAAAATAACAATGGCAAATAAAATAGCCGTTTTCCAATTATAGATGAGCAGCAGGTCTTCCATATTGATATTGGCAGACAACAGGATAAACAAAATTGAGATCAATAAAACGCTTAGAGACTCTTTAAAATAGAGCAATTCCTTTAAATAGCCGGAATTGGTATTCCCCAAAACCATTCCCATTACCACTACTGCTAGCAATCCCGATTCGTGAGCGAAACTATCAGAAAGCACAAACACCCCCAGGACCGCTGCTAATGCGAAAACATTTAATAAGTAGTGAGGGATCCACTTCCGAACAATCAAAAAGTTAAGGGCGTGTGCAAAAGTAAATCCAAAAGTAGCACCAAAAAGAACAATTTTACCAAATTCAATGAGTGCAGTTTTGGTAAACTCTCCCCCAGCATCAACACTAATAAACTCAAATACTAAAACCGCCACCAAAGCTCCTATAGGATCGATAAGTATCCCTTCCCATTTAAGCACTGCGGAGATGTCTTTTTTCAAAGGAATGTTTCTCAATATTGGGGTGATAACCGTAGGTCCCGTAACAATTATTAAAGCTGAAAACAGATAAGAAATTTCCCAGCTTAAATCGAAAACATAATGTGCGGCCACGGCAGCACCAAAAAATGTGACCAAAGATCCAACGGTAATAAGTTTAGTGATTACGGGGCCAACATTTTTAATTTCCGAAAGCTTAAGCGTAAGCCCTCCTTCAAAAAGAATAATACTAATTGCTAACGAAACAAAGTAGAACAGCCCTTCGCCAGCGAAAAGCCCTTTTTTTCCATTCCAAATGGGTTCAATCCATTTGACCCCATCTTCGCTCAAAAACTCGGCGGCAACAGGCCCGACCAAAAGGCCAATTAAAATTAATGGTAAAATAGCAGGTATCTTAAGCCGCCAAGCCACCCATTGCGCTAATATTCCTAATATGATAATTCCGGCTAGTTCAACCATGATAACTTGCTTAAATTAGTTTTAAAAATACAGGTTTTGCCATCATCTTGTATGGAATTTTAAAGATTTCTTCGTGTAGTTTCTGAAAAATTAGATCTAAAAAAGCCCGGCCTTCACAACTTCATTCCATTTGAAACTTTTGAACCTCAAACACATTGTTGACAATTCGTCGGCTTAGTCTAAATATTCACAAATACTTCGTTAAAAGCTCCTAATTGATGTTAAAATTAGTTGATTATTAGACAATTACGTATTTATACGTATTCACTGATACGCCTCACATTCGTATCTTTATCGCCCTCCCCACAAAAAATTGCAGAATGAAAATACTAGGTATCGCTGCCATTCTTCTACTTGGTGGTACTATATATGGGCAAGTAGGTATAGGCACAACAACTCCGGATCCCTCATCAATATTGGACATAACCTCAAGCAATACGGGAGTTCTACTTCCAAGAATGCTACAATCTGAAAGAGATGCAATCCCCACACCAGCTGTTGGGCTTTTAATCTATCAGACCGACGGCTCCCCCGGTTTTTATGCCTACAACGGTTCCTCCTGGACGGCATTGGCATCTTCTGGAACTCATGGTGAATTTCAAAGTATCCTTGGTGTGGTGCTAAACACAACGGCTATTGCCACCGATGATTTTCTATTCGGAAGTAGCCAGTTGAATGATAATACATTAGGCACCACAGATAATGCCCGCCTTTTCTTTGACAAAAGTAAGGGCGCCTTTCGAGCTGGAGAAGTAAGCAGCACACATTGGGACCAGACTAATGTTGGAACCGGCTCATTCGCCGCGGGTAACAATACGACTGCCTCGGGTGCCTCCTCAACGGCTTTGGGTAGCGGATCAAGTGCCTCAGGATCAAATTCCACGGCAATGGGTAATTCAACATCGGCATCTGGTGTGTTTTCATCTGCTTTTGGAAACGCCACTCGGGCCACTGGATTTGGCGCTACCTCATTAGGTGTACTAACGACGGCGTCAGGAGATGTTTCTCTTGCCAGCGGGAGTCAGACCAATGCTTCGGGATCATTTTCTACAGCATTGGGATTTGCTACCCGAGCCTCCGGGATCTCATCTACGGCCTTAGGAAATGTAACCACGGCTTCTGGCGCTTCTTCAACTGCCTTGGGATCGGTTACGGATGCTCCTTCGTTCGCGGAAGTGGCTATCGGTTTAAATTCTGAGACCTATACCCCCACCAGTACGGACTCTTACAGCGCAAATGATCGGATTTTTTCCATTGGAAATGGCTCCAGTCTTTTAGCGCCAAGCAACGCCTTGACCGTTCTGAAAAACGGAAATATTGGCATAGGTACTTCCACTCCTACACAGGGTAAATTGGTTGTAAGTGGTGGTGCCAATACCAACAATGGCTCATTTGCTTTTTATGCACAAAACGGAGGGGTTCCTTTTAGCGGTTCAGGATCTGGGTCCGGTAATTTCTCTATTTATGCCAGCAACCGTATCGGTGCCAGCGAATTTAATGCCTTTAGCGATGAACGAATCAAAGTAATTTCAGGTATTAGTGATGGGCAGGAAGACCTTAAAACACTTTCAAAAATAGAAATCACCAATTATCGCTTAAAGGACGAAAAAACCGCAGCCAATAAAACCTACAAAAAGGTAATTGCCCAACAAGTTAAGGAGGTCTATCCACGTGCAGTATCTTCTAATATTAAGGAGGTAATTCCAAACATTTATAGTATTTCTGAAATTAATGATGGCTGGATTCAGCTAGTTTCTTCTGAAGTAAAAAAGGGAGATCGCGTTAAGCTCATTTTTAGTACTTCTGAAGTATTGGTGGAAGTATTGGCTGTTTCAGAAGGAAAAATAAAAGTGGACACCGAAAAAGAAGGAACTGTTTTCGTATATGGAACCCTGGTAAACGATTTTCACACAGTTGATTATGAGGCCATCTCGATGCTTAATGTAAGCGCAACTCAGGCTTTACTAAAACGCATAGAAGCCCTTGAAAAAGATAACGCTCAATTTCGTCAGGATTATCAGGGTCTAGAATCGCGTTTAGAAGCCATTGAAGGTTTGCTCACTCCATTTCTCTCCTCGTCGAAAAAAGTGCCGGTTCGAAAAAATGAGCTCTACCCTTAGGTAAGTTGTTGGTTTGGACGGTTTGTGTAAGACCTTTTTTCTTAATAATCCCTTAACTATTCTCCGCATTTACTACACTTTTAGTATTTTGCGCCTCCTATGCAGCTCTACCCTATCGAAGCCGGTAATTTTAAGTTGGATGGCGGTGCCATGTTTGGTGTCGTCCCTAAGTCGCTTTGGACCCGAACCAATCCTGCCGACGCGAATAATATGATAGATATTGCTGCCCGTTGCTTACTTATTGAAAATGGTAATAGGCTAACCCTGATCGATACCGGAATGGGAAATAAGCAAAGTGAAAAGTTTTTTGGCTATTACTATCGTTGGGGTGAATTTAATATGGACGATTCATTAAAAAAGCACGGTTTCCACAGGGATGATATTACCGATGTTTTTATGACACATCTTCATTTCGACCACTGTGGGGGAAGTGTGCAATGGAATCAAAGCCGAACCGGTTACGAACCCGCATTCAAAAATGCTCATTTCTGGAGCAATGAACGCCATTGGCAATGGGCTATAGAACCCAACCGTCGTGAAAAGGCGTCATTTCTAAAAGAGAACATCCTTCCCATGCAGGAAAGTGGGCAACTAAAGTTTGTTGCAGATCCGGTAACAGACTATTCCGAAGCCAAAGAACTCGATTTCGGCATCTTCTTTGCAGATGGACATACCGAAAAACAAATGATTCCTCATATTCAAATAGCTGGTAAAACTCTTGTTTTTATGGCCGATTTATTGCCAACAGCAGGACATTTACCCGTTCCTTTTGTAATGGGGTACGACACTAGGCCGTTATTAACTTTGCCCGAAAAGGAGAAGTTTCTTAAAATTGCCGCAGACCAGAATTATTATTTATTTTTGGAGCACGATGCTCATAACCAAATTATTACCGTAAAGCATACCGACAAAGGTGTCCGTTTGGATGAAAGCTTTACTTTTCATGAACTTTTTAATTAAAATAATAAAAATGAAACTTTTAAAATCTTCTTTAATAGCCGTTGTTGCTGTTGTACTATTAAGCTGTGGTGGCGGTGTTGCCCCTATAGTTTCAACTCCTGTTGAAAACATTGACGCCTTGCCGTTAAAAGCGACGCCACTTGGTGATGCTCAAATGAAATCCTGGGGGGCCACAGACCTTTTAACCGACACTATTCCTGGAATGAGTGTGGACAGGGCCTACAACGAAATTCTAAAGGGTAGAAAAGGAGAGTCTGTTATTGTTGGAGTTATAGATAGCGGTGTTGACATTGAGCACGAAGACTTGAAAGACGTTATCTGGGTCAATAAAGATGAAATTGCAGGGAATGGAAAAGACGACGATAACAACGGATATATTGATGACATTCACGGATGGAATTTTCTAGGAGATGTCGTAAAAGAGAACTTAGAGTATGTTCGTTATATGAAAAAATTAGGGCCAAAATTTGAAGGCAAAACAGAGTCTTCTATTAGTGCTACGGATCGCGCAGACTACGCCATCTATCAAAAAGCCACCGCAGAATATGAAAAAGAAATTGGGGAGGCAGCAGCTGTTGTTGACAGATACGGACAAATTCTAGGTCAGCTCAAGCCAGCTCATAACGCGATGTCAAAAAAATTGGGGAAAGAAGATTATTCCAAAGAAGAATTGGCCGCTATTGCAAATCCAACTTCCACAGAACAACAACAAATAGGAATGTTATCACAAATGTTGAATTTCGGCGATTCCGTTCCTGAGGTAATTAAACAGTTAAATGGTGGTATCGATTATTATAAAGGGCGCCTTAGCTCGCACTTTAATTTGGAAGAAGATTTTAGAGTTGCTCTCGGTGATAATCCCGATGACTTCAATTCTAAATTCTATGGAAACGGGGACGTAGACGGGCCCGATCCGGAGAAAGAAGACGCCATGCATGGTACTCACGTTGCAGGAATCATTGGCGCCAAAAGAAACAACGGCAAAGGAATGAACGGCGTTGCAGACAATGTCGAAATTTTAGTTGTTCGTGCCGTTCCTGATGGAGATGAATACGACAAAGATATTGCCTTGGCAATTCGCTATGCCGTGGATAATGGTGCAAAGGTAATCAACACTAGTTTCGGAAAATACTACTCTCCGCACCCGGAATGGGTTCGCGATGCCATTAAATATGCGGCCAAAAAAGACGTGCTTATTGTTAACGCTGCCGGGAATGAAGGTTTCGATTTGGACGGGATACAAGTATTTCCAAACGATCAAGAAGGAACTGGTCCCGAAATTAGCGATACGTTCATCACCATTGGAGCTTTGAACTTTGACTACGGAAGTGAAATGGTAGCCAACTTTTCAAACTTCGGAAAAACAAGTGTGGATGCCTTCGCTCCCGGAGTTAAAATATGGTCCACGACCCCGCTAAACAATTACGATTACTTGCAAGGAACGTCAATGGCGGCCCCAGCCGTAGCAGGTGTAGCGGCAGTTATTCGATCGCACTACCCAAGTCTTTCAGCAAAACAGGTAAAACAAATTTTAATGAATAGTGGGCTTAGCTCTAAAACACCCGTTATCTTAGGTGGTGACGAATCACACAAAGACAACTTTGGAAATGTTTCCAAGTCGGGTAAAATGGTGAACCTCTACAATGCCTTAATCATGGCAGATAAAATGTCCAGATAAATGAAACTATTTTTTAGCAGTATTCTCGCTCTTTTTTTCTTCGGAACTATCGCAGCGCAAAACAATACCTCTTATTGGCAGCAAAAGGTCGACTACAAGATGTACATCGATGTAGATGCCGATAAGGGACAGTACAAAGGAACACAGCAACTTACATATACGAACAATTCGCCAGATGTACTCAATCGGGTGTTTTACCACCTCTATTTTAACGCTTTTCAGCCCGGTAGCGAAATGGATGTTCGTTCTCAAACTATTGCCGATCCGGATCCGCGAGTAGGTGATCGTATTTCAAAGTTGGGTCCGACAGAAATTGGTTTTATCAAACCGTTATCACTCACTCAGGATGGTACACCGCTTAAATACGAAGTGGTAGGAACTATTCTTGAAGTTGCCTTGGCCAAACCTATCTTGCCAGGAGAAAGTACGGTCTTCTATATGGAATGGGACGCTCAGGTACCCTCCCAGATTAGAAGAAGCGGTCGTAACAGCAAGGAGGGGGTTGCTTATTCTATGACACAGTGGTACCCCAAGCTAGCGGAGTATGATTTTCAGGGATGGCACGCCGACCCCTATATTGCTCGTGAGTTCCATAGCGTTTGGGGTGATTTTGACGTTACTATCGCCATGGATAAGGACTATATCATTGGTGGGACTGGATATCTTCAGGCGGATCCTAAAAAGAAAAAAGGTAAAAAAATATGGCATTTTGTAGCCCCAAATGTACACGATTTTACCTGGGCTGCTGACAAGGATTACATACACGATACTTATGCAGGACCCAATGGTGTTACCCTTAACTTCTATTATAAGAATGATCCTAATATTATTGAAAACTGGAAGAAGCTTCAACCTTTGACGGCAGAACTATTGGATTACTTTAACGAGCATATCGGGATGTATCCATACGATCAATATTCGGTGATTCAGGGAGGTGACGGAGGTATGGAGTATGCTATGTCTACTTTGATCACAGGAAACCGAAAATTTGAAAGTCTGGTAGGTGTAACTGCTCATGAATTGGCGCACTCCTGGTTTCAATTTTTATTGGCTACCAATGAAGGTAGACATGAATGGATGGACGAAGGCTTTACGTCTTATATTTCTGCATTGGCCATGAATAAGGTTATGAAACAGAATAGCGCTAACCCAAATGCGGGTTCCTATAGAGGTTATGCCTTTCTCGCTAATAGCGGAAAAGGAGTGCCGGCAACCACTCATGCCGACCGCTACGAAAGCAATAGAACTTACGGGATAACGGCCTATAGTAAAGGGTGTGTGTTTTTAGCGCAATTGGGATACGTTATTGGTGAAGAAAACCTAAAAACCACCATCAAACAGTATTTTAAGGACTGGGCCTTTAAACACCCCACGCCTAATGATTTTATTCGCGTTGCGGAAAAGGTTTCCGGACTGGAATTAGACTGGTATTTGCTTGACTTTATGTATACCAATGGCACAATAGACTATGCCATTAATGGGGTGACAGAAGAAGCGGGTAAAAAGATCATAACACTTGAGCGTGTCGGCCTTGTGGCAATGCCTATCGATCTTATAGTAGAGTTTGAGGATGGCACTGCGACGAATTATTACATTCCGTTGCAAATGATGCGAGGAGAAAAACCAACAGCTATGCCGGGGGCTAAAAGAACGGTTTTAAAAGATTGGGCTTGGGCATATCCAACCTACCAAATTGAAGCTCCAGCGGGTAAAACAATTAGCAAAATTGTTATCGACCCCAGTAAGCTAATGGCCGATGTAAATGATGAAAACAATCAATACATCAAGGAATAGTTTTTTATTCTGAATAGAACCTAATTAAAAAAGACCTGTTTCTGATGAGGCGGGTCTTTTGCGTTAGGGATAGCAGCGGCATCCTCTCAAAAGCTATCAAAAGTAGCTTTTGAGAGATATAGCGGATAGCCCGGCCACCTAGCTTTTTGGCTTGGTGGAAACGCCCAAATCACCTACTTTTACTCCATGAGTTTTACATTCTCAAAACACGAAAAACTGAAAAGCCGCAAGGTGATTGAACAGTTATTTTCTGAAGGAAAATCGATGAAAGAATTTCCCGTAAAGCTGTTTTACATTTCGATGGAAGAAGCTCATCTGGAACAGTTACGGAGTGCAACAACTTCTCAAGCTGCCTTTGCCGTTCCAAAACGTAATTTTAAGTTAGCCGTTACTCGAAACAAAGTGAAAAGACAAATGCGCGAAGCCTATCGGCTTCATAAACATTTGTTAAGCCCCAATGATGGTAAGAATTTTGCGTTGTTATTTTTATATATTAGTAAAGATAAACCGCAGTATGCAACGCTAGATTCCTCCATCAAAGCGCTGCTTAAGCAAATTAATTCATGAAATACTTGTGTTTTTTATTCTTAGGGATTCTTATAAGCGCAAAAAAAACTGAGCAATGAAAAAGAAAATAATAATTCCCGCCTTGGCCGCAGTCATTCTATTTACGACCGCAGGTTTTAAAAGCGACTTTTTTGAAATCGCAAAACAAATAGAAATTTTCACCACACTCTTTAAAGAGCTGAACATGAACTATGTGGATGAAAACACCCCTGCAACCCTAATGGATAAGGCCATCAAGGGAATGTTGGCTGACCTGGACCCATATACCGTCTACTGGAATGAACAAGAGGTAGAAGATGCTCGTATTAAAAACTCTGGAACTTATACCGGAATAGGGGCTTCGGTTAGAACACTAGACAATAAGATCATTATCACAGAGCCATTTAAGGATTATCCGGCAGACAAAGCTGGATTGAGAGCAGGTGATGAGATCGTCAAAGTGGGCGATATCGACTTGTCTTCTTTTGATGATGATGCTGGAGATTTACTTAAGGGAGCTGCCGGAAGCACGGTCGAACTCACTTTTATGCGTCAAGGAAAAAAAGAAACTACCACGCTGGTTCGCCAAAAAGTGGATATAAAGGCTGTACCCTATTTCAAATTAATACAGGGTGATATCGGTTATATCGTTTTGTCAAAGTTTAACACCCGAACCACCTTGGAGACAAAAGCGGCTTTGGAGGACCTGAAAGCGCAGGGTGCTACAAAAATTGTATTGGACCTTAGAGGAAATCCAGGGGGGCTATTGAATGAGGCTATTAACATTGTGAATCTTTTTGTGCCGAAGGGCGAAGTGATCACCACGACCAAATCGGTTATTGAAAAGTATAATAAAACCTACAAAACCAGACAAGAACCTGTGGATACCGAAATTCCCCTGGTGGTTTTGGTCAATGGAAGAAGTGCTTCCGCTAGCGAAATTGTTTCTGGAGGTTTACAAGATCTGGATCGCGCTGTGATCGTTGGTGCTCGAAGCTTTGGGAAAGGGCTGGTACAACGTCCCAAAAAGCTAACATACGGCACTCAGTTAAAAGTTACTATTTCCAGATACTACACTCCCAGTGGAAGATGTATTCAGGCACTGGACTACTGGAATAGAGATGAAAACGGCGACCCCATTCGTTTAGAGCCTAAGGAGTATAATAAGTTTACAACCAAAGGGGGGCGCACGGTGTATGATGGTGGCGGGATCCTTCCAGACATTGAATTGGAAACGGCTAAGTTTAGTCCCATTACCACGGCTTTACTAAAGGATAATGCAATTTTCGATTATGCAACGGACTATTACTACAAAAATAAAATGGATGACTGGAAAAACTTCGAGTTTTCGGATTCAGATTTTCAAGACTTTGTTAGCTTTCTAAAGCGAAATGATTTTGAATATCAGACCGAAACCGAAAAGGAATTTGAAAAAGCATTGCGACGTTCTGAAGATGATGATTTAAAGGATGAAATAGAGGCGAGCTACAATGCGTTAATGGCTTCGGTGGACAAGGCTAAAAGCAAAGATCTAGTCTCTAAAAAAGCCGAGATCAAGTCACTTATTTCTGATGAGATTCTGAAGCGATATTTTTACAAGCAAGGGCTGTATGACTATCAGGTGGAAAATAATCCCGAAATTTTAGCGGCGGTTTCTATTTTAAATGATCCCAAAAAATATAGCCGTATCTTGAAATAAGTTCTAAACCACTAACCAAGATGAACGAATTTCTGAATTTTTTCGAAACCATGCCTATTTGGATGAAGGCCGGATGGGTGTTTTTTACTTTAGCCATCTTTTGGATTCTAGAAGGTTATTATCATCTTTTTCAGTTAAAGTATAAAAAATGGAGGCATGCAAAGGCAAATCTCATTTTGCTCTTTTTTGTGATGATAATCAACGCCGTTTTTGGTGTAGCCACTGCGGGTGTTTTTATTTGGCTACAAGAATCTCAGTTCGGGCTATTGCATCTTTTTGAGGCTCCGGTCTGGGTGGAGCTAATCGCTGCAATTTTGATCTTAGATCTGATCGCTCAATACGGTGTACACTTCTTTTTGCATAAAGTACCGGTCATGTGGCGACTTCATATAGTACACCACAGTGATAAACACGTGGATGCCTCTACCGGAACTCGACATCACCCTATTGATTTTGTCGTCCGCGAAAGTTTCGCATTACTGGCGGTCGTCATTACGGGAATGCCCATTTCTTTTTACTTTTTTTACCGAATTTTAAGTGTACTCTTCACCTATTGGACACATGCCAACATTTCTTTGCCAATTGGGTTGGATAAAGCGTTAAGTCTCATTATTGTTACTCCAAACATGCATAAATTTCACCATCATTTTGAATTGCCCTGGACCGATAGCAATTATGGAAATATGTTCTCCATTTGGGATCGGATGTTTGGTACATTTGTTTACGAAGACCTTTCAAAAATTCAATATGGAGTGGACTTGGCTGACCACACAGATGATGAAAGTATCGCTGTTCAACTTGGAATTCCTTTCAATAAAAAGGTAAAATCAAAAAAGACCCGCTAAAAACCAGCCCTTTCTTGTGTATCGGGAAGTGTTATTCCTTACTAATGCGTATAATAGTTTCTCCTTTTTCTGAAGAAAGTTTTAGCAAGTATGTGGTTGAGGCGAATTCTGGTATTAAAGCATCTCGCTTTCAAAATTTATGCGAGCCTTGTCATGGCAATATGCGGGATATCATCTTCCAGGTATTCGTCTCCTACTTGAATAAAACCGTGTGATTCGTAGAATTTTTTTAAATAGGTTTGGGCAGACACCTTTATCCCCTTAGTATTATATTCTTTTTCAATCGCGGCCATTGATGCGTCTAAAATTACGTGGCCATATCCGTATTTACGTTCATTCACCGGAACCACAACCCTACCAATAGAGGCCTCTTCAAAATAGATTCCAGGAGCGAAGCAGCGCGCATAAGCCACTATCCTTCCGTTCTTTTTTCCGTAGACATGCAGCGCCTTTTTGTCTTTTCCATCTATGTCCTGATATACACAATCCTGCTCTACTACAAAAACTTCAGAGCGCAATTGTAATAGGTCGTGTAGCTCGTGAATAGTGAGTTGTTCAAAGGCTTTTATTTCAATTACCATGGGGTTAATCTTGTACGGTACTTTTGGAAAGGGAATGTGCCATGCAATTGCTTTAGGAGCAAGCTATTTTATCCACTCGGCCTTGATGGCGACCTCCCTCAAATGAAGTGTTTAAAAATGTTTCTACCATAGCCACAGCTTGAGGTTCGCTAGTAAAACGAGCAGGGATACTTAAAATGTTGGCATCATTATGTTGTCGTGCTAATGCGGTGATCTCTTTCGTCCAGCAAAGGGCTGCTCTAACTTTTTGGTGCTTATTTGCAGTCATGGACACCCCGTTTCCGCTCCCACAAATTAAAACGCCCAAGTCTACGCTAGCATTGGAAACCGCTTCAGCTACTGGATGTACAAAATCCGGATAATCCACACTATCATTTGTGTTGGTTCCAAAGTTAGTGACTTCATGACCTTTGGACTCTAAATATTGTACGACCGCGTTTTTATAATCCGTTCCTGCGTGGTCATTTCCTATGGCTATTTTCATTGATCTAAAGTTTTTACAAATATAATGACAATGAAACGATCAAATTGAGCCCTGATGATCAAATTGGTTTTTTCCGTTAACAACTTGTTCATATCTGTGGATAGAAAAAAGACAGAAAAATTTGGTAATCTAACCTAGAATGAGAATATGTATTTTAATTTAATTAACACAACTTTTAACGGTCAGAGTTATTGGTGTTTTTTCTTCAACAATTTTTCGGTTAGGAACAAATTCTGAAATTATAATTATTAAAAATTAGCTGTTAGTATGCTTTATTGACAGCTGTGTTCTAAAACACCTAATCTACTATTTTTTATAGGATTATCGCCATAATAAAATGTTGATAACAAGTAAGAAAATAATTATAAGTCAATATAAAAACAAATGAAGATAAAGTTATACCAGTTTTCAACATCCCATCATCATCATCATTTTATATTTAAATTTTTAAAAAAGAAAAAGATATATTTAATAGCTGTTGAAAACTCTTGTTTACATTGAAAAATGAGATCTTTTGGAAAAGAATTTGTTAGACAATATGGAGTTGTGAAGGATTATTAAGATTATTTATTATTTCGGTTGCTTTAGCTATATCCTCTGTATGAACCAACAGTCTAATTCCGCCTACTGCATTTGAGTGAAATGGGAGTACGCTGACCATAGTTTCATTTTGGAAAATAAATCGAATACCTTGCTGTTGGAGTAAATGTTGAAGCACTGTATACTCGCTTGGATAGGTAAAAACAGCTATGGGTTTATAGTCTTTCATCTTTACTAAATTACTAAATCTTTATATATTGTTGAAGGCTATTCGTTTAATAAACGTACTTTTAAAAATTATTATAAATAACTATGCCGAAAAGGAAGAAAAGAAGAAAGAAACAAAAAGGAGAAGGACTTACCCAAAACATAATAGAAGTATTTCGGAAAAACAGAGCTACTGGTCTCAACTACAAACAAATTTCAGCTAAACTCAAACTGAACGACGCTAAAAGCCGAAATACAATCATCAAAATCTTAAGAAAGCTACAAGGTAAAGGTACTCTTCAAGAAATTGAAAGAGGAAAATTTATTCTTACTCCTTCTATGAATTATCATACAGGTGTGTTGGATGTAAATCAACGAGGTCAAGGGTATGTGATGATAGAGGGGATGGAAGATGATGTCTTTGTAAAACAGAAAAATTTAAATAGAGGACTGAAAGGAGATGTTGTTGAAGTCTATATATTTAAAAGAAAAAGATCTGGGAAAACCGAAGGGGAAGTCACTAAAATCTTACAACGTAAAAGAACTGAATTTGTCGGTATCATTCAAATTTCAGAAAAATTTGCCTTTGTAGAATGTACAGGTTATGGAATGTATACCGATATTTTTGTTCCAAAAAGCCAGATCAATAAAGCTCAAAATGGTGATAAAGTATTAGTAAAAATGGAAGGTTGGGAGGAAAACAGTGAATCTCCTATTGGTAGTGTTCTTACCGTTCTTGGAAAACCTGGTGAACATCATACAGAAATACACGCCATTTTGGCTCAGTATGGGCTTCCCTATGAATTTCCTTCTGAAGTGGAAGCTTATGCAAATAATATTGATACTTCAATAAAACCTTCAGAAATAAAGAAAAGGAGGGATATGCGTGAGGTATTAACTTTCACCATTGATCCCAAAGACGCAAAGGATTTTGACGATGCTTTGTCTTTTCAAGAAATGGAAAATGGTAATTATGAGATAGGTATTCATATAGCCGATGTCTCACACTATCTCCAACCAGGAACTATTTTAGATGATGAAGCTTATGATCGAGCTACTTCGGTTTATTTAGTGGACCGAGTAGTACCTATGCTTCCTGAAGTATTGTCTAATAATGCTTGTTCCCTAAGACCACATGAAGAAAAGTATACATTTTCTGCGGTATTTGAAGTAAATAATTCAGCAGAAGTTGTACAACAATGGTTTGGAAGAACTGTGACATATAGTGATGCTCGTTTTGCATATGAAGAGGCACAGCATATTATTGAAAATCCTGCGTCGCATACCATTCCTGCTAAGGTTTCCTTAACTGAAAAAGCTTATGATGTGGATAAATCTATAGCAGAAGCAGTACTGGAAATGGATCGATTGGCAAAAATTCTGCGGAAGAAAAGAATGAAGCATGGAGCCATTTCGTTTGATAAAGTTGAAGTTAAATTTAAATTAGATGAACATAACGTTCCTGAGGGTGTTTATTTCAAGGAAAGTAAGGACGCTAATAAGTTGATCGAAGAATTTATGTTGCTAGCCAATCGAAGTGTGGCTGAGTTCATAGGAAAACAAAACCCAAAAAAGACCTATGTGTATCGGGTTCATGACGAGCCGGATGACGAGAAAATTGCCGCATTAGAAAACATTATCAAACGGTTTGGGTATAAATTAGATACCCGTGATAGAAAATCTACGGCTCAATCTATGAATAGATTATTGACAGAAGTAAATGGTACTAAAGAGCAAAACCTCATTGATACACTGGCAATTAGAAGTATGAGCAAGGCGGTGTACACTACCAACAATATAGGACACTATGGGTTGGCTTTCGATTATTATACACATTTTACTTCTCCTATTAGACGATACCCGGATGTGATGGTGCATCGTTTATTACAACACTACTTGGATGGAGGGAAAAGTGTTGAACAAGATGTGTATGAAGAAAAATGTCAACACTCCAGTGATATGGAACACTTAGCTTCTACCGCTGAGCGAGATAGTATTAAATACATGCAGGTAAAGTATATGTTGGATCATCAAGATCAAGATTTCCTAGGGGTTATTTCTGGAGTTACTGAATGGGGTATATATGTTGAAATAATATCTAATAAATGCGAAGGAATGGTTCGTTTGGCCGATTTAAAAGACGATCATTATTTATTTGATAAGGAAGAGTTTGCGGTAATAGGACAGCGAGAACATAATGTGTATCGTTTGGGCGATGAAGTATATGTGAAGGTAAAAAATGCGGATCTGATTAGAAAACATTTGGATTTTAATATGCTGGGGCATCGTTCCGATCTGGCGTAAAAAACTATATTTAATAAAAACATATTTTATGAAAAGTATATTGCTCTGCCTGTGCCTGGGGGTTTCATTAATGACATTTAGCCAAAGTTTCGAAGTAGGCCCTATGCTTAATTTAGAACGCACCACATTTACCGTTCCTACAGGAGATATTGTAATTATTGTTGGAGGAACTGGTGGTGGCGAGGATACAAGAAACACGGGTTACGAATCGAATATCGCTTTCGGTGGGTATTTTTCTTACTATCCGGATGGTGGGTTTTCGGATAGATTAGCGTTGTCAACAGAATTATTCTATAACGAAACTTCTTCTACAGAATTTGGAGACTTATCTTTTTCTACGATAAGTTTAATACCTTATGTTAGTTTTTCTTTTTTCGACGATTTTCCATTGTTTATGGGTATTGGAGGAGGAATTGCCTTTGTGCTGGACAAACCGTCCTTCCCTCAAGAATCATTTAACGATGACATACAAAATATTGATATACCTTTAAAAATGATGTTAGCCTATAGGTTTGAAGATATTGTTACTATTGAGTTGGGTGTTCATGGTTCCGTGACCAAAGTGGTTAAAGATGAAGTAGCTAGGAATTCTTATTATTTAGGTGTGAAAGTTCCTTTAAATCAACTATTAAAAAAATGATGCTATGGTTTTACTTAGAATCACTATTGTAGCTTTATTAGTGAGTTTTTCCGCTCAATCTCAAATTCGTGTTTATTTAAAGAATGGAGAAGTGAAAGAGGGGAGTATTGGACTATTTAAGCAAAAAGCCTTTAAATTAAAACAAACAAAAAAGGGGAAGGCAGAGAAATTTAAAGCAAAAAATACCGATAGTATTGTTTTAATAAATCAAAATAAAAGAGAGGTATATCACTCTATAGATTCTGGTTTTTATAGACTTTGTGAAAGGGGTGCTGTAGATATTTATGTCTCCGAAGGAACTACTGTATCGGGCTATGGTTCGTTTAGTTATACTTATTATTTATTGAAAAGACCAGCGGATTCTGAGTTTATGGACTTTTCTAACAATTGGAAGTGGTTTTATAAAATAGTAGAATCCTACTTTCCTGATTGCCCTAAGCTTATTGAAAAGGTTAAAAATGAAGAGGAGGGTTTTAAAAGAAAAAATATTTTGGAGATAGGAAAATATTATAACTCCAATTGCGGTTATTAGACTGTAACATTTAAAGATAGGGACAGTCTTTAAGTAAATCTAAAAAAATAAACATGAAGAACATTGTAACCATTTGTCTTGTCTTTTTTTCAATTACAGCCTTTGCTCAGCGAAGTGTTACCAGGGATGTAGGGGACTTTAATGAATTAAAAGTATATGACTTAATTGAGGTAAATCTTATTCAGTCTGATGAAAATAAAGTAGTAATCAAAGGAGACCATACGGATGATGTAAAGATTATCAATCAGAATGGAAAACTGAAATTGCGGATGGAAATAGACACACGCTTTCAAGGAGAGGATACTTATATTGAAGTATATTTTAAGAACATCGGTACCATTGACGCCAATGAAGGAGCATATATTGTGGCAAATGAAATGATCGAGCAACATAAAATTGAATTGAGGGCTCAGGAAGGTGGTCGTATTAAAGTCGGCTTAACTGTGGATCAAACGAAGATCAAAGCAGTTACCGGTGGAGTTGTTGAAGCTTCAGGATTGTCTAAGAGCCAGGAAATAAAGATCAATACGGGCGGCGTTTTTGAAGGTAGAGACCTTAAGACACAGGAAACAAAGGTTGGAATCACTGCCGCTGGAGAGGCAGATGTTAATGCAAGTGATCGCGTGGAAGTTCGAGTTACAGCTGGCGGGGATGTAAATATTTATGGAAATCCAAAAGAAGTAAACGAAAAAAAATTAGCTGGTGGACGTGTTAAGATTATGAACTAGCCGGCTTATTTCAATATAAAAAACAAACCCTCAAACAAGAGTAAAGTAATTTGTACTTTTACAGTAATGTTTGAGGGTTTAGCATATGCCGCTTTTTATGGTTTCCTATTGGCTTTTGCAGTGGGACCCGTATTCTTCACCTTAATTGAAACCAGTATTACTAAGGGCTTTCGAGCTGGTGTGTTTTTCGATTTGGGTGCTATGTTTGCAGATGTCATCTTTATTTTAATAGCTTATTTTAGTACCAGTAAGATTTTAGAACGTGTTAAGGACGATCCGGGCCTCCTTATTTTTGGTGGAGCTTTGCTGATCGCCTATGGAATTATTTCTTACATCCGAACGGCAAAATCCTTTATAAAAATTGTACGAGAACATTATGCGGTTAAGGTAAAAAAGAATTTGTGGGGACTATTTCTAAAAGGCTTTTTACTGAACTTCGTCAATTTTGGCGTCCTGGCCGGATGGATTGGAACCATCATTATGGCTAATGCGCTGACCAATTCAGAAAACGGGGTTTTTCTATTTTTAGCCACAGTCCTCGTTGTTTTTTTCTTAACCGACTTAGTTAAAATATCATTAGCAAAAAAACTAAAAAGCAAAATGACGCCGCGCTTTATATTTAAAACGAAAAAGTGGGTGAGCCTGCTAATCGTGGGCTTTGGCGTTTTGTTGTTGGTAGAAGGAATCTTTCCCTCACAAGTTCAAAAGGGACTGGACAAAATTCCTAAAACGAACCTGCCGATAGACCGAGGTAGCGAATAATTCGGAAACAAAAAACCAACACCCTTAGATGTTGGTTTTTGAAGAGGCGTCTAGCGGATTCGAACCGCTGTACGAGCTTTTGCAGAGCTCTGCCTAGCCACTCGGCCAAGACGCCAATAAGAGAAAGCAAATATAAAAGATTAACTTTTAATTTTACTAGTAATTTTATACAGATTTTTATTGCTCTCCAACGCAAAGAAAGCTCAGGTTGAAGTTGCTGCCTATCTTTGAGACTGCATTGTAACGCTTACTTCTTCTACATCTCCCCCAATAGGAGGGTTTAGTTTGGAAATGGTTACTTCGGCCTCATCAACTAGAGAGATTTCACTAAAAATACGATCTATAATACGCTGACCAACATGTTCTAATAACTTAGATCTAACGGCCATTTCGTTTTTTACAATATGCTGAAGGTGAACATAATCTATGGTGTCTTTTAAATTGTCCGTCACAGCCGCATTGTGGAGCTGGGCCTTAACAGTTAGATTTACCAGGTAATCACTACCTATTTTTTCTTCCTCAATTAGGCAGCCGTGATTGGTAAATATTCTAATATTTTTAAGACGAATCGTACTCATATTAAAAGTTTTTGCAAAGATATGAATACTGAATTTGTTGTGACTTAGCGAGTATGTTCTATTAAGCGAATTTGTTAACTTTGCAGGCGCTAATAATTGTGAATATTAAAAAGAATATGTCAGAAACTAAAGAACATCTCAATTTTATAGAGCAAATTATAGAAGAAGATTTAGCAAATGGTTTGCCTAAATCTAAATTGAGGTTTAGGTTTCCACCAGAACCCAATGGATATTTGCATATAGGCCACACAAAAGCTATTGGAATTAGCTTTGGATTAGGTGAAAAGTATAACGCTCCTGTGAACCTCCGCTTTGATGACACGAACCCAGCCAAAGAGGAGCAGGAATATGTAGATGCTATTAAAGAAGATATTGCCTGGTTAGGATATAAATGGGCAAATGAGTTGTATTCTTCAGATTATTTTGACACGTTATATGCCTGGGCGGTTCAGCTTATTAAAGACGGAAAAGCTTATGTAGATTCACAATCTTCAGAAGAAATGAGAGTCCAAAAAGGCACTCCTACACAAGTGGGTACCAATAGCCCGCATAGAGACAGAAGTATTGCCGAAAACTTAGATCTCTTTGAGCGAATGAAAAATGGCGAATTTGATGAAGGTGTTCATGTCTTGAGAGCGAAAATTGATATGGAAGACCCCAACATGTTAATGCGAGACCCTATTATTTATAGGGTTCTTAAAAAGCACCACCATAGAACGGGAAACGAATGGGTGATATACCCACTGTATGATTGGACCCATGGAGAAAGCGATTATATTGAACAAATCTCACACTCCTTATGCTCTTTAGAGTTTAAACCTCATAGAAAACTATATAATTGGTTTCGAGATGAAGTGTACCAACATAACAAAGAGGAACTTCCGCTATTACCGGAGCAGCGTGAATTTGCCCGCCTAAATTTGAGCTATACCATAATGAGTAAGCGAAAATTGCTTCAACTGGTGGAAGAAGGGGTGGTTTCTGGCTGGGATGACCCCAGAATGCCAACGATCTCAGGAATTCGCAGACGCGGCTATACTCCTGCTGCCATCCGGAAGTTTATTGAAACTGTTGGGGTTGCCAAAAGAGAGAATGTGATTGACGTGTCTCTTTTGGAATTTTGTGTAAGAGAAGATCTGAACAAAATTGCTGAGCGGGTCATGGGTGTTTTAAACCCCGTAAAATTGGTAATCACAAATTATCCTGAAAATAAAGAAGAGTGGTTAACTACCGAAAACAATCCTGAAGACGAAAGTGCGGGAACGAGAGAAATTCCTTTTTCGAAGGAACTTTATATCGAGCGTGAAGACTTTAAGGAAGACGCCGGCAAGAAGTTTTTCAGACTAACTATTGGTAATGAAGTACGTTTAAAAAGCGCGTATATAATTAAAGGACAGAATGTTGTAAAAGATGGTAACGGTAACATTACTGAAGTTCATTGTACCTATGACCCCGACAGCTTAAGTGGATCAGGTTCCGAAGCCAGTCTCCGAAAAGTGAAAGGAACATTGCACTGGGTGTCTGTGCCGCATGCCTTTAAAGCTGAAGTTAGAGAATATGATCGCCTATTTAGTCACGAAGCACCAGACGGAGATAAAGAGAAAAGCTTTATGGATTACGTGAATCCAAATTCGCTTAGGCTCATAACGGCATTTCTCGAACCTAGCCTGAAAGACGCGAAAGTTGGTGATCGTTTCCAATTTCAGCGTCAAGGATATTTTTGTGTAGACCCGGACTCTACTTCAGAAAAGAAAATTTTCAACAAAACAGTGGGCTTAAGGGATACTTGGGCAAAACTAAAACCGAAACCAGAAAACAACAAACAAGTGCAGCAATCACCTGCCAGACCAGCCATTGAAGAAATCAAAAAACTGGGAAAGAAATACACGAATTTACCCGCTGAGAAACAAGCAACAACGAAGCTGAACATCAAGGAATTGGCAAAAAAAGTGACTTATGATGAATTGGAACCACTGTTCCATACTGCGGCTAAAAAAGCAGGAACACGTATTGCCGTTGCCATTACTTTAGGAGTGCTTTTGGAAAACGGACAGGAAAGAACGTCGGCCGTAGAAGACTTTATTTTGAAAGCAAAGGAAGATCGCAATGAGCTTTTGGTGCTTGAGGTAGCAACATTATAGTTGCATTGAAGAGAAACAAAAAACCCGACAAAATCTGTCGGGTTTTTTTGTTTATTAATAATTGAGGTCCTCCCCCTCTGAAAGCTCATTGGGCGGAGGTGTTCGTTTCTTTTTATTGGTTATTCCCTTGGCTGCATTGGTCTTTTTCATTTCTTCACCAATTTTGTTGCTAGCTACAAAGGAAGCGATCATATCGTTCAACATATTGCTACCGGCCTGTGGAGAGTTAGGAAGCAGAATGAGGTTGGTATTGGTTTCTTCACCTATGGATTGCAGCGTATCATAGTGTTGGGTTACAACAATCAAAGCGGAAGCCTCTTGCGAGTTGATTCCAACATTGTTCAATACATCTACAGATTCTTCCAAACCTCTGGCAATTTCACGTCTTTGGTCGGCAATACCCTGTCCTTGTAAACGCTTACTTTCCGCTTCAGCACGCGCCTTAGCAACAATCTTAATCCGTTCCGCTTCCGCTTCATATTCTGCCGCCACCTTTTCTCGTTCCGCTGCGTTAATTCGGTTCATGGCAGCTTTTACCTGTACATCAGGGTCAATATCGGTTACTAAAGTTTTGATGATATCGTACCCATAATTTACCATGGCTTCGTTTAATTCGGTCTTTACTGCAATAGCAATATCATCTTTTCTTTCAAAAACATCGTCTAATTTCATTTTTGGAACTTCGGCTCGTACCACGTCAAAAACATAAGATGTAATTTGATCGTGGGGGTTTTCAAGCTTGTAAAAAGCATCGTATACTTTCTCTTTTATGACCTGATATTGTACCGAAATTTTGAGTCGAACAAAAACATCGTCTTTGGTTTTCGTTTCCACTAAAACATCTAACTGCTGGATTTTCAGATTAATACGTCCTGCAATACGATCGATGATCGGTATTTTGAATTGCAACCCCGAATTTCGAATACTTAAAAACTTTCCGAAGCGTTCTATGACTGCCGATGTTTGTTGCCTTACCGTAAAAACAAACATCAGTATAATGAAAAATGCAACAATTAAAACTGGAATATATACTAATCCGCCCATAGCTATAAAATTTAGTTGATTATGAGGATTGAAGGTACAAAAAATAAGCTATTTTTGGCCCGTTAAAAACACCTCACATTATGAGTCTTAAGAATTTATTATTTGTTACTACTACCCTTTTGTTTTTTCAGTTTGCCACTGCGCAAAGAAACTATGAAGAGAATAACCATTTAGGTCTCATTGGAGGAATTGGGTTTTTCGACATCAACACTTCCGATTTTCAAACGGAACAAGGAACGGGCTATCTGTTTGCCTTCACAACAAGGGGAGCTTTCTATAATAACATTGATCTTATTTACGGGGTGAACTTTATTCAGAACGAGGTAGGTATTTTGGCCAATAACTTGATAGATCCCTCTAGTAATTTTCAATCGCAATATGTGAACTACACGATGCAAGCGGTGCAGATCAACTTATTGGGTAGTTTCAATATTGTCAATAATCACTTAAGTATTGAAGCGGGCCCCGTGCTCAATGTGAATGGAAAGCTAAAGTTAGACAGAGAGGAGTTTGAAAATTACACGGTTGCCGGATATGACACCGTAACTTCCGGAGATTTGCAAAATGTATCAAGAGTTCATTTTCATGTTGCCACAGGAATCACTGCGGGGATCAAGAACTTTAGGTTGGGGGCAATGTATCAATATGGAGTAACCAACCTGTTTGGCCGCTTTAATGATAGCGAAACCCTTATTGTGCCTGAAGGAAAGACATTTAAAGGAAACACCTCCACCATTATCTTGTCCGCAACACTTTACCTTTAAGAAATTGCCTGTATAGCCGCTTCCAGACGGCTTATGGTCTCTTCTCTGCCCAATGTGGCTGCGATGGCGAAAACATCTGGCCCTTGCATAGCACCCACTAAAGCAAGCCGTAATGGCATCATTACTTTACCAAACCCAATCTCATTAGAGGTAACCCAGCTTTTAATTTTTTCTGAAAGCTGAGCAGCCGAGAATTCCTCAGTTTCGTTTATTAACGCTATTACTTGGGCGAGTATTTCAGGAGTGTCTTCCTTAAATGCCTTTTTGGCGGCTTTTTCGTCGTAGCCTTTTGGAGCTTCATAGAAAAATCGCCCTTGCTCCCAAAGGTCCGATACAAAAGTGGCCCGTTCCTTAATCATAGCTACTATTTCCGAGGTGTTATCCGATGGTGTTATCCCCTTGGATTTTAGTAGTTCCGAAAACTGCAAAGACAATAAGGCGCTGTCTTCTTTTTGTAAGTATTGGTTTTGAAACCAGAGCGTCTTTTTCGGATCAAATTTAGCCCCGGCTTTGTGAACGTGCTCTAAACTGAACGCCTCGATAAGTTCCTTCAGGCTAAAAATCTCCTGTTCAGTACCGGGATTCCAACCTAAGAACGCCAGCATATTAACCACCGCAGCAGGAAGGTAGCCTTCTTCTCGATATCCCATGAAGGTCTCTCCATTGGGATGGTTCCAGGCTAAAGGAAATACCGGAAAACCACCTGCATCACCATCTCGCTTGCTTAATTTACCTTTCCCGGTTGGCTTTAGAATGAGGGACAGGTGTGCAAATTCGGGAGCTGGCCAACCGAAAGCATCGTATAATTGTTGATGTAATGCCAATGACGGTAACCATTCCTCACCCCTAATGACATGAGTGATTTCCATTAAATGGTCATCCACAATGTTTGCTAAATGATAGGTGGGCATTCCATCGCTTTTAAACAGAACTTTGTCGTCCAAAACCTTAGTTTCAATAGTAATGGACCCTCGAATGATGTCCTTCAAATAGAGGGTTTGGTCCTTGGGAGATTTAAAACGAATTACATAGGGGTCTCCAGCGGTTATTCTTGCCTGAACTTCTTCTTCCGAAAGAGATAAGGAGTTGTTCAATTGCTCGCGATTGTGCCAATTGTAAATGAAGGTCTTTTTCTCAGCTTCATGTTGTGCTCTTTGGGCCTGAAGCTCTTCAGGTGTGTCGAAGGCATAGTAGGCATTACCATTCGCAATTAATTGATCTGCATATTGCCTATACAAGTGCTTGCGTTCGCTTTGTCTATATGGCCCAAATCCAGCTTCTCTTCCCGGGCCTTCATCGAATGGGATATTCAACCAATCCAGTGCTTCCACAATATAAGCTTCCGCGCCCTCTACATAGCGTGTCTGGTCTGTATCTTCTATACGTAATACAAAATCTCCACCATGCTTTTTGGCGAATAAATAATTATATAATGCGGTGCGAACCCCACCAATATGTAGCGGTCCTGTTGGGCTGGGAGCGAAGCGAACACGTACTTTTTGAGCCATTTAAGGTTTGTTTTAATTGAATCCACAAAGGTATGGATAATGTGATAGAAAGCCCGACTTGAAATGGGGATTTCTCCAACCCGTTTCAGTATTATAATTAGACACAAGGCCCCCAACCCGTCTCAAAAATACAGAGGCTCTTTGTTAAATTTTAACCCGTATTTCCCAATTATACGGTTTGGAGTGATTTTTGTGCTATTTTAGAAGTTCTGTTCTACAGTAAATATGAGTAATGAGTACATTTAGCATCATCCAGCAAAAGCTGGAACAGTTTATAAAAAAATACTATACCAATGAATTAATTAAAGGGGTAATCCTTTTTTTTGCCATTGGATTGTTGTGGTTTATTATAACACTATTGGTGGAACACTTTCTTTGGTTGGAGCCCTTAGGACGTACTTTGTTGTTCTGGTCTTTTGTCTTGGTGGAGATCGGCCTGTTTATTCGATTTATCGCCTTCCCTCTGGCTAAGCTATTTAAGCTGCAACGCGGGATTGGTTACGAAGCCGCCTCAAAGATTATTGGAAACCACTTTCCTCAAGTAAACGATAAGCTGCTGAATGTCATTCAGCTAAATCAAAACCAAAGAGAATCCGAGCTGCTTGCCGCCAGTATCGATCAAAAGGCGGGAGAGTTACGCCCTGTTCCGTTTAAGAGCGCTATTAATTTTACTAAGAACACAAAGTATTTGAAGTATGCGGCCATTCCGCTGGTTATAATGCTATTGGTCCATCTTCTTTGGGATCGAGACCTATTCTCGAACAGTTATGAGCGTGTCGTTAATTATGATACTGCCTATGAACCCCCGGCCCCTTTTTCTTTTGTGGTTATTAATAACGACTTAACGGCGATTGAAAACAAGAATTTTACCATCAAAGCGATTACAGAAGGGGAAGTGGTTCCGGAGAACGCTACGATTAGCTTTAATAATGAGACCTATTATTTGGAACAAACGGCCCCAGGCAGTTTTGAGTATACCTTTTCACAGCCCAGTGAGGCTTTGACCTTTCGGTTGAATGCCAATAAAGTGAGCTCTAAAGAGTATACCCTGGAAGTAGTAAAAACCCCTTCTTTGCTGGCTTTTGAGATGGTTTTGGATTACCCTGCTTATACGGGTAGAAAAGACGAAGTTCTAAAGAGCACGGGTAATGCCACCATTCCAGAAGGGACTACGGTCACATGGAATGTAGACACAAGGAATACGCAATTGGTACAATTAAAAACGAGAGATACGGCCTATGACTTTTCCTCAAATGCACAGGAGTTCAGCTTTAGGAAAGGAGTTTACCGAAAATTGGATTATGCTATTACTACCTCAAATGAAGACCTTAAGGAGTACGAGAACCTTTCTTTTGCATTAGGGGTGATAAGGGACGAGTATCCGGAAATAACGGTGGATTCTAAACAGGACAGTACAGACTTGCAAACGACCTATTTCTTAGGCCAGGTATCGGATGATTACGGACTCACGAAGCTCCAACTGGTGTATTACCCTCAGAGTGATGAGAAAGACGCACAGGTAGTTCCTATTGAGGTGGGAAGGTCTAATGTAGATCAGTTTGTTTATAGTTTCCCAGGGAATTTGCAATTGACCGAAGGGGTGGCCTATGAATATTATTTTGAAGTTTTTGATAATGATGCTGTACATAACTATAAATCTGCCAAGAGCGGGTTTTATTCTTTCAGAAAATTGACCAAAGAAGAATTAGAGGCTGAACAACTCAAGAACCAAGAAGAGAATATCCAGGACTTAAATAAATCGCTTAGAGATTTGAAGGATCAGGAAAAGAAGTTAGAGGAAATTAACAAGCTCCAAAAGGAAAAAACGGAGCTCAATTGGAATGACAAAAAGAAGCTTGAAAACTTCCTAAAAAGACAAAAGCAACAGGAACAAATGATGAAGAATTTCTCCAAAGAGATGAAGGAGGAATTGGAAAAATTTCAACCGGAAAATGAGGAAAGCGATCCTTACAAAGAAGAATTGCAAGAACGTCTGGAAGAAAATGAGGAGCGCCTGGAGGAGAATGAAAAGTTGTTAGAGGAATTGGAGCGATTACAAGAAAAGATCGACAAGGAAGAGTTATCCGAGAAACTCGAGAAATTGGCAAAGCAAAATAAGAACCAAGAGAAAAACTTAGAACAGCTGGTTGAGCTAACCAAGCGATATTATGTAACCAAGAAGGCCGAAAAATTGGCCGAAGAGTTATTTGAGTTGGGAGAAGAGCAGGAAAAACTATCAGAGGCACCAGAGGAAGAGAATACCAAGGAGGAGCAAGAGAAACTCAATGAGAAGTTTGAGGATTTACAGAAGGAAATGGAAGACCTACAAAAAGAAAATGAGGGGTTGAAGGAGCCCATGGACATTCCTAAAGATGCACAAGGAGAGCAAGAGGTTAAGGAGGAGCAAGAAAAGGCTACTGAAAAGTTGGAAGGACAGGATGCTAAAGGCGCATCTGGCAACCAAAAGAAAGCAGGAGAGAAGATGAAGGAAATGGGTAAAAAAATGCAAATGAGCATGCAATCCGGACAGATGGAGACGCTACAGGAAGATGTGGAAATGTTACGACAGATTTTAGACAATTTGGTGGTTTTCTCTTTCGAACAGGAGGATTTAATGGAGGTTTTCAAGGAAACCGACTATGGAAGTGCAGCATTTGGAAAGAAGTTAAATGTTCAAAACGATTTGAAACTCAATTTTGAACATATAGATGATAGCCTGTTTGCTTTGTCCTTGAGGCAACCCATGATAAGTAATGTCATTAATGAATCACTAACGAATGTGAGCTTTAATTTGGATAAGACGCTGGAGCTGTTAGCAGAAAACAGGGTTCGTAATGGCGTAGCAAGCCAACAGTACACGGTTACTGGTGCCAATGAATTAGCTATTCTTTTAAGCGATTTATTGAATAATATGCAAAATCAGATGCAGATGCAATCCCAAGGTCAAGGACAAGGACAAGGCAATAAGCCGGGTCAAAGTCAAGGACAGGGCCAGGGACAAGGATTTCAGTTGCCGGATATAATTCAAAAGCAAGAAAGTCTTTCTAAGAAGATGAAGGAAGGAATGGGTGAAGGCGAGGGACAAGGCCAACAAGGAGAATCTGGAGGCGAAGGTGATGGTGGAGAAGGCGAGAACGGTAGATCTGGTAAGGACGGAGATGGACAAGGAGGCGAAGGGGGAAAGGATGGAAAAGAGGGACAGGAAAATGGAGATGGAGATGGCTATAATGAGGATCTCAATGGGGATTTATATGAAATATATAAGGAACAGCAGCAGTTGCGTAATCAATTAAAGGACCGGTTAAGCAAGGAAGGATTGGATGGAAAGGGTGGTGAATTGATTAAGGAGATGGAAGGGATTGAGCAACAGTTATTGGATAAAGGCTTTAATCAGCGAACGCTGGAGCGCATGCTGAAGTTGGAGTATGAGTTGCTGAAATTGGACGAAGCCGATTTTGAGCAGGGACAGGAAAGTCGAAGAGAATCTACCACCAACAGACGAAACTTTAATAATGAGCTGCGCTTGCAGCCGGATGATATTAAGAAATACTTCAATACAACAGAAATTCTTAACAGAGAAGCCTTACCTTTGCGCCAGAAATATAAGACCGAGGTAAAAAAGTACTTCAACGGTAAGAATGATTGAATTTTTTTCAGAAAATGAATTTCAACTTGTGGATGACGCGGCGGTCATTCAATGGCTTTCTCAATTAATTTCTTCGGAAGAATATACGCTGGGAGATATCTCATTCGTGTTTTGTAACGACACCTTTCTTCACGGCATAAACCTGGAGTTTTTAAACCACGATACTTTTACCGATATTGTTAGTTTCGATTATAGTTTGGGAAAAGAATTGCATGGTGAGATATATATTTCTACCGAGCGGGTTGCGGAGAATGCGAGTGAATTGGGTGTGAGCTTTCTGGATGAGCTACATCGAGTAATTGTGCATGGAGTACTGCATTTGTGTGGATACAAGGATAAGACCAATGAGCAGAAGAAGATAATGAGAGAGAAAGAAGACTCGGCTTTGGAATTGTTAAAAGATATAAATATCTGAAAATCAATTAGTTATTGAAATGAAGATAAGCTAGGATTATTATGGAATAAAACCAGAGTGTTCCACGTGGAACATTGAATGCTATGTTTGATAAAGAATATGATGTGATTGTTGTAGGTGGTGGCCATGCTGGCTCTGAGGCGGCGGCCGCAGCGGCTAATATGGGTTCAGCTACGCTGTTGGTGACAATGAACCTTCAGAATATTGCTCAGATGTCCTGTAATCCGGCAATGGGAGGAATTGCCAAAGGGCAGATTGTTCGCGAAATTGATGCTATGGGTGGCTATAGTGGTATAGTTTCGGACAAAACTGCGATTCAGTTTAAAATGCTTAATAAATCTAAAGGTCCTGCCATGTGGAGCCCGAGAGTGCAAAGTGATAGAATGCGTTTTGCCGAAACTTGGCGTTTAATGCTCGAAGGAACTCCTAATTTGGACTTTTATCAGGAAATGGTTTCTGGAATTGTTACGGAAAAGGATAAGATTATTGGCGTTAGAACCTCGCTTGGCCTGTTGATCAAGGCGAAGACCGTGGTATTAACTAATGGAACTTTTTTGAATGGTCTTATTCATATAGGAGAAAAGCAATTTGGCGGTGGTAGAGCGGGAGAAAAGGCGGCCACTGGAATCACGGCCGATTTGATCGACTTGGGTTTTAAGGCAGGAAGAATGAAAACAGGAACGCCACCTAGAGTGGATGGTCGATCCTTAGATTTTTCGAAAATGATCGTGCAACCTGGAGACGAGGATCCGCAAAAGTTTTCGTATTCAGAAGCGACAAAGCCGTTGACGCAACAGCGGGATTGTCATATGAGTTATACCAGCACGGAGGTGCATGAACTGCTGAAGGAGGGCTTTGATCGCTCGCCAATGTTCAATGGCGCTATTAAGAGTATTGGTCCTCGCTATTGTCCGTCTATTGAAGATAAGATTAATAGGTTTGCCGATAAGGATAGACATCAATTATTTGTGGAACCTGAAGGCTGGGATACGGTCGAGTATTACATTAATGGGTTTTCGACCTCACTTCCTGAAGAGGTGCAGTTTAAGGCATTAAAGGCTTGTGCGGGATTTGAAAATGTAAAGTTTTTCAGACCCGGATACGCGATCGAGTATGATTATTTTCCACCAACCCAATTGAAGCATACTTTGGAGACAAAGCTGGTTTCGGGATTGTTTTTTGCTGGCCAGATCAATGGAACTACAGGATACGAGGAGGCAGCCTCTCAAGGGATGATGGCTGGAATTAACGCGCACCTTAAGGTGGTTGAAAAGGATCCTTTTATACTGAAGCGAGACGAGGCGTACATAGGTGTGTTAATTGATGATCTAATCACGAAAGGCACAGAAGAGCCGTACCGAATGTTCACTTCCCGAGCTGAATATAGAACCCTTTTGCGACAGGATAATGCGGACTTTCGCCTGACACCGCGTTCATTTGATATTGGACTCGCCAAGGAGGATCGCTTAAGAAAAATGGAGAAAAAACAAAAGCAGAGTGATGCATTCGTACAGTTTTTTAAGAGCACAAGTGTGGCTCCCGATTTAATAAATCCAATTTTAGAGGCTAAAAATTCGGCCGCTATTCGACAAAGTGACAAGATGTTTAAGATGTTTTCTCGACCCAATATTACCATGGATGATATGCGAAACATTGAAGGTGTGGAAAAATACATTCAGGAAAATGCTTTGGAGCGCGAAGTTTTAGAGCAAACAGAAATTCAAATTAAATATTCGGGCTATATACAAAAGGAAAAGGCAAACGCCGATAAATTAAACCGGTTGGAAGGAGTGAAGATTCCTGCCAATTTTGACTACACCAAACTTAAGTCCTTGTCCTATGAAGCGAGGGAAAAGTTAACGAGCATACAGCCAGTGACTATTTCACAAGCATCACGAATTAGTGGTGTAACCCCAAATGATATTTCTGTTTTGCTGGTTTATATGGGGCGATAAAAGCCTTAGCATTAAATGATATTAAAATTTAATTGTTCCACGTGGAACAGGAGCAATAAGAAAGTTGAATAAGCACCATAAACATCTAAAAATAAAGGACTTCCTGGTTTCGGGAGAGGAGTTTTCACTTATTCAAAATGAGGAGCACGGCTTTCTTCAAACACATCCACAACCCCAGGTTGAGACCCTCTCCAAATACTATGAGAGCGAGGCTTATATTTCTCATACCGATGCTAAGAAGGGGTTGATGGCTTTTTTGTACCAACGAGTAAAAGGTTACTCCTTAAATAAAAAAAGAAGCCTCATTCGTAAGTTAAATAATGGTAAAGGGAGTCTATTGGATATTGGTGCCGGCACAGGGGAGTTTTTAAAGGTGGCTCAAAAAGGGGGTTGGAATATTTCGGGAATTGAACCCAACGAAAAGGCGAGAGCAATCGCCCGAAACAAAAACATCAATCTTAAAGCATCCATAGAGGATGTCTTGGGAGAAAAATTTGATGTGGTTACACTTTGGCATGTTTTAGAACACCTTCCCGATTTGGAAGCATCCATTCGAAAAATTGAATCTCTCATCGTGGATGGTGGAATTCTAATTATTGCGGTTCCAAATTTTAATTCGCATGACGCCATTCATTATCAAAATTTTTGGGCGGCTTATGATGTGCCTAGACACCTTTGGCATTTTTCACAAAACTCCATCCGCTCCATTTTTTCATCCGAATTGCAATTGGTAAAAACCAAACCCATGTTATTTGATGCATTTTATGTGAGTCTCCTTTCAGAAAAATATAAAACGGGAAATGACTTTTCGCTTCGCGCATTTTGGAGAGGATTTCGATCCAATCTCGCCGCCATGAGATCTACAGAGTTTTCTTCGCTCATTTATTGCTTCAAAAAGACGAAATAGTAATTTTCATAGCACCTGGTTGGCCAATTAGAGCTCGGACGCCTGTTAGGTTGAAAAACATTTTAAGTGTGCTTAAACGCGCTTATTTGAAGCGATTTTTGATAAATAATATTGATGCTGCATTCTTTTGGAATAAAGATCCGTTATACCAGTTCTTTCTTGTGAATGAGTCGCGTAAGTTGAATGGAGAGGTCGGTGAAAACGATCTTAGCATTCCCATTTCGTTCAATATGATAAGAAGCATCCTCCAAAGCCGCTGTAATCTCATAGATATTGTTTTGATGTACAAAGGGAGCAAATTTTTCAATAGAGAATTTTGAATCATTCGTTTCAAAATATAAAAGAGAATCGGCCTTATAGTTTTTTAGAAGTGCCTGCCTAAATAATTCCATACAATAGGAAAGGAAGCTTTTTTGAGTCTCTCTGCCTTTTCCCGCCATCATTTCGCTCCAAAGAAGTAGCTCTTGGATAGACTTTTTATTGCCCTTTGCTTTGAAGGCCGTTCGTACCCAAAGGACAAACCATTCTTCAAAAATAACATCCTGATCATCGTTCTGAATGATATGCAACGCTTTGTTAAAATCACCATGGGCCTGACGGCTGGTTTTGATGGCCAATGGCCCCGAAACTTTATACCTCTGCGTTAGTGTTTCGGCGATATCTTTTTCAGATAAAAGGGGGATGTGCAGTGTTTGGCATCGGGAACGGATAGTGTTGATGATGCGCTCCTCATTTTCCGTAAGCAACAGCAATACTGTTTTTACCGGAGGTTCTTCAACCAGTTTTAAAATCTTATTGGCACACTCAGTGTTCATTTTATCGGCCATCCAAATGACCATGATCTTAAATCCTCCTTCATAAGATTTTAAGGCAAGTTTTTTAGAAATTTCTTCTGCCTCCTTTACACTAATATTTCCCTGCTTATTTTCAATGCCCAACACTCGGAACCAATCATAGATAGACCCGTACGGGTGTTCAGAAATAAAGGTCCTCCATTCGCTGGTAAATGAATCGGATAATGCATTTCTCTTTATCGTATCGTTGGTATTTACCGGATAGACGAAATGTAGATCGGGATGTGATAAACTCTTTACGTTTTTAGCACATCTCTCGTAGGCTTCAGATCCTTTTTCATGATGACTACACAATAGCTCTTTGGCATATGCCAATGCCAAAGGCAACAAACCACTTCCGCTCAAACCGGCAAATAACTGGGCATGGGCCACCCTGCCATTGTTTAGCGTAGTTTGAAGATGAGATTTGATATGCTCATGACCTATGATTTCCGAAAAATCCATGTACAAAGCTACGTAATTTAACAGAATCAAATTGCCTATTCATTCTGTCGTTTTTTCAAAGGAGTTTGCCCTATATTTGCGTTTCAAAAGTGACCTTATGAAAACAATAAATGACTTCAATTTTAAGGACAAAAAGGCACTCATTAGAGTAGACTTTAATGTCCCTTTGGATGCTGAATTGCAAGTGTCGGATGCTACACGTATTGAAGCGGCAAAACCTACCATCATTAAGATACTGGAAGACGGAGGTAGTTGTATTTTGATGTCCCACCTTGGAAGACCAAAAGACAAAGAGACCGAGTTTTCTCTACAAAATATTGTAACTAAGGCGTCAGATGTTTTAGGTGTCCATATTAAATTCGTGGCAGATTCTATTGGCCAAACGGTGCAAGAGGCTGTTGCGCAATTGCAACCTGGAGAAATTTTATTGTTAGAGAACTTAAGATTTTATTCCGAAGAAAAAGAGGGTAATGTTGCCTTTGCGGAGCAATTATCCGCTTTGGGTGATATTTATGTTAACGACGCCTTTGGTACCGCGCATAGGGCGCATGCTTCTACCGCCGTAATTGCACAGTTCTTTGCAGGACAAAAGTGTTTCGGAAGTTTGCTAGCGGCAGAAATTGTAAATGTAAACAAGGTGCTCCAAGACGGACAAAAGCCCATTACTGCTATTATTGGAGGAGCCAAAGTGTCATCCAAAATCACAATTATTGAAAATATTCTTGATAAAATAGATCATTTAATTATTGGTGGGGGCATGGCCTTTACTTTTGTTAAAGCACAGGGCGGAAGCATTGGAAATTCATTGGTTGAAGATGACAAACAGGCATTGGCATTAGAGATTTTGGAATTAGCGAAGCAAAAAAATGTAGAAGTGCATCTGCCTAAGGACACGATTATTGCCGATAATTTTGCGAATGACGCAAACACCAATACGAGCGATATTAAAATGATTCCCGATGGATGGATGGGCTTGGACGCAGGTCCACAAACCAGAGATGATTTTGCCCGGGTAATCAAAGACTCTAAAACTATTTTATTCAATGGACCCGTGGGAGTTTTTGAAATGCCCTCATTTGCTAATGGAACCATCGCCATTTGCAATGCCATTGCCGAAGCAACAAAAGATGGGGCTTTCTCCTTAGTGGGAGGAGGGGACTCTGTGGCTTCTGTAAAACAGTTTGATTTTGGAAACAAAGTAAGTTACGTATCTACAGGAGGTGGGGCCATGTTGGAAATGTTGGAAGGAAAGACACTACCAGGCATCCAGGCCATGTTGGAAGATTAGTTTCTTCGGCTTAAAAAGCCCATTTCTTGTTAAGACTGTCGTCGTTATTTCGTTTATTTTAGGATGTTCTGGTTGAAAACAGTCGTTATTATGGATTGTTTCTACACCTTTAATGAACGTTAAAAACTTGCTGAATCCCTGTATTTCCCTATTTTTAGCAAAATTTAAGAATCACATAGGCGTTACTAATTATATGAATTCAAAAAACCTTTCCTTTTTCCTTTCCTTTTTCTGCGGAATAATTCTCGCACAAGAAACGCCTCTTTCTGAGAACACACAGGAACAGGTAACCGACTCCTTACCGTCTAAAACGATACAAATCGTTGACACTATTAATGTGCAGAGCTTAGGTTCGGATCTGCCTACAACAACCATGGCCACTTCAACAAGAGATTCTATAGTTTTTGATCTTCAGGATCATGGCCTGGCTCGGCAAATGGATTCTGTATGGCTCGCTACTTTGTATAATAACGATTTATTTGAAGAAATATATGGTTCCGTGGTACAGCAGGACTATGAACCTGTGGAATACGAAGAGCTCTCCACCGAACTCCTTAAAGCACGTTTAAAAGAATTGAATGCGCGGACACCTTTTAATGTTGAATATAACCCTTCGTTGGAAAGTGTTATTAAAGGATACCTAAAAAACAGAAGGCGCACCATGGCCAAATTGATGGCGCTAAGTGATTACTACTTTCCAATGTTCGAAGAAGAATTGGACCGACAAGGATTGCCATTGGAAATGAAATATTTAGCCATCGTCGAGTCTGCCTTAGACCCAAGAGCAACCTCAAGAGTGGGGGCCAAAGGCTTGTGGCAGTTTATGTTTAGCACTGGAAAGATGTTTGGATTGGAAGTAAATTCATACGTCGATGAGCGCTCGGATCCCATAATGGCAACGGAGGCTGCTGCTAAATACTTGCAGAGCCTTTATGGAAGTCTAGGAGATTGGGACTTGGCCTTAGCAGCCTACAACAGCGGCCCAGGGAATGTCTCAAAGGCCATTAGGCGTTCGGGTGGACGAACAAATTATTGGAACATTAGATCTAATTTACCTCGTGAGACCGCCGGGTATGTGCCCGCATTTTTAGCTACCATGTATATTTTTGAATATGCCGAGGAACATGGGTTTAAAAGCAGTGGCCCTAAATATCCTTATATCGCAACCGATACCGTTAAGGTGAAGCAAAAGATTTCATTAGAGCAGGTGGCTACGGTGGCCAATCTGGATTTGGCAGAACTAGAATTTCTTAACCCTTCCTATAAACTGGGTATTATCCCGGTGATTAAAGACGAAAATTACGTCTTGAGATTACCGGTTGAGGCGATGGGAAAATTTGTTAGTAATGAAACAGCCATTTATGCTTACGCTACGGCTGAGTTTAACAAGCGGGAAAAGCCTTTACCCGAACTCATTGAACAAAGCGATAGACTGCGCTATCGTGTGCGGAGTGGTGATTATTTGGGTAAAATCGCTGCCAAATACGGGGTGAGTGTAAGCAAGATAAAACGATGGAATGGATTGAGAAGCAATCGCCTTAAAATTGGACAGCGTCTTACGATCTACCCACGAAAACTGGGTGCGAGCAGCACGAAAAAAGCAACAGTGACAAAGGCAACGAGTGCAACAAACGGGACCTATAAAGTAAAATCGGGAGATTCTCTTTGGAGCATTTCTCAGAAGTTTCCGGGAATTACCGTGGAACAATTAAAAAAGTGGAACGATATTAGCAGTACTAAATTAAAACCAGGGATGACTCTGAAAATAAACAAGTGATGTCCCTCTAAAAACTACTAAATGAAAACGCTATTATACGCCGTTCTTGCTTGTTGCTTATTATGTATTTCTTGTGATCAAGGGACTTCCAAAGAAAAGAGAAGGTATTTGACCGAATCCGTAGGACGCATTAATAATTTACAGGTGATCATGTCCAATGACCTTTGGAATGGAGCTGTTGGTGAAAAAGTGAGAGAGCATTTTGCCGCATTAACCGATGGTCTTCCTCAACAAGAACCCATTTTTTCCATCAGCCAAATGAACCCAGAAGCTCATACGGGTTTTGCCAGAAGCTCCAGGACGTTCCTTCATGTTGGTTTGTCGACAAAGGACACTGTAGGCTTAATGAATGATGTCTATGCGAAGCCTCAAATAGGTGCATTAATAGAGGCCACTTCGGAAGAAAAACTCATCGCACTCATTGATGAAAAACAAGAAGAAATTGTTAAGGCTTTCAAGGATTCAGAAATAAAAGAAAGACAACGCCGCTCCAATATTTCCTTACTCAAAATAGATTCACTTAATGAGCGTTTTGGAGTAACGCTAAAATTACCATCTGCCTATCGGGTAGCTTCTGCCAGCGATCAATTTTATTGGTTCCGAAAAGACCTAAAGGACGGCACGACCAATGTTTTGGTCTATGAGGTACCTTTGTCCGCCATAGGTAAGGATAGTGCTGTTATTGGTGACATTATTACCATTAGAGATTCTATTGGCTCGAGCTACTTGCCTGTTGAAGGAGACGGTTTATTTATTACTGAAGCGTCTTATGCGCCCTTTTTGTTTGATGCTGAAATTGACGGGAAATTTGCTTATGAGAGCAAAGGGACCTGGACCGTGCAGGATGAATGGATGGCAGGACCATTTTTGAACTATGCCGTTAAAGACGAGAAGAACAACCGATACTTAATTCTGGAGGGCTTTACCTATGCCCCTTCTGTGGAAAAAAGAGATTTGCAGTTTGAATTGGAATCTATTCTGAAATCGGCCACGATCGAATAAGGATCAAACTCATGAAAAAGCCCGAAGTATCAAGATACTTCGGGCTTTTTGTTTCTGAAAACATCAGAAATTATTTTTTATCTTCTATTTTGTCTGCGTTGTCATCTTCTTTGGACGCATCCTTAAATTCCTTAATCCCACTACCTAAACCTCTCATCAATTCAGGAATTTTTCTTCCTCCAAACAAAAGCAAGACAATGAGCACAACTAAAACAATTTGCCAAGGACCAATGGCCAGGGGTAATATCAATACATCCATTTTTCTGAAATTTATGGAACAAAGGTAACAAGAATTCCTTACATATGACGTTTTCAATAGAAGATTCGTGCGTTCACTGAGATGTTTTTCAGGCTTGAGCTATGGCGGAAAGAGAAACAATTCTGTTAACAACAAATTAATGCCCATGGCTCATTTGGGCTAAACCCTTACATTTGTATTCAATCTCCATATTTGATGGCTAAGAAAGAAAAAAGAGGAAAAAATATAAAGAAAAAGTTATTGCACAAGTACCGCTTGGTTGTGCTTAATGAAGCAACGTTTGAAGAGCGTTTTTCTTTCAAGCTCAATCGCTTAAACGTATTTGTTTTTAGTACTGTTTTTGCCTTTTTTCTTATTGCCATTACTACGGTTTTAATAGCCTTCACCCCACTAAGAGAATATATCCCGGGCTATTCTTCTACCAGTTTGAAAAAACAGGCCGTGAACCTTACTTTTAAAACCGACTCTCTTCAACAAGCGCTAAGCGTAAATGGACAATATATTGCCTCCATTAAAAAAGTGTTGACCGGCGATGTTAAAACGGTAGACTTTAACCGAGATTCTATTTTGGAAGCCGCGCAAAATGATGTCGAAGGGGTTGACCTATCTCCCTCTAAAAGGGATTCTATTCTTAGAGACATTGTTTCTCAAGAGGATAAATACAACCCATTAACCGACAGTGAGGAAATTAATTTCGTGCTTTTTCCGCCGGTAAATGGCTCCATTTCTGAAAACTACAACCCAGAGACAAAGCACTTTGCAGTGGATGTTGTTACGGCAAAGGATAGCCCGGTAAAGGCTGCGGCTGACGGGACAGTGATTTTTGCAGATTGGACCACGGACTCGGGTCATGTAATTGTTTTAATACACACCAATAACCTCATTTCAATCTATAAGCACAATGCATCTTTACATAAGGAACAAGGTGAATTGGTAAAGGCTGGAGAGGTAATTGCCACGGTGGGAAATAGTGGCGAACTAACTACCGGTCCCCATTTGCATTTTGAACTTTGGAGCGATGGCTACCCCATTAACCCAACTAATTTCATAGATTTCGATTAGGTATGTCACTAAAGTCTTTTGGAGCTAAAATCTTTGCAAAAAGAGTAGTTAAGGCCATGGATGCTTGGGCCTCAAAACCGGTCGAAACTCAAGAAAAAGTACTTTCAAACCTTATTTCCAAGGCAAAGAACACTCAGTTTGGTCGGGACCACGGATTTGCCGAGATTACCTCGGCTCAGGATTTTGCCGAAAAGGTACCTATTCGCGATTATGAAGGACTCAGGAGCTATGTAGACCGAATGGTCGCAGGAGAGGTGAATGTCCTTTGGCCAGGGAAGCCGCTTTATTTTGCAAAAACTTCGGGAACTACTTCTGGCGCCAAATATATTCCACTTACGAAGGCATCTATGCCATCTCACATTCGAGCCGCAAGAAATGCACTGCTCTGTTATATTCACGAAACGGGGAATGACAAATTTGTTGACGGGAAAATGATCTTTTTGCAAGGAAGTCCCGAAATGCAGGAGAAAAACGGAATAAAAGTAGGCCGTCTTTCAGGAATTGTCGCTCATTATGTCCCTAACTATCTGGTAAAAAACAGGATGCCCAGTTGGGAAACCAATTGCATAGAGGATTGGGAAGCCAAAGTAGATGCTATTGTGGACGAAACCAAAGGAGAAAATATGACGGTGATTAGTGGAATACCTTCTTGGGTACAAATGTATTTTGAACGACTTCAAATCGCCACAGGGAAAAAAGTGGGGGATCTCTTTAAGGAATTTAACTTGTTCATTTATGGAGGAGTTAATTATGAGCCTTACCGAAGTAAATTTGAAAATTTAATAGGCAGAAAAGTAGATAGCATTGAGCTATATCCAGCTTCGGAAGGGTTTTTTGCTTTTCAGAATAAACAAAACGACAAGGGCTTATTATTGCAGCTTAACGCTGGAATTTTCTATGAATTCGTGGAGGCCGACACATTTTTTGAAGATAACCCGCAGCGATTGACCATAGGTGAGGTGGCGCTAGGAGTTAATTACGTAATGATTATTTCTACGAATGCAGGGCTGTGGGGCTATAATATTGGGGATACGGTGATTTTCACTTCCTTAAAACCATATAAATTGATTGTTAGTGGGCGTATTAAGCACTTCATTTCGGCCTTTGGAGAGCACGTAATTGGAAAAGAGGTGGAGCAGGCTATGCGGGAGGCCGTGGAGAAATATAACTGTTCTATCACCGAATTTACCGTTGCTCCACAAACCAACACAAATGAAGGAGAGCTACCCTATCACGAATGGTTGATTGAGTTCGATTCGGAACCAGACCATTTGGAAGATATTATAGACTTTATTGAGGCTTCTATGCGAAAACAGAATAGCTATTACTTCGATTTGACTGAAGGGAAAGTGCTTCAGAAACTAAAAATAAGATGTCTTCAACCTAATACCTTTAACCGCTATATGAAGTCACAAGGCAAGTTGGGTGGGCAAAATAAAATCCCGCGTTTGTCCAATGACCGAAAAATTGCAGATCAACTCATTAGCCTGCAAGCCTAAAATAAGTGTTATCTTTGCCTTTTAATGAGTATTATTAGAAAACACACCCGTACCCGCGCCCAGGAAAGTAGTGGCGCCATTGAACGGCTTTACATCACCATGCGCCATCTCTTTAACCGCGGCTTTTATAAGCCTATGGGAGTTTCTGGAGAAACGTTACGAGATTCCTTGTTGATATTAAGACCGGAAATTTACGGCTCCATTGCCGAAGAAAAAATTGAATTACAAGGCCTTTTGTATGTGATGGATCGACTTCCGTATGGAATTGAGGAGTGTCGTTTTATCAATCTAACCAGTGATGAAGGTTATAAAAACTCCCACTTTAAGCCTATTATTCCCGCTAAACGACGAAGAAACTGCTATCGCATAGACGATGAGCAAATGAATATTGAAGTTACGCGAGGCCGCAGCGAAATTTACGATGTGCTAACCCACCTCACATTTTTGTATATCGAATCGCATAAGATCATGAAGCAAGTTTTGGTCAATGACGATGGAGAGCTTATAAGAGACTGGGCCAAACTAGAGGAGGCAGTGCTGAAAAAAGGAACTTTAACTCAAAAGGAAAAGGAAATTGCTTTAACGCATACGGCCAATTTTCTGGGACGTACGTTTGAAGAAGTCAATGAAGTATATAATGACTTTGCCTGCCAGGAAGATGAACATCGTTTCTTAAAGATCATTTATTATTTAGGAAAAGGAGCCATTGCAGAAGATCAGAAGGATCAAAAACGCCTTATTACATTTAGTCCCGTTCTTAGAGAACGATTAGGCCACCATATTCACGGAGAACAATGGGCGGATCGTATTAAGGAAGTCTTGTCTGGCAAGAAGTTAATGGATAGGCCTATTCATATAATTAGTGCAAATATGCACAGTGTTATGAACACTTTGTTTGCGAAAGCTGCGCTCACTACCGAGAGTAAAAACATGACGTCTTTTGAGCTTTTTGAGGTGTTAAGCGACTCTGGAAACGAAAAATTACGTGAAAAAGTAAGTAAGAAAGCAACGACTCACGGGATGATGTATCTCAAAGATGAAAGTGGGACTAATATCGATGTTCAAATTTTTGATACGGCCGCAATTCCCGATTCCCTTTTTTCATTTGAACCCGCTTTGGAGACAGTTGATAAGGGAGGGGCAAAACCCGTTATTATTGTAATGGACTATGCTTTTGGAGAGCAGGCTTACGAAACAATGGACGAATTATTAAAACCCATCGTTATTAATGGTCAACGAAAACTACTCAATGTAGATTCGATCTCCATTATGGGTAAAGCTGGTATTCTAGAAGGTGGCAAAGGAGATATTATGATTCCAACGGCACATATTTTCGAAGGAACGGCAGATAATTATCCCTTTAAGAACAAATTGAAGAAAAGTGACTTTATAGAAGACGGTATTAGCGTTTGTTCTGGTGCTATGATTACGGTGCTGGGCACATCGCTTCAGAATAGAGATATTTTACGCTTTTTCCATGAATCGACCTGGAATGTTATTGGTCTCGAAATGGAGGGGGCGCATTATCAAAAAGCAATTCAATCTGCCTCTCGAATTAGGAGCAGCATAAATCCAAAGGTGAATGTACGCTATGCTTATTATGCCAGTGACAACCCCTTGGAAACAGGAAGTACTTTGGCATCTGGTGGTTTGGGTACCACTGGAGTGAAGCCTACTTACTTAATTACTGAAAAAATATTACGTCAAATTTTGGCATAATACTTTGACTGGATGAGAACCGTTTGGTCAATAAAAAATAGGAAAAGGAGTGTTAATTTAGCTTTAGGCTAATCTAAAAATATATTTTGAAAAACAACAAAGTCTTAGTTACTGGTGGCGCAGGGTTTATTGGCTCCAATTATGTAGAATATGCCCTTGGCAATTATGAAGATGAGATATTTGTTCTGGATAAGCTTACTTACGCTGGAAACTTAAAGAATTTGGAATGTGTGTCACATCTTTCAAATTACCATTTTGTGGAAGGAGATATTTGTGATGCCACATTGGTCCAGGAACTTTTTGACAAACATCAATTCGATCGGGTGGTTCATTTTGCGGCCGAATCTCATGTAGATAACTCTATAACGGGTCCTGGCGCCTTTATTGAGACCAACATTGTTGGAACCTTTAACCTTCTTCATGCGGCCTATAAGACATGGATGGATGGCCCAAACCAGATTAAGAACGATTTTAAAGACGCGCGATTTCTTCATATTTCAACCGATGAGGTCTATGGAACCCTTGGCGAAACAGGTTTGTTTACCGAAGAAACCTCTTATGCCCCCAATAGTCCTTATAGCGCTTCGAAGGCTTCATCCGATTTTATCGTGAGAAGCTATTTTCATACCTATGGAATGCCCGTGGTGACTACAAATTGCTCCAATAATTATGGTCCGAACCAACATAAGGAAAAATTAATTCCTACTATTATTCGAAAAGCCATTTCGGGTGAGCCAATTCCTATTTATGGGGATGGTCAAAATATTCGCGACTGGTTGTATGTATGGGATCATTGTGTGGGGATTAAGCTCACACTGGACAAGGGAGAGCTTGGAGAAACCTACAATATTGGTGGCCGCAACGAACGCAAAAACCTATATATTGCTCGCACCATATGTGACATACTGGACCAGCTTAAGCCTCAGGATAATTCGTATAGAGAACAAATTAGCTTTGTTAGTGATCGTCCGGGTCATGATTTCCGATATGCCATCGATGCCAATAAAATTGAGAATGATCTGGGATGGAAAGCCGATGAGAACTTTGAAAGCGGGATTTTAAAAACGGTACAATGGTATCTAGATAATACCGACCGATTGTAATTATTACAATTATATTGAAATTGTTGAAATTGTTGTTTCTACCTTTGTGGCATATTAAATCATAAATTAATGAAAGGAATTATTTTGGCTGGAGGTTCTGGCACACGGCTACATCCACTTACTTTAGCGGTGAGTAAACAGCTCATGCCAGTTTACGACAAGCCTATGATCTATTACCCTTTGTCAACGCTTATTTATAGTGGTATTAGGGAGATTTTGATTATTTCTACACCCCAGGATTTACCCTTGTTTGAAAAACTGTTGGGGGATGGTAAAAAATATGGCTGCGATTTTCAATACGCTGTTCAAGAGCATCCCAATGGTCTTGCGGAAGCTTTTATTATTGGCAAGGACTTCATAGGGCAGGATAAAGTGGCTCTTATTTTGGGAGACAACATTTTTTACGGAAGTGGCCTCAAAAAATTGCTACAGGCCAACAGCGATCCTGATGGAGGAATCATCTATGCCTACCATGTTCATGATCCGGAACGATATGGTGTTGTGGAGTTTGATTCTGAAGGAAAAGCACTCTCCATTGAAGAAAAACCAGAGCACCCTAAGTCTAATTATGCCGTTCCAGGTATCTATTTCTATGATAACAGTGTGGTAGACATAGCTGGTAGTATTGCGCCAAGCGCTCGGGGAGAGCTGGAGATAACCGATGTGAATAACGTATATCTTCAGAATAAAAAGTTAAATGTCAGCATATTGGACAAAGGCACGGCCTGGTTGGATACAGGAACCTTCGCCTCTTTGATGCAGGCGTCTCAGTTTGTTGAGGTCATCGAGGAACGACAGGGATTAAAAATAGGAGCCATTGAAGAGGCTGCTTATGAAATGGGCTTCATTAATAAGGAACAACTCAAAAAATTAGCCAGGCCTTTGTTAAAAAGTGGTTATGGTAAACATTTAATGCAACTGGACTAATTTTGGAGATTCAAAACACACCACTCGACGATTGCTTTATTGTAAAGCCAAAAGTTTTTAAAGATGCAAGAGGTATTTTCTTTGAAACCTTCAATGAAAGAGCCTTTCATAAAGCTACTGGAATTACAACGCCATTTATTCAGGACAATCAGTCTTGCTCTACTCGTGGAGTTTTGCGCGGCCTACACTTTCAAACTGGAGCAATGGCTCAAGCCAAATTGGTTCGAGTGGCCAAAGGGGAGGTCCTTGACGTTGTGGTAGATTTGCGGAAGGATTCGGAAAGTTTTGGAAAGTCCTTTTCGGTAGTGCTTAATGATGTAAACCATTGGCAACTTTATGTTCCCAGGGGTTTTGCACACGGATTTATAACACTTTCTGAAACGTCCATATTCTGCTATAAATGCGATAATTTCTACCACAAAGAATCGGAAGCTGGAATCATCTACAACGACGCAACCTTGTCTATAGACTGGCATCTTTCGGAGGAAGAATTTATTGTTTCAGAAAAAGATCTAGAACTTCCCACTTATGAGGAAGCCATTCGATGAAGAAAATACTAGTTACCGGCGCAAGTGGTCAATTGGGAAGATGTCTTAAGGATGCTTCTTTAAACTATCCAGCCTTCAACTTTCATTTTGCCGATAGGAGTGAGTTGGATGTGGCTAAGAGGGACTCCGTGAAAGAGTTTTTTGCGAATCAATCCTTCGACTATTGCATTAATACCGCTGCTTATACCAATGTGGAAAAGGCCGAAAGTGAAGAAGATGCTGCTTTTTCAACCAATGCCATTGGAGCCAAAAACCTGGCAGAGGCCTGTGCGGATAGCAACACCCTGCTAGTTCATATTTCTACAGATTATGTTTTTGATGGTGAAAAGAGAACCCCTTACTTAGAAAGTGATCCAACCAACCCAATTAATAGCTATGGAGCTTCAAAATTAAAAGGGGAAGAATACATTCAGGAAGTTTGCGACAAGCATTTGATTATTCGCACCTCATGGTTGTATTCTCAATACGGACATAACTTTTTGAATTCAATGCTTCGTTTTGCTGAAGAGGGACGGGACTTATCTATAACCACCGAGCAGGTTGGAGTACCTACCAATGCCAACGATCTAGCAGTGGCCCTTTTAGAGATCGCTAGCACTGAAAATGAACTATATGGGCTATATCATTTCAGCAATAAAGGAAGTGGAACCTGGTACGATTTTGCGGAAGCAATTTTCACTTTTTCTGAGCAAATAAAAAATGTAAAACTTGCAAAAACCGAGCAATACCGTACTTTTGCAGCAAGACCCGCATATAGCATCTTAAATACAGACAAACTCTCAAACAATTTCGGTGTACGAATGATCGATTGGAAGGACAGTTTGCAACAATTAATAAAGAACCATAAACAATAGACGATGGCAGATAATAAACCAGAAGAAATAGACTTATTTCTCGTTTTAGACAAATTAACAAAAGCCTATCATGGACTGTTAGCCAGCATATATAGAGGGTTTCGATTTATAGTGAAGCATTGGATTGTCTTACTAATATTGATTCTTGGTGGCTATTTTGGAGGTCAATACTGGCAAAGAACCATCACTCCAACTAAAGAGGCGAAAATGATTGTTCAGAATAATTTTGACAGCTCGAGTTATGTATATAACGCCATAGACTTGTTAAATGTTAAGTATAAACAGGGCGATAACAGATTCTTAAAGCAATACGGTTTTGATACTGAAACTCCGGATCTGGACGATGTTATGATTGAGCCTATAGTGAATATCATGGATCTGCTTGAAAAAACAGAGACCAGTGATAGAAGCTTAGACTCCTACCTCAATAAAGCGGATTTTGAAGAGGACCTACTTATTTCTGAAGTCTTTTATCCCGAATATTCCTACCACCGAATTACCTTGTCGACTTCTAAAAATGACCTTACCGTAATAGAAAAGATCTTAAACTACCTCAATAGTAATGAGACCTATAATGAAACTAAGGAAATTGTTAGTGCAGAAACCAAGTTACGATTAGAAAGAAACGATTTAAGTATCGCAAATATCGACGCGATTTTTGACGAATATGCCGGGAAGAATGAAGGAGACCCTAATCCAAGTCAGGTGTTTTTCAAGTCACAACAAAACAATAACCTGCATCAATTAATTGACAAGAAAAAGGAATTAATTGAAGAAAATGAGAAGCTTAAAAGAGAACTGGTCAAGTACGATCAAGTCGTTGCATTGGTTAACAATCCGGGCTTTTATAGGACTTCATCGTTTTCAGATAAAAAGAAAACACTCCTTCCTATATTTCTTGTGTTTTTATACGTCGGATTTTTTGTGGTAAGAGGCATATACAGAAAAGGGAAAATGTATGCGGAAGAGGGTGTTTCTTAATTGGAATTTTGGGAAGTAAATCACTCGTTTGACACTAAACCGAGCCGAAGCTTCTACTTCCAAAAACTTCCATCGAAACTCTCCCGATGCTGGCTGAAAAATAGGTAGCCCGCTGTCATTGAAAGAACGCTAATGAAAGCCATAGAAAGCATAAGAAACATTCTCCAGAACCCGTTGGTTTCTAAAAGCATTTACGTGCTTTTTTTGAGAATAGCCGGAATGCTTCTGTTCTTCGGCCTAACCTTGTTTTTAACTAATAACTTTGACGCCGCTCATGTTGGTCAATATGATTTTAGCAGGGCTTTATTGATCTTTTTAGGGGGAATTTGTGTCTTTGGAATGCATCAATCGGTGATTTATTATTCCGGTTATCTTAAGGCCCACGATTCGTTACCTTATTTAAAAAAGGTGTATGGCAAAATGGTGGTCATTGTTTTGGTTCTGGCGACTCTTTTTTTTTTAACGATTACTTTTCTAAACCCCCAGTTTATTAACAAGGTCTTTGACAAAGAAGTTTCCAGATTGGTTATTAACTCAGTTTTTGCGCTGTTTTTCTACGGAATTACATTGCTCAATATAGACGTTTTTAGAGCGATTAATAAAATATATATATCCGAAATCTATAGGAATATCTTACGATATGCACTCTTCTTTGGGGCCATTTTAGTGTTATATTTCACCAACAACCCTCAGTATTTAGTAGAGGTTTTCTTATTGAATTTCTTTTTCTTAGGTGTGGTTTCGACGCTCTATTTATTCTACTATTTTTCGAAAACCAAAACTATTGAAAGCACAGAGGAGATTACCTACAAGGACATTGTTAAGCGCTCAGGACCCATGGCCATTAGTGCCATCACCTATTTGTTAATGCAAAGCGTAGATGTTATTCTTTTGACCAAGTACAGTAGTTTTGAACGAGTTGCTTATTATTCTGTAGCCATAAAATTGACCACGATTTTGTCATTGGTTCTGGCTTCGGTTAACACCGTTTACGCTCCAACCTTTGCCGAATGGTATAGCCTACAGGATTTTGATAGTTTAAAGAGTGGGATTAAAAAATCTACACGCCTCATATTTGTTTTAACATTTCCGGCAATACTGATCGTGTTTTTGTTTTCAGATTTCATTCTCAACCTGTTTGGTCCCGAATATACCTTGGCTCGAAATGCGCTGATCGTGTTATTAATTGGCCAGGCGGTAAATGCACTATGTGGTTCGGTGGGGGTTTATATGAACATGACGGGAAAACAAGTAGTGTTTCAGAGAATTTTAGTAACCGCTTTTGCCATAAACATAACCCTCAACTTACTATTAATACCTAAGTACGACATTTTGGGAGCTGCAATTGCGACAAGTATCTCGACGATTTTTTGGAACGTCCTGACCACCGTTTATATTTATAGGAAAGACAACATTTCAACATTTTTAACACTAAAATGAAAGCAACCCCGGTAGATTTTTTTGTTGTTGGAGTGGCCCGTGGAGGGACCACCTCCTTGTACAATTATTTGCTACAGCATCCGGAGGTTTTTTTGCCAAGCGTTAAGGAATGCAACTATTTTTCAAAAGTAGCATCTCTCGATAAGGAAGTATATCTTGAACCCGAACCTGGAAAGGAATATCATATGAAGATCATCCAGTCTGAGAGGATCTATAATGGACTCTTTTTTGGGGCCAAAGCGAATCAGAAGAAAGGTGAGGTAAGTCCTTCTTATATGTGGGACAAATTGACGGCTCAAAGAATTTATGACTATAATAAAGAAGCAAAACTTATTGTCACTCTTCGGAATCCGATAGAACGGGCCTATAGTCATTATTTAATGCACTACCACACTGGTTATGATAAGTCCTCGTCTTTTGAAGAATCACTAAGTTCTGAAAAAAACAGTATTTGGGGAGGCGGAAATATGTACCTGGAAATGGGACTGTATTATTCACAATTGAAAGCTTATTTTGATGTATTCAGCAGGAACCGAATTAAAGTAATTATTACTGAAGATTGGACACAAGACAGCGCCCAATCTATGAATGATATTTTTAATTTTCTTGGAGTGTCATCTCTGGATGGAGATTTGTCCAGAGAAACTTTTAATGCTTCAAAACAAGTTAAGAACAAAGGCTTATTGGATGTGCTACGTTCGGAAAAAGTAAAAAAGTCGATCACAAAAATTATTCCCGAAAAGACCAGAGAGAAAATAAAGGAACAGCTTTTTTATAAAGAAGCTCCCAAACAAGAATTGGATTCAAAAACCTACAACCGCTTGAAAGATTACTTTAAGGAAGACGTAAAACAAACGGGAACCTTGATTGGAATGGATCTTTCAAAGAAATGGAACCTGGGGTAAATGCAGATAATAAAGCGTAATGATTAGCACCAAACATAAAACCATATTCGTACACATCCCAAAAGTGGCAGGGCAGAGTATTGAGACCTTATTTTTAGAGGACTTAGGGTTGAATTGGGACCAAAGACATACGCTATTGATGCGCATAAAGAAGCCGCATGAACAAGGCCCTCATCGCTTAGCGCACTTGAGAGCAAAAGATTATGTCTCTTTAGGTTATGCAGACCAGGCTACCTTTGATTCGTTTTTCAAATTTTCATTCGTTAGAAACCCTTATGCGCGTGTGCTTTCATTGTATCATTACTTAGGGTATTCCAGAATCATTTCTGTAGAAAAGTTCATTGAAAAAGTACTGGTCAAAAAAGTGAAAGAGGATCATTTCTTTTATCAGGCACAATACGACTATTTATATAGTAATGACGGAAAACTATTAGTGGATTATGTGGGCAAATTGGAGCAAATTTCTGAAGATATAGCCCCTGTGTTAAGGAAAAGTGGACTGCAAGGTAAAGAGATGCCACATGTCAACAAATCGGAAAAGGGATTGAAGAGAGGGCTTACATCGCTCGTCACCAACCCGGCCTTATTATTAAACTTGAGCCTGAGTAAAGTTTTTTCAAAAAAGAAAGTAAAAGTACTATGCGACCAGGAAAAAAAAATGATCTATCAACTCTATCCAAAAGACTTTGAGCACTTCGCCTATGAAAAGTAAAAAGAACATACTTTTTGTGAGCATTGCCAACGATATGTATGGCTCATCGAAGGTGCTCCTTTCTTTAGTTTTACAAATGCAAAAACAAAGCAAGGAATACCATCCTATCGTGTGTCTTCCATTGGGAGAGGGCCCTTTGAAGGACATTATGAAAGCCGAAGGAATTCAAATTATTGAGATGCCAGTTGTAAAACTAACACGGTCCATGCTTAAATCGCTTAATTTTTTTGGCTTACTTCGGGACTATTTTAAGGCAAAGAAAATCTTAAAGAACGAACTTAAAGGAATTGAAATAAGTAGTGTACAGTCCAATACGCTGGCCACCATGTTTGGCGCCCTTTACGGGGTTTTTCATAAACCGAAGCATATAGTGCATGTTCATGAAATTATGGATCGGCCTAAAATTGCGAGTTTCTTTTTTAAGACTGTTTTACAGTGGTTTAGTGACCATATTGTCTATAATTCATTGGCGACCCAGCAATTCTATAACGGGATGTCGAAAAAAATTGAAAAGAAGTCCACGCTAATTTTAAATGGTGTGGATCGCAATGAGGCGGCCACTTCCGAAGAACTAAAAACTGAGATTAGAAAAGAGCTTTTCCAATCCACCAATGTAGAATTCTTAATTGGACTTGTGGGCCGTATCAATAGGTTGAAGGGACATCATTTGTTGTTGGAGGCATTTCAGGAAATTTCAGAAAAGTATTCAAACACGAAGTTGTGTTTTGTGGGTTCAACACCACCAAACCAAGAATTTTATTTAACTAACTTACAAGACGAAGTTCAGAAACTGGGTCTTACAGATAGGGTGCATATCGTAGATTTTCAAGATAACATCTTCGCGGTGCTCGAATCGTTGGATTTGGTTATTGTACCTTCTACAGAGCCAGAATCCTTTGGACTTATTGTGGTCGAAGCCATGTTGGCAAAAAGGGCGGTAATTGGATCTGATATTGGAGGGATTTCTACCGTAATTGACCATAATGAAACCGGAATATTATTTCCTCCCAATGATAAATTGGCATTGGCAAACGCCATTTCTGAATTATTGGAGCAAAGTGAAAAGAAGGAAAAAATAGAGGCAAAGGCCTTTCAAAAAGCTGTAGCGACTTATTCAACTACAGCTATGTATAAAAAGTTTAACCAGTTATACAATACAAAACTGTAATGGCGCAGTGGTTTTATAAATTATGTTTAATAGCACTTATTTGGTCGCTTCAAAAGGCCAATGTGGAGCTCTCTTTTGGGGTTTCATTGGCAGTAGCTGTTTTGTGTTTCAGAAAAAACATATCCAGTAGCGCTGCCTTACTTCTTATTCTTCTATTTGGACTAGTACTTATTGGTTCGATAACGGTGCTTAACCCTGAAAATGATTACTATTATTTTACGAAGGACCTCGTCTATTTTTTAAGGCCAATGACGGTAATTGCCTCAGGCTATTTTATTACGATGCGGCTTGAGAATAAGAGGTCTTTTCTCAATATAATAGTGCTAATGGGCTTTTATTTTGCCTTTATGCATTTATTCAAGATGGCGGCTAACTTTACGATCATACCCGCGGACACCACTAGAATTAGAACCTATTTTGGCAGGTATAATCATGTGGAAAGCTTAGCGTTAATAATCATTATCTGCGTGAAAGAATTACCTATGAAGAAGTCTAGGTATAAGTTTTTCTATCAGGTTATGGTGGCCATGCTGGCGGTCTCTTTCTTGTTCTATTTCTCGCGCACGATGATTTTGGTGGTAATTTCAATGTCCATGGCTTATTATGGATATTTAAAACTGAACCAAAAGAGCGCCATCGTTTTGGCTGGAATGCTTATTCTTGGTTCCATTGGGATAGCCATTTTGAGCAATTACGAACCAGAAAAGGAGAACGGTGTGGTGGTTGATTCGTTCTTTTCTAAGCTAAAGAATTCCTTCGACGAAAGCTTCAGCTTAAAAAATGTAGACGTAACTAGTTTAGATAGAAGGGTGCTATGGAAGCATTGGCGGGCCTATGAGGCACACATGGTATATGGGGAAGTCGATAAAGCCGAACAATGGCTTACAGGACAGGGTTTTGGATCTACTGTGGACATAGGCTTTGAGGCTAAGTTGGATGGAGAAATGACTCAACATTTATCCCTTACTCATAACGGTTTCGCTTATCTATATTTGAAAACAGGGATATTTGGGTTGATTATTTATTTTTTGATGGTGCTATATCTGTACTCTTTTGCTTATGCCTCACAACGGAACAAGCTCCAAATAATAGGAAACAACCTGCTCGTAGCTTGTACCTTTTATATTTTAATCTCTAGCTTTGTGGTGACGGGAATTTTTAAACCATACGATATGGCAACTCTCGTAATAGGAGGCGCATTTGCATTAAAACAAACAAGACTTGAAAATAGGAATAATAGGAACGAGGGGGATACCTAATTACCACGGTGGATTTGAGCAATTTGCAGAGTTTTTTTCAGTATTTCTGAAGAAAAAAGGGCATGATGTCTGGGTATATTGTTCACACGATCATCCCTATCAAGAAGATGAATTTGAGGGCGTGAGATTGATTCACTGCAACGATCCGGAACACAAGATTGGAACAGTAGGACAATTTGTATACGACTTTAACTGTATTCAAGATTCAAGGAAAAGAGATTTCGACATTATTCTTCAATTAGGATATACCAGTAGCTCAGTCTGGCATTGGCGTATGCCAAGTAACGCTATCGTGATCACCAATATGGATGGTCTGGAATGGAAACGAACCAAGTACAGCAAAAAGGTACAGTGGTTCCTGAAATATGCCGAAGGATTGGCCGTTAAAGGAAGTGATTATTTGATTGCCGATTCGGTTGGAATTCAGGATTATTTGAAGCAGAAATACAAGGTACCGTCGGAGTTTATCGCTTACGGATCAACACTTTTTGAAAATCCTAACAAGACAATAATTTCAGAATATAATGTGGAACCTTACGGATATAATATGCTCATCGCCAGGTTGGAACCGGAGAACAATATCGAAACTATTTTAGATGGAGTTGCCGCCATGAATGATGAGGTTCCGTTTTTGGTTGTTGGGAAACACGATACTAATAAATTTGGCGCGGCCATGAAAGAAAAGTTCAAAGACCAAAAGAACATTCGGTTTTTAGGAGGAATATATAATTTGGAACATTTAAATAATCTCCGTTATTATTCCAAAGTGTATTTTCATGGACACACCGTAGGAGGAACCAATCCTTCTTTACTAGAGGCCATGGCCAGCAAATCGCTTATTGTGGCACATGATAATCAATTCAACGAGGCCATTTTAAATGAAGATGCCTTCTATTTCAGTAATGCCGCTGATGTCACTTCAGCATTAAAAAAAATACAGACAAAAGAGAACTTCGATGCCTTGTTGACCAATAATTTTAATAAAATTAAAAATTCGTTTTCCTGGGAAATCATCAATAATGCCTACCTAGCGTTTATGGAGAAAACCTATGAACAGAACAAGTAAAATTCTTACTTCTCAAAACACCTATGCGGTTATAATTGCCGCTCTTCTGGTGGCGCTTCCTTTGGCTTATGGCTTTAGTACAGGGCTGCTCATAGCCTTATTAGCCATATCGCTCGCTTCTTTAAAATTTCATGGACTTAAGTTCGATAAAGCCTTATGGGTTCCCATGCTTTTTTATGTGCTAATGGCGGTGTCTTTGGCCTGGACATCAGATTTGAAAAATTCACTTCGTGGTTTGGAACGGCAGCTGGCCATGATACTCATTCCCATAGCATTTATAGCAATGCCGACCCTAAGTGTCAAGACAAGAAACCAAATCTTGTATTGGTTTTCACTTTCGCTGGCATTGTTGGCTGTTTTTCTTGTGATTTGGGCCGCGGTTATTTATGGTTCTGGACATACGGAGGTGTTTTTTTACCATGCCTTGGTAGCCCCACTGGACCTGAATGCCATCTATGTATCTGTGTTTGTTTCTTTGTCCATTTTGTTCCTTCTATTCAAACAAAAAAGAAGTGTTTTGAGCCTTTTATCGCTCGCAATACTCTCGGTCTTTCTATTATTGCTGGCGTCAAAGATCATTATAGTGGCAACAGCCCTGGTTGTTTTTTTTGGGATTTTAAGCACCTTCAAGCGGAGTACTATTTTGAAGCTAGCTCCCCTTTTGTTGATTGGCCTGGGGCTACTTATTTTCACATCCAATCCAATAAAAAATAGATTTCAGAGAGAAATCGTTGCCTCAAATATTTCGGAAGTGTTGGAAGCAAAGGAGTTTAACAAGGTTTACGATTGGACAGGCACGACGATACGGCTATTCCAGGCACGAATTTTTTCAGAAATGCTTCAGGAAGACCCTATTTTTTGGACGGGGTATGGAATTAATAATTCGAAAGAGAAAATCATTGAAAAGCAGAAGCAGTATAATCTGTGGCAGGGCTTTTATACCTATAATTTTCACAACCAATACATACAAGCCTTTGCCGAATTAGGGTTCTTCGGTCTATTATGCTTATTTTTATTGCTGGGTGTAATCTTAAAAAGATACCTGGACACTAAAGACAGCCTTTTTTTGTTTTTGTTTTTTATCATGTTAGTAGTGTTTATTACCGAATCCTACCTTTGGAGACAAAGAGGGTTGTACCATTTTTTGGTGCTTTATTGTCTGTTTTTTAAGACGGAAACACCCACCAAAGCAATTGCTACCAACGAAACCTAATGTCTAACGAATGAGAATCCTCCTCGCTTCTATTTATCCTTGGATCTATGTATTGTTGTTCTTAACAATACCTTTCGATAATTACGTTCGAGTATTGCCTAATATTTTAATGGGTATTTTGGTGGTGACTTTTCCTTTGATCGTTGAAAAGGCTCATTTCAAAAAATTGAAGAAAATACCAGCTCTGATTTTTGCATTGTTTTGTGCATATATCGTTCTCAATGCCCTTTATTTTCAGCGCTTGCCTGAGGATTTTGTTCTTATAAAAAAGATCCTGCTGGCTTTTGGACTGGTATTACTTTATATTCCCATTGAGGATTCAGAAAAAATAAAAAGAGCGATTGTCTTTTCTTCCCTGGCCGTTATATTGTTTTCGGTCATTAATATTTTTGTAATTATTAATACTTCGGAAGATATTGTGCTTGGCTTTTCTCGGCAAGTCATAGAAGCTTTATTAATAGATCGCCTATATCTTGGTTTCATTGCCATTTTGAGTGTGCTCATTTCCTATCAATCCATTCAACCAAAATTCCATCCCAACAATAAGTACTTGCTGGCTAATATTATTATTAATGTATTGTTCATATTCCTGTTAGTGTCCAAAATAGCCATTATCATTCTTGGGATATTGTTCATTGTTGGACAGCTATACGGAAGGAGAAAATGGCTGCGATTTCCGCTTGCTCTTATTATAGTTATCGGTTTGTCTACACTGGTTTTTTCCTCAATGCACAAGGAAACGGAAGAAGCCGAAAAGCGCTCGTTTTTTGAAAAGACGCTTACTTGGGAACTACGAACCGAAGTCTGGAAATGTGTTGAGTATATAAGTAACTCGGAAGGATTGATCGTGGCAGGTTTTGGATTTGACGAAACAAAGAAGAAACTCGTAGACTGCTATGAGGGACAAATTGAAAATGACTATAAGAGAGGCGTGTTTGTAACGTCAAGACATAATTCTCATAATCAATTTGCAGACATCTATTTTAACTGGGGAGTCGTTGGGCTTGGACTGTTTCTTTGTTTTGTGATTTTAGTATTTCTTAAAAACCGCAGACAATTTATTCCCACGGCCTATTTGGTGGTTTTAATTAGTTATTGCATGGTGGAAAACGTATTTCATAGACAAATTGGGGCATATTACATTGGCTTTGTTTTAATTGCTGCCTTAATTCAATATAAACCAGAGGAAAACAAAAAGGAAAAAGAAGACTAATACTTCCAGCAAATTGTATTTTTGCAAACTTTAGAAACCGTCATAGTAATACGAAGACAAATTTAAATAAGAACTCGTAAGAGCATTTAGTAAGAAAATGAAAATAGCAGTTATAGGAACAGGATACGTGGGGTTAGTAACGGGAACATGTTTGGCCGAAACGGGAAACGAAGTAATGTGCGTGGATATTGATGCCGAAAAGGTTGAAAAAATGCGTAGTGGTGTTGTGCCCATTTATGAACCACATCTGGATGTTTTGTTTGAAAGAAATATAAATGCAAATAGACTACAATTTACTACCTCACTTGAAAAAGGGCTGTCACATGGCGATATCGTTTTTCTAGCGTTGCCAACTCCGGAAGATGAGGATGGTTCAGCAGACCTGTCTTATGTTTTAAATGTTTCGGAGGAAATAGGGAAATTGATTACCTCTTATAAGGTAATTGTAGATAAAAGCACTGTACCCGTAGGAACTGCAGAAAAAGTACGCGATGTGATTGCGACTAACGCTCAATGCGAATTTGACGTAGTTTCTAATCCTGAATTTTTAAGAGAGGGCTTCGCCGTAGATGACTTTCTAAAACCTGAACGCATTGTTGTAGGGTCTAGCAGTGAACGCGCTACCAGCTTAATGCAAAAACTCTATAATCCATTTGTGCGCTCTGGAAATCCAGTGATCATTATGGATGAAAAGTCCGCCGAATTGACTAAATATGCAGCGAATTCATTTTTAGCTACCAAGATCACTTTCATGAACGAAATTGCAAACTACTGCGAAAAAGTAGGCGCCGATGTGGATAAAGTACGAGTAGGCATGGGGACCGATTCGCGGATTGGTAAGCGCTTTCTTTTCCCCGGAATTGGTTATGGAGGTTCTTGCTTCCCAAAGGATGTAAAAGCACTTAGAAAGGCTGGTTTGGATGAAAACTACGATTTTAAAATACTAAGCTCGGTGATTGAGGTCAATCAGCAACAGAAGCGTATTTTAGTTCCAAAGATTGAAGCACATTTCAACCGGGAGTTAGATGGAAAGAAAATTGCCATTTGGGGCCTCGCCTTTAAGCCCGAGACCGATGATATTAGAGAAGCACCCTCTATCGATGTGATGAATGCTTTACTTGATAAAGGAGCACAGCTACACGTTTTTGACCCGGAAGCAATGCCCAACATCAAGAGACGTTTTGGTAATGCACTCACCTATGCCAACTCCATGTACGAAGCTCTGGAAAATGCTGATGCGCTTGTTATTTGTACAGAGTGGAGTATTTTTAGGTCACCTAGTTTTTCAAAATTGAAAGATCTGCTAAATAGCCCAACCATTTTTGATGGACGGAATCTTTACCAAGTAGAGGATATGGTGAAGGAAGGTTTTAAATACGTCTCCATAGGACGAAAAGAAGCAAACTAAAGTATGAATGAACCGAGAAAAAGAGTATTAGTTACTGGAGCTGCTGGATTTTTAGGCTCGCACCTTTGCGATAAGTTTATTGCCGAAGGTTATGATGTGGTCGCTATGGACAACCTCATTACGGGTGACTTAAAAAATATCGAACACCTCTTTAAACTCGCCGCTTTTGAATTTTATCATCATGATGTAACCAAATTTGTACACGTTCCCGGCAGAATCGATTATATTTTACACTTCGCTTCTCCAGCAAGCCCAATAGACTACCTAAAAATACCGATTCAAACCTTAAAGGTGGGCTCATTAGGCACACATAACCTCTTAGGTTTGGCTAAAGAGAAAAAAGCAAGGATATTAATTGCCTCTACTTCGGAAGTGTACGGTGATCCATTAGTACATCCGCAAAATGAAGCGTATTATGGAAATGTAAACACCATAGGGCCTCGTGGAGTTTATGACGAAGCGAAGCGTTTTCAAGAGTCTATAACGATGGCATATCACCGTTTTCATGGCCTGGAAACCCGCATCGTACGTATCTTCAATACCTACGGACCTCGGATGCGATTGAATGATGGTCGAGTGATTCCTGCTTTTATGGGACAGGCTTTGCGTGGTGAGGATATCACCGTGTTTGGAGACGGATCGCAAACAAGGTCTTTTTGTTATGTAGACGATCAGGTGGAAGGGATCTATCGAGTTATGCTCAGCGATTATAGCTTGCCGATTAATATTGGAAACCCGGACGAAATAACTATTCTCGATTTCGCCAAGGAAATTATAAAGATCACTAAAACCGATCAAAAAATTGTATTTGAAGAGTTACCCAAAGACGACCCATTACAAAGACAACCAGATATTTCCAAGGCGAGAGAAATTTTAGGTTGGGAACCTAAGGTGAAGAGAGGTGAAGGCATGCAAAGGACATTCGACTATTTTAAAAGCCTCACAAAAGAAGAACTCTTTAAAAGTGAGCATAAAGACTTTTCAAAGCATAACAGGCTTTAGTGATGATATATAAAACAGGACGATATTCGGGGTTTCTAAGGCCCATTTCATATATCATTGATTTATTGATAATCAACTTGCTGGCGTATCAATTTTTTGAGCTCAATTTCCTGTTTCTCAATTATGTCATCTTCGTTTCCTTCGCTTGGATCGTTATTTCGATGCGGTCCAGCTTCTACGAAATTTATCGCTTTACGCGATTGACCAAGATTATTTCGCTGGTCGGGAAACAGGGAGTGTTGTTCTTCCTGCTCGTTTTTGCGTTCTTCGGATTTTATAGTGAATTAGGAATCGAGCCTCTATCCATTACCAATTACGCATTGCAAGTAATCCTATATATCACTATTATTAAAGTGGCCATTTACTACCTGCTGAAGAAATACCGCCTGCTACTAAAAGGAAACTTGAGAAGAGTGGTAATTCTTGGACTGAACCAAAAGACAGATCAGCTGCGGAAGTTCTTTGACGATAATCCAGAATATGGCTACGAATTGAAAAATATCTTCGATTTAAGTGGGGCTCAAAAGGTTTCGATGCAAGAATGTTTGGAATACATAGATCAGAACAAAATTGACGAGATATATTCGTCCGTAGGCGAACTAAGTAATGAGAACTTAACAAAACTCATAGATTATGCGGATAATAACCTCAAGATCCTAAAGTTTTTACCGGATAACAAAGAGATTTATAGTAAGAAACTAGACTTTACTTATTATGGCTATTTGCCCATTCTTTCCATGCGGAGGATTCCTATTGAAGAGCCTTTTAACAAGTTTATAAAACGAGGGTTTGACATTTTACTTTCGCTGGTGATTATTGTGGGTGTGTTATCATGGCTTACCCCGTTGCTGGGATTGATCATCAAATTGGAGTCCAAAGGACCTATTTTCTTCAAACAAAAAAGAAATGGCTTGGATTATAAGGAATTCTACTGTTATAAATTCCGCTCCATGAGACCTAATCCAATGGCACATCTTCATCAAGTTCAGAAAAACGACCCGCGCATTACGCGAATCGGAAAAATTATTAGAAAAACAAGCATCGATGAGTTACCTCAATTCATCAATGTGCTAAAGGGCGAAATGAGTGTTGTTGGCCCTCGGCCTCATATGGTGAGCCATACGCATATGTATGCCGAGCGAGTGGACAAATTTATGGTGCGCCATTTTATAAAACCCGGAATTACAGGATTGGCTCAGGTAAGTGGTTATCGAGGAGAGGTAGAAGATGAAAATCACATTATTAACCGAGTGAAATATGATATTTTCTATTTAGAAAACTGGTCCTTGTTTTTAGATCTCAAGATTGTGTTTCAAACCGTTTTCAATGCACTACGTGGTGAAGAAAGAGCCTATTAATACAACCCCGCTGGTCTCCATTATCACCCCGCTGTTCAATGCCGAAAATTATATTGCCCAAACTGTACAATGCGTTCAGAAGCAAAGCTATTCTAACTGGGAACATATTATTGTTAACGACGCTTCAAAGGACACTTCAGAAGAAATAGTAAAAAGTATTGCTGAAAAGGATCCGAGAGTCCAACTTATCTCACTTTCCGAGAATAAAGGTGCCGCCTATGCTCGTAACCACGCTACAGAACTTGCGCAGGGGGATTACATCGCTTTTTTAGATAGCGATGACCTATGGCACCCTGAAAAGCTCACCAAACAAATTGGCTTTATGTTAACCCACAATTGTGAGGTATCTTATACTAGTTACCTTCATATAAATGAAGCGGGTAAAAGCCTTCGCAAAAGGGTAAAGGCATTGGATCAATTGCCTTATAAAAAGCAACTTCGAAACAACTATATTGGAAACTTAACGGGCATATATCAGGCAAGGACTTTAGGTAAAATATTGGCGCCCCCTATTCGAAAAAGGCAGGATTGGGCGGTTTGGCTTACGGCCATTGAAAAGAGCAAAAAACCTGCTTTAGGCCTGGTCGAAGATTTGGCCTATTACCGAGTACGTGGAGGTTCTATAAGTTCAAATAAGTTGGCTTTAATTCCACATAATTTTAAATTTTACAGAATGCATTTGGGTTATTCCTGGGGGGCTTCGGTCTACCGTTTACTTCTTTTTTTCTGGGAATACTTTGTCATACGGCCTAGAAATATAGAGAAGATTTAGGCGCTATATTTCAGATACAAATTGCTTCAACTTTCCTCTTCGACTTCGATCCAAAACGGCAACACGCTCAAAACTAAGGCGAAGTCCATTTTCTAAGTAAGTATACAGCGCATTTTTCATAGTTTCAATTTCTTCAGTTGTAAGGGCTCTTTCCGAAGTATAGGTAATCTTAAAACAGTCTAAGGCCGTTTGAACAATCACAAATTCCTTCACATTTCCATGATCTTCAATCACACTTTTGGTTACGTAATAAAAAGTTAGCCCGGGAACAGTTTTACCGCTAGGGAGTTGAGCGATATCGTTAGTGCGACCAATAAGCTCTTGCAACAGAGGCTTTTTTGAGGTGCTTTTAGGCGACAAAACTCCGGTGTCCCCAATATCATACCTAATCATGGGATGCGCCTTATTGTAAAGACCCGTAATAACAATGCGCCCGGGAGTGCCGTTGGGGACGGCACGGTCATTTTCATCTAATACCTCCACAAATAAGGTCTCACTATTTACTACAAACTCGTCGTTAGGGTTGGTAAATGCAATCAGGTCCAATTCGCTAGCCCCATATTCATTAACCACAGGCACCCCAAAGGCATCTTGCATCAGTTTTTTGTCACTATCAAAGAGCATTTCGCTGGTAACGATGCAATATTTTAAGGTAGGGCATATTTTGGTAAGCACTATTTTTTTATGCTGAACAAACTTGGCAAATAACACAATGGAACTTGTATATCCATTGATGTAGTCAAACTTTTTTCTTCGGAATACATTGAGGAATTGCTCCATTTTCTGTTCAGAGAGATCGAAAATCGGAAAGCGATATCGACTGCTTAATCGATCTTTAAAGCGCTCCTTTTGATAACCGATAAAATCCAACGGAATACCATAAAACCGAGCCTGGTACGAATTGTGAAAGTTCAAATCATACCACCCGAAACGATTCAATATTTCTGCCCAGGTAAGCGCATGACAAAATCGGTCCTTCGCAAAAATAAATGGATGACCGCTAGAGCCCGAGGTCTTATTTACGTAGACATTACCTTCTTTATAACCATTCGAAAGGCGTTCTTTCAAAGGATGCTGTAAATCGGCTTTTTGCATCACTGGGATATCATTCCAGGAGGCTATGGGTTGATCACCAATGAGATTCTGGTAAAATGGATTTTCCTTTTTGTGAAAGTCAAAAATCTCCTGACGTTTTTCAAACACATAGGCCGAATAATCCATCTCCGAAATGGATTGAATTTCCCGTAAACGAACTTTAGCTTCCGCAATAGGAAAACCATTCATTTTTAAGCTAAGTTCAAACAAATTCAATCAATATCTATTTCCGATAAAGTTACAAATTTTAAGAAGACAACACTTTTTAGAGAGACCTCACATTGGGTCAGCTTTTCTTTTGTTGGAGTCTTGTCTTCGGATAAAAATAAATTACTTTTGTATCACAAATTAAACCATAACTCATGAACATTCTTATCCTAGGTTCCGGAGGCCGCGAACATGCCTTTGCTTACAAAATTGTACAAAGCCATCGTTGCGAAAATTTATTCGTTGCCCCGGGAAATGCTGGCACGGCTCAAATTGCGAAAAATTTACCCATTGCCGTGAATGATTTTCAAGCCATTAAGGATTGTGTGTTAGAACACCAAATAGAAATGGTAGTGGTGGGGCCTGAGGATCCTTTGGTGAAAGGAATCTATAACTACTTTGCCGATAGTAGCTCTTTAAAGGACGTCATGGTTATTGGCCCTTCTAAGAACGGCGCCCAATTGGAAGGCAGTAAAGAACGAGCCAAGGAATTTATGATGTCATATAATATTCCTACGGCCGCATATAACAGCTTTACGGCGCAATCACTTACCGCTGGGAAGCAGTTTTTAGAAACCTTACAACCTCCCTATGTGTTGAAGGCAGACGGACTAGCGGCGGGAAAGGGAGTGCTCATCATAAAGGATCTGGATGAAGCTAAGACGGAGTTGGAAAACATGTTGAGCCATTCCAAATTTGGGGCGGCAAGTGCTACGGTTGTAATTGAAGAATTTCTGGACGGAATTGAACTCAGTGTTTTCGTTTTGACCGATGGTGAAAACTATAAAATTTTACCCACGGCCAAAGATTATAAACGCATAGGAGAAGGAGATACCGGGCTCAACACTGGAGGAATGGGTGCCATTTCTCCTGTTCCGTTTGCGGATAAAACCTTGCTCAGCAAGATTGAAGAGCGCATTGTTAAGCCTACCATTAAGGGATTGAAAAAGGAGGCTATCGTTTATCAGGGATTCATTTTTATAGGGTTGATCATGGTGAATAAAGAACCCTACGTAATTGAGTACAATGTGCGGATGGGCGATCCCGAAACGGAAGTGGTTCTTCCAAGAATCAATAATGATCTGGTCGACCTCTTTGAAGCTACTGCCAAGCAAAGATTGGATGATATTTCACTAGATGTTGATGAACGGACAGCGGCCACGGTAATGGTGGTTTCAGGGGGTTATCCTGAAGCCTATGATAAAGAGAAAGAAATAACTGGGATTGAACGTATTGGTAATTCCATTGTTTTTCATGCGGGAACTAAAATGAATGGAGGGGTTGTGGTAACCAATGGCGGCCGTGTCATTGCTGTGACGTCTCTAGATAAAGATTTTAGAGGAGCATTGAATAAGACCTATAAAAATATAGAAGAATTGCATTTTGATAAAATGTACTATCGCAAGGATATAGGCTTCGATCTATAGGTTTCTCAGGCCTGGAATTGAAAGCAAAGGATGGTAGTAGCGAGAGAAAAACTATTCGTCGTGTTCAACGACATCACCTAAAAAGGAATGAGATACCTGGCTTCTATCCTCTTCACCATTGGCGTTAAATTTGGCCAATTGCCCCATCCAATATAAAAAGGCAGCAAATCCGATGGCGGTTAAAATCCATGACATGATATTAGCACCCCACCAAGATTCTAATTCCATGGTACGTAGCGCTTCGTATGGAGCAAATAACACTGTTTCTGCAAAATCTTGTATTCCTTCAAAAAAACCTTTCCAAGACATATCTGTATATTTATGGCACAAAAATAGAAATAAAGTCTAATGCTTACAAGCTTTTTCGGTAAATCCGCTCCTTTAAATTTTGTGCTTCTTGGCAGTTACATTTTTATCATCTGTCTGTTGTACTTTGTTTTGGATGTTAAGGTGGTTTTTGACCTTGTAACCATTGGAAAGCTCACCCTGATAGTAGCTCTTTTGGTTTTCTCCATTTTGCTATTGGATTTCACCATTAGAAAAAATGGTCTTACACTTTTGAATACCTACGCTATATTTATATTTTCCTGCTCCGCCGGAATGCTTTGCGGATTTATTGAGGAACCAAATATGGTAATAACCAATGTATTTTTATTGCTGGCTTTAAGACGTATGTTTAGTCTTCAGGCATCGAAGAACAGTGAAAGGAAAATACTTGATGCGTCCATTTGGATTCTGTTGGCTTCCGTTTTCTATTTTTGGAGTATACTGCTTTTAATTGGGCTCTATGCAGCTATTTCATTAAAACCGCAAAAATTGTTTAGACACTACCTGGTGCCGCTTGCGGGAATTATCGGTGTCTTTTTAATAGCAACCGCTTACCATTTCATTACGGAACAATCCTTTGGGTGGTTTGTTAATTGGCTGGGCGATGCCTCTTTCGATTTTTCTAATTATGCGCAGATCGAAATGCTGATTTTCATTTCCTTCATGGCAGCACTGTTAGTTTGGACGTTAATTAGCAAAATAAAAGCAATTTCTTCGGGTTCTAAAAAAAGCAGACCTAATAATCTCTTGGAAGTTTACATATTGGTCGTACTTGTGTCGGCGCTTTTATTTGCTTCAGACAAAACCGGAGACGAATTTTTGCTCCTGTTGGCTCCAGCTTCGATTATTATTGCAGGATATATCGAGAGAGAATCGGACAAATGGTTTAAAGAAACCTTGCTTTGGGCCTTTGTGTTGCTCCCAATTTCGTTTATTTTTATTTAAAGCTTGCCAGAAATAGTTATAATGCCAGGAGCGTTTAAGACGATCTATCACAAAATAATATGATACCTTTGCAGCCAAGAGGAAATGAACTTGTACAGACCCATTTCCATGGGATAAACTAAACCGTAAATCAAGACCTAATGTTTACAGAAATTGCCAATAGAATATTTCAAGAGGTCATCGACACCTATCACGTAGTAGATGACCCGTATCAGCCTTTTCACAATACCTACGAAAAAGAAACCCATTTGCTGGAACATTTATTATATAGAAAATGCTGGATCGATACGGTTCAGTGGCATTATGAAGATATTATCCGTGACCCAGAAATTGACCCGGTAGCGGCTTTGGTTTTAAAACGCAAGATCGATGCTTCCAATCAAGACCGAACCGACATGGTCGAGTATATTGATAGCTATTTTTTGGATGAGTACAAGGATGTTACTCCACAGGAGGGTGCAACCATTAACACAGAAAGTCCGGCCTGGGGAGTGGATCGATTGTCTATTTTGGCCTTGAAAGTATACCATATGAACGAAGAGGCAACTAGAGAAAACGCCTCGGAAGATCATCGAGCAGCCTGCCAGAAGAAATTGGATGTTTTATTAGAACAGCGCCTGGATCTAAGTACTGCTATTCAACAACTGTTGGATGATATTCACTTCGGAAGAAAATACATGAAGGTTTATAAGCAAATGAAGATGTATAATGACGACGAATTAAACCCTGTTCTTAGAGGTGAAAAGTAAGAAGATGAGGGGGTTGAAAATTTCGGCTCTCACTGCCAAATCATGAATCGACCAAGTCATATTCTCATTATTCGACTCTCAGCAATGGGGGATGTGGCGATGACCGTTCCAGTGATTCGTGTGTTGGTGCAACAATACCCAAAGATCAAATTTACCGTATTGTCCAGAAGATCTTTTGAACCCTTGTTTGCCGATCTACCAAACGTCCATTTTTTAGAAGCCGATGTCTACGGAAAGCACAAAGGTTTTTTTGGCCTGATAAAACTGGCTAAAGAAATTAAGGGACTTCGAATAGATGCCGTAGCCGATTTGCACAGCGTCATTCGCTCCAAAATCATCACTCGTAATTTGAGCCTTAAAGGAACACAGACAGCGAGCATTGACAAGGGAAGGGCCGAAAAGAAAAAACTTACCAACGCCAAGGGTCGAGATCTTATTCAACTAAAATCCACCCATCAACGCTATGCCGATGTTTTTGAGCAACTGGGACTGCCCATTGACCTTTCCACGCATCAACCACCGAGCCGCCAACGGCTAAGTTCCAGGTTACTTACTCTTATTGGCAAGGAACCAAAAAAGTGTATTGGGATCGCGCCATTTGCCGCTTATACCAGCAAGATGTATCCTATTGATTTTACTAAAGAGGTTATTGCGCATCTGGATGGTCTGGATCAATATCGCATTTTACTCTTTGGAGGAGGGAAAGAAGAAATAAAGGAGTTGACCGCTTTAGAAAGCTCCTATTCGAGTGTGACCAATGTAGCCGGAGCCCTCACTTTTTCGGAAGAATTGGATCTAATTTCAAATTTGGACATTATGGTTTCTATGGATAGCGCTAACGGACACTTAGCCGCCATCTATGGTATTCCTGTAATCACCATTTGGGGCGTCACCCACCCGTATGCCGGATTTACTCCCTTTCAGCAGGGAGCCAAAAACCAGCTTTTGGCCGATAGAAACAAATATCCTTTGATACCTACTTCTGTTTATGGAAATAAGTATCCTCCTTCTTATGAGAACGCCATGGAATCTATCCCACCAGAACGTGTTATTCGTAAAATTTTAGAGATTCTTTAATTTAAAGCACGCCACTTTTGCTTCCGAAGAAAAATTAAACGTCGTCATAGTCAATAACCACTTTTGCCGTGGTGGGGTGCGATTGGCAGGTAAGAATAAGACCTTCCTCCAATTCGGAATCTGTGAGAATTTGATTTTTTCTCATTTCCACCTTTCCTTCGGTCACTCTTGCGATACAGGTGCTGCAAATTCCACCCTGACATGAAAAAGGAGCATCCAACCCATGTTCTAAAGCAGCATCGAGCACACTTTCTTTTTGGGCCATAACAAAAGTGTCTGTTTCGTCATCCAAGGTAATGGTAATGGTGGTATTGCCATCATGATCTTCGGCCAGCGTTCCCTCTTCCGAAGTGGTGAATAATTCGAAAAAGATATGTTCCTCGGCAACGCCACGTTCTTTCAAAGTAGTAGAAACTTCATTAATCATGGCTTCTGGTCCGCAGAGGTAAAATGAAGAAAATGAAGTTTCCCCATATTTATTTTTGAGCAGATAATTCACCACAGATTTGTCTATTCGACCCTGAAGTGCGTTATGCTCTTTGCTTCGACTATAGATATATTCAATCTTAAGGCGATTGGCATATTTAGTTTTGAGCCCTTCCAATTCAGAATGAAACATACACTCTGCGAGGGTTTGGTTTCCGTATACTAATACAAAGGAACTGTTTGGTTCGCGTTCCAATACGTCCTTAATTATAGATAATACCGGTGTAATTCCGCTACCGGCAACAAAGGCCCCATAGGTATTGGAGGCGTCGCTTTGAGGTTCAAACACAAATGCTCCTTCTGGAGACATAACTTGCAAAAAGTCACCAGCGCTCAATTGTGTATTGGCGTAGACCGAAAAGCTACCATCGGTTACTTGTTTTACACCCACTCTTAAGATTCCGCTGTTAGGGCTGCTGCAAAGCGAATAGGCTCGACGAATTTCACTTCCGCCCAAAAAGTGTTTGAAAGTAATATACTGGCCTGCCTTAAAAGTAAATATGGATTGCAGGTTCTCTGGAATTTCAAGTGTAATAGAAACCGAATTAGGGGTTTCTTTTTTAACTTCTGAAATGGCCAATTTATGAAAGTCGGGCATAGAAAAATTTTTCGCAAAAGTACGAAGGAAAATTTGTCCAAAGACCTACAAAGAGTGGAAAGCTTTCCAAATTTTACGCCAAATCTCATGAGATATGAAAAAGAAACGTATTTTTACGGTTCCTTTATTCGGTTTACATACTAAAAACAAAGGTTTTAAGTTACAGTATCATACAAACGCAAAGAATTTTGAAATACGCACAAAGAATTACGATACTATTATTGACTGTTACACTCTTAACCGCCTGTTCGCGTAAGAAAAGCAGTTTTATAAGTAGAAACTTCCACGCCGTTACGGCAGAGTTCAACGCTATTTACAATGGAGATGTCGCTTTCACAGAGGGTAAGGAAGCATTGGCGCTTACCTTTCGAGATAATTTTTGGGAGATTTTGCCGGTAGAACGCATTGAGTTGAAAGAAGAATTGACACTCCCAGGGGAGTCTACCAACCCGAAATTTAATCGAGCAGAGGAAAAGGCCGCGAAGGCCATTCAGAAACACTCCATTTATATTGATGGGAAAGAATATAATCCTCAAATAGATGAGGCTTATATGTTATTGGGAAAGGCGCGCTACTATGATCAGCGGTTTGTGGCTTCTCAAGATGCCTTCAATTTTATTCTGAATAGATACCCCACAAGTAATAGCATCAATGAAGCTAAAATGTGGAAAGCCAAAAGCAATATAAGATTAAGCAATGAAGAAGGTGCTTTGGAAGAATTGACCAAACTGCTGGAAGATGATAATCTATCGGAAGAAGATAATGCCGATGCCTCGGCAATTATGGCTCAGGCGTTTATTAATTTGGATTCCTTAGACGCTGCGTTGCCTTATATTAAATTGGCTTCAGAATACGTAGACGACAACGAATTAAAGGGACGCTATACCTATATCAAGGGACAGTTGTACAATCGTTTAGAGCAAAAAGATAGTGCCAACATGGCCTTTCAAGAGGTGATTGACTTGAACCGAAAGTCTCCTCGCGTATATATGATCAATGCCTACATTGCACAGGGTAGAAATTTCGATTATGACAATGAGGATAAAATTGCCTTTTTAGAGCTACTTCAGGATTTAGAGGAGGATCGTGAAAACCGTCCTTTCTTAGATTTGATCTACAACCAAAAGGGAGAGTACTACCGAAATACAGCCAATATAGATACTGCGGTCATTTATTATAACAAGTCCATCAAGGCGTATAAGGAAAATAGAACCCTGCAGTCTGTGAACTATTCGACCTTAGCGGAAATTAATTTTGACGCGGCCGAATATAAAATAGCTGGGGCATATTATGATAGTACGCTTACTTTTTTAGAAGAAAAGAGCCGGCCATGGAGACGTGTGAAGAAGAAACGTGAAAACTTGGACGACGTAATAAAATATGAAGACATCGCCATTGAAAATGATTCCATTTTAAGAATTGTTGCAATGACCGAAGAACAACGATTGGCCTTCTTTACGGCATATACAACTAAGTTGAAAGAAAAAGCCATTCAAGACTCTATTGAAAGTGTAAAAGCTCAGGAGGAAATAGCCAATAAAGAGTTTTATCAAAAACAGAAGAAAGGTAACAACGAAAGCGGAGGTAAATTTTACTTCTATAATAGTACGACTGTATCCTATGGAGCTGTTGAGTTTAAAAAAATATGGGGTGATCGCAAATTGGAAGATAATTGGAGGATTTCTTCTAAAAAGGTCGTATTATCGGACATTGAGGTAACAGAAGGAGTAGAAGAACCCATTGCCGAAAATGAGCGATATAAACCAGAAACGTATTTGGCCAAAATTCCTACAAGACAGGGCGCCATTGATACCTTGACCGTTGACAGGAATTTTGCTTATTATCAATTAGGACTTATTTACAAAGAAAAGTTCAGAGAGTATGGCTTAGCTGTTGATCGTCTTGAAAAACTATTATCTTTTAATCCAGAAGAGCGATTGGTCCTCCCAGCGAAATACAATTTGTATAAGATTTATGAGGTTGAAGAAAATATGGCCATGGCAGACAAATGGAAGAATGATATTTTAAGTAATCATCCAGATTCTCGTTACGCAGAGATTTTAAGAAATCCGAATGTTCAGCTAGCTTCAGACGAATCCAGTCCGGAGTTTAAATACAAAGCGCTATACAAAGAGTTTGAAGCTTCAAATTATACCGATGTGATAAACACAGCCGAACGATACATTACGCTTTATACTGGCCATGAGATCGTTCCAAAACTTGAAATGCTTAAGGCCACCGCCTTGGCAAGACGAGACGGATTTGAAGCCTACAAGAAGGCACTTAACTTTGTGGCTCTTAACTACCCTCAATCTGAAGAAGGAAAACAGGCTCAGGAAATCTATGCCCGAGTACTGCCAAAATTGGCGACTAAAGATTTCCGAACAGCCAAGGAGGACGATAGCTGGAAAGTGGTCTATAAGTTTGACGTTTCTGAAATGGAAGCGGCGGAGGAACTATTAACCACTCTCAACGAAGCAATCGCCACCTATAACTATACTAATATGTCTGCCTCGGTGGATTACTATGATCCCGGTACACGCCTGGTTATCATTCATGGACTCAACACGAAATTAGGAGGTAGAGGTTTTGCCGAAGTGTTGAAAGAAAGGAAAGAATATAAAGTTAAACATTCATTTTTTGAAATATCGAGCCCTAACTATAAAGTTGTTCAAATCCACAAAAACCTGAACGACTATTTAGCAACAACCGATCCTTTGGAAGAAAACGGAAATCCCCAAAAATAACAAACCTATGTTTTCAGAAAAAAAAGACAAAAAAATTATGGAACCATCAGCAAGCCAAAACAGAATTAATGAAGGAACTCATTTAAAAGGAGATATTGTTTCCTCGGGTTTTTTTAGAATAGACGGAAAAGTAGAAGGCTCAATTAGCAACCCTTCTAAAGTTGTTCTTGGAAAAACAGGAATTATTGTAGGAAAAATGACCTGTGAGAACGCCGATATCGAAGGCAGATTTGAAGGCAATCTGGATGTTTCTGGTACGCTTACCTTAAAGGCCAGTGCTCAGATTGAAGGAGAAGTGATAGTTGGAAAATTGGCCGTAGAGCCAGGTGCTGTTTTCAACGCCTCTTGTTTGATGAAAGGTTCTGAAAAAGCAAAAACCAACCAAATAAGTACTCCTGCTTCTAAAGATAAGGAGCTTGTTAAATCGCAAAATCATCCTTTTGACCGATCACAAAGAATCCAAAAATCGAAATCGGAGCAGCAAAATTAATAACTACGCCCGCTTTTCGGGTATTGCGTTTCAGATGATTGCGATTATTGCACTAGGTTCTTATGGTGGAGTAAAGCTGGATGAGGCCTACCCTAATAAATACTCCCTTTGGTCTATCGGTTGCAGTTTCGCTTCTGTTATTATTGCCATGGTTTATATTATACGTCGCATAGACAACCCTAAAGACAAAACTTCTAATGAATAAGAACAGTCTAACCTTTATAATAAAGCTGCTGGGTTTAACGGCACTCTTATGTGGGGTGCACTATTATGTTTTTTTAAGCTTCTTTGCGGAAATGAAACTCTATTTCCCAATTTGGAGTGTATATGCCTTTAATGGAGTGCTAGTTTTGTTGGTCTTCCTGTTTATCAACTACAAGGTTGCCGGAGGCAGTAAAAATGTGTTGAATATTTTTCTCGTTTTGACGATTGTAAAAATGCTTTTGACCATTGTATTTTTGTTGCCGTTGTTCTTTGGAAAATCTGATAATCCGAAGGTTGAAACATTCAACTTTTTTATTCCCTATTTTTTCTACCTGGCCTTTGAAATTGTGTCAATCAGCAATTTTCTAAAAAAGCAAGAAACAAAGTAATATTTGATTTGTCAATTCATTTACTATTAGTACATTTGCACCAAATTTCAGGAACGCAAATTTACTATGTTGAAAACGACTTGTTTTACTTCCATTAAGAACCTCGTATTAGGGGTGTTTTTTATTCTAGTATCGACCGCAATTTTTGCAGCTCCTAAGAGTGATTCTAAGGACTCCGAATCTGAAGAAGCCTTCGACACTAAAGAATTAATTTTTCATCACATTACAGACAGTCATAGCTTTCATATTGCAGGAGATCTTTCTATGCCTCTTCCTGTTATTTTATGGACAGATAATGGTTTGGTAACTTTTATGTCTAGCGAATTTCACCATGATATAGAGGGGAAGACCATTGTAGAGAAGAATGGGTTGAAATTTGTTAACCTACACGAAAAAATTTATCAGTTGGATGCCGGAGCTTCTGCTGTTGCTTTCGACGAGACGCATCATGCTACAAATGCTTCAAGACCTATGGATTTCTCCATCACGAAGAATGTATTCTCTATGTTTTTGTCATTGGCATTTATCTTGCTCATCTTTTTAACGGCAGCGAAATCGTACAAGAAGTCTGGTAACAACATGCCTTCTGGTATTGGTAAATTTATGGAACCTATCGTATTGTTTATTAGAGATGAGGTGGCAATTCCAAACATTGGTGAGAAACACTATGGAAGGTATATGCCTTTCTTGTTAACGCTATTTTTCTTTATTTGGATCAACAACGTTATTGGCTTGATTCCAATTTTTCCGTTCAGCAGTAACTTAAGTGGTAATATTGCGTTTACACTTACATTGGCCGCAATTACCTTTATAATTACCATATTCAGCAGTAAAAAATACTATTGGAAGCATATGCTTTGGATGCCAGGCTTACCGGTTCCAATGAAACTATTTCTAGCACCAATTGAGTTTATGGGAATGTTCATTAAGCCAATTGCATTAACAATACGTTTGTTTGCGAATATTACCGCGGGTCATATTATTGTACTTAGTTTGATTTCATTAACCTTTATTTTCAAAAACTACTTTGTGGGCGTTGGGTCTGTAGTATTTGTAGTTTTCATAAGCGTTATTGAAGTTTTAGTAGTGGCAATACAGGCCTATATATTTACGATGCTTTCGGCATTGTATTTTGGACAAGCATTAGAAGAAGAACATTAATTAATTTTTAAATATTTGAAACTATGAGTTTAGCATTAGTACAAGCAGCAACAGAAGCCGCAGTAAACTTTGGTCCTATCGCAGCTGTTGGAGCTGGTTTAGCTGCCATTGGTGGTGGTATCGGTGTTGGTAAAATTGGTGGTGCAGCTATGGAAGCTATGGCACGTCAACCAGAAATGCAAGGTAAATTACAAGGTTCAGCAATCGTATTGATCGCCTTTATTGAGGCGGTTGCACTTTTCGGTGTAGTTGTATCTTTCCTTGTTGCAGGGTAAAACACTATAAAACGAGGTGTAACGGTTGGTTGCACCTTGTTTTAACTATTTTGAATTAATTAGAAAACACACAATATGGAATTAATTACTCCAGAATTAGGACTTATTTTTTGGACTGGAATTTCTTTTCTGATCTTACTTTTCATTTTAAGAAAGTTTGCTTGGAAACCAATTTTAGGCGCGGTAAATACAAGAGAGGAATCCATCAAAAGTGCGTTAGAGTCTGCAGAGGCTGCTAAAAAGGAAATGGAAAACCTTACCGCCGATAACGAAAAGTTATTGAAAGAGGCAAGAGCCGAGCGTGATGCTATGATGAAAGAGGCGCGTGAGCTAAAAACAAAAATGATCTCCGACGCTAAGGAAGAAGCGAAAATTGAAGCAGACAAATTGATTAGCAACGCACAGGCTGCTATTCAAAGTGAAAAGAAATCGGCTATCGCTGAGATCAAAAGTCAAGTTGCTTCTTTATCTCTCGATATTGCTGAGAAGGTGGTCAAAGATGAATTATCTAACAAGGACAAGCAATTGAAATTGGTTGAGACCATGTTGGATGATGCAAAACTAAACTAAGAACCCATGAGCAGAGCAGCGATACGATACGCAAAAGCGGTTTTACGCCATGCCAACGATACCAATGCTACCCAGCAAGTATTTGAGGACATGAAGGCTGTGCATAGCACAATATCAGCTAGCAAAGAGTTGCGTAATATGTTGAAAAGCCCAATTGTTAAAGGCGAAGACAAAAAACAAGCACTCCTATCTATATTCAAAGGACAATCTGACACTACCAAGGGACTTATTAATGTTTTGGTTGATAATAAGCGTTCAGATGTTTTGAGTGGAGTTTCACAAAGCTTTATATCCCTATACAATGAGGCTAAAGGCGTAAAAGTAGCGCAGGTTACATCGGCGTTGGCTTTAACACCAGAGTTGGAAACTAAAGTACTTGCTAAGGTGAAAGAGCTTACGGGAAGTGATCATGTGACCATCGAAAATACAATTGATGCATCCATTATCGGAGGATTTATACTTCGAGTAGGAGATATTCAATACAATGCGAGTATCGCGAACCAATTAGGAAATATTAAAAGAGAATTTAGTAAATCACTATAGTCCCTAGCGTTTGCAAAGGATTATGTTATTTTAAATATAACGAAAATGGCAGAAGTTAAACCAGCTGAAGTTTCAGCAATTTTAAAGCAACAACTTTCAGGATTTGAAGCGAGCGCTTCATTAGACGAAGTAGGAACTGTACTTACCGTAGGAGATGGTATTGCTCGTGTATACGGGTTGTCCAATGTACAATATGGTGAATTGGTAGAGTTTGATGGCGGTTTAGAAGGAATCGTATTGAACCTGGAGGAAGATAATGTAGGTGTTGTATTATTAGGCCCTTCCAAAGGTGTTAAAGAAGGAGCAACAGTAAAACGAACACAACGAATAGCTTCTCTTAATGTTGGAGAAGGAATTACCGGTCGTGTTGTAAATACATTAGGCCAGCCTATTGATGGTAAAGGAGCTATTGAAGGTGAAACTTACGAGATGCCATTGGAGCGTAAAGCACCTGGTGTTATTTATCGTCAGCCAGTAACCGAACCACTTCAAACAGGAATTAAATCAATTGATGCAATGATTCCGGTAGGAAGAGGTCAGCGTGAATTGGTAATTGGTGACCGTCAAACAGGTAAAACTACCGTTTGTATTGATACCATCCTGAACCAAAAAGAATTTTACGATGCCGGTGAGCCTGTATACTGTATTTATGTTGCCATTGGGCAAAAAGCATCTACGGTAGCAAACATCGCCAAAGTATTGGAAGATAAGGGGGCTATGGCGTATACTACCATTGTGGCTGCCAACGCATCCGATCCTGCGCCAATGCAGGTATATGCTCCATTCGCAGGTGCTGCCATTGGAGAGTATTTCCGTGACACAGGTCGTCCGGCGTTAATTATTTTCGATGATTTGTCTAAACAGGCCGTAGCTTACCGTGAGGTATCGTTATTATTACGTCGCCCACCGGGACGTGAAGCTTACCCTGGAGATGTTTTCTTCTTACACTCAAGATTGTTAGAGCGCTCAGCGAAAGTAATTGCAGATGATGCTATTGCAGCGAACATGAATGACTTGCCAGAATCATTAAAAGGAATCGTAAAAGGAGGAGGTTCTTTAACAGCCCTTCCTATTATTGAAACACAAGCAGGTGATGTATCTGCCTATATTCCTACCAACGTAATTTCGATTACAGATGGTCAGATATTTTTGGAATCAGATTTATTTAATGCAGGGGTTCGTCCAGCAATTAACGTAGGTATTTCAGTATCACGTGTTGGAGGTAATGCTCAGATTAAATCCATGAAGAAAGTGGCGGGTACTTTAAAATTGGATCAAGCACAATTCCGTGAATTGGAGGCGTTTGCTAAGTTTGGTAGTGATTTGGATGCTGCCACCATGAACGTTATTGAGAAAGGAAAGCGTAACGTTGAGATTCTAAAACAAGCACAAAATGATCCCTTTACTGTTGAAGATCAGGTAGCCATCATTTATGCAGGTTCTAAGAACTTATTGCGTGATGTTCCAGTTGACAAAATCAAAGAGTTCGAAAGAGATTTTATCGAATTCATGAATGCAAAACACAGAGATACATTGGATACCTTGAAAGCAGGTAAATTAACCGATGAGGTTATTGACGTTCTTTCAACGGTTTGTAAAGACCTATCGTCAAGATACAATTAATATATTACCTCTTAGCGCTCTGAAAGCAGAGCGCTAAGGGATATTAAGCTAAAACTCAGATAAAGAGACTATGGCTAATCTTAAGGAAATACGAAATAGAATATCGTCTGTAGGGTCAACGATGCAAATTACCAGTGCCATGAAAATGGTATCGGCTGCAAAGTTGAAAAAAGCGCAGGACGCCATTACTGCAATGCGTCCGTATGCAGATGCACTTACCGCGTTATTACAAAACCTAAGTGCTACCTTGGAAGGAGATAGCGGAAGCAAATTTGCCGACGAACGCGAAGTGGAGAAGGTGTTAGTTGTTGCTATTACTTCTAATCGTGGTTTAGCAGGAGCATTTAACAGTAATATAGTTAAAGATGCGAGACGTTCCATGGAAGAAACCTATGTAGGGAAACAAGTGGATTTCTTCACCTTAGGGAAAAAAGGTAATGACCTGCTAGGTAAAACTGAAACGGTTGTAGAGAACAACAACGATATTTTTGATGAATTGACCTTCGAGAATACATCGGTAATCGCTCAAAAACTGATGGACCTTTTCGCTGAAGGAACTTACGATAAAATTGTATTGAGTTATAACAAGTTCAAGAATGCCGCCACGCAAATAGTGATGCACGAGCAATTCTTGCCAATCGTTGCTGCTGAAGAAAATACGCAGACAGAAGTTTCTGCTAACGCAGATTATATCTTCGAGCCTTCTAAAGAGAAGATCGTAAACGAATTGATTCCCAAGAGCTTGAAAACACAATTATTCAAGGCCCTTCGAGATAGTGTTGCCAGTGAACACGGTGCGCGTATGACCGCAATGCACAAAGCAACTGATAACGCTACAGAATTGAGAGATCAATTGAAATTACAGTACAACAAAGCACGTCAAGCGGCCATTACAAATGAGATTTTAGAAATCGTTGGTGGTGCAGAAGCATTGGCTGGATAAACCCCCGGGTTTTAAGAAATGTATTTTAAGATTGAACCTCCCTTTTTAGGGAGGTTTTTTGTTATATTTAGCCGACAGAGAATTTTACAGATATTATGATTAAAAAATGATTTTCCGTGCGAAATCCATTGGCCGTATTTGCGTTTGTGATGGCATGCAACTTAAGTGATAACGTATCAGAAATAACGGATCGCATTTAATGGAACGGATCACCCAATAACATAAGGATTTGGCAGGACTTTTGATTTATTTAAAATGCAACCCCGGAGCGCGGTCGAAGGGTTATGGTGAAATTACTTATTATACTTAGGTTACAACTGCGCTGGACCGAACATGCATATGACTTCAATTAGAACATGGACTAAGTCCCTTTTCGTTTCCGTCGTGTTAATCACTTTCTGTAGTTGTGCAGGAGGGAAGGACACGGCATATTCGTTTGAACAAGAATTTCCATTTACATTGGGCACGGTTTACTACCAGGATTGGGTGGCAGGCGTTCGTGAAGGTGGTTCGGGAACAAATGTCCACATTACCATAGATAACTTTACCGCGGATGTTGTTATTTTGAATATATTCTTCAGTAATAAAAAAGAGAAAGCGCAAAACTCGCCTCAGCATATCGATCAATACGTTGGCTATTTTAAAAAGAAAGGGAGACCGGATATTGTAATGGATGGTGATCCTATGAAAGAAGCTCAAAATTCGCCTCCAGAGGCCTTCCCATTTCAACTGAAACATGATGAAGCGGTATTAAGTTATCTTCATAATAATGAGATTAAGTACATAAAAATTAGCAATATGGAACGCAAACCTATGATCGCCTATCCCGGTGCCAAAAATGACGAAAATTAAATGAAAGAGGTAAAGCCTCAACAAACCAAACCTTACTTAACACAATCAAATTAGTAATGACTACCACAACCATAGGGATTAAAGTAATAAACAAATCCGATCATAATCTACCCCATTACGAGACTGCAGCTTCTGCTGGGATGGATTTACGAGCACATATTGAACAACCCATACACCTGGCACCATTGGAGCGAGCCATCGTGAAAACCGGCATTTTTATAGAATTACCTATAGGATATGAAGCTCAAGTGCGTCCGCGAAGCGGGTTGGCGGCCAAAAAGGGAATTACGGTTTTAAATGCGCCAGGAACCGTAGATGCAGATTATCGTGGCGAGATAGGTGTTATTTTGGTCAATTTGTCTAATGAAAACTTTACCGTTGAAAATGGAGAGCGCGTTGCGCAACTGGTCATCGCAAAGCACGAAAGAGCAGTTTGGGAAGAGGTGGAAACACTTTCAGATACTCAAAGAGGTGCGGGAGGATTTGGAAGTACAGGAATAAAATAGAGCCCCAATTCAATTCAGGACCTTTTACCCGGAACTAAAAAAGAATCGAGCGCATTTGTTGAGCAGAAGGGTAAATAAGTATAAAATTTAAATAGAGAAATAATCATATAAACCCATCATCTGAAGATGAAAATAATTGTCCCAATGGCAGGTCGTGGTTCACGGCTTCGCCCACATACCTTAACCGTTCCTAAGCCGTTAATTCCTGTTGCCGGAAAACCGATAGTACACCGTTTGGTGGCCGATATTGCCGGTGTATTGAATGAAGACATCGAAGAAATTGCCTTTATTTTAGGTGACCCCGCGTTTTTTGGAGACGAAGTGGTAGAAAGTTTAAAAGCATTGGCCTCCGAATTAGGGGCCAAACCAAGTATTTACCGTCAATTGGACCCTAAAGGAACTGGACACGCGATTATGTGCGCAGAGCCATCGCTCTCAGGTCCGGCCGTTATTGCCTACGCGGACACCCTAATTAGAGCCGATTTCAACCTTGATAAAGAGGCCGATAGCGTGATTTGGACCAAAAGAGTAGATAATCCTTCGGCCTATGGTGTGGTGAACCTGAATGAAAATGATGAAATTACAGAATTGGTTGAAAAACCAGAAACTTTTGTAAGTGATCAAGCGGTTATTGGCATCTACTATTTCAAGGACGTTGGCGACCTCAAGAAAGAGCTTCAATATGTGTTGGATCACCATATTATCAATGGAGGTGAATACCAAATTAATGATGGCATCAAACGAATGATGTCAGACGGGAAGGTATTTAAGACAGGAACCGTAGACGAATGGATGGATTGTGGAAACAAGGAAGTTACGGTGGAAACCAATGCCAGAATGCTGGGCTTTTTGGCGGCAAGCGATGAGCCTCTTATTTCGGAAAACATACAATTAGAAAACTCACGTATCATTGAGCCTTGTTGTATCGCCGAAGGTGTTGTCCTTAAAAATAGCGTCATTGGGCCTTATGTTTCACTGGGTAAAGGCACAATAATTGAGGATAGTACCGTTAAGAATAGTATAATTCAGGAACAAGCGCTCATTAAAAATGCTACTTTAGACAATTCAATGATAGGAAACCATGCTAAGTTCGATGCTAATTTCAGCACCATAAGTATTGGAGATTATTCTGAATTGATATAGCAGAACATCACCTGCAATTAGAACTTAAATTATGAATTACAGAAAGTACATTTTCCTTTTTCTCTTCGGAATCGTTTGTTATCCTGCAGGAATCATGGCGCAAGACACCAGTGTGATCCCTACAGACGACCTGGGAAATGTTAGTGATGCCTTCCAGGAGAGCTTTTTTGAAGCGCTTAAGCAGAAAGGTATAGAAAACTACGAACTTGCTTTAAATGCGCTTCAAAAGGCTGAAAGAGCTGCAAAGGAGGACCCTGAACAAGTGGCTGTGGTTTATTTTGAAACTGGAAAAAATTTAAAGTTTTTAAAACGATATCAAGAAGCGGAGGAAAGTTTTCAAAAAGTGATCCAATCTCAGGGAGAACACTTGGATGTGATGAAGGAGCTTTACGACCTTTATTATTTACAACGAAATTACGCGAAAGCCATTCCTTTGGTCCAGAAGCTTATACTTATTGACCCGGATTATAAGGAAGATCTTGCAAATTTATACCATCGCACGAGACAATACGATAAGGCCTTGGACCTGTTAGATGAATTGGATGAAAGTTGGGGAGAAAGTGCCTATCGTAATGCTTTAAGAAGACGTATATACAGCGTAACTGGGAATAGCGAAGGGGCCATAAATAATCTCGAAACTAAGATTGATAAAAACCCTGAAAAGGAACAAGACTATTTAAACCTAATTTATCTTTACAGTGAGCAGGGTGACACAAAGAAGGCTTTCGAAGTTGCCAAAGAGCTTATTAAAAATCAGCCCAACTCTCAATTGGCCCACCTGGCACTATACAAGTTCTATTTGGAAGAAGGCAATAGTGCACAAGCCATGAAATCGATGAATGTAGTGTTTGGTTCGTCCAAAATTGAGAACGAAAGTAAGTATAAGGTGTTGGCAGATTTTTTAAATTTTGTAGGCAAAAACCCCCAGTTCGAAGCGGATTTGGATAAGGTGATTTCTCAATTTTCACAGGACGGAAATGGGCAGGTATACGAGCAGTTGGGGGATTATTTTTTGGCTAAAGAAGACAAAAAAACAGCACTTAGATTCTATGAAAAAGGAGCGGCTTTGGATGAAGACAACTTTAGCGTGATCAAGAATGCACTTTTATTGCAAATTGACAGTTTAAAATTTGAACAGGCTGCAACTCTAAGCCATAATGCTCTGGGTACATTTCCTGCGCAGTCCTTGTTTTATTTGTTGAATGGAGTGGCTAACAATGGTCTTGAAAAGTATGATGAGGCCATTGAAAGCCTGGAAATGGGTCTGGATTTTATTCTGGATGACCCAAAAATGGAACGCGATTTTTATATGCAGTTACAATTGGCAAATAGCAAAAAAGGAGATACCGCCAAGGCTAATGAGTGGGCCAAAAGAGCTGCTCAAATAAACATACCTAATTGATGCGCTTATTGAAAAACAGTATACTTCTTTCTGTTCTTCTACTCCTTTTTGGTGCTTGTAGGGGAGGAAAAGCAGTAGTAGACGGAGTTCGAGCCGACCGGGCCTTAAACATTTCCAATATTATTGCGACACACAGAGCTGCTTCCCCAAATTTCAACACCTTAGCCTCACGTGTGCAAGTGGTCTATAAAGATGATAAAAAGGAACAGAGCATTACGGTGAGTCTTCGCATTAAGAAGGATGAGACTATCTGGATCAAGGCTTCCATATTAGGGATAACACTGGCTAAAGTGCTAATTACTCCGGATCAGGTGAGTTATTATGAAACCATTTCAAACACATTTTTTGATGGAGATTTTGCTTTATTGAGTGAATGGTTAGGCACCGAACTGGATTTTGAGAGGACGCAGGCCATTTTATTAGGACAGTCGATTTTTGGATTGGATGAAAACAGCTATGCTTCTTTGATTTCTGAGAATAAATATCAACTAGAACCTAAAAAACAGCCCAATAACTTCATCCATTCGTTGCTCTTGAATCCAGATAATTTTAAGGTATTTGCGGGTTCACTTTCTCAGCCCAATGACAATAGATTACTTTCCTTAAGCTATGGGGACTATCAAGAAATTGAGGGAGGACATTATCCTTCTGAAATTTTTATCAAATCCTCTGAAGATGGCAATAACACGGCTATTGACGTTAAATACAAAAGGATTGATTTGAATGTTTCAGTGAATTTTTCGTTCAAGATTCCTGAAGGTTATGAAGAAATTCACTTAGAAAAATGAAGAAAAGAAGCTCCTACATTATTGTTTTACTTTGCATTTTTATGGCATTTTCGGCCACTGCCCAGTCTAAAAAACAACAGGAACTGGAGGCCAGAAGACAGGCAATCTTACAGGAGATTGAACAAATAAATAGCTTGCTTTTTAAAACTCAGGGCGAAAAGAAGAGTGTTTTGGCTGAGGTAGAAGATTTGGATCAACGCATTGCTTCACGTCAAAACTTAATTCGGGTGACCAATCAACAGGCAAATTTACTCACGCGAGAGGTAAATAGTAATTTGGCTAGTATGGATCAGTTACGTGCCGAATTGAAAACGCTGCGTGAAGATTATGCCTCCATGATCAGCAAATCGTATAAAAGCAAGAGCGATCAAAGTAGAGTGATGTTTTTATTTTCTTCTGAAAACTTTTTGCAGGCCTATAAACGCATTCAGTATATGAAACAATATACCAAGCATCGTAAGAAGCAAGGGGAAAGTATCAAAGCTAAGACCATTGAGCTGAAGACGTTGAACGAAAGCTTAATTCAACAGAAAAAGGACAAAGATGCGCTTATCGCCGAGAATAGAATTGCTAAGAAAAAATTGGATGAGGAGAAAAGAAGTCAGGTAGCTTTAGTAGCAAGCTTGAAAAAAGATGAAGGGAAGTTTGCCACTCAAATTAGAGCGAAACAGAAGGAAGCTAATCGGATTGACCGGGAAATTGATAAAATTATTAAGGAAGCCATTTTAGCTTCGAACAGGAAGTCGGGTAAGGCGGCTACGGTTAAAAAATCCAGTGAAACATTTGCCTTGACGGCTGAGGCAAAAGCATTGGCAAAAAACTTCACAAGTAATAAGGGGAAGTTGCCCTGGCCTATTGAAAAAGGGGTGGTCGTGAAGCGGTTTGGAACTACACGGCATCCACAGCTCGCGAACATATCCACCTACTGCAGTGGTGTTGAAATCGCTACGGAAAAGAATTCAGCAGCTCGAAGTGTTTTTGACGGTGTCGTTCTTAAAATTCAGAAAATAAAAGGGGCCAATAATGCTATTTATATTCAACATGGGAACTACATAACCATTTATCAAAATATTGTAAATATTCAAGTTAAGAAAGGAGATAAGGTGCGAACGAAGCAACGCATTGGCACTGTATTTACAAATGCCGGTACGGGAAAGACCATTTTAAAATTTCTTGTATATCAAAATAATAAGAAAATGAATCCTTCGGATTGGGTATACAGGATGTAGGGCTTAAGAAACCTTAGAATCCATTCCTTCTTTTAAGGAGATATTGGTTTGTTCGATGGCTCCAAAACCTCCGGCAACATCTGCTAAATTGTGAATCCCTCTACTTTTGAGAATAGACGCAGCAATAACGCTTCTATATCCACCGGCACAGTGCACATAAAAAGTTTCTTCCGAAGGAAATTCTGCTAAGTGATCATTCAGAAAGCTAAGTGGTGTATTTATGGCATTCTGGACATGCTTTGTGGCAAATTCGGTTTCTTTCCGCACATCGAATACTGGCGTATTTGAATGGGCCAATAAACCCTCAAATGTTTCCGCAGAAATAGAAGATAGCGAATCCATTTCCTTTCCTGCCTTATTCCATGCCTCAACACCACCGTCCAAATAACCATAGGTTTTATCAAATCCAACACGAGAAAGTCTGGTTACTGCCTCTTCCTCACGGCCTGGAGCAGTAATTAGAAGTAGTGGCTGTTGAACATCCGCAATTAAGGCACCTACCCAGGGAGCAAAACCACCATCTAAACCTATAAAAATAGATCTTGGTACATGGCCTTTAATGAAATCTTCCGGCTTGCGTACATCCAAAACAATGGCGCCTGTTTCATTAGCAGCAGCTTCAAAAGCCTCTGGGGATAAGGCCTGTGTCCCTTTTTTTAAGATTGCATCAATGTCGTCATAACCTTCCTTATTCATTTTTACGTTCAGCGGAAAGTAAAGAGGCGGAGGAAGTAAACCATCTGTGACCTCTTTCACAAATTCTTCTTTGGTCATATCGGCCCTAAGGGCATAATTCATTTTTTTCTGATTACCAAGGGTGTCGACAGTTTCTTTCATCATGTTCTTTCCACATGCTGAACCAGCACCATGGGCTGGATATACAATGACCTCATCGGCTAGCGGCATTATTTTGTGTCGAAGGCTATCAAATAGAGTTTCCGCCAATTGCTCTTGGGTCATGGTGGCTGCCTTTTGAGCCAAATCTGGCCGTCCTACATCTCCAAGAAACAAAGTATCTCCTGTAAAGATACAGTGGTCCCTGCCCGTCTCATCTTTGAGTAGATAGGTAGTACTCTCCATGGTGTGACCTGGGGTGTGAAGCGCAGTAATTGTTATATCTCCCAGCTGAAATACCTGTTGGTCCTTTGCAACAATTGTCTCGAATGAAGGCTGCGCATTTGGGCCATAAACAATAGCAGCCCCGGTTTCCTTAGATAGCGTTACATGGCCACTAACAAAGTCGGCATGAAAATGAGTTTCGAAGATGTACTTTATTTTAGCGTTATTCTTTTCTGCCTTTTCAATATAAGGTTTCACTTCCCTTAGCGGATCAATAATGGCAACTTCTCCGTTACTTTCAATGTAGTAGGCTCCTTGGGCTAAGCAGCCGGTATAAATTTGTTCAATGTACATGGCTTCCAATTCTATATTTCAGTACAAATTCAGATGGAATTTGTTTCATACTGCAAAGATATTAATAAAATAGACCGCCTAAATAATTTAAGCGGTCTATTACAAAATGTGAAGAATGTTATTTTACAAGCAGCTTCTTCGTGGCTGATTGCGTATCTGTTTTAATGCTCACAAAATAGAGTCCTGTGCTATAGTTAGTCACGTCAACTTTGGTTTGAGTAGCTGATGTACTCAACTTTTGGACAACCTGTCCAAGACTATTCGTTATGGTAAGGTCTACTTCGCTGTTGATTGAGCTCCCTAAGTTAACAGTAAACTCGTTTGAAGCTGGGTTAGGATATAATATAACCGTATTTGTGAGATCATTATCATCCAATCCTAAAACACAATCAAATGGGCCTCCGCCGTGTATCTGAGCTATGGTTCTTAAACCTACCCATCCATCGGTATCATTTCGTGGAGAAACAGCATACCATAGTTGTACATTAGGATCGGCGATAGGCACCGTGATGGTGGTTTCGGTCGTATTCCCAACAATTTCCATGAACTTCTCTCCCAGCATCCATAAATCATAAGATTCGGTTTCTGCCAATTCGGACCACGTAAAAGTTGCTTCGGTTTCACAAAGTTGAATGATATCAACATTGCTCACTCGCCTTTCGGTGATATTAAAGGTCTCGTCGCTTTCATCCGAAAATGCACCGCTCGTAACTCGTATCATGGCATCGCCAGTAAACACGCCAGGAGCTTGCCAGTTAATGTGTCTTGCGTTAGCTGCGGCAGTTCCAACATCATCCCAAGTAGAACCTCCATCCAGAGAATATTCAACCAAGAACGATTCCGTTGTATTAATTGGGTCCCAACGAATGGTGTTTATTAAGCTACCGGCAGAGAAGAACTTCTCACCACCATTTGGATAGGTAACCGTTAGGTTGTCCTCAATAATTTCATACACCACATAATATTCCTGTGGTCCAACAGGAACATTAAAACCAGTAATATCAATGTCATAGGTTCCTGCCTGAGGGTCGTTGATTACTACCTGTTCCATATTATTCAAGTGATCCGGACCATTACCTGCAGGCAAATTAAGCAGGGTTGGATCTGGTGTGCTGTCCAAAAGATAGGGCTCGTAATCCGTATTGGAAGGATCTGTTACGATAAGGTCTAGGTCATTCACCAACGCTGTATTAGCGCCAACCGATGCAGGCTCGTCAGTCCAATATACCATGATACGAACTTGTGCCGTTCCCGATGGAATAGTAATATTATGTGTGTTTGTATTACCTTGACTTACCTCGTCAGACAAATAATGTTCTTCTTCTAATAATATTCCAGCTCTTAATCCATTAATAATACCCCATCCGTAGATGAAATCAGGGCCTGGATTACCATAATCATAGGCCGTATTCAGAATACTAGCCTTTACTAATGCTGACGGCGGTAAATCACCTCCATTGGCATCCATATATACTTCGTACAACTGAGCCGCGATACCCGCAATAGATGGAGCTGAAAAGGAAGTTCCATCTGTTGATGTATAATTATGGTTGGGAAGTGTAGTATTAAAAGCCTGGCCATGACCACTCACATCTGGTTTGATACGACCATCATAGGCAGGTCCACGACTACTGAAACCAGCAATGTTTCCTGTATAGGCTGTTGCACCAACGGTAATCACGTTCTTTCCTTGCTTATGTCCACCTGTAATATTACCCCATTGGCTTCCAGCTCCATAACCACAGTTAGAACCATTTGAGTTTCCTGCAGAAAAAACATGCTGCACGGTTTCTAGATCCTGTACTTGAGTATCTACTGTTCTGGCGTCTGTGGTATATCCCGTATTACAACCCGCACTGTAAGAAGAGTTGGTTATTTGAACGGTACCATCATTAATAAGATTTAAGGTATTACCATCTAGGAAGTTTTGTTGGTAACCTGTAACATAAAGCTCAGCGCCAACTGCCATTCCTCGTTTTTGTGGGTCTTTGTTTCCAGAACCGGCCATTGCACCCGAAACTCTATCTCCATGAGTACCACCACTGGCATTAATTACATTAGTAATTCGTCCGGCGAAATCTACGTGAGGACCAGCGGCTCCATCATCTCTGGTTAAAACTCCAACTCCTGCTCCGGTATAGTTTCGTCCAGCATCGGTCTCTGTATCAAGGCCATTAACTCCGTGTAACGTTCTTCCTCTTTCATCATCAGGTACAGCAGGTGCGTAAGTAACATCTACCCATTTAACAAATGGCATGGCTGTCAATGCTTCCAAACAGTTGTTTGGAATAGATAGCTCTAATTCGTTTGAATTCTCAAATGAATCTACTAAAGAAATCTGTAAGGTTGCCAATTCGTTTACAACATAGGTGGTGCTGGCATTTTTGTGATGTAAAAGTGTCACTCGAATGTTGTTTCCAGAGATGGCCCAATCGCCAATGTTGCCAGTTCTAAGATTAGCAGACAGTTTAAATCTGCCCTCAACAGGAACAATAGCTCTAACGCCACTATCTTTCAAAAACTGAATAGATGCAGTTTCCGGAAAGTAGAACAAATAGGTTTGATGTGGAATGTATTCGATCAATTCCAGATCATTTGCTTTGAAAGCATCCTGAATATCCTGTGTTGGGGTTTCGAAAAACTGAACCCACCCAAAATAACCGTTTTCAAATTTTGATGAATCCGGCATTTGGTCCCACTGAAAGGTATCAATGTTCTCTTGAATGTCTAGTGTCTCACCCTGAAAGTGAATCACATTCTGTGCATTGGAAAAGTTAAAAAACAAAGTAAGAGCTAATAGACTTAGCACTCCTTTTTTCCAATTTAGAAAAGTAGTTGTCTTTTTCATACTGTTTTTAAATAAAGATGAATATAGTTATGGTTAATCATAAGAACCTCAAATATATCCAATTCAATGCAAAAACTATAATGAAAACCAAAAAACATCGCATTTTAACAATAACAATACCCTATTAAATGAGTAGATTACTAGCGATTTAGATAAAAAAATGTGAATATGTTAAGCATCAAAAAGGGCCTTAAGTTCGGTGGCTTCTTCCGGTCTCATTTTACCTGCCAGGAGAAGGCTCAGTTGTCGTCTGCGAAGGGCGGCGTGAAAACGCTCTTTTTCTAATTGAGTTTCGGGCTGTAAGGGAGGAACAGGTACCGGGTTTCCCATTTCATCCACGGCCACAAAAGTATAAATGCCCTCATTAGCCTTACTTCGCAGTCCGCTTTCTCGATCTTCAATCCAAATATCCATAAAGACTTCCATCGAACTTTTAAAGGCTCGAGATACATGCGCTTCTACAGTAACGACGCTACCTAACGGGATCATTTTATTAAAAGCAACATGATTTACCGAAGCCGTCATAACAATTCTTCGGCTGTGTCGACGGGCCGAGATGCTGGCTGCCCGGTCCATACGGGCCAATAATTCTCCACCAAACATATTGCCAATAGGATTGGTTTCACTGGGGAGGACTAAATCTGTAATAATAGTTCGAGACTCTGAGGGGGTCTTGGCGTTCATATAAAATTTTTCACAAAGGTAATGATTCCACTAAGTCCAGAGGACAAGGAAATGGGACAATTAATAAGAATGGAACGAAATTATTGACTCAGATCTTTTACCAATAGCCAGGCATCTTTATTTTCCGATTGCTTAATGGTTCGCAAACTTTGGCGCGCCTTTAAACGAGTTTCATAAGAACCATAGGTCACTACATGTAGTCCATATCTATTTTTGCCAATCAATTGAGCCGGAAACCCCTTGACTAAAAGTTGTTGTATCTTTTTCTCGGCATTGGCTTCTATTCGGAAAGCACCCGCAACAACATGATATTTTCCTGTTTGCTTAGCAACATTAATGCTCAAAGCCGGTAGCGGGTTTTCAATAACAAAAGTGGCCTCTTGTATTTGGTTGTCCACTAGAACATTGGCTTTTTGCTTTTCCGCAAAATTGTGCTTTTCTACCTGACCTTCATATATCTTTAATCCACTAACACTTCCCAATGTAATGGCTATCAGCCCAATAGCCGCATAGCGCATAAATGGGTAGGCGGTTTTTTTCTTTGCTGAATAGATGGCAACGGTCTCTTTTTCAACGGTCGTGTCCACCATTTCACGGGCAATTGCTGCAGAAGAAAAAGGCGATAGTCCAAAGGAAGCGGTGTTGAAATTTTCCTTTTCTGAAGGGACAAACTGAAAGGTATTTTCAGTATTCAGGAAAAAGTCTCCAATATGTTTAAGCGTAACTGTTTTCCCTTCTGAAAGATCCAAAGAAAGCCGCCCTGTAAAATTTCGAATTTTTTGAAGTGCTAATTCGTAGCTACATTGCTCAACCGAAGCCACATAATTGGCCAAAATACCATCATTGGTCTGTAATTGACGATTGAAGGATAGCACTTTAGAAGGAGGGTAAAATGTATGAGTTCCAGTATCAATATGTGCCGAACGACTTTGGGTTAAAAAAGCTCCAAAGCCAGGAATTATAACGCATTCATAACGATAGAGCAAGTCTTTTATGTAGGTGGCCAATTGCATATAAACAAACTTAGAATAAATTGTGAAAGCATTCAAAATTTGGAGTACATATTTATCAACAACCTAAATTGTCGTAATTTTATACCAACTCCCCCCATTACATTTTAAGATTCATGCTTACAACAAAAGAGTTGCTATATACGCTTGCGCTACAGCGTGTTCCTAACTTAGGAGACCGTTCGGCCAAAAAATTATTACGAGCTGTGGGTTCTGCGGAAGGGATTTTTCAGGAAAAAAAATGGAAGCTGCTAAAAATTGAGGGTATAGGAAATCTAAAGCTAAAGGAGCTGCATGAGCATCAGTTATTGCCCGAGGCCGAAGATGAATTGAACTTCATTCTAGATAATAAGATCAAATACCAATACTGGCTGGACGATACGTATCCTGAAAGACTCAAACACTGCAACGATGGCCCCATTCTTTTCTTCCAAAGAGGAAATATTGACCTGGCGGCAAAAAGGACAATAAGCATTGTTGGCACGCGTAAAGCAACTTCCCATGGAATCGAATTTTGCCGACAGTTAATTAAAGATTTGACTCCACTACAACCAGTGATCGTCTCAGGGTTTGCCTATGGAATAGATATAGCCGCTCAACGGGCAGCCATGGAATTTGGGTTGCAAACCGTTGGTTGTTTAGCCCACGGGTTGGGTCAAATATATCCCAGAGCTCATAAAAAGTATGTGTCTAAAGTAGAGGAAAATGGTGGCTTTATTACCGAATTTTGGAATAGCGATTCGTTCGAAAGGAATAACTTTTTAAAGCGGAACCGAGTTATTGCCGGTCTAAGTGAAGCGACTATTGTCATCGAATCAGCGAAAAAAGGTGGTAGCTTGGTCACAGCCGATATTGCCAATTCGTACCATCGAGAAGTTTTTGCTGTTCCAGGGAGAACCATGGATGTTCAAAGTCGCGGATGTAATGACCTCATAAAATCGCAACGAGCTCATTTGTTAAATTCGGCAGAGGACCTCATTTATATGCTTGGATGGGACCCGGAGGAAAGCATTACAACCCCTAAGCAAACTCAGCTTTTTGTTGAATTGACCCAGGAAGAACAAATCATTTGGGACTATTTAAGGAACAGAGATAAAGAGCTTTTGGACACCATTGCCTTACATTGTAAGTTACCCGCTTTTAAAGTGGCAGCGCTACTCATAACTATGGAACTGAAAGGAGTGATTAGGCCTTCTCCTGGAAATCACTTCCAGGCTGTTTGACGGACGGAACACAATTTAAAACGAACATTTCAGTATGCTTTGAGCCTTGTTATTATCGAATGTTAGACGATAACCGACCCTTAATTAGTGAAGTCTATTTTTGAACAGAATCTTGAGTTTAAAATAGAGGACTCAATATTGAAATGAACGTTCTTGAGTAGTGTGGTTTTACAAAAGTCAAAAAAACACGACCAAAATTAGGATACTTAATAACCTACTTTGTTTCGGACTCTTTTGAGCACCTCATTGGCTACAACGCTTGCCTTTTCAGCTCCAATTTGAAGCGCTTTGTCTATCTCGTCCAAGTGGGTCATATAATAATTGTACCGATCGCGTTCTTCAGCAAAACGAGTCAGAATTAACTCAAAAAATGCCTGCTTTGCATGTCCATAGCCATAACCGCCTCTTTCATAGTTGCCGCGCATTTCAGAAATTTGCGCAGGATTAGCGAGTAATTTGTAAAGAGCAAAAAGGTTACAGGTATCCGGATTCTTGGGTTCTTCCAAGGGGGTGCTATCCGTTTGAATACCCATTATTTGCTTTCGTAAAGGCTTATCGTCCAAAAATATATTGATAATGTTGTTTTTGGATTTGCTCATTTTACCACCGTCCGTACCTGGGACCAACATCGTGTCCGATCTTACTTTTCCTTCCGGAATCACAAAGGTCTCTCCCACTTTGGCATGAAATCGGGCGGCAACGTCTCGGGTCATTTCCAGATGCTGCAATTGGTCTTTTCCCACAGGGACAACGTCGGCATCATAGAGCAAAATGTCAGCGGCCATAAGCATGGGATATCCAAACAAGCCGGCATTTACGTCTTCCAGACGATCTGCTTTGTCTTTAAAGCTATGAGCTAAGGTCAATCGTTGATAGGGATAAAAACAGCTGAGGTACCATGATAATTCGGTTACCTGGGGTACATCGCTTTGACGATAAAATATAGTTTGCTCGATGTCTAATCCAAAGGCTAGCCAGGCGGCAGCGGTACTATAGGTATTGTTCCGAAGTGTTTCAGCATCCTTAATTTGCGTAAGAGAATGCATATCTGCAATAAATAGAAACGAGTCATTTTGACTGTCGTTTGCCATTTCGATAGCAGGTAAAATGGCCCCCAATATATTTCCTAAATGAGGAGTCCCTGTGCTTTGTATTCCTGTTAAGATTCTTGACATGATAACTTCTGCGTTTAACGAGCGATCAATTTATTTTTGGCAAAGGTAATTTTTTTGAGGTATTCAAACGATTCAAATCACTATTTTTGAGGCTCCATGAGAATAGTAAAGAGCATCTTTTATATCCTGTATCGAATCTGGTTTTATGTTTTGATTGCTTTACCTATTGTCGTATTGTTTCCCATCCTGATCATAAGCATATTAAAAGAGAGTTGGTATCCTTTTTTCTTTAAGCTGGCACGTATTTGGGCAAAAATTATTCTCTTCGGAATGGGGTTCTATCCTAAGATTAAAAGAGACGTTATTTATGAGAAAGGAGCCAGTTATATGCTAGTGGCCAATCATACTTCAATGACCGATATTATGCTCATGCTTTATATTACGAACAACCCCTTTGTTTTTGTAGGCAAGGCCGAATTAGCTAAAATCCCTTTATTTGGGTTTTTCTATAAGAGGACCTGCATTTTAGTAGATAGAAGTAATGCCAGAAGTCGCCATAATGTGTTTATTGAAGCGCAGGATAAGCTACGGCAGGGGCTAAGTGTTTGTATTTTTCCAGAGGGAGGAGTTCCTGACGACGAAAGTCTTTTGCTGAATGAATTCAAAGACGGGGCTTTTCGCTTGGCCATCGAACATGGGATACCTATTGCTCCCATGAGTTTTCATGACAATAAAAAACGCTTTTCTTATTCTTTTTTTAGCGGAAGCCCAGGTGTAATGCGTGTACGAATTCACCAAATCATTCCCACGGGGATTTTAGAAATTGAAGACAAACGAATGCTGAAAAACCAAACACGTGCTATTATATTGGAAGAGTTGGAGCAGCCTTCGGTTTGAAAGTTGAGTCCACAAAAAAACCGCCCTATGGCGAAGAACGGTTTTTTTCATCATCGTTTGGAGTATATCCAAACCTAACCAACTAAAAACTAACCTAAAACTTAAAGCTCAATCCACTATAAACCCCAAAGTAATAGGGTCTAAAATCTACAGACGAATCTGTATATGGATTAAGTTGGTACTTAAACATAGGTTCAACATTAAACTTTAATCTTTTACTTATTTTATAATCGAAACCCAATCCAACATTGGTAGAAAAACTAACCGAATTAAGATTGTTAGCTGCTCCAAGTACATCTCTAAAGGAGCCGTCTTGAACAGATACTTCATTGTCACCTAAAAAGAGGGTGCTAAATCCACCGATCATATTTACTCCAAAACGTTTGTTTAATAGTGCGTATTTTAATTCTAACGGAACTTCGTAATAGGACAAATTTTGAATTAATTCGGCATTGCCACTGGTAGATTTTGGTGTCAAACCATTAAATGGGTCTCCTTCTCCCTGGGGAAGAGGTGCACTGGCAAGGGTGCCTTTATCAAAAGCACTAAGCACCACCCTTCTGCCACCATAGTCAATACTGCTAAGGGCCACTTCAACAGGACCTGTAGCCAACTCCACACCGCCGGTGGTGTATCCCAGCTCCACATTACTCACTCCAGAGCGCAAACTTAAACGGTCATTAATGGCATAACTTACTTGTACTCCGTAACTAAAGTTTATATCTCCACTTTGCGAATTATCGGCAAAAGACGGATCTATAGACGATCCTCCATTAAGACTGTTGTAAAATACCGGACCAAAATTAGGAGTCACTTCCCAGTTTTTGCCTTGTCCAGTATCTACAGCCGCAACGGCTTCTTCCTTATTTTCTTCAATGGCATCGAAAATAGATTTTTTGTTTTCTTCACTATCCGATATCTCATCTACCTCATCTTGCTTCTTGTTGTCAACATCGGCAATCTTTTCTGTGGTGTTATTTATTTCTGAAATGTCCTTTTTAATTAGAACATCGCTTCCCTCAGTTGTTTTTAGAGTTTCGTCACCCTTTTTTTCATTAATATCTTTGGTTTTGTTGGCTGTTTTTGCGACTCCAGTGGTCACATTGGTTTCAACACCTTCCGAAACATCCTTCTTTATCAAAGGATTGATATCTTTTGTTTTATTCTGAATGGGATCGTCTTTTTCCGAAGTAACGCCAATAGCATCTTTTTTGGAAATGGTCTCTACCGAATTTATTTTTTTGTTTTTTTCGACACCTGTTTTGAACTTAGATGAGTTCGTCTCAGTCTCAGCGACAACGGCCTTGCGATCATTTTTGGACTCGTCGGTAATCTTGCTTTTTAGTGTTTTTTCTGCGTCATTTTCCAAGGGGGCTTTATCCACTTGATCATCCATCGATTCTTCCTTATCCATTTCAGAAGAAATGGCATCCTTGTCAAAAGTAGATTCGTCAATAACAGGACTATGGGTATCTTCTTTTAGGGGAGTGTCGGTTTTGTCTTCATTCACTAAAACCGGTTCAGTGTTTTCGCCAAAAGGCTTAAAAACAAAATTAAGTGCCAACAATAGAGCTAAAGCGGCCGCAACGCCACCTAACTTCCACCAAATTGGAATCACCTTGCGATCCTCCTTCTCTTCCTTCTTCATTTTTGCCTGGATATTATTCCAAATGTCGGGAGAAGGAGCGACTTCAAAGTTTTGAAATTGCTCTTTAAAAAGCTCGTCTATGTGCTTCTTTTTACTCATTTTTCTGCCTTAGCAGTGCTTTGTTACAGGTTGCCCAATGGGCTTTATTTGTTTTTATTTAGGTTATGATCGGTCACTTTGGTTTTTAATATCATTCGGGCTCTGGCTAGATTAGATTTAGACGTTCCATCAGAAATTCCTAACATTTCAGCAATTTCCTTGTGTGAATATCCATCCAGTACATACAGGTTAAAGACCAATCGATATCGATCGGGAAGCTCCTGGATAATTTTCAGTAAAAAATCCAGTGGGACATCGGTTTGTTCCACTTCAACTTCAGCATCTTCTATCTGTTCTTCGTTTGAAATGTCATAAACTTTCTTCTTCCTATATTTTTGAAGTGCTGTGTTAACCGTAATTCGTTTGATCCAACCTTCAAAAGAACCTTTCCCTTGGTACTGCTCAATTCGACTAAAAATAGTAATGAAAGCATCTTGCAAATTGTCTTCTGCTTCTGCGCGGTTTGGGGAATATTTTAAGCAAATCCCAAACAAAATACCCGAGTACCGCTTGTATAAAGCACTTTGGGCATTCGCATTTTGCTGCTTACATTTTTCTATGAGCTCTTGTAAAATCAAATATGGTCGGCTGTTTACTAATTAAGCTAACTGTAAATATGCGGTCAACCATATAACCCAAGTTCTATTACAGTAGATACATAGGTAAAAAAATGGTTGCGTGGGGCTTTAAAGTAATTTATGAGGCCACGATGGCTATGGCCTCTTTTATTTTTTGCTCTAATTCCTCCATCAATTCAGGATTGTCCAGCAACAGCGTTTTTACACTATCTCGACCTTGACCTAACTTTGTTTCGTCATAACTAAACCAAGAGCCGCTTTTCTTTATGATCTCGTAATTAACACCAATATCTATGATCTCACCTACTTTGGAAACCCCAGCTCCATACATAATGTCGAATTCGGCCATTTTAAAAGGAGGTGCGACTTTATTTTTAACCACTTTAACTCTGGTTTTATTACCCATAACTGCTCCATCACTATTCTTAATTTGCGTAGAACGGCGGATATCCAAACGAACAGAGGCATAAAACTTTAAAGCATTTCCACCGGTGGTCGTTTCAGGATTACCGAACATCACACCAATTTTCTCTCTCAATTGGTTAATGAAGAATACGGTACACTGAGTTTTGCTTATCGATCCGGTTAATTTTCTAAGCGCTTGCGACATTAAACGAGCGTGCAGCCCCATTTTACTATCTCCCATTTCTCCTTCAATTTCACTTTTTGGTGTCAAGGCAGCTACGGAATCAACTACGATAATATCGATAGCACCGCTTCGAATTAGGTTGTCAGCAATTTCTAAGGCTTGCTCTCCATTATCGGGTTGAGAAATGATGAGGTTTTCAATATCTACCCCCAAACTCTCTGCATAATGTCGGTCAAAGGCATGCTCCGCATCAATAAAGGCTGCAATGCCTCCTTTTTTTTGAGCTTCGGCAATGGCATGAAGTGTTAATGTTGTTTTACCAGAAGATTCGGGGCCATAAATTTCGATGACTCTTCCTCGAGGATATCCTCCTACTCCTAAAGCCAGATCTAGCCCTAGCGAGCCAGTTGGTATGGTATCTACTTCCTGCACTACAACGTCCCCCATTTTCATCACGGTTCCTTTTCCGTAGGTTTTGTCAAGTTTATCTAATGTAAGCTTTAGTGCTTTTAATTTTGCGTCTTTTTCAGTACTCATGAGTATAAATTATTTAATGGGAGTCGGTGAGCTAAATTACTATTTCTTTGCCTTTACAGCAAAAGTAAAAACTTAGAAACTCGATATTTTGTTAACAAGGCAAAGGACTTATCTCAATCCTGGAAAAAGCACCCTTATTTCCCCTAACTCTTTTCCAATATTGAATAAAAGACGACTATATTATTTGAAGCAGAATGCTTACTTTTGCAGCCTAACTTTTCACTAAACAACGTATAGCATGCAACTGTACAACACCTTAAGTGCAAAAGAGAGAGCGACTCTTTTAGAGGAGGCCGGAGAAGACCGGCTAACGCTTTCTTTTTATCAGTACGCCAAGATTGGCAATCCAGAACTTTTTAGAAATCATTTGTTTGTCGCTTGGGACGAGATGGCCGTTTTGGGCCGGATTTATGTAGCTCACGAGGGGATTAATGCACAACTCTCAGTACCGGCGAATAATTTTGCGAGATTTAAAGAATTCCTGGATCAAATATATTTTCTCCATAACGTACGTCTCAACATTGCCATTGAACATGATTTAAAATCCTTTTTAAAGCTGAAGGTCAAGGTGCGTAAAAAAATTGTAGCCGACGGATTGAATG
>JBCCIJ010000013.1:0-100984 GCA_039028295.1 Bacteroidota bacterium
CTAAGACGTACATAATGGTATCTATTTCTATGAATGAAATGGCATTTCCAGTTTTAATAGGAAATTTATTGCTGAAGGGGCCGCTCTCTACTTTGACGCTGTCAGCAACAAATTGTAATAAATGATCCATTTTGGAATCATAGCCCCGTTGCTTTTTATAGTGCGCGAGTACCCTTTGAATGGACAAAAGAAATCGATCTTTTTTAAATGGCTTTAGAAGGTAGTCGATGGCAAAAATATCGAAGGCTTTCACGGCATATTTGTCAAAGGCAGTCACGAAAATCACTAGAGGCTTCTTTTCGGTCTTAATTTTCCTCAATACATCAAAACCGGTCATATCTTTCATCTGAATATCCAGGAAGATAAGGTCTGGTTCTAAGGTGTCTATGAGCTCCACGGCACCCTTTCCCGTCCCACAGGTATTCAATAACACCAGCTCCGTTGTTTCTGAGACTAACGAATTAAGTCGTGCTCTGGCCAAAGGCTCATCATCGATGATGATGCAGGTCAATTTTAAGTCGTCCACTTTATTGAGTTATGGATTATAATTTCTATAAATATAGTGCTTAAAATTAATGAAGATTAGTTTAGGAACCGCCGACATCCCTTATCACAAACCGAAGATTTCTCTGATTTCACAACAGCTTTTAATTCACTCATAACAAAAGATGAGGTGTTCGCCTCTTTCCCCCCAATTCTCAGGTAGCAATCCCGGCCTCTGATTGTTTCCAATATATAAGACCTAAGGTAAATTACAGATTTGCATTAGCGATTATGGAATGTGGTTCAACATAAAAAAAATGATTCACGACACTAATAAAATATACAGTTTAATAGTGAAGCCTATGGTGCCATATGGAGTACAATTCATGGATTGAGCAATATTTGACAAATGAAGTAGGGACTATACGGCTACATTTAATATAAAAAAAAGCTATGAAAAAAAGAAAACAACTCGCTTGGGCGATTAGTGGCGCCTGTTTAATTGCCTCATTGTTCTATATTTCTGAAAAGGCAGATTCATCAATCAATAACGAACAAGCAAAAGAAAGTACCATTAGGCTTTCTGGCGCAGGAAAGAGTTTGGACATGTGGTCGTTTGAACGGGCATATCCATATAACGATGTCCCGGCGGCTAAGCTCATTTCGGCTTTTGAAGATAAAAAACAACGGGAGCAGCTTAGATCTAATCGTGTTCCAGGAGAATGGGAGAGTCTAGGACCAGAAAACATTGGTGGTAGAACGCTCGATTTAGCCTTTCATCCCACAGATCCGGATATAATTTTTGCTGGTTCGGCTAGTGGAGGACTTTGGAAAACTACCACTCAGGGGGTGGGTCGCTTTGCCTGGGAATATGTACCTACCGGCTTTCCAGTTTTAGGAGTAGCCTCTGTTGCCATCGATCAAAATAATCCGAACATCATGTTACTGGGTACCGGCGAAAACTATGGGTTCACCATTGCCGAACCGGGTACCATTAACAGGGTAACACGGGGAAGTTATGGTATTGGTATTTTGAAGTCTACGGACGGTGGGGCAAGTTGGTCTTCTGTTTTAACCTTTAACCCTAACCAGATTAAAGGGGTCCATGATATAGAAATTAATCCCCAAAATTCCTTAGAGGTCTTTGCAGCGGCAACAGATGGTTTGTTTCGAAGTTTAGATGGCGGAGATACCTGGACCTTGGTTTTTTCGAACCCGAATTGCCGGGACGTTGAAATTGACCCTACCAATGGAGATATTGTTTATGTAACTCAGGGTAATCTCAATACAGGAGGAAACCCAAATGCCAACGGTATTTTCAAGTCTACCGATAAAGGAAATACCTTCAACGAACTATTGGACCCAGGATTAATTACCGTTTGGTCGGGAATGGCAAAACTTACCATTGATCCTACCAATTCAAACACCTTATATGCTTCCATTCAGGAAGGTTTTACGACAGGCACTACCACTGGCGGAATTTTCAAATCCACAGATGCGGGTAATACCTGGACTCGAATTAATGGTCAAAATATTGCATTGTTCCAGGGTTGGTATTCGCATGACGTCGCCGTGAATCCAGACAATCCCTCTGAAATTATGGCCGTTGGTGTTCAAACGTGGAAATCGACCGATGGAGGTGCGAATTTTGTTCAAAAAACTGGAAATACCTGGACTGTAGGTCAAGTATCTGTTGATATTCCTGAAGGAGCGGACGATTACGTGCATGCGGATGTGCATGAGGTTTATTACCACCCTCTTGTGCCTAATAAAATATTTTTTGCGACTGATGGAGGTGTATTTTCCTCATCGGACGGAGGTGAAAACTACGTGACGCATAATGGGGGGTTGCAGACCATACAGTTCTACGCTAATATGGGAAGTTCAACCACAAATCCCGACTTTTTAATTTCAGGAGCTCAAGACAATCAAAGTTGGATATACAGGGGCGAACCGTCCTGGTACAGAGTACTTGCTGGGGACGGAATGTCCGCTTCTGTGCGGCCAGATGACGATCAGATTGTATTTGGTTCTTCTCAGCTTCTTGCGATTCGTAAATCCGTAAATGGTGGAGAGAATTTTTTTAATTCCCAACCCATTATCGGAAATGAAGGGCGCGCTTTTTCGGCTCCTTATGAAATAGCCCCTTCCAATAATGACATTATGTACGCTGGAGCTACTTTCCTGTACAAAAACACAGAAGGAGGTAGTTCTAATTGGAATGCAACTTCCGCTCAGGCACCAGATGGAACCAATTTTATTGTCAAAATTGCAATTTCTCCCACAGACCCTGATCTTATTTATATAGCAACTGCGCCCGATCCCTTTTTCGGTACTGGAACACCTAAAATATTTAAATCGGTTGATGGCGGACAGAGCTTTACAACTGTTAGCGGAAGTTTGCCCAATAGGGTCTGTAAGGATATTGAGTTCGACCCCACGGATAATGCAGTCGTATATGCTACTTTCTCAGGTTTTGGAACTAACCACGTTTATAAGACTGTTAATTCAGGAAACAATTGGGCAGCAATTGACAATGGCCTGCCCGACCTTCCCACAAATACCATAGCCATAGACCCATTGAATCCTGATGACGTTTATGTTGGAAATGATCTTGGCGTTTATTATTCTGAAGACGGAGGTGCTTCCTGGGAGGTCTTTAGCGATCAACTACCAGAGGCTACCATGATCTATGACTTAAACATTTCGCCTTCCAATAGGAAATTACGCATCGCCACTCACGGTCACGGTATTTGGGAAAGAAGCTTTGTAAATGATCCCCTTGCTATTTCAGATTTCAATCTAAGCTCGAGTGATTTTAAAATATATCCTAACCCTGCTTCGCAAATGCTAACCATAGATCTAACGCTTACTTCGGATGTCGATCAGAGCGTGATAGAGGTATACAACCTCTTGGGTGAGCGAATCGAAAGACTACATCACGGACCGCTTTCTGCCGGCAATCATAAGCTCATTTGGGATGAATTGGGTATTCACCCGTCCGGTGTCTACTTTATTGTCATAGATGCCGGGAAAAGTTCAATTTCGAAGAAATTAATCATTCAATAAATATCTTACCATGAAAATTCTATATTCAATATTTCTGTGTTGTTTTTTAGCAACATCGGTCCTGTTTGCACAGGACTTAGAAATCTATGTCAGTAGTTCTGCAGAAAATGCCATCAAGCAATATGATCAATCGGGAACTTTTGTCCGAGACTACGTTCCAGCTAACTCTGGAGGCCTCGGTGGGCCTCAGGACATAATTTTCCTAGCCGACAACACTACCATTGTATCTGGAATACAGAACACTGCTATCAAACAATATGAAACAGGTTCGGGGGATTATATCGGGAATTTTACTTCCGGATTTAATTTGAATCAACCTACGCGAATGGAAATTAGAAACAACCTATTATATGTCATTCAGTGGGCTAATACCAATAACAAGGTAGTGCGATTTGACCTCAATGGCGATTTCGTGGATGAATTTACATCTATAGGGCTGGCCCAAAGTATTGGAATGGCATGGGATAATGCCGGGAACTTATACGTGTCCTCATTTGGACAAGGAAACAATGGATTTGTCCAGAAATTTGATACATCGGGTAACGACATGGGCGTGTTCATAGATTCTACAATTTTACAAGGACCAACTAATATTTGGTTCGATGATGATCAAAATCTATTGGTAGAAGACTGGAGTTTGGGGATCGTCCGAAAATTTTCATCCACGGGTCAGTACATTGAAGATTTCATTACGGGAATGACAAATCCAGAAGGGATTGCGTTTTTGCCGGACGATACCATTTTAATATGCGATTGGGGTAGCGATAGTGTTGAGCAATTTGATGCCGACGGGAACTCCATGGGAACATTTGCAAGCGGAAACGGCATGGCGGACCCCAACGCTGTAGTTATTAGGGACCCAAATCTGACTGTGCCTGAAAATGACATCTCAAAGTTTCTTGTAACTACAACCATTGGAGACCAATTCAACTTCAACATGTCACTTAGTTCTCAATTTTCTACCATAGCGCTTTACACCATACATGGTGCGTTGGTCGAGCAAATTAGCCCAGCAAGAACACCTATCTGGGATGCCTCCCATCTAAGCGAAGGAATTTATTTGATGGTTGCTGACGACAAGGGATTCCAGATTTCGCAAAAAATAATCATCAAAAAATAGCCTATGTTGAGCCTAAAAAATTGTGTTTTCACCTTCATTACTTTGCTACATGGAACTGTTGCATTTGCTCAAAATGTATGGGAGCCTAAGGCAGATATGCCAACCGCCAGGAAGGAAATAGCAGATGCTGCTACCGTTTTAGATGGTAAAATTTATGTAATGGGAGGCACGTCTGCTGCCGGCACTATTACGAACGTTTTTGAAATGTATGATCCAACAACCAATGGTTGGACCTCTTTGGCGCCCTATCCACTTTCCGTTTGGCGCGCTTCATTGATCGCCCTGGATGGAAAGATATATTCCATGGGAGGTTATCAAGAGCTCAATCCGTTTCCATTCGATCCAAGTAATAAAGCCTTTGTATATGATCCTGGAACCAACAGTTGGTCACCAATTGCGGATATGATTAGCCCAAGGGGCTCTGCCGCTTCGGTTGTTTTGAATGGCCAAATTCATCTTGTTGGAGGTGCTAATACCGACGCATTAGATTCGCACCACGCCTATAATCCGGATACAGATAATTGGTCTTCTATTTCAAGTTTGAACCAAAAGAGATCCGGTCTCACTGCAGTGACAATTAACAATAAAATATATGCCGTTGGAGGGTATTTCTTATCTACAGGAGTGGTTAGTTTAAGTTCTGCCGAAATGTTTGATCCTGTAACTAATCTTTGGAACAATATTGCGAGTATGCCTTTTACAAAGTTGGGCATCACTTCAGAAGTTGTTCAGAATAAAATGTATGTCTTTGGAAACGAAAATGGAACCGCCGTATTAGAATACGATCCCACAGCAGATGTTTGGGTACCAGGGGTAAATATGCCAGAAAATGTGAATTTTTCAGGTGCTGGAACCATTGACGGACTGATTTATGTTCTCGGAGGGGGTGAAATTAATTTAGCCACCGATGGCATTGCCGCAGTGCATTGTTTTAATCCAGCACTTCTTAGTGTTGCCAATTATGACCTGTTAAGAATGAGTTCAATAGTCCCTAACCCGTCTGCCGGTTTGATTGGTTTGAAACTGCAAATGCCCGCTAGTTTTGCCCGAATTATAGATATATCGGGTAGGTTGATATCCGAAATAGACCTTTCCAATAGAGGCGTTGAAGTGCCCATCCAATTACCGTATCGCGATGGTGTTTATATGGTCGAGGTTCAATTTGAGAACGGCCGTCGGAACATGCATCGGGTGATTTTAGATCATTAGTATTTAAAAGCACCAGTTCATTCAAAAAAATAAAAAGAAAAAAGAAAATTGTAAATGGGCGTTGGCCCTTAAAACAAATGCTATGAGAATTCTATATATACTTTTATTATGTTTTACACTGAATGCATTGAGCAGTGCTTGCTCAAATTCGGATTCTGAGACCACACCAGATCCGGATGCTCAACAAATAGCAGATGCAGATAACGATGGAATTGAAGATGACGCTGATAATTGTTTGAATACCGCCAATAGTGATCAACAGGATGGCGACTCCGATGGAGCGGGAGATGTTTGCGACAATTGCCCAAATACGGCCAATGCCAATCAATTAGACACCGACGGTGATGGTGTAGGAGATGTTTGTGATAATTGCCCGAATCTTGCCAATGCAGATCAGGCAGATACTGACGGCGATGGCATTGGGGATGTTTGTGATGTCCCTGTGGATCGAGATCTTTACGTAAGTAGTCGTTCCAATCACACCATTAAACGCTACAACAGCGAGACGGGAGCTTTTATTGAAGATTTTGTGCCTAGCGGCAGTGGAGGAATAAATGCGATACAGGAGGTGCTCTTTGGACCCGACGGTCATCTATATGCAGTAGGCAGATTTAATGATGCTGTTTTTCGTTATGACGGTGAAACGGGTGATTTCCTAGGTGCATTTACCTCAGGATATGATCTGGACGAGCCTACAAAAATGTCTATTGGACCTGACGGCCTTTTGTATGTGAGTCAATGGGGGCAAACGAATTCTTCCGTGGCCAGATTTAATATGACCGATGGAACTTTTGTAGATGAATATACTGACGATTTGGACAGACCTTGCAAACAAGCATGGGACGCCGATGGCAATCTATATGTTGCAGTGTTAGGCACTGGTGAAGTCCGCAAATACGATGGGACTTCTCAATCTGGGACAATCTTTGCCTCTGGATTGGCTAGCCCAACTTATTTGTGGGTAGAAGGAAACACCATTTTCGTATGTGAGTTTAACCCAGGCACCGTTACCAAATATAACGCCCTAAATGGCTTAAATGAAGGAGTTTTTATTAATGAAGGTCTAACGAATGTAGAGGGGTTCACCTTTAAGGATAATGGTAATATTTTGCTCTGCGATTGGACCGAAAATAGTATTGTAGAATACCAACCCGATGGCACCCTTATTGGAACCCTCACCTCAGAAGGGGACATGCTGAACCCCAATAGTATGGCTTTTAAAAACAACTAAAAAACAAACCACAATTTTAATTTTAAGATCATGAAAACACGCTATATATTTTTTGCATGCTATCTTTTCTCACATTTCTTAGTGGCTCAAAAGGCCAAAAGTGAAAAACCGAGTACCATAGGCAAGGTAAGCTCAGTTACCTATGTGCCTTCCATAAACTCTCGATTGGCTGAAATTCCGGTCATTACTGAAAGTAATCCCAAAGAAATACAGGACGGAAGATCCTCGCGCGTTGAGGTAATACCCGGAAAAGATACACAAACGGAGAACGACTATTTTGCGAGATACCCGGATCCGTTAACTCAAAAACTTGCCGGAAAGGCTCCAAATCTTGTTTTTGATGCCGTTACCCAGACCAGCAACCCCTTAGATCCAACATTAGCCGTAGGACCCGATCACGTTTTTGTTGTCTACAATACTGGTTTTATTATCTACGATAAAAATGGAGTGGCACAATCGGCGCAAATGCCGCCTAATCCGAGTATTTTCCCCGCCTCGGGCTGTTGTGATCTCACCGCCTCTTATGACAAGATAGCGGACCGATGGGTGATCTCTTTTTTAAATGGGGTGAACGCCGGAGCACAAATTGCAGTCTCGGATGGAACCAGTAACAACCCATTACTGACCGGATGGTATGTTTACACGATTCCTCAGATAAGAGATTATCAAAAATTATCTGTTTGGAGAGACGGTTATTATATGACCGATAATAAATCCAATGGTAATCAGGTGTGGGCCCTGGAGCGAGACCAAATGTTATTAGGAAACCCCGATGCTCAGGTCATTGGATTCCCTCTGCCGGGTGTTCAAATTTTTCAATTTCTTGGACATCAGGTTTTGAATATTACTGACGACAATATCCCAGATAGTGGCCCCGCCACCGCCGTCCATTTTCAAGATGATGCCTGGAATGGTGTCTCAGAAGATCACCTAAAAGTTTGGAGTATTGATGTGGATTGGGAAACACCTGAGAACTCCTCGGTAAGTGCGCCTCTTGAACTACCGGTAACACCTTTTATTTCGGTATTTGATGGAGGAAGCTATAACAATTTAACCCAGCCGGGTAGCACTGGTGTAGATATGGACGCACTATCGCTTTTGGTCATGAATCAGGCTCAATTCAGAAAATTTGAAACGCACAATTCTGCACTGTTCAACTTTGTAGTAGATGCCGATGCCAGCTCTGGTGAAAGGGCAGGAGTACGTTGGTACGAATTGAGACAACCCAGTGATGGACAACCTTGGTCTGTGTATCAAGAAGATACTCATTTACCACCCGATAAACATGCCTGGGGAGCCAGTTTGGCCATGGACAGTCAAGGAAATATTGGCATGGGATACACCGCCATGAGTCTCGATCCGAACGATCCGAATCCAATTCGTGTGAGTTCCTATTACACGGGACGGTTTGCCAATGATCCTTTAAATACCATGACCATTGCAGAAGAATTGATTGCCAATGGGAGTGCTAATTTCACTTTAATTAGATACGGGGATTATTTCAAAATAGATGTTGACCCGGTTAATGATCGCTCGTTTTGGCACATTACTACCTATATGAATCCGAATATGAAGGCTGTAGTTGGTGTTTTTGATGTCGCTCCAACACTCACCAATGACGTTGGCGCCGTGCTTATCAACACTCCAAGCACGGGAATTCTTACGGCCACAGAAACGGTAGAAGTGACACTTTTTAATTTCGGACAAGCTGCACAGTCCAATATTCCGTTAGTGCTTAAGGTGGATGGTAATATCGTTGCAACGGAGACTTTTACAGGTTCTATTGCATCGGCAACTTCCGAAACTTTTACCTTTTCGGCCACAGTAGATCTATCCGTGCCGGGCCAAAGCTATGATATTGAGGTAAGCACGAATCTTGCTGGCGATCAAGATTCGGAAAATGACACCGAGCTAAAGAATGTTACAAATGTGTTTGCGAACGACCTAGGCGTTGTGACTATTGTTGAACCTGTTAGCGGGGCAGGACTTTCTAATGAAACGGTTACAGTAACCGTACGCAATTTTGGTGCTGTCCAGCAATCTAACATTGACGTTTCCTATTCCATTAATGGCGGTGCTAATGTAACCGAAACGATCGCAGGCCCAATCGGGGCGGGGGCTAGTTTTAACTATAGTTTTACCACAACGGCTGATCTCTCGACTGTGGGCACCTACGAATTTGTAGCCACCACTTCTTTGGGTTCAGACTCGGACACTTCTAATGATAGCACAACCAAAACCGTAGAACACCTCATACTAGGAATAGAGGATAACTTCATAACCAAGGGCGAGCTGGTTGTCTTACGCCAGGGCAATAGAAAATATAAACTCGTATTACCAACTACCGAAGTTAGAGATGTGCTCACTTTTTCTGTGGTCAATATGATGGGACAAACGCTGGCTTCATATAGACTGAATAACGAAAGCGGTAAAGGTTATGAATACAACTTAGATATGTCGCATGTTTCGGCTGGAGTTTATATCGTCCAGATCGGGAACAAAGACTTTGGCGGAGTTAAAAGGATTATTGTAGAATAAATGAAAAGATTAAAAAGGAATGCTATGAAGAATATTATTACAATTTGGACCCTACTGTTGAGCCTAAGTCTATTGGCTCAAGTAAATGTTAGCACTTTAACACCGCAATTTAATGGAAGTGGCGGCCTATCTCTTGATGCAGACGGCAATCTATATATAGCCGATTTTGGCGATTTTTTGGATGGCCCCGATCTTGATGGTTTACCTAATGATGTTTTAAAACTAGACACCAACTTAAACTTAACTACCTATTCGCCAGGATTTCTTGGGGCTTCAGGAAATGATTTCGATAGCAATGGGGTTTTGTTCCAATCCGATATTCGCGCAGGAGCTATTTATAAAATCGTAAACGGAGTACGCACTTTTGTGACATCTACTGGAATATCAAATCCAGTTGGGCTTGCCTTCGATAGCAATGACAACTTTTATGTCTGCAATTGTGGGAACAATACCATTAGGAAAGTCACCCCTGGGGGAGTTTCCACTCAATTTGCGTCTGGGAATCTGTTTTTTTGCCCCAACGGAATTGCGATCGATGAGGACGACAATTTATACGTTTCTAATTTTTCGAATGGTAATATTATTAAAGTTTCTACCAATGGGTCAGCGACCTTATTAAATACCACGCCTGGAGGATCAACTTCGGGACCCAGTAACGGACATTTAGATTATGATGAGAATACGAGAATGCTTTACATTGCAAGCGCAGGATCTAACAGAATATATTCGCTGCCCATCGACGATCCTTCCAATCTGCAAATCCTTGCTGGGACAGGGGTTAGAGGCAACGACGATGGGGATGCGACTACTGCGACCTTTTCAAGACCCAATGGTGTGGCGGTCTCTGTAACGGGAGATTCTATTTATGTGAATAGCGCTATTCCTATTACGAACAACCCCAATCGGCCTCTAAATCCTTCTGTAGTTCGATTACTGAAAGGGGTTTTAAGTACACTTTCTGTTGAAACCATTACGACCTCATCATTCTCTAACGTGAAAGAATATCCGAATCCGGCTAAAAGTGAATTTACTATTGAAGCCGATTTGAATTTTGAAGGAGCCGAACTCACGATTCTATTTTATGACATACGAGGCAGTATCGTGAAAGAACTTTCGAAGGTAGATGCAGCGGAAGGGCATCTAAAGGTCTCGGTGGATGTTTCGGATCTCAACTCGGGAACCTATTTTTACTCCTTGACCGATGAGCGAGGTAAAAAGCTGTTCAGGAAAATAATAAAGGACTGATTTTGGGTGTTCTCGTACTGCTTTTTCAAACTAGTTTTAGGCGCCCTTTTGGCCTACCTATGTTTTGTTTCGTTTTTTGATAAAGTTAGTGCGGGGTGCCCATTATTAAGCAAATTGAAATAGATATATTCTGAAGGAATTAGTGGGATTAACCTACATTTCGGTACTGCAAAGGGGTCATTTGATTGAGCACCTTGAAGCGCTTGCAATAGCTATGAATGTCGTTAAAACCAGATATTTCGGCAATTTCCGTTACAGAAAGGGTACTCTTTTTAAGTAGGGGTTTAGACTTTTCAATTTTCAGATATAAGTAATAATTATAGGGAGTGGTGCCGTAAATAGACTTAAAAGTGCGCAATAAATGGTATTTGGACAAACCGCAATGTGCCGCAACCAGGTCAAGGCTGAAGTTTTCAATAAGGTTTTCTTCAATAAAGGTTTTCGAAATTAAGGCCCTTCGGAATAATTCACAACGCGTGGAATATTTTACACTGTCAATACGATTAATAGATTTTTGGACCTTGGTTTGAGCCAGCAGCAGGCGCTCTGCGATAAGATAGAATAGCTCTTGATTAATATTGAAGTTTCGTTGGTGAGATTGTTGGTGGTGAAAGTACTTTAGAAATGCCCCAAGTTCATCTGAATGAGTGTAGATATTCTCGAAAAAGTTAAGGTTGTTTTCCATGTTCTCAAACGGAGATTCAAGCAAATGTTCTTCAGAATAAAGAAGATTGTCCATTACGTTATACACCAGATCATTATTGAGGAATATTGAAATGGCTTTGGCTTCGGCATGTCCACAGATTACCTCTTGCCCGTCATTTACCAATAGATATTGCCCGTCATTAATGGTGAAGTTTCGAGAGCCCACCTTGTAATTTTCGTAGCCGTTAATTACATATTTAATGGAAAAATTTGAAGTGTAACCAAAGGCGTGAAAATCTTTTACTTCTGAAAAATATACTTCGTTGGAAAAGGTGTCGGGAAAGAAATCCCTTGTTTTAGGCTGATTAAATCGAACTATTTCATTCTTAAAATCTGTCATTGTGATTGATTGAGGGGGAGCGATAAATGAACTCCTCGCATAGATGTGCTGATTGACTAATTTTCATAAAAATACCAAACTAAATTGGTGTAGCCCTGCCAAATTGGGGTCTAGTAGTCTGTATTTATAAAAGTCGACTTCTAGTTATTGGCGATTGCCTTTAGTGGTGTTAATTTGAAAAAAAAAGAAAAGAGAACCCTGGATTTTGAATCTTCGGAATAAACGGATCGGAGCATACCGTCGTATTCAGAATAAAAAAAACTTTTAAATCGAACGCTATGAAAAAGATCAACTTCAATTATAGGTCAAAACTTTGGCTTTTGTTATTCATTGTTGTGCTTGCGTGTACATCGAAAGACGAACAAGCTTCTCAGCCAAATGATACCAATACCACTCCCGCGAACATTATCATCAATGCCGAAAACTCTTACGAAGGCTTACTCAATGAGGCATTTCAATTAACGGCTGTGGTTACCAACAGTGATGGAGAGGTACTGAATAATCAAACCCTTAATTGGACCAGCAGTCATCCCGAGATAGCCACGATCAATAGTGATGGTCTATTACGCATTATTTCTGACGGACAGGTGCTCATTACAGCGAATATTGGAGCTTTGGAGGGGATCAAAACCATTGCCATTGATCTCACCACCGACGATTTAATTGCTTTTACCGTGGACGACCTTTCTGATCAATTAGAAGCTCTTGGAGAAACTTCGTTTGTTTTTTTGGATGTTTTTAGGATGACCGGCACTTTTGTTGAATTACCCCAAGGAGCGACTACAGAAGAAACCAGCGTAAACCGGGATGTGATTTACTACTTTTATAAAGGTAGCGCCGTCATGCTTATAGAAGGGGAGGAGGTTGCTGTTGCTGAGGAATCTGCCATACTTGTTACGGCAAATAGCCGCCGAAGTATTGTTTCGGTTACTTCCGACGTGCAAATTATTGAGACCAAAATAAATACGGGACTCAGCCAAATACAAGGTTCGTTTGTTATGCACACCAGAGCACAGATGGAAGCGCCAAGAAGCCCCGATCAGAATGTTTGGAATCCGTTTATAGATGAAGAATCTGTAATTTTCGGATTGTATATGTTACCTCAGGCAGTAGGCGGTGATACTCGTTTGGTGCACGATTTTGACGAATTGAATATCGTTACCAGAGGTTTTAGTCGTTTTCTAACGGATGAGGGGGAAGTACAGTTGGAGCCTGGAAGTATCGTTTATGTGCGGGAGGCCAATGGGCATGCCTTTAAAAATCTGAGTAGCGATACCGACGTGCTCATTTTGTGGAATAGACAGGGATAGAAAAAGGGAAACCCCCCAAAGCTCATAGAGCGATGAAGGGTTTCTCACTAACCAACCAAAAAAATTATAGTCCGCGACCTCTTCTGGGTACTGATCCTCTGGAACGTGAGTTAGAACTTTTTCTACTTGTAGTTGCTTTGGACCTTGACGGCTTGCTTTTACTTCTGCTAGCGGTGCGACTTCTGTTATTGGAAGGAGCACTTCGCTTTACAGCCTTACTTCTTTTATTTGATGAAGAACTGCGCTTCACCGAATTACTTCTTTTACTCGATGTGTAACCTCTTGAGGCATTAGACTTTCTGGTAGTAGACTGTCTTTTTACCGAGTTATTTCTTGTGTTTCCGGAGCGTTTCGATACAGAGCTGTTTCCTCTGGATTTTGAAACATAGCCTCTGTTAGACGAACCAACGCTTTTGGAGCTACTGGAACGTTTGATGCTTCCAGATGTATTCCCTCTTTGAGCCGTTCCTCTCGAGGCATTTCGGCTAACCGATTTATTTCCTCTTTTAGCTATGTCCTTTCGGCCTACGCTCGAATTGTTCTCTCTTTTGGCAATGCCTCTTGAGGTGTTATTTCTAGATAGTGAAGAGTTACTTCTTAGCGTTCCTCTAGAGTTTCCACTAGTATTATCACGTCCGTTAATTGCTGCTCTTCTTCCGCTATTGGCTCTACTAATGGCCGTGTTGCGTCTATTAGGGTTGTAATCTCTGTTTCTAGCAGTTCTTCCATTTCTATAGTGAACTCTACTTCCTGGGCGGTAGAAATTTCTTCTTCCGTTAACATAGGTTCTGTGACCTCCTCTATAATAGGTTCTGTGGTAGGCGTACGTATATCTAACAGGTCTGTAAAATCTTCTGTAAGGATAGTCATATACAATACAGTTAGTATATAGCGGACGTACATAGTAAACATGCCATGGACGGAACACATAAGTGGTATACCAAGGGCTGATAAAGCCAGTGCAATAATCGAAATAGCCGAAGCTGTTGTAGAATATGCGTTGTCCACCTACTCTTACAATGCGTCTGTTGTTATAACGGATCTCCACATTTCCGGCCTGAGAAATACGACCAAACTCATCGTAATAGATGGCTACATTTTCTACCTGAATAACCGCACCGTAGTCGTCATACTGAACATAAGCGTCATAATCATATCCCGAGTTAAAAGAAACACTTACTCCTGGCGTATTTAGACTTACATTCACATTGCTTCCATCATTACCACCCACATAAACAAAGTCGAATTGACCATCGGTATATACCGAAAATTCAACGCCACCTTCTACAAAAATGTAGGATCGGTCATCATTAAAGATAAGTTCGTTGGTAGCTTCGGCATTACTTGCTGCTTTCATTCCAAAGCTGGCAAGAAAAAGACCTAATACGAGTGCTGTTACTTTTTTCATAATTTTATATTTAAGAGTTGTACGTTCCATTTTTATCTGGTTGGAGGTGTACGGTTAATGAGTATACAACCACCGTGCCAAAGTTTGAAACCTACCAAAGCTATAGAGCTTACCAAGGGAAGAAGTAACACTTAATTTGTTGATAAATAAGGGTTTTACTGAGTTTAAGGCCCGATTAATTTTTTATATTTGGAAGACTCTCCCTTAATAGACTCAGTTTTTTTATGCTGAATGGACTACTATTGATGGGTAGGCTTAGGTTATAATTCAAATTTTGTATTTGATGCTAAAGAACCTGTTAACCCACATTTTAATCGCGAACATTTAGCAGAATTAGAAGCTGTCGAAGTAATAATCATTAACATTGACGAATTATTATAACAAGAGTTAACAATAGCTAATACCTGTCCAGGTCAATGAAAACCCGTCTAAAATACCTCCTCATCTTTTTCCTCCTTATGGGAGCGATTCTATTCTTCACTTCAGATAGAGTAGTTTCCTTGGGAATTGTAAATACGCTAGAGGAAGTAAATACGGTAGAAATCATCGTGGATGAAAAGTTTTATAAAAAACTAGAATTAAAGCCGTCCATTACCTCAGAGGAGTTGATCCACCTGGATTTGACATTGGGCAATCATACCATTCTAATTCGATCGCAAACCTGTGATATCAATAATATTTTTAAGGTTTTTAACGTCGTTGGATATAATATTAATGTTGAATACTACCAAGATCAGACGCAACGTTGTGATAGTTTCAGTAGGGAATCTTACTTCAGTTTAACCTATCAGTAAAAAGCGTGCTTACTGAACTAATAGCCTGTCAATGAATGATAAAACGCTGTATATATTCAAAATTTGTTACTTTTATACGTCTTCCCCAGCGAACTTTACGATCAAACTAGTATAGCAATCCAAGGCTATTGACATCGTAAAAAATAACGAACCCTTTGTAAACAGACACCTCATGACCATCAAAACATTTAAAAGAACAGTTTTATACCTAGGCACGGTGATCATAGCTTTTAGCCTTACCATGTGCAAGAAACAAACCCCATCTTCTCAGTCGGTTTCTGCGGTCGATTCTATTCAACCTGAAATTGAAAAGGGCAAAATGTTGCCTTTAATAAAAGATAAAATATCCTATCTGGATACGTTATTTAGCGCAGCAATGTTGGAGGCCGAAAACCCTACGCCTGATCGAATAAATTACAATTTGCGTCCCATTATTGGAAACCCTAACCTGATAGATACTATTATTAATGATGAAAAATATGTAAAAATGGTATCATGGAAATCGGATCCATCCTACTTTCCGGATTCGGGAAAATACAATACCGATATTTACGATATTTGGGTCACTGCTGCCCCTGTGATCAAAGATAGCTGCATTAGTTTTTATAAAACCCAAAAAGACCCGAATATGAGGCTGCGACAACTTTTAGGCCTGCAACCACTTACGGTTGAAACTTTTTTTCTTGAAGTTTGGGTGAAACCTACGGACTTATTTAGACCCTGCCCGGATAATGGCACTGCAGACACTCATTGTGATCTTAATATGCCCGAAACCGTAACCGCAGCATACCGTAAATGGTTCAATAACTTACGTGCCATTCAGTATAATGACTGTACAGATAAGTTGTTTCATGAATACGGATACCCCTGGACACAGCTAGGCTATACCTACGACTGGAGTCCTGAAAACCCCACGCACGTTGGTTTGTCCGAATTTGTGATCACCAGAAATACAGACATTTATGTAAGTGGAAAATACGCAACGAAAGAGTATTGTATAGTCGCCAATTAACTTTATGGGCTTATATTCCGATAACCCTAATGGTAATGACCTTGAGAGCATTATAAAGGCGCTAAATTAGTTAGATGAATAGCCTTTCGTTAGAAAATGTGATAAAGAATACCTCATATGGGCGATTGACTTAATCGTCTTGTTATCAGATATTTGAAGTGAACAATAAACTTCATTATCATGAAAATCAAAATAGTATTACTGGCAGTTTTATTGCTAGGTGCAGCACTTCCCTCACAACTTATCGCTCAGAACGCCAATCCGGATCTCACCCGAATGCGATTGCTCTTAGCGCAAATTGCCGACTGTAATGACGATATAAAAGCCGCGCAAGCTCAAATAGAAGCCTATAAAAAAATAGATTCTGAAGCTTCTCTCGAGTTCTACAACCAGCTCAAAAAGAACCTCGCAATAGCTACCAAATGTAAAGAGGCTTCTCAGCGAGAATATGATGACCTAAGAGCCGCTTATGAAGGTTGGTTTAAGGATTCAACCTCGGCCATGGAGGTGGATAGACAGCGCGTTACTCCAGCGTGGTTGCATTCCTATTTTGGACAAATGCTAGTTGCCTATATCGCCATTTACAATACTTTCAACGCAATTCCTATTCCTGAACATTAATGGAAACCGAAATCTAACAGGATTACATCAGCATAGATTAACTAACTGGATTAGCACGAGCCCTGGGTTCGTGCTTTTTTATACATTTATACTATGTGAACATAAAATGTTCAAAATAATTAAGGATAAAATAGAGCCTGGGCAAATTCCTCCAAATAGATTACCTTAGATGGCTCGAAAAACACCTTGAGCTACCATCGACTATTTGAGATTTAATTAAATAAAAATGCGCTGTCCATCGTTATGCGTAACACAGTCATCATTCAAACTAAATTTTTATGAATTCATTAAAAAAAATTGCCCTTAGCTTATTCGTAGTTATGGCCTTTGTTTCTTGTACCACAAAACAAGATAAGACCCCGGAAACTAAAGAATTTAAAGTCGATTTTGAAAAAATTACATTGGACAATGGACTACAGGTCATTTTCCATATTGATCGCTCCGACCCCGTAGTGGCCGTTGCATTAACAAGTCACGTAGGTTCTGCAAGAGAAATTGAAGGCCGGACAGGATTTGCTCATTTATTTGAACACTTATTATTCCTGGAATCTGAGAATTTGGGAAAAGGAGGATTGGATAAAATGAGTGCTCGTATTGGGGGCTCAGGAGCCAACGGATCCACAAGTAGAGATAGAACGAACTACTTTCAAACCGTCCCTAAAAATGCTTTGGAAAAAATGATCTGGGCCGAAGCAGATAAGTTGGGCTACTTTATTAATACTGTGACTGAACCGGTATTAGCTAAAGAAAAGCAAGTAGTCAAAAATGAAAAGCGTCAAAGAGTAGACAATCGCCCTTATGGTCATAATTCGTATGTAATTCATAATAACCTATATCCAGAGGGACATCCTTATAGCTGGGAAGTTATTGGCTCGTTGGAGGACCTGCAAAATGCCACCCTTCAGGATGTAAAGGATTTCTATAATCGTTGGTATGTTCCAAATAATGTAACCTTAACCATTGCTGGAGATTTTGATGTGGCCCAGGCAAAAGAATGGGTGAATAAATATTTTAGTGAGATTAAGCGCGGAGAGGACATTCCAAAAATGGAAAAACAACCCGTTACGCTAACCAAGACCAAGAAATTATACTATGAGGACAACTTTGCCCGAACACCACGACTTACCTTAACCTGGCCGTCGGTGCATGAATATCATCCAGATTCCTACGCCTTGGAAGTTTTATCAAATTATTTGTCTCAGGGTAAAAAAGCCCCGTTATATAAGATTTTAGTGGAAGAGAAGAAGTTGACGGATCGAGTGAATGTGTTTCAATACAGCTCCGAAATTGCAGGTCAATTTATGTTAGAAGCAACCGCTTTTTCTGATAATAATCTTCAGGATGTTCTTAGTGCCGTTGAAGAGGGTTTTGCAAAATTTGAAGCTGAGGGAATTTCTCAGGCAGATTTAGATCGAATTAAAGCAGGGCAGGAGACCAATTTTTATAATGGATTGTCCAGTGTCCTAGGAAAAGGGTTTCAATTAGCCCAATATGAAATATTCGCTGGTGATCCGGGTTTTATAAATCAGGACGTAAAAAATATTCTGGCCGTTACCTCAGACGATGTAATGCGGGTCTATAATACCTATATAAAAGATAAGCATTATGTCGCTACCAGCTTTGTTCCTAGGGAGCAAAAAGCCTTGGCACTTGCTGATTCTAAATTGGCCGATGTTGTAGAAGAACCTATCGTAGATGGGGCTGAAGAGACATTTGACGCTAGCATTGCTGCGGAATATGAAAAAACTCCTTCAAGTTTTGACAGAAGTATAGAGCCTCCTTATGGAGAAAGTCCAGATGTGATCGTTCCAGATGTTTGGAAAGAAAAATTATCTTCTGGAATTGAGCTATATGGTATTGAAAACAATGAGGTGCCTTTGGTACAATTTGAAATGCAATTAAGTGGAGGTATGCTCTTGGAAAGTCCCAATAAAATTGGAGTTTCCAATTTATTAGCCGACTTAATGACGAAGGGGACGGCGACCAAATCTACAGAAGAGCTTGAAAATGCCATTGAGACATTAGGGGCAACCATTAATGCATTTGCCACCAAAGAGTCTATCATTATCTCCGGGAATACCTTAGCAAAGAATTATGACAAAACAATGGCTTTGGTAAAAGAGATATTGATTGAACCTCGTTGGGATGATAAAGAATTTGATCTGCTAAAGCAAAGCAACTTGGCTCAAATAAACCGCCAAAAGGCACAGCCGGGTAGCATTGCAAGAAATCAATTCGCCAAACTTATTTATGGAGAGGATCATATCCTGTCAAACAATAATTTAGGAACTGACACTTCCTTGAATGCCATCGATATGGACGATTTAAAAGCCTATTACAATTCCTATATCTCTCCTAAGGTGGCGAAATTGCACGTCGTTGGAGCGATTTCAAAAGATGAGGTCGTTAGCTCTATTACCGAATTAAACGAAAATTGGACCCCAAAGACGGTAACGTTTCCGAGCCTACCACACCCGATCACTCCAGCTACTTCGCAGGTTTATTTTTATGATATTCCAGGGGCAAAACAATCAGAAATTAGATTTGGTTATCCCGCCCTGGCAGCAACAGATGCTGATTATTATCCTGCTGCACTCCTCAATTATCGCTTAGGCGGTGGTAGTTTTGCCTCACAACTTACCCAGCAATTACGGGAGGGCAAGGGATATACCTATGGTATTGGTTCCAGGTTCTCAGGTTCTACTATCAAAGGGACCTTTTCTATTTCCAGTGGTGTTCGTACCAACGTTACCTTCGAGTCTACTAGCTTAATAAAAGAGATTTTAGAAAATTATGGGAAAAATTATAATGAAGATGATTTAGAGATCACCAAGAGTTATATGATTAAAAGTGGAGCCAGAGCCTTCGAAACTTTAGGTAGTAAATTGAATATGCTTACTAACATTAGCAACTATGGTTATGGCAATGATTATGCTAAAAAGCGCGAAACTATTGTTCAGAACATTACTGTGGAAGAGATTAAAGCTTTAGCCGAAAAATATTTGAACCCCAATAAGATGATTTACCTGGTAGTGGGTGATGCCGAAACTCAAATGGAGAAATTGGAAGGATTAGGTTTTGGTAAACCCATTTTATTGAACAAAGAATAGGTCCTTTGACTAGAGACCAGACCAGACTTAATGAAGAAACCCTCTTTCGCTTTATAAGCTCCAGAGGGTTTTTCAAAAAAACTAACCAACCAAAAAACTATATATTATTTTCTACTTTGTATTCTGTTTCTACGTCCGTAATTAACATCATTTTCAAAGTCATTTCCGTAGTCATTATATGAATACCAATCATTGTGCCAAACTGGTCTATTGTATCTATTTATGACCCCAAAAGTGTTACGAATGTCTCCAAAACGATCATACTGTATGGTCATCCCACCCACCTGTACCATTTGGCCACGTTGGTGATAAATAGGAACACTACCTATTTGCTTCACCTTTCCGTTTCTTTTGTATGAAATGCAAATACCATTTACACCAATAATGTTGCCGTAAAAGTCGGTCTTTACTCTCATTGGACGGTTTCCTCGTCTGTGGATTCCCGCTCTTCGGTTTTTCTTACCATAGTAAGTCGTATTGCGATTTCTCCTATCGTATTTGTAAGGTCGTCCCACAATCTGATCGGTAAAACTAAACGTACCGTCGGTAAATACCGTGAAGAGAACATCATTTTCTACAAAACGAACAGATTGCGAATTGTAATAGCGATGTTTTTTCCCAACTTTGGTAGTTACATTTCCGTTTCTTTGAGCCATTGTCTGTGTAGTCATTCCTCCAAGAAATAGAGCTACTAATAATAATGCATTTCTCATAATTAAAATGTATTTGGGTTATGTCACACAATTAGCGGTGTGACCTACGCTATTTGGTTTGTTAGAAACCAATAGCCGTGCCAAACTTATAAAGTGCTTATTATGAGAAAGTTGAAATAAATTTTTATCGCATGTATTTTAAATCAATCAACAATCAGCTTGATGATTTCACTATAACCCGAGGTTGTTTTGAATTCTAAGAGATACAATCCCGACTGAAGATTAAGCCCGGTTAACACCACTTTATGAATACCAAAAGCTTCTTTTTTATGGAATAATGTATCTATTAATTTTCCATGAACGTCGAACAGTTCTAAAGAAACTTCTTCTGCAGATTTTAGTTCAAAATGTACAAAAGTTGACTCCTTGATAGGGTTGGATGAAACTCCGAAAGCATATTTTTCTGAAGTGAAATCGGCCACAGAAAGTTCGTTCAAGTCAACAAAAATAACATCGGAAAATATGGGAATCGCCAATATGTCTGTTTCCTGGTTGTAACCAATATCTGCAGGAGAGTTTATTGCAGGTGTTGTAATGGTTTCAGCAACCGTAAAATCGTTATTGTATTTAGTAATTCTATCTGGAGACCAAGACGAAATATAATAATTGCCGTCTGCATCATCGTCAATGCCATCAATTTGACCTACACCTGTGGTGACGACGTCGCTTACGTTATTTGTATTTAGATCGACCGCTTTTATCAGGCCTGGGTTGGTCCAAGTTGTATAGAGTAGTCTGTTATTGGCCTCATCGTATATAATGCCGTTAGGAGTTTGTTCCGTTTCAGTTACAATTTCGGTGAAAGTGGGATTGTTTAAATCAGTAACATCAATTTCAAAAATAGATCTGGTGTTGAATTCGGTTGCAAACAACCTACCAAAGCCATCGTTCGTAAGTCCATTTAAAAAGGTTGTTCCTGGAATTGAGAGGCTCATCACTTCATTCTCCGAAGTTAGATCATAGCCATTAATTCCACTGCCTACACAAACAAATACCGTATTTCCTAATATTTCCACACCGGCATTGCCAGGGCCATTTCCGAAGAAAGTCAAATTGCCATTACCGTCGTCGGCGATCATTCTGGAGCCGTTGGAAACCAACCATTGGTTGTTAACGAAATCGTATTCCGCACTTTCGGCTGTCGTATAAACTTGAGAAAATATAGATGAAGTTATGAGCAAAGCTAGCGAGAAAAGAGCATATTTTTTCATAGGAATAGTATTTAGACAATTTAATAACCATTTGAACCTATTCCAATGTTATTAAAAAAAATTAGTCTATTATAAACTTACCGGCCTTTATTACTCCCTTTTTATAAATCAGTTGATAAAAATATAATCCCGTGGGATATTCCATGGCTTCGATCAATAGATAATCTGAAGTAATTTTTTCTTCCTTTATCAACTTTCCGTTAGCATCATAAACCTTTAGAGCATCAAATTGAGCTTCTTTTGCCAACTGAAGAATGGAAGTATGGGTTACGGGGTTAGGGTAGAGCACGGCCTCATTTTTACCGAAATTGTTCAGTCCCAAAGTGGTATTGTCGCAAGAGGTTGCATTATTGAAAAAATAATTAGTGCCGGCAATATCGAAACAGGCTAATAAGGAATAATCGGTAATGTCGATTATGGTTCCAATTGGATCGAAGCCGGTTATGGATCCAATACCTTCAATCCAGACTTCGTTAATGCCAGCACCAAAATTAAAATCAAATTCAATTACTTTTCGGTCTTCACCAGCGATAAACTGTGTTGAGACATCAATCACTTCAAAGGGACCGCCGAAACCAGATCCATCTTCAAGAGGACAATAGAAAAGGTCATCAAAACTAAATACATCACCTACTTCCAAAGTGAAGTCGTATTTAATGATCTCTACGGCATGAGAGGCGTCCAGTTGGTATACAATGCCATTCTCTTCACGTACCAAACAACTAGTTGCTCCGTTGGAAGTAAATACTTTCTTATAAGTTTTTCCATCCACAACTACTTCGTCTGCAACCGTTATTTGTTCAGTGATGATATAATCGCAATTAGGCTCACAACCTGGCGGCAGGATGCCATACTTAAAGTCCACGCTCCAGGTATGGTTTTCCTCTAACATGGGAATATAATCCTGAGCATTGGAAATACTGAATAAGAGGACGAAAAAAGAAAAAAATAGGGTCTTCACGGGTCAGTGTAATGAGTGCTTATAACTAAAACAGGCCAGGGAATAATTACCCTACCTATTCACTGGATTCCCAATAAAGTTACTCAATTTTTTCTTGCAAAAACTGTGCGGTAAAGGAATTATTATTCGTGACGATTTCCTCGGGAGTTCCTTCTGCGACTACTTCTCCGCCATTTTCACCTCCTTCTTTTCCCAGATCGATAATGTGGTCTGCACATTTTACCAGATCCAAATTATGTTCCACCACAACGACGGTATGTCCTTTATCCAATAGTGCATAAAACGAAGCAAGTAACTTCTTTATATCGTGGAAATGAAGCCCTGTAGTAGGTTCGTCAAAAATAAACAGTGTTTTTTCCTTGCTGTTTCCTTTTACGAGGAAAGAAGCCAATTTAATACGTTGGGCCTCCCCGCCCGAAAGTGTAGAAGAGCTCTGACCCAATTGTACATAACCCAAACCAACATCTTGTAAGGGCTGTAACTTGTTCTTTATTTTGGATTGACCATGGAGATCAAAATATGCAATGGCATCATCTACGGTCATGGTTAAGATATCATGAATGTTTTTACCATGAAAATTAACCTCCAGAACTTCCTTTTTAAAGCGTTTGCCTTTGCACGTGTCACATTCCAAATGGACATCAGCCATGAACTGCATTTCTATTGTGACTTCTCCTTCACCTTTACAAGTTTCACAGCGTCCACCATCGACATTGAAGCTAAAGTGTTTTGCTTTATAACCTCTTATGTCACTTAATTTTTGAGATGCAAATAAGTTGCGAATGTCGTCGTAGGCCTTAATGTAGGTAACTGGATTGGATCTACTCGAACGCCCTATAGGGTTTTGATCGATAAACTCGACGGTAGTTAAACTTCCAAAATCGCCTTTTAACTCAGTGAATTGGCCCGGTTTTTCTCCGTACCCTCCAATGGAGCGTAGTAGTGCGGGGTAGAGGATCTTTTTAACCAAAGTACTTTTACCACTACCGGAAACCCCGGTTACAGCGGTGAAACTATTCAATGGAAAGGAAACATCTATATTTTTTAAATTATTTTGTCTAGCTCCAATTAATTCAATGTGATTTTTCGAGGTTCTACGTTGTTTGGGAACTTCAATTTCGAGTCGACCGTCTAAATATTGCGCAGTCAAAGAGTTGGATTTCAGAATATCTTGATAACTGCCAGTAGCCATAATTTCTCCTCCAAAAGTTCCAGCCTCCGGACCAATATCGATAATGGCGTCCGCTGCTTTCATAATATCCTCATCATGCTCTACAACGATCACGGTATTGCCCAGGTCACGTAACGTTTTGAGAACTACGATGAGTCGCTCAGTATCCTTAGGGTGTAATCCAATGCTGGGTTCATCCAGAATATACATTGAACCTACCAAGCTGCTTCCCAAGGATGTAGCCAAATTAATTCGCTGTGATTCCCCTCCCGAAAGCGTATTGCTTTTTCGGTTTAACGTCAAATAACTTAGTCCCACGTCCATCAAAAATTGTAGGCGGTTATTTATTTCCAGCAACAATCGCTCAGCGACAGTATGCTGGTATTCATTGAGCTCAATATTTTCGAAAAACAATGCTACTTTGTGCAGTGGCAGCTCTACCAATTCCTGAATGGACTTTCCGTGGATCTTTACGTACCCTGCTTCGGGTCGAAGCCGTTTTCCGTGGCAGACATTACATTTCGTTTTTCCGCGATACCGAGAAAGCATCACTCGATTCTGAATTTTATAACTTTTCGATTCCAAAAAGGAAAAGAAGTCGTTAATACCTTCAAAGTATTTGTTTCCGTCCCAAATAAGTTGTTTCTGTTCTGGAGTCAATTCGAACCAAGGTTTATGAATGGGAAAATCGAATTTATAAGCGTTATTTACCAGGGTGTCTCTGTACCAACTCATGCTTTCACCCCGCCATGGAAAAATGGCGTTCTCGTAAATAGACAGGGCTGTATTGGGAATGACCAAATCTTCATCAATTCCAATAACATCTCCATAGCCTTCACAATTAGGGCAGGCACCATAGGGATTATTAAAACTGAATAAGTGGGTATTAGGTTCCATAAAGGTCATGCCGTCCGATTCAAAGCGGTTGTTGAATTCTTTACGATCCTGAGTCGATAAGTTTTCAACGTACAAAGAACCTTTACCTTCAAAAAAGGCCATTTCAGCGGCGTCGGCAAGGCGATTGTAGAAATCTTCATCATTTTTGGTAATGACACGATCCACAACGAGCTGTAAATTTTTAGGAATGGCTCCTTTTATTTCATCTATACGTAGTACCGTATCGTCCCATTTTACACGTGCATATCCTTGCTGCGCGAGTGCATTTATTTTATGCTGCATGGTTCGGCCTTCCTCCAAGTGAATGGGTGCCAAAAGCAATAACTTTTCTCCTTCCGGAAAAGACTTTATATGTTCAATGACGTCGGTAACGTTATCTTTCTTGACCATCTCACCCGAAATGGGAGAATAGGTAATGCCAATTCGAGTATATAATAATTTAAGGTAGTCGTAAATTTCTGTCGAAGTACCCACAGTAGATCGGGGATTGGTGGCATTAACTTTTTGTTCAATAGCAATTGCCGGGGCAATTCCCTTAATGGCATCTACCTTGGGTTTGTTCAGTCTGCCCAAAAATTGACGGGCATAAGACGAAAGGCTCTCTACATAGCGCCTTTGCCCTTCTGCATATAAGGTGTCAAATGCAAGACTCGATTTTCCACTTCCGGATAGCCCGGTTATCACCACCAACTTATTTCTAGGAATAGCAACCGTTATGTTCTTTAAGTTGTGAAGCTTAGCACCTTGGATGAGAATATGATCCTTTATATTGACCGCTGTTTCTTGCAAATTTTGATGAGGTTTTTATCAGAATTTTGCAAAGATACCACATAGTTTTGAAGATTTTTAGAATAGGCGAACGATATTTTTTTCAGGAAAAAACTAACTTTTTTTTGCTTTTCTGAATTGTTTGTTGTTATATTTACCACTAAGAACACAAAAACGTTGCCTATAGCATATTATTACTTTTTTAAATAAACATTAAGACTAAACAACCAAAAAGTAGTTGTTTATTTTAAAAAAAAGTATGGATATGAAAAATAGCACGACCAGTGATGCGCTATTAGTTAGCAATTACATGAAGGGTAACGAATCTGCTTTGTGTGATTTAATCACCCGCCACAAACAAAGAATCTATAGTTTCATCTACTCAAAAGTATTTGATAGGGATGTTGCTGAAGACATTTTCCAGGACACCTTTATTAAAGTTATTAAAACGCTCAAAAAAGGAGCGTACAATGAGGAGGGTAAATTTTTACCCTGGGTAATGCGTATTGCCCATAATTTGGTGATCGATCACTTTAGAAAGAACAATCGAATGCCCAAATTCGAAAACAATGACGATTTCAATATTTTTTCGGTACTATCCGATGGTGCTTTAAATGCTGAAAAACAAATCGTTAAAGAACAGGTGGAAAAAGACGTAAGAAGACTCATTCAAGAACTTCCGGCGGATCAAAAAGAGGTGTTAATGATGCGAATGTACAAGGAAATGAGCTTCAAGGAAATTAGCGAACAAACCGGCGTCAGTATTAATACTGCGTTAGGTAGAATGCGTTATGCTTTGATCAATTTGCGCAAAGTAATTGACAAGCACAACATTATCTTAACAAATTAATACAATAAAGCAAAAGACATGTCGTTATTATGGTAACAAAAACCTCAAAATAACGTTCTATGGCAAAATTGTACTCTGAAACTTCACGCCGGGACCGCGTGAATCAAAACTTGGTCCCAAAGGAAGAAACTGTGAAGTTTCTTCTGAATTATTCGAAGGCTTTAAGTGTTATAGATTATAATAAAATGAAGTTTGAAGCACTTCTAAACTAAACTTTGGAAAACCCCGAAATTGATTGTTTCGGGGTTTTTTTTGCCTTTTTTTCTTCAAATTGACCAAAATCTAACCTACTTTTTCTTCTTTTTATAATAGTCGTCCAAAACGGTTTTTCGACCAATTGTTTTTGTAATGATGTCTTTTTCCAGATCCCAGCCTCGAGCTGGAGAATATTGTCGACCGTACCAAATAATCTGAAGATGTAATTCATTCCATAAGTCCTTTGGAAACAATCGCTTAGCGTCCTTTTCAGTTTGTACAACGTTTTTGCCATTCGTAAACCCCCAACGATACATTAATCTATGAATATGGGTATCCACGGGGAAAGCTGGTATTCCAAAGGCTTGAGAGACTACAACACTAGCAGTTTTATGTCCTACAGCTGGTAATTCTTCCAGGGCTTCTATGCTTTCTGGAACTTTTCCGTTGTACTTGTCAATGAGAATATGGGACAGACCATGAATGCCTTTTGATTTCATGGGAGACAAGCCCACAGGTTTGATGATTTCTCGAATTTCCTCCACGGTGAGTTTGATCATGTCGAAGGGGTTATCCGCAATTTCAAAAAGCAACGGAGTGATTTTATTTACCCGAACGTCTGTACTTTGTGCCGAAAGCAACACTGCAATTAGCAGTGTATACGGATCCTTGTGATCTAACGGGATTGGAATTTGTGGATAGATATTTTTTAAGGTACGAATTACGAAATCTACCTTTTCTTGTTTGGTCATATTCATTACTTTTGTGTAAAAATAAGATATGAAAACTTTAAAAGCGGGAGACAAGGTTCCAAATTTCACTTCAACGGATCAGGATGGGAATTCTATCTCATTTTCAGACTATGCTGGCAAGAAATTGGTCGTTTTCTTTTACCCTGCGGCAAACACTCCTACCTGTACGGTAGAGGCCTGTAACCTAAGGGACCACTATAAAGAACTTCAGGCTGCCGGCTATGAAATTTTGGGAGTTAGTGCGGATACCGAGCGCAAACAGAAAAACTTTCAGAAAAAATATAATTTTCCCTACCCATTATTGGCAGACGTGGATAAGCAAGTGATTAACGCCTTTGGAGTTTGGGGTCCAAAAAAATTCATGGGGCGTACCTTCGATGGTATTCACCGAATTACTTTCGTAATTAATGAAAAAGGGATTGTAGATAACGTTATAGATAAGGTGAAAAGTAAAATTCACGCTGCTCAGATACTAGGCTAATTGGTAGCTTTTGCCTGCATATCGTGATGCATAAATAATTGCTTTTCATTAATTATTTCTGCCACACCTTCAGGAAGCATTTCTTCCCAACCGGATTCACCGGCTTCGATCATACGGAGGACTTCTCTTGAGAAAACATTAAGAATGTCTGGATTGAAGTTTTCAATATCCACCACTTTTCCGTTGTATTTAAAGAATTTATACAATTCCTTCATTCGAGGGTGTACTTTTAAGTTTTCGCTGTTCGTATATTCTCCGGTTTCCATATTTCTCATGGGGTAGAGGTATACTTTCAAATCCTTAAAGAATAACTTACCGAAAGCTTCTAAAATTCCACCACTTAGGTGACGGTAGTATTTTTCATCAAATATATCTACCAGATTATTCACACCCATGGTTAATCCCATACGAGCACGGGTATAATTAGAGAAGTATTCTACCAACTTATAATATTCCTGGAAGTTCGAAATCATTACCGTATGACCCAGAGAACAAAGGAGTCTGGCACGATCCATAAAATCTTGCTCATCTATTTCACCTTCAGCCCTTAAATTGGAAAGTGTAATTTCGAAAATGGTAAGCGTACGAGCTTCATCCACGCGATTTTCCTTTAAGAACATATCGTAAGACTTCTGGAACATGTCGATATTCACCTTGGTTACAGGGCGGAAACTTCCACGCAATGCTAATACATTCTTTTTGTACAGAATTCGAGCCGGTAGTATATTATTACCGTCTGGACCAAAAATGATGGCTTCGGTCATACCATTTTTAATAAGCTGTAAACTCATCAAACGATTGTCCACGTCCTTAAACATAGGACCAGCAAAGTTGATCGTGTCAATTTCCAACTTATCCTTGTCAATATGATCGTATAAATAACGAAGTAATTTTTTCGGTTTATCGTGCTTGTAAAAAGCACCATAGATAAGATTCACACCAAGCATTCCTAGCGTTTGCTGCTGCAACACAGCTTCATTTTCCTTAAATCGAATATGGAGAACAATTTCACTATATGCTTCAGAAGGAGCGGTCTGAAATCGTATCCCAACCCATCCGTGACCGAGGTATTTTTTGGCAAAATCTATGGTTGCTACCGTATTCGCATAAGCGAAAAACATTTTGTCCGGATGATTTTTACGATTAATACGCTCTTCTATGAGGTTAATTTCATGAAATAGCATTTTTTTAAGGCGAGACTCGGTCACATAGCGACCATCCTCTTCAACACCATAAATAGCATCGCTAAAATCCTTATCATAAGCTGAAATGGTCTTGGCAATAGTACCAGACGCACCCCCGGCTCTGAAGAAATTTCGAACCGTTTCTTGCCCAGCTCCAATTTCAGCGAAGGTTCCGTAGACATTTTCGTTCAAATTGATGCGTAAAGCTTTGTTCTTAATCGAAGGAATAGCTTCAAATTCCTTGTCTCCTGAAATAGTTTCTGGCATTATCGTATTCTATAGATTCTCCTTAATAACAAAGGTAGTAAATACCATAGGTAAACAAAAAAAATACTGTTATTTTTGTGTGAATGCAATCTGGCCTTACAATCACATTTTTAGGAACGGGAACTTCTCAGGGAATTCCTATTATCGGAAGTGATCACCCCGTTTGTTTAAGTACCAACAGCAAGGATCGTCGTCTACGGGTTTCAGTATTGTTGGAATGGGAAAACACGGCGGTTGTTATTGATTGCGGCCCCGATTTCAGACAACAAATGTTGAGGGAGAAGGTATCTAAATTAGATGCAGTTTTGCTTACACATGAGCATAGTGATCATGTGGCTGGTATAGACGATATTAGACCGTTTTGCTTTACCAATGGACCATTACCGTTTTATGCCCATCCCAGGGTGTTCGAATCGTTGCATAGACGATACGATTATATTTTTGAAACCGAAAATAAGTACCCCGGTGCTCCAACCATACGTGAAGAAGTTATTACAAAGGAGAATTCCTTTTTTCTCTTCGGAAAAGAGGTGGTAACCATAGAAGCCTGGCACGCCAATTTGCCCGTTCTTGGCTTTCGAGTAGATGGTTTTACTTATTTGACCGATGTTAAAACGATTGCTGACGAAGAAATTGATAAAATTAAGGGGACGGAAGTACTTGTGCTCAATGTCCTCAGAGAAGCGTCACATTTCTCCCATTTGAATGTGGAAGAAGCTTTGGCTATCGTCGATAAAGTAAAACCAAAAACAACCTATTTCACACATATTAGTCATAGAATGGGTTTCCATGACGAAGCCGAGGCCAAACTTCCTGATAATGTTCATTTGGCATATGATACCTTAAAAATTTACGTTTAACACATAGTTCCATTCGCTTTCAACCTTAAATTCCTAAAAATGAAGTCAAAAATATTTATGTACCTGTTCTTCTTTGCAGCCTTGCTCATTATTTTTATGTATATGAATCAAAAGTCCATTTATGATGCGCAGGAAAAAACCATTACCTCCCTCACTGAGGACCTTAAAAAGCGCAATGATTCCATCACGACCTTGCATGATAAAGTACAAGACCTGGATTATTTTACCTTACAGGGAAATGACAATGCCATGACCTATTTGGAGCGACTTGGCATGGAATCTAAGGCGGTGGAAACTATGGTCTCGGAAACCATTTACGATATGAACCTTATTAAAGGTGGCAATCCGCTCATTCCTCTGGAGGGACAGGGAGAAATGCGAGTAAATAAATTGAAGTTTCTAAACCACAGATGGATTCAAGCCGATTTTACCGATGGTTCTTACTGGGGTGAAATGGTGGTAGAGTACTTCTTTGATGAAAATAACGAACTACAATTAACACCGGTTTCCTCGGTACTTTACCCCAACTAATTTAGTACGATCAGGAAACTTAAAGCGCAACTTTAGCCAACCACTCTTTGAATTCATAAAAATTTTGAGGAGCTACTCCATGCCCCACAGGAAATTCGGAATAATGACACTCCAAATGCAAGTTTTCTAAGAAGGGTTTTGTCTTTCTGGCCCAATCTACTGGAATTACCTGGTCTACGGTTCCGTGAGAGCTATAGATGTTAAGGTTACTGAAGTCGTTTTCTGCATAGCCTTCCTTTAAGATCCCTTCATTAATATAGCCGCTTAGACCAATGATATTTTTGACCTTTTCAGGATAGCTTAATCCAACGGCGAAACTTAAAATGGTTCCCTGGCTAAAACCTAATAAGGTTACCTGTTTTGAGTCCAGATCGTAGGTCGTTATAATTTCATCGATACATTTGGCAATTAAATCTCTGGACGAAATGGCCTGCTCATCATCGCTAAATTTACCATTATTGGCGTCAAAATAAATATTGTACCAGGCGTTTCCATAGGGTTGCATTGCGATTGGAGCCTTGAGCGAAACAACAGCGTAAGCGGGATCCAATTCTGAAGCAAAAGAAAAAAGATCGTTTTCATCGCTTCCAAAACCATGAAGCATGATAATAACAGGCGGTTTTTCTGTAGTGAGATTGGAAGCTCTGTAATTGTGATCTAAGGAGAGTTGCGGCATAGGTGTAAAATAAAATATGCCGCAAGGTACTATCCCTACGGCATATTTAAAAAAATGTATTTGGAAATTTTATCCGATACCTTTAAACCAGTCTTGAAACATTTGCCCAATGCCTGGAATTAGCTTTTTTTCTCCTTGGACCGCACCAATAAAGCCTAAGAGCCAAAGAACGAAAATTCCCAATAAAAGTATGTATCCTAAAAATGGAATTCCTGCTATCGCTATCGCAAAATTTATAATCCAGACCAAAATATATAGGATCATAAGTCCAAGACCTTGGCGAACGTGAAAGGCGCCATGCTCTGATTTGTTATTATTGTGCATAACAAAGGCAATAATCCAACCAATAAGTGTCAAATATGCTATAATACCTATCGTCTTACTGTTGTCTGTAGTAGATTCTGACATATCAAAATTGTTTTAGGTTAGTGAAATAATTTGACTAAAGATAAACTTTCTAATTCAAAAAAGTAAACCAAGCTTGAAATTTCTCGCTTAGAAACGGAATGCCTTGCTTTTTGTTTAGCAACGCAGAGACCAATGAAATAGCCCAAAGTAGTACTGCAGTCCAATAAACGTAAACCCCAATGGCATAATTTTGAAGGGCAACTGCTACGAAAAGCATGATGACCAACCCGAACATATTTTTAATATGCCAAGTGGCAAATTCGTGACGGTCATCCTTATTCATGAAATAGGCGATAAGCAGTCCAACGAAGGTGAGATAGGCAACAATGGCCTTTGTTTTTCCGGATGGGTTACGCATTGAGTACTAATTGACCGTTATTGAATATTCCAAAGACATTTCCTTGCATTTCGTGCCCTAAAAGTGCCGAATTTTTTGAGGTGGAGAGAATGCTCTCTTCTGTAAAAATCCATTCAGCATCTGGGGAAAAGAGGGTGAGGTTAGCTGTCTCACCTTCCAGAACTGGGTTTTTTGGAACACCAAATGGTTCTTTAAGACCCGTCAGGCCTTTAATTGCAGTTTCAAGTTCCGTCACTTTCAGTAAAGCACCAAAGCAACTTTCCAGACCTATACTGCCAAAAGAAGCATGATCAAATTCAGTTCTTTTATGCTCAACATCTATAGGGTCGTGATCGCTCGTAACCCCGTCAATAGTGCCATCTTTAAGTCCTTTTCGCAGCGCCTGAACGTCTTTTTTGGTTCGTAAAGGGGGTAATAGCTTATAATAGGTGTCAAAGCTTTCCAAAACGTCGTCGGTAAGACAAAGGTTGTTTATAGAGACACTGCAGCTCACGGCGAGCCCCTTCTTTTTGGCCTCTTTGATGAGTCGAACGCTTTTTTCGGTCGAAATGGTCGGGATATGTAAACGACCTCCGGTATATTCCAATAAATACAAATCCCGGGTAATTTGTAATTCTTCTGAGAGCGCAGGAATACCTTTAAGCCCAAGTCTGGTGCTATTTTTTTCTTCATTGACCACACCATTTTTTGCTACCGAAGCGTCGAAAGGAAATGATTGTACTAACCCGTTGAAGTTTTGAGCATACTGCAACGCAATTTTCAACATATTGGCATTGGTGATTGGTTTTTTGTGGTCATAAAATGAAATGCAGCCTTCACTGTGCATGTCATATAGCTCCGCTAAATCTTCACCCGCACTTTCTATGGTTAAAGCACCTATGGGTAGCAGCGACACCGCATGACCGTAGGCCTTGGATTTTAAAAACTTCACATGCGATTTTGATTGGGTCACGGGTTGGGTATTGGAGTTGACCGCTACTGTAGTAAAGCCACTCATAGCTGCTGTTTTCAATCCGTCATCCAGGTTTTCTCTTTCTTCATACCCGGGTTCGCCAAATGATGTACTCGGGTCAAACCAACCTTGTGAAATATGGAGGTTTTTTAAATGAACGGACTTGGCACCATCATCATTGATGGAAGCGGCAATTTTCTTAATAATTCCTTTGTCAATGAGAACATCCCGTTTTTTGCCGTGGTGTTTGCTAGCCGGGTCGATAATGGTGGCCGATTTTAAGAGTGTTTTCATTTATAGAATTTTAAAATAAGCATTTCAAGTAGCAGGAATAGTACAGCAAAAATAACAAACCATTTCCAAAAAGAACGCACCAAGTTATCTTCTGTAATAGAATCGAACAATGCCTCTACCGAATTATAGACGTTGGCACCTTCCCAATTTTCAGGATCTCCGTACCGCATGGCGCTTTCTGTTCTCGGGTAATTGTAGCTAATGTTCTCAATAAACGTAGCCTCTTTTTCCACACCGTAGTTTCCGGATATTGAAGGTTCGTCCAAGGTGGAAATAACCACGCTATTGGCTTTAGTTTGTTGTAACGGGATAAAGCTGTTGACACTATCATTGAGTGTTAAAATGTCATCTTGAGTCAATTTCACAGGAATGGCATAACTATTTTGCGTACCAATATGATAGTACAAGTTAGGCAAGGGTAAACTTTGCTGAGCCATATTGATTAGGGTAGGCACAATGAGCGGAGAAAAGGTGAAATTTGAATTTTCTTTGGATATCGAGGCGGTCATTAGAAAATTCTTGCCTTGTTGCACTAAAAACGGTTTTCCATCTTCGAACTCCAATATCTTAACGGCATTGGTACTAGCTGCATAAAACGAATTAACCTTGGGGTATTGAAAGTTAGTGACCTGTTTTTCAAATACATTGCTATAAAGAGGGTGCGAAAAATTGATTTTTGTGATCTTCTTTTCTTGTAGTGAATTTTCACTCAAATTTCCTATTTGAAGGCCATTCAATAAAGTGTTGTAAGACGCAATGGAAGCCTCCTCAGACGGAATAATCAATAAACTGCCGCCAGCATCACTAAAGGCCTTAAGAGAATTTACCAGCGATGCAGGAACGGTTTTGACCTCATTAAGGATAATAAAGTTTTGAGTAGGGATATCATTATAATTGAGATTAGCAAAACTTTGCTGGGTGTAATCGTATTCAGACTGATCAAACAAGCGCTGTAAATAACCGGCATCACCTTCATTAATACTCAGGACTTTAATTTTTTCAGGAGAATTTATACTGAAAAATAAAGAGTTGTCGAAACGTAAATGAGGATCGGCGATCCGTAACTCTCCCTTAAACCCGGTTCCATTTTCAACCGTAAAAGTGAGCGTGTTTGTATTCGACGTTGAAAAATCTACTGCGGTCTTTGCTATAAGCGAACCATCATTAAACAAGGAAATAGGGGTGTTTTCGGGCACTTCTCCTTGAGCAGAAACCATGACATTGAGCAACGTAGTTCCCGAATTTTTAGACTGAATATAAGCCGAATCTATCGTGATATTGTTTTTAGTGACAGGAGCTAAGGCAACGGCGTCAATATTGAGTTGGTCATCGGCTGCAGGAAAAACTCCGTTTCCTTGAAAATCGGATATGACGACCAGCCTTTTTTGCGCTGTTTCATTTTTTGAAAAGAGCCTATCCGCAGTAAGCTTTACCTCCTCCAATGACAATTGTTTATGGGTATAACTAATGGATAGCACTTCGTTTTTGAAATCAGTCTGACTCACATTTTTATTGGTTTCAGTATTACTAAACCAACTTATCTTATCGGTTCCCTTGGCGTTATCATAGAGCCGTTGCAAGGCCCTTTGGAGTAGCGGCCCATTTGGCCCCTTGGCCTGCATACTATAGGAGTTGTCTACGTAAAGAACGACCTCCTTGTCAGTGTTTAAGGCAGTTTTTGACGCAGTAAATGGTTGGGCAAAGGCAAGAATCATACAAGCCAATGCCAACAAGCGAAAGAGTAGCGTTAACCACTTTTTAAGTTGTGAGCTTTTACGCGTTTGAATGGTCACTTTTTTCAGGAAAGCAACATTAGTAAAATCTACTTTTTGAAAACGCCGAAGTTGAAAAAGGTGAATGATAATAGGAATGAGAAGTAGTAAGAGAGCGTAAAGAAGTTCTGGGTGTTTAAACTGCATTCCTTTTTAAGTTGGGCCAAAGATATAAAATGGAATTTAAATATAGCGGTTCTTTTTTTCGAGGGTTGTTAATTTCCCGCTAAAATTATTTGAACCAGAGATTTTTCTATTTTTAGCGATCTAGATTAATGGCGGTAGAAATAAAATTGTTAATTCCTAACTGCTCTGGCCTTGCCCCGCCAGAGCAGTTTTTTTCGAATGAAACTTTTCAGCGTTAGGTTTTCTTCACTTTTGGTTTTGGCTTTTGGTCGCCATCATTACTGCCTCCAAACAAGAGGGGAGTACTGGAATAGGTAGTTCCAAAGGTCGCCGTTCCATAATAAACCTGCTCAACCGCGCTTTTAAGCTCCTCCTCCGTAAGGGGGCTTAAAGGATGAATAAAAACACACCATAAAATATCGTTAGAAATGGCATACTTAACATCCAAAGCGGTATGGAAGTTGGCGGCAAGACAATCCAACAGTATCTCTTTATCAAGTTCTTCTACGCCAACGATAGGGGCTATAATTCGCATGCGATCATTGGTTTCGTCAGTAACAACCATCATAGGAAGTTTTTCATAACTTACCTGCCAACGTCCGGGAGTACCAATAATAGAATCTACCTGTTGTGATAATAATGTTTCTAATCGTTGATTGTTCATTTGTGCCGTAGCGATAACAGAAAATAAAAGAGCGGTAACTAAAAGGCGAAGTTTCATAAATATAGCTTTAAGCTAAGGTAGTCGTAAAATTTGATTAAAATTAACAACCGGGCCACTCAATTGACCATTTATCCATAGCAATGGTAACTTTCGGACAGCTTTCTTCGGAATTAAAACAAAGAGGTTAAAATTTCTCAAAAACTCCTAAACCAAACAAAGCAAAATCATATTTCACAGGATCTTGGGCGTCCATTTTTCGAAGCGAAGTGTCCAACTCAAATAGCGCTTTTCCATCATTTTGTTTGCGTGTTAATAACTTGAGTTTACGCGCTACATTACCGCTGTGTACATCTAACGGACAAGAAAGTTGAGCAGTGGAAAGCAATTTCCATAAACCAAAGTCAACTCCAGTGTTATCAGGTCTAATCATCCATCGCAGGTACATGTTGAGACGCTTGGCGGCTGAGTTCTTCAACGGATCGCTTACGTGTTTTTCCGTTCTTGAAGAATGAGGTAGGCTAAAGAATAGTTTTTTGAACTCATGAATAGATCTTTGGAGGTTATCCTTTTCAGCATGCTGAGCAAAAACCTGTTCCAAACCACTGTGATTGGAATAAATGTGCTTAATGGCCTTTATAAAATACACGAGATCGTCTCCATTGAAAGTACGATGAACAAAGTGGGAGAGGGGTGTGAGGTCGTTTTTAGAATGGTTCATAACAAACTCAAAAGGAGCATGATCCATAAGCTCCATGAGCCTCTTTCCATTGTTAATTATGCTTTTTCGGTTTCCCCAGGCGATGGTGGCTACCAAAAACCCGGCAATCTCAATATCTTCTTTTTGGCTGAATAAATGAGGAACTTGAATAGGGTCACTTTCAATAAACTTAGGCTGGTTATAGAAGGTAGCCTTTTCATCTAGAAATTCTTTGAGCTCGGTTTTGGTCATTTTAAAGGCTAAATGATAACTCCGTCTTGCATGACCAACTTGCGGTCTGCCATAGCGGCTAATTCTTCGTTGTGGGTAACGATCACAAAGGTTTGTCCAAATTCATCTCGAAGTTTAAAAAACAAATTATGGAGGTTTTCAGCACTTTCGGTGTCCAAATTTCCGCTGGGCTCATCAGCCAAAATGATCGAAGGATTGTTGATCAATGCCCTTGCTACGGCCACTCGTTGTTGTTCCCCACCCGAAAGCTCGTTAGGTTTATGGTCCTCACGGTCGGAAAGTCCCAGGAATGCCAGTAATTCTCTAGCTCTCTTTTCGGCCTCCATCTTTGGTGTTTTTTTGATAAATGCCGGAATACAAACATTTTCCAAGGCGGTGAATTCGGGCAAAAGTTGATGAAACTGAAAAATAAAGCCCAAGTTTTCATTCCTGAATTTTGCCAGTGCACGGCGATTTAAATTAGCGATTGGTGTATGGGCAATGATGAGTTCCCCTTCAGAAAAACCATCTAGAGTACCTATAATTTGAAGCAGCGTCGTTTTACCCGCTCCCGAAGCTCCGACAATGGATACAATTTCACCTTTTTTAACCTCCAGGTCGACTCCTTTCAAAACGTGAAGCTGGTCGTAGTATTTATGAATTTTTTTTGCTGAAATCATAATGTACAATATTAAGGTGAAAGTACCACTTTGAAATTTCACTTACAACAGATAAATCCTATAAGTTTCTACTGAATTCTTAACAAGAAAAATAAGAGGCGGTATCCAACTATTAGCTTCCGCTTTTACCGAAGAGATATTTTACATTATTATAATCTATAAAATACGTAATTCGAAGAGATACAGTGTGTTGCGTAGGTTCATCGAAAAGATTACTTAAACTATCTCCATAGCCCAAAGTAGATTGCTCATCCTGCTTAAATATCTGATTTCTATACAGCAATGTGGCCTCGCTTCCCGGAGCAAAGCGCCAGCGAAAACTTAAGTCAAGATTCCAGATATTGAAATTTCTATTAGGATCATTCTCAGAAGTATCATAATTGGTTAAGGTCCTCGAACCGTCTTCTTCGAGCGTCCAGAAAATATCATCGCTGTAATCGGCAACGCTCCAAAAATTTCGAAAACTCAGGTCGATGGCTTTATAGGGATCGAAATTATAGCTCGCAGATATCTGATTTTCAAGACTTGTGACGTCGCGTTGGCCAAAAAAGATGTCTGTGTCATTATTATCCACATAACCGAACATATTATTTCGAAGCGAAAGGTCTGTCGACAAAATCAATAATAGCTTGTCAGAGAAGCGATAACGCGGCTCAAAATCAAAAAATAACTGTCGCTGGGGTGTGCCAAAATTATTTCTAAAGCCTATTCCCGCGTCCACGGCAAACTTCTTTCTGAAGTCTGTTGAAATCCATTGACGCCCTCCAAGATTGTGAGTGAAGGTTACAAAACGACCGTCAACTCTAGGTTCAAAATAGTCGTCATTTTCACCATTATAGCCTAAAAACCCACCAAAAGCGAAGCGCGGTTTGGCTACAAAAAACCAGTTTAAATTCAAATTATTTCCGGTTTGAACATTGGGTTTATACAACCTTCGATGCCTAAATGTGATGCCAATATTGTACGTATTGAAATGCTTAGTAGGTTCAAAAATGCGATAGGAGGCACCGGCCACAAAGTTGTTAAAGTTGTTTCTAAAATTGACTCCCAGATCGTTGATATTGAGCGTTCTATTCGAGAAGTCATGACCAATTCGATATCTAAAATTTCCTTTGATTCTGAAAATATCCAGTTCAGACATAAAGCCTGTGGTAATGCCGTCTTCATTAAGTACGTTGCTCACGATGGCTCGACCCGAAGAACGAAATCGATTGCCCTTGTCGGCGACATCGAAGACCAGAGCCGATACGTTAGCGTCTCTAAAACTTCCATCACGAGTTACATTGGTATTGATGAGCGAAATAGAAGAGTTATCGTTAAATTGCTGGTCTAAAACGAAAATATTGTAGTTGGCCAAGGGTTCGACCAGCACTTTTCGGCTACTACCGTTAACGGTGTCCCTTACTGTTGCATAGGTTTTTTCGGTAACGGCGTTAAAAAAACCAATCCCCAGTTTCTTTTTTGTTCTTCCTGAGATTTTTAAGGCATTTAACAGGTTGACCCTGTCTGGAGAAGTTTCCACTTCCTCATTTACGCCTAAGTCACCTACACCTCCGCTGGGACGACCACCCACACGTCTGGAAAAGAAAATACGTCCTTTTCTGAATAGATCGACTCCTTCAGTAAAAAAGGGTCGGTTTTCAGAGAAAGTCTGTTCAAAGGGGCCAAGATTCAGTCTAACTTCGTCAAAAGATGCCTGCCCAAAGTCTGGAATTAGGGTAGCATCCAGGGTAAAACTATCGCTCAGACCATATTTTACATCAAGTCCGGCGGAAAAATCGGTTTCCGTTTCTCCGTCAAAACTGGTCACCACCCCTTGCGCGAAAGGGAATAGCGTGAGTCGAACCGGGGGGTCAATGTCTCTTACTCCTGTAACAAGGCCGCTATATTGTGATTCTCTACCCACGCTATTATCAATAAAGTTCCAGGTGTGAGTTTCGTTTTTTGTGGTTAGTCTTCTATAAAAGTTGACGCTCCAATCCTGCACATCCACTTCCGGGAACCGAAGTGCATTATAAGGTATTTTGTATTCCGCAAACCAACCTTGTTCATTTTTTGAAATTTTACATTCAAAAACCACATTGTAGCTGAAATCGAAATTGTTTTGGGTAGAAATGGCATCACCAATGGTTCCAGCGCTAGTGACAAAAAAGTGGGTCTCGTTAATACCATCATTATAAGTGTTCAATGCAATGGCAAAATGGTCTGCCTGTACAAATACTTCGTCTCGTTGTGAAAACTGACTTAGTATTTCATCAGGATTGGGGTCGTACATATAGGCAGCAACGTAAACGGCTCGATCGTCGTAGGCCATTTTCACTTCGGTCCGGTAGGCGTCGTCTACTTCGCCTTCATTTCCCGGTTGATACATATTGAAATCGCCATAGGCCGGTAAAGATTCCCAAATGGCATCGTCTAATAGCCCATCAATTTTGGGCGGGTTGGTTGTGCGGGTAACTTCAAATGTTTTTTTCTCTTGTGATAAAAGTGGGGAAACGATTAAAAGTACAAAGAGCAGCAGCCAATAGTGTTTCATTAAAATGGTTTAGTTGTTTGATGGATGAATTCGATGTAAAAGTAGAACTCTATACGGGGCCGTGATATTAATGAAAAGTTAAATACTCAGGATTATGTTAAAACCGAAATTTAAATGGTAAATTTGATAGAAAGCCTATGGAGAAAACCGAACAAGTTGTATTTGCTAATGGATGTTTTTGGTGTACTGAAGCCGTTTTTCAACGAATAGAGGGGGTGGAAGAAGTAACCTCAGGCTATACCGGTGGAAACGTAAAAAATCCTGTTTATCGAGAAGTATGTGCCGGTAATACTGGACATGCAGAGGGAATTTTAATTAGTTATCGGCCAGAGGTGGTGTCTTTCGATACTTTACTGGAAGTGTTTTTTGCAACCCACGATCCGACGACCTTGAACCGACAGGGAAATGACGTAGGGACACAATATCGCAGCGAGATATTTTACACTTCCGAAGAACAAAAAAACAAGTCCGAAGCGTTCATAAAACTGCTTGACGCTAATGGTGTATATTCTAACCCTGTTGTTACTAAAGTATCTGTGTTAGGTGTTTTTTATAAAGCGGAAGAGGATCATGCAAACTATTACAACGAGCATAAGAACCAGCCTTATTGCCAATTCGTTATAACTCCCAAAGTGGAGAAAATCAAAGAATTTTACACAGAAAAATTGAAATCTTAGTTAGTATGGGATCATATAAACATTTTGAAGAATACGACGAGGGAGTTACCGACGGACTAAAAAATAACTATTCCGATATTCTGAAAGGAGTGGGAGAGGATATTGGTCGGGAAGGTATTGTAAAAACACCCGAAAGAGCGGCAAAGGCCATTCAGTATCTAACCTCCGGACATTGCGAAGATCCGGCAGAAATTTTACGCAGCGCGATGTTTGCTGAGGATTATAACGACATGGTTATTGTGAAAGACATAGAATTGTATTCGTTATGTGAGCATCATATTTTACCCTTTTACGGCAAGGCTCACGTAGCCTACATTCCTAACGGTCATATTGTGGGTTTGAGTAAAATTCCGAGAGTGGTCGATGTTTTTTCAAGACGTCTGCAGGTGCAGGAACGCCTCACACATGACATTTTGGAGTGTATTAACGATACGTTGCAGCCCAAAGGAGTGGCCGTGGTCATTGAAGCTTCTCATTTGTGTATGATGATGCGCGGTATTCAGAAGCAGAACAGTGTAACGACCACTTCTGGATTTAGAGGACAATTTCAGAAAATAGAAACGCGCAATGAGTTTTTAAAACTTATCGATGCGAACTTATCTTAGTGTCATTTTTTCCTTAGACAATCTTTGGTACGTTTGTTGCGTTATATAGAGCATAATTACAACACAACGAATTACTTATGAAGAACAACAAGTTTAAACTGCTGCGAAAAGGTATTATGTACGATCTCGTTGGAATGGCCTCGGCTTTCATTCCATTGATTGGACCTTTTCTGGATATTCTATGGGCCCCTTATGCGGCTAAGAAAATGGGAGATATGTATAAAGGAAATACGGGGAAAATTGCCTCCTGGATCGTATTTGTGGAAGAGATATTGCCTTTCACAGACTTTGTTCCAACCTTTACGCTTATGTGGATTTACACCTTTGTTTTTTCATCGGAAAGAACCAGCGATGTACAGACCATTGAGGTAGAAATAAACGAATAACACAAGACCATCATATTGTAAAAAAAGCCCTCCGTTAAGAGGGCTTTTTTTTATTATTGAATGGTAACTGGAAATGTTACGGAGATATCGGTTTCGCCGCCAGCGTTAGGCAGCGTGCCATTATTTGGCTTAGTCGGTTCATGTCTAAGCACCATACCAAAGCTTCCTCCACTTGCATCTCCGGTAGTGGCCACCATTTCGGTTCCCAAAGGATTTCCATTATTATCAAAGTTGCTGTACACAAAACTTAAGTTTAAGCCGTTTGAGGGAAGATAGAACATTTGATGTTCATCAGACTCTTCTTCAACTTCTTCAGTAATGTCCTCAGCCGGGTTCTCTGTTTCATTCAATAGAGTTACGACTACATTATAAGTAGTATTGGGAGCTAAATCTCCTGAGGTAACCACTGGGGCATTAGGTCCATCGCCATCTAAATCCTGCGATTGAAAAGTAATGTCGCCACCTCCTGTCGTAGGAGTAAACACTGCAATTAGTGTGGTAATCACTTCTTCTTCGTTTACTACTGTTGGTGTATTGTCGTCATCGTTCGAGCAGCCAGCAAAGAGTAGTGCTGCGATTATAAATAATTGGTATTTAAATAAATTTTTCATAGTTAAAAATTAATTTTGGTTTGTAAAATAATATTGGTTCCTAAATCATCTGCATAATAGCGCAATCGGTTCAGATAACTTCTATACGATGTATTAAAAACGTTGTTTATTTGTGCCCCTACCGTTAGTTCACTTTTTCCAATAAAAGACAGTGAATAACTAGCATTGCAATGCCAGAGTGTATAGGCATCCGGAGCGGAACTTACGTCCACAGTTTGAAAAGTTTCAGAAACAGGAAAAAACACTTCAAAATTCGTGTCGGGAAATTCATTTTGCCTGAAAAAATAATCGTTGCTAACTCCAATGGTCCATCTGTCGTTTTGATAAGTGATGGTGTTACTGAAAGAAGCAGGTGGCAAATTAATCAATGGCTGATCATTATCGCGTTCGTACCCTTTGATAATTGAGAATTGATGTTTGAAATTAAAATGATCCCAAAATTGATAGTTCAGATCAAAATCAATTCCAAACAATTCCGCCAACACCTGGCGATACTCCCAAACCTGAAAGTTTCCGCGTATGGTCTGTTGTACACCTGTAGGTTCAATGACCACAAAATTGTCTACACGATTGTAAAAAGGCTGTAGCGCGAAGTTTAATCGACCTTTTTTCTGAAATGCCAGCACTATTTTCCTAGATTTTTCGGATTGAAAACCCAGATCTCCCAATTCAATTCGGGATGCACTATGGTGCAATCCTTCACTAAACAGTTCGGATGCATTGGGCGCACGTGAGGCCAGAGAAAAATTGGCGAAAAGCCATAACTGATCCCCTAGTGAGACACTGGTTCCAAGGGTAGCTGCGAGGTTGTTGAAATTCAGAATCGGATTCGTCAAAATCTGATTTCCTACTTCTTCAACCACGATCTCCGGGTATAACTGGTCATAATTTCTGCTTTCCCAAAAGGAGGTCCTATAAAACTTAAAGGCATCCATTTTGGTATGATCAAATCGTAACCCACCTTCCAAAATCCAGTTCGAACTTATTTCTTTATCAACTACGGCGTAGACACCTGCTCTATATTGTTGGTAATCAGGAATGAGTCTGCGTACACCCGTTTCAGGATTGGCAAAATTTTCTTGATAATTGAGTGAGCTACCAACCTTATAGTTATAGCCGCTAAAGGCGCCTTCTAGATTTACCGCAAGGTTCTGCGTGCTTAATTCAAGATCTACCGATGCTTTGTCCGCATCATCTCCTCGTCTTATATCAAATTCAAATCGATTATTTAATTGAAAATCGTACTGCGCCGTTAATTTCCCAAGGTTCTCTATTCTCATAAATCCAGATACCTTAATGAGTTGGTGTTGCACCTCCTGTTTGGGTCTGTTAATGGTATATGTAAAATCCTCAATTACCAAAGGAACAGGGCTGTTAATGGCTCTTACAAGATCTTCAGCACCTCCCAAATGAGACGCTCTTAAAATTCCAACGTCATTCTTAAACAAGGAATATTGACCTTCCAGTCCCCAGTTCAGCTTATTTAAACCAATACGAAACATTAAGTTTCTTTCAAAGTTTCCTGTATTGGACAAGGTATAGTCCGGAGCCTCATAATCTCCAAAACGTTTTAGCGTTCCTTGAACTTGAGCATTCCAACCGTTCTCATAACTCTTTATTATGGTCGTGCTATTAGAACCACCGCGTCCATTAGATCCAAAAGTGAATATCGACCTACCATATAAGGTATCTTTAAGCGCTATTCTTTCAGGTTCGGCTACGATAATCCCTCCAATAGCATCTCCTGTAAACTGAAGCGCAGAAGCGCCCTTGAGTACCGTAATACGATTCGAGCTGTTAATATCTAAGTTTGGAGCATGTTCCACGCCCCATTCTTGATCCTGCATTCTAACCCCATTATTTATAAGACTTACACGACTGCTGTGTAAACCATTAATTACGGGTTTTGCTACTGTGTTTCCTGTATTCAAAGTTGTAACACCGCTTAAGTCTTTTAGGGCATCACCAAGGCTAAAACCGCTGTATTTTTCCAAAGCACTTAGGTCTAAAGAATTTTCAAGGACGGTTTCAGATTTAGTGGTGAAGATTTTTGACGTTAATAAAATCTCATTGAGCGACTCTAAATGGTGTTCAAGATAAAATACACGATCCGTTGTTCCATTCAATGGAAGCCTAAAAGCTCTTGTAGAACATTCAGGATGAGATATTTGAAGTGAATAATTTGCATCGCATAATTTTTCAATCCTAAAATATCCGTCTAGATCGGTTTGAACGGCGACCTCAATTCCGGCCACAATAATGGTAGCCCCAGACAATGGGGATTTGTCGTGAAGGTCGATGACCCTTCCGGTAATAATAGAGGTACACTCTTGAGCATGCACTAATTCTGAAAACAGAAACGCAAGCCCAATCAATATAATGAAGCGCATTAATGAGAATTAAATTAACAATTTAGAAAGCAGATTTAGATGCTGAAGGGAGGACCTCGGTTATCAATGAACCGATAATTGCTAAAATAAAGATTATTTGTTTTTGCCTCTAAGACTTCTTTTTTAACGAATTCAACAATAGGAAAGTCGATCGTTGTAAACTCGAAGGAGGCGTTGGAAAAATTAAAAAGACATAAAGAACAGTCCACTTCACTTTCATGAATATGTACCGTAGATTCTAAGCAGGGGCGGTGCTCCTGGTCATCCACCAAATGTTCGAGCTTAAGGATACTCGGAAACAACAGAACCGCGGTCAGTAATAGACCGAAAAAAGTAAGGTGAGTATGTTGTTTTTGCCGCTGCAATTTAATAACTGATTCAAAATTTAAGGCCAAATATAGCGAACATCCGTTTAACAAACTGCCAGAAAAAGCTAAATTCACCAAATAACCAGCCGAAAAATACAAGTAGCACTTTATAGACCGGGAGAATAATCAAAATCCGAACAGGCCAGTATATCCATCCACCCATTTCTTTGGTGATACCAATCCATTCGGTCAACGGAGCTGCAAATTTTGCAGATGTACTACCAGTGATGGCAAATACGATAAAAATTACGGTCAACTGCCAATTTGAGGAGACCCCCCAACGTGCTTTCAATTTCTTCATCCTCTTCCTTGTCTTCCGCCAGTAAAGCTTTGATTGAATCGATTTTGGAAATATAGGAAGTAATTGTACAACAGATAGTTTACCTCAAGCCCATAATCTATATGAAATTCATAATTTATTTCCTGTTGATATAAATTGCGGTCAAACAACTGAAAATTTCTTACTCTGAAATTATATTCGGTAACAAATAGCCTATTTTTTCCCTCAAGAAAATTTTGACCATAATACTCCATGGGCCTTTGAGTTCTGAGCCAGGTGTTAAAACCCGGTTCAATAATGATGATCTCATACTCAAGGCTGTCGTTGGCAATACGTAAGGTGTCATTGGAATCGATCGAAGCCGTTTCAGAGTTTACAGTAGATTTACTACTATCGCAACTCGCAAAGGCAATGATAACGAGTAATATGAGACTAAAATACTTCATAGCAGCGTATTTGGAAGTAAATTTACCAAAAAAAGGGATTGGATGTACTGGTTTTAACTGGGTTTAACAAAAATGCGCTGTAAATTAACCTACAGCGCATCATATGTTATTTATTTGGTGTGGTATTATTTTCCAAAAAGACCGCCCAGTAAACCGCCTATTCCGCCACTTTTTTTCTGACTTCCACCTAATACCATTCCGGCTACGTCGTCAAGTACGCTACCGTCATTGTCGCCATCCAAAAGAGACTCAATAAGAGATTGTTGTTTTGGTTGCTGAGAACCACCACCCATTAATCCTCCAAGTAAATCACCAATTCCAGATTCGGTAGATACATTTTGTTGTCTTTTTTGTTTCCCTAAATACCCTAAAACAAGCGGGGCCAAGGTAGAAAGTATGTTCATAATGGATCCACTGTCCATTCCTGATCTTTGAGACAATGCACCAACCACGTTATCTTGAGAGCCGCCAAAAACATGACCTAAAATTCCAAGTCCGTCTGTCTTTTGCCTATCATCAACACCTCCTCCAAAGAAACCTCCAAGGTCGTCCAACAGACTTCCATCATGTTTGTTGTTCAAGGCGTTCATTAATCCTGCTGCGCCCTGAGGCGTACTTGCATTTCGTTTCATTGCTCCCATGAGTAGTGGTAAAGCCATAGAGACTACGGACGCTGTTTTATCTTCCGGTTGTCTTGTTTCGTTGCTAACGCCAGTAATCATTTGGCGTCCCATATCACTATTTAATAAATCTAAAATTCCTGACATCTTGTCTAATTTTGGTTATATCCTTAAAGGTACTAAAAAGATTAGGACTAGCAGGCATGTAGGGTATTCCTGCCACCATAGCTTTCGATAAAATGTTGGATTAATCGCTCAATTACTTCAAAATTGAAATAATTTGTTCAGCCAATTCAGTGCCTATGCGGTTTTGCGCTTCATTTGTTGCAGCACCAATATGCGGACTTAAAGAAATATTTCCGTTCATCAATACTTTGATCGCTGGAGTCGGTTCGTTTTCAAATACGTCCAAACCAGCGAACGATAACTTACCCCTTTCCAAGGCATCAATGAGAGCCACCTCATCCACTACACCGCCACGAGCCGCATTAATAATAGCCGCTCCGTCCTTCATGAGTTCTATTTCGGCCTTTCCAATTACATAGCCATCTTGCGCAGGAACATGTAGGGAGATAAAATCGCTTTGAGAAAGGAGTTCCGGAAGGTATTGTGTTTTGAAATTGAAGGAGATGCTTTGTCCGTCAAAGAAATCAACTTTTACCTGGGCATCATCTACGTAACTGTCGCTATAAATAACTTTCATACCAACTCCCAGGGCAATTTTGGCTACTTCTCGGCCAATACGACCAAAGCCAATAATCCCCATGGTTTTACCTCGTAATTCTATGCCTTTGGCGTAATTCTTTTTAAGCGCTTTAAATTTGGATTCTCCTTCCAGAGGCATATTCCGATTGGCATCATACAAAAAGCGCACGCCTCCATAAAGATGTGCAAATACCAGTTCAGCCACCGAGGATGAGGAGGCCGCGGGGGTATTGATAACATGTAAGCCTTTGTCTTTGGCATAGGTCACATCAATATTATCCATTCCTACGCCACCACGTCCAATAATGCGTAGGTTGGGGCAGGCATCGATCAATTCTTTTCTTGCGGTGGTAGCGCTGCGTACCAATAGTACAACAATTTCGTTTTCATTGATGTAGTCGATAAGCTGCTCTTGGGCAACGTTTGTTGTAATGACTTCGAAACCACCATTAGTTAAGGCTTCAACTCCGCTTTGTGATATTCCGTCGTTTGCTAATACTTTCATTTCTTTATTCGCTAGGAATGTATTTTAATTACTAATTTCTTTATTTAGGCTTTACGCTCCAATTCACTCATAACATCAACCAATACCCCTACACTTTCCAGTGGCATCGCGTTATACATAGACGCTCTATAACCGCCAACACTTCGGTGACCGTTAAGACCATTAATCCCAGCTTCTTTGCACATGGCGTCGAAACTTACTTTTAGTTCATCGTCTATAAGATTAAAAGTGGCATTCATTTGAGAACGATCTTTTTCATTAGAAACAAAACCTTTAAATAAAGGGTTGATATCAATTTCTGAATATAATAACCTTGCTTTGGCCGTATTCACTTTTTCAATGGCATCAATACCACCCAGGTCCTTTAGCCACTCCAAGGTGAGCATCGACACGTACACAGGAAATACCGCTGGGGTGTTAAACATACTATCCTTTTCGAGATGCACTTTGTAATTCAACATAGAAGGAATATCACGGGATACTTTCCCTAAAATATCCTCTTTAATAATGACCAAAGTTGTTCCCGCCGGTCCCATATTTTTTTGAGCTCCTGCATAAATTAAATCGAATTTCGCGAAGTCTAATTGTCGAGAAAAAATATCACTACTCATATCGCAGACCATAGGAACTGAAGTTTCCGGGAATTTGTGCATTTGAGTTCCAAAAATGGTATTGTTACTGGTGCAGTGAAAATAATCTGCATCACTTGGAATGGTGTACCCTTTTGGGATATAATTAAAATTCTTGTCCTTGGAGGAAGCAACTTCTACCAAATCACCAAACACTTTTGCCTCTTTAATGGCTTTTGAGGCCCAGGTTCCCGTATTGAGATAGGCTGCTTTTTTCTGTAATAAATTATAGGCGACCATTAAGAATTCTAAACTGGCCCCTCCTTGTAAAAAAAGTGCTTTGTAACCTTTGTCTTGAAGGCCTAAGTGCTCTAAGGCTAATGATTGAGCATTTTCCATTACTGCCACGAAGTCTTTACTTCGGTGTGAGATCTCAATTAGAGAAAGATCTAAGCCGTTAAAATTGAGAACCGCATCAGACGCTTTTTGTAATACCGACTGCGGTAAAATACATGGTCCAGCACTAAAATTATGTTTTTTCATGATCGTAGTAAATTTTCCATGCAAAGATGTAAAAACTCCGCCAGAAACGATTAAAATTTCGACAATTTATTCATAGTCTTTTCAACAACTGAAAGCAGGTATTGGTCTTCCAATTTTTCTTGTTTTATTCTGAAGAAAATGTAAATGTCTCCCTTGAAAGCCCGGTAAAATTGCAGTATCGATAATGGAAGCTATAAAAAGAAGTACCAAAAAAGTCGTTTTGAATGGAACGGCCGCTCTTTAAATAGGTAAGAGCTTATAAATTCAATAAAAAACGAAGAGTGTCTACTCCATCAGCGTAGTCCCATAAATTGGGTGCCTGAGCCTTGCCAAAAGGAATTTCGTTGGGCAGCCCCGTTTCAGAGACTATGCATTGAATGGAGCTCTGGTGTTCGGCCAAATGCCGTTTTAATTTTTCCTGAGTCTCATAGTGCTCGTAAAACACGACCGAAATGGGAGAGGAGAAACCAGTGTCTTCTTTCAGCAATAAAAATTCGTTATCCAAAACCTCCAATAAGCTCATTAAATAAACGGCTTTATTATAGTCGTAGTTGTTGATATATTTATTGTCATGGATCACATGCTTCCAGCTAAACACGGCCTTAAAGAAGGCATCAAAGTTATAGCCTTTCGGGATATATATTTTGGACACATTTCTACAACCTAGTCCAAAATACCTAAAAATGTCGTTAGCTAAAGCCTCCAATTGTTGGGTGCTCTCTTTGCCGGTAAGTACGGCCACAGAATTCCGATTGTGCCTGATAATATTCGGATATTTCCCAAAGTAATGATCAAAATAGCGCGCGGTATTGTCACTACCCGTAGCGATGACCGCATCAAAATGCTCCAGTTTCTCTTCAGTAAAAAATATATAATCTTCAAAAGCTGGCTCAATGATCAAAAGTTGTTTCGTTAAATAAGGAAGCAAAAGTCGGTCGTTCGAAGATAGTTTAACCAGCACTTTGTGACCACTCAATAGGACCGAAATAAAATCATGAAAACCTACGAGTGGAACATTACCAGCCATAACGACGGCAATTATTTTTACATCACTCTCTACCACCTCAAATTTGTTCGCGTCGTATGCAAAGATCCACTGGTTTAGGTTTTCTTCCGAAAGCGCATCACTCCAATTTTGGCATGCAAAGATCACATTTTCCTGGCTAAACCAACCGTTGTTTGCCTTGGCTTGTTCAAATAGGGTCACTATGGCTGCATTCTCGTTTTCAGAATTCAATTGAGATAAAACCGTTCCCAGTTTAACAATAGCGTTAATTCTTTGTTGTAATTGCATTCTTGTTTGGAGTTCCCTTAATTAGGTCTTAAATTTGCGCAAAGTTAGAAAAAGAAAATCGATGGCGATCATAATAACAGACGAATGTATTAACTGCGGGGCTTGTGAGCCCGAATGCCCGAACACTGCCATTTACGAAGGTGCAGATGATTGGCGTTATGCAGATGGAACAGATTTGGAGGGTTCAGTGATCTTACCCAACGGAAAGGCTGTGGATGCTAACGAAACACAGGAACCTATTAGCGATGAAATCTACTATATTGTTGCTGATAAATGCACCGAATGTAAAGGATTTCATGAAGAACCACAATGCGCTGCCGTTTGCCCGGTAGACTGCTGTGTTCCCGATGAAGATAATGTGGAAAGTGAGGAGACCTTACTCGGAAAGCAGGCCTTTATGCATAAGGAGTAGTACAGAATGGTTTTAGAAAGGTCATTCAATTTCATTTATATATTTCTATAAAACACCCGGATCGAAGACCGTCTGTATATAAGTTCTTCGATTATTCGCTTTTAGCTCGCTGTTTGCCCAAGTAGAGAACACACTTCAATTTCAATAGGTATTATAAAATCCTAAGATACCTCTTACTGCGTGCCGCCGGGCAGGCGCAAAATTTCCAAGATTGTATTTCTTAAAACTTTAGGTGCTATTACATATGCGTCGTAAATATTGCTTTTACGTTTAGACCATCGTTCATTTACGTATTAATACGTATTTGTCTGAATATAAATTGATTATACATTTACTAAGCACTTTGAAATGACCTCGTGGTCGCCTATAAAAAATAGCATGGATTTCTATACTAATAGCGATTCATAACCGATGTGAAAGCAAGTTGAAAAGAGAAACAGCATTTAAATATACCAACTAATAATTTATACCAAAAAGGACAGTATTATGACCAAAGCAGAACTAAACAATCCGGATTTTCCATCGATCATCGCCGAACCCGTTTGGGACAATGAAGTTCAATATTTCTTTGATGAGCAAGATTATAATTGTATGATGCACGCCAATAACGGGAAGCGGATTATTGATCTCCAGAGCTATTCTCAGGTCAGTGGCCTCAGTGCTAAAATCTATTATTACGTCTATTACCAATTCATGCCAATGGGCAAGACCAAATGGAACCAAAACAAGGTTTTCTCATTTAGAAATTGGCTTACTCATGGTTGTCCAAAAGACAAAGAGGCGTTAGAGGTGTTTAAGGAGAATCAAGCTGCTATTGCCGCAGATCCCGGCCTACGGCAGCGGAAAAATATCAATGACGTTCAAGGGGTTGAAAAGGAAAACCTCCTTAAAGCATTTCAGGGCATTATGGACCTGGACAATGATGATCCAAATAGCTTTTACCAATTAGGAGGAATCCACTGGTACCCGGGTAATACTTATTGTGAGCATCATATTCATCCATTTTTAGCATGGCACCGAGCTTATATTCTTCAATTTGAAAATGCCCTGCGTTCAATTCCCGGCTGTGAGGATGTAACCCTTCCTTATTGGGATATTTCCGATGATCGATATCCAGAGATCTTCTCGGAAGGCCCCTTTGCTAATTATATAGTACCCGAGGAATTTCTAGAGCAGTACCCTTGGGAAGTTACCAATGGCTCCCTAAAGGCGGATGGAAGTATTATCCGATACGATGAGGCTACCTATAATGAGAACAAATGGAAATATATAAGAGATGCCACGCATGATCCTACCAATAAAAATAAAGTGTATCTCGATAAAATTATTCAATTTCCAACATGGAATGCATTTAATGGAATTAATACGGAAGGAAATTATGTTGCATCAGAATCTTTGATGCATGCACACGATATGATCCATAACAGCAATGGACCTACGACTGCCAACCAGGATGTCACTGGTTTCGAACCCGTTTTTTGGTTATTCCATGCCAACTGGGATCGCTTGATGTGGCAATGGCAAAAGTTACATAACACTACTGATGTAGAAGGTTTTAAGGCCAATGTCAAAGCCTGCGGTGATAGTACCGATTGGATCGACGGAGTTGGATTGAATATGTTGGATCCTTTTACGGAAACCTTAGGACTTACTGTAGATCAAACTATCGATCTAAATGCACTGGGTGTCCATTATGTTGAGCCACCACTTCCACTAACTACAGCCGAAAATTTCTCGGCGGACGAAATGTCTTTGCACCGTAGCGCTAACAAAGGCCAATCCAGAAAAAATGAATTCACCGTAAGCAATATGTCTTATGTATCCTTGAGAGTGAAAGATGTGGATCGCCTAAAAATACCGGGTTCATTTACAGTTTCCTTGTATTTAGGCGGAGAATTGCTGCAAACCAGATTCTTCTTCCAGGCTACAAAACCAGGGAATTGCGCTAATTGTGTAAAACAACCGCTTGTGAGCTTTGATTTCGAATTTGAGAACGAAAAGCTGCAAAAAGCGGACGGAAAAGTCAAGGTTGAGATACAACTGGCCCATAACGATGAGAATGGTAAGCGCCCTATATTTCCTTTCAGGAAAGTAGGTAATCCTACGATTAATATTCGCCTCGTTCACTAGGTGGATAGGATATACTTTCGGTTAAGAAGTGGCACATGCTCTTTATTCTGAATAAAACAGAAAGGAAGCGTTTCTATGTTGGAACTAAATAATAATACCTCCTCATAAAACGAATACAAACTAAATATCAAACACGACCATTATGAAACTATCAATGTATTTTAAACGAATGTTCATGCTACTGACCACAAAACTGAGCTTGTTTTGCTTTGTTTTTGTTGGTATGATGCTTTTCTCATGTGGACCAGGAGGAAACGGCTATGACGAAATTCCCGCTCCTGTTGCTTTTTCGCCTAATATTCCCGTGGATGTAGATCCCGCACTTCAGAATAAACTGAAAGAGGAGCAAGACATTTATCAGCTCAATGAGGTTTTTAATAAATACAGCTGGCAAGCTTTTGTTGCCATTCACTGGCCCTTAGACACCGCCGGAAATCCCATGCCCGCCTTTACAGATCCAGGCACTCCCACCTGGTTAGGTTGGAAAGAGGCATTTCAAGTGTATCGCGCCGACGGACAAAAACCGGCTCCCTGGGGTGCGCCAAGAACCGCCTCAGGCCTAGGCCTTCCTACCCATTTAATAAGCGATTCCGAATCAAGAGTAGTGCTGTCTACAAAAACGCCTACTCACGCTGGAAATTTCAACATTGCCGATGAAATAGATCAAGCCTTTGCCGGTGAGCTATTTGATCAAAATGGAAACTTAGTGGTCTATGAAGTGCTGATGAATAAGGAGGAATTTGACTATGTGATGCATAATTCCCTATACAATATCAATGGACAGATCAATTTTTCAGAAAAGAATGATTCGATCGCTAATTTTCCTAAAGGGGATTATGAAAATAACGAGCTAGGAGCCATCGAAATTAAATTTGCCTGGAAAATTTTGGAACCTACCGACTTGAAAGAACGCTATTATAGTGAAGAAGGATATGTTATTGGTCCAGACAGCGTGCTGGTTAAAAAGGACCTTGGAATGATTGGAATGCATATCAGTCAGAAGACACCAACGGGTAAGCAATGGGTGTGGTCTACATTTGAGCATATAGATAATTTACGACAAAATGTAATTGAAAAAGATGGAAAGAAAGTAGTAATACATCCCACCTTACGTGATCCGAATTGTGAAATTTGCCCTGCCAACCTAGATTTGACCAACAGTTTGAGCCATGAGTTTATAGACGATGAGGACCGTCCTTACTGGTTAGTACGAACGTTAAATCCAAGCAATGATGCCGACACCATAAGCACCAAGTACTTTGCACCCACCAACGTAAAGAAAACTCAGGCGAAGAGAATGGTGGACATTCCCATTCGCGTACAGAACATCAACAAGATGATGCAAGAATATTTCCGTCAGGAAAATAGTGTTTGGCAGTATTATGAATTGGTGGATACCCAATATCCATTAGACCAAAATATACCTCCCGCACCTAATTTGGCCTCCAATTACGTGTTGCCCGAATCAGTGACCAATAAGCCCGGAGGAGACCCTAATATTGCACTTCTTACCAACATGACCATGGAAACCTTCTTCCAAAAAGGTGGGCAAGGAGCCGGAGGTCTTATCGAAAATGGGAACCCTGCAGTGGAGAACATTCAGATCTTTGGGACTGAGAGTTGTATGGGCTGTCATTCGAGTGCAGCTATTTATGACGGGTACTATTTTCAAAACGATACCCTTAAAACCAGATCAGCTGGTCAAACCTCAGGAGATTTTAGCTGGTTGTTAGGAAAAGCACAATGGAATAAAGATTCTATCCCCGCTCATAATTAAGTAGTTTAGAAATGACTACCGCCCTGCCATGGTGCAGGGTGGTGGTTTTTCTTCGGAATAAAATAACACAACACCCTATGAATAAAACGGCAAAAAATACTACTTGTAACTGCAATTCTGGTACTTTAGAAACAGTCCAGCCGAAAGGCAAGGGCACCAAACGCATGAGCCTACTCAATATTGGAACCGGTGTTTTGTTTTTTCTATTTCCAAAATGTCCATTTTGTTGGGCTGCTTATGCTTCATTTTTCAGCTTTATAGGTTTGGATACTGTGGCTTATAATTCGAGTTGGAAGTATATCATTTTAGCCGTCTTTCTGCTAGGCAGTCTCTTCGTTTTATGGCGCCACTATCGCAATCGGTCCTGGTTAAACATCATTCTGTATACTTCGGGATTAACCCTTCTTATGGTCACCTATTACCTTAATTTCAGCCAGACCTGGTGGCTGTATGCCGTAGCAGTGCTTATGCTACTAAGCAACTTAAAAATGCAGAAGGTAAGCCAGCGATTTGGATTGGGGACTTTGTAGGTTTTTTAGTGTAAATCATTTTTGTTGGAGTTGGGGTGTGAGATATAATTTGTAATTTGTTGGATGGAACAAACTAAGACCAATGTAAATGCCGCAACAGACAGTACCAGATATTGACTTTTCATTTTTCGCACTGGGTGAGATTAATAGTTTATTTGATCAAGGAAAAATCTTTATCAACGAAGCATACCAAAGAGGAGATATTTGGAAGGATAAGCAGAAAATCGAATTAATTAAGTCAATTGAACAACGATATTCTATAGGAGTCCTAGTCCTATTTATTAATGAAAATAATCAATATGAAATTTTAGACGGCCAGCAGAGATTACTAACAATCAGGTCTTACCTGAATGACCAAATTGAACTAAAGAACTCGGAAATCGATTATTATTCTGAATTATCAATGCGAGAGAGATTGTTGATTGATGCTTACTGTGTATACTACTTAAAATTGAAAAGTCACGATCCAGAAACGAAAGAGGAAGATATTGTCCAAACATTCCTTCGTTTACAGGAAGGTACTCCCTTAAATAAAGCCGAAAAACTCAACGCCCATAGGGGAGAATTTAAAAATCACTTTAAAGAAATTGGTCAAAATCATGAACTTTTCAAATTTTTAGGAAAAGAAAGAAGGTTTCGATTTAGACAATTGGCCGCGGAATTAATGACACTAGAATTTGAAGGTGATTTCGAAAACATGAATTTTCCTTCTCTCGATATTAACAGTCTCAGCTCTACGATTAAGAAATATGATAAAAACGTACCGAAGAAAAAATTTCGATTCTTTAAAGCCAACTTGGACTATATTGTAAATAACATTAACATGTTGTTAGGCGCATTTAAAATACGAGATATTATTTCTTTTTATTTGCTGGTTTCATTTTTGAGAAAGTACAGGGCAGGAAATGAGAATTTAGGGCAAGAACTATCCGTTTTCGCCAAGGAGTTTATGCTTAGATTAAATCTATTTTCGATTTATGATATTAAGCCGCCGAAGTCAATGACAAAAAAAGAATTCAACACCTATAAACTCTATAAAACAGAGTCAAAGTTAATGACAACGCCAAGTTCTTTTAAAAATAGGTTAAGAATTATGATCGGTGAATTCGACAGATTGTATCCTATCATAACAAAGGACCCGGAAAGATTACACGATCAGGACCAAAGACGCATACTTTTTTTTCGACAAAAAGGGCTTTGCACGGAATGTGGAAGGACATTGGAATTTAAACGCGCCGAATCCCATCATGAGATTTATCATTCAAAAGGCGGAGCTACTAGCGACCTAAGTAACGCTGTTCTATTGCACTCAAATTGTCATAAGAGGTTACATAAAAGAGAGGACAAAACCCAAGTGAAATTAAACCTCTAAATTTTGCAGATGTTGACAACATTTGCACAAAACTCGACGGTTTTACTATAATTTTTAATTTAAAACTACTTGACCTAAAAATCCATTTACAGAAAAAAATGTACTTTTAGGATACAATCTTCCGTACAACAACAAAAACAAACAAATGGAAAAAACCTGGGTACTTATCATAGCAATTTCAATTTTCTTAGTCGGTCTCTTTCTTTTTTGGAAGCTTGTTGGCGTTGATGCCAAAAAGAAGTATGGTACTAAAATGTGGAAACACGGGCCAACAAGATTGTCCTATTGGCAGGCGGCGATATTTTATAGTGCCAGCTTTACCATTTTATCCATGTTGCTCCTCAAATGGGGTAATGTTTTAACGTTCTAGCGCGCCTTATTTCTTAAATCGCAACAACCATTTATAAAAATTGACTTCGCCATACATCTCAGTCCAGGCATCATGACTGTCACTGCGTGTGGAGGTGAATATATTTTTATTTGAATTGTATTTTGCCGAAGCAATTGAGGAGGAGTGATGAAACTTCGCGTCGGATACGGCTTCCAGTTTTTCCACGGCTCTGGATGATCCTCGATAATTTACAACGCCATCACCTGTGTTATGCGAGACCCACAAGGGAAGATCCGCTAAGTTCTCGTATGCAGTAACTCCAAATCCGCTACCGCAAATGGGAGCTGCTGCGGCAAAAACGTCGCTCATTCTGCTAGCCAAGCCCCAGGTACCATAACCACCTCTGCTTAAACCGGTGAGATAAATTCTATTGGGGTCGGCGGTTTCATTTTTTATTACTTCATCTAATATTTGGCGCATGGCAGTTTCGCCTTCAAAGAATTGCCCATCTTCAATATGCGGCATGACCACAATAAAGGTATCTCTCATAAATTTGTCCAAGTCGGTTTTCAATGCAGTACTTTCTAAGATCTTTTTAGGTAAGCCCCATTTCATAAGTTTTTGAACGGACCCGCCAACACCTTTTCCACCTTGCAGAAAAACAAGGACAGGACATTTGCTGTTTTTGTCGCCACAGGACTTGGGTACATATAGATTGTAGCCATCAATATTGCTGTTTGAATAGTTATTGGTATAAGTACGTATAGTTCCAGGATGGTCACCGGGCAATTCCACCGGGACCATAACAGTCTCTTGGCTAAAACTTAAGAGAGGCGTTTGTACAAATACTAAAAACAACAAAATGCGAATGATCTTCATGGTAATGAATTTAGGAATGGGTTTTCAATGATAACGTTGAAAATTTGAATTTTGTACTTTTTGAATGGTATGCGCTTTAATTATGCTGAAGAAAAAGAAGTGAAATAAGCACCAATATCCGCCAGATCGAACCAAGATTCGGCGCCTTCAGGACCTGGTACTGCAATTCTTTCAGCTCCCTCAAAGGTATCGCCCGTTTCATTACTAACCGGAGTCTCTTCCGTTGGTTTTTTATATTTGCGACCATAACTTGACCATGGGTTTCTTAGTTTTAGTGATAGCGCTTTGCCTTCCTCAATAGGTTTTGGGGCGTAATCTAGAATGGCATACTCATGAGGCCCTACCAAGCCCTTTACCTTGGCTTCACCTGCACTATCTCCTCTTTCCAGGACCTCTTCCGGGTTGTCAAAAATATCTTTTCGGGTCCCAATGGTCATTGTTTTTCCAATTATCATCTTGCTGGTAATAGAGTTAAATAGGTCTAGTTCTCCTTTGCTGTATTTGCCAGAACCCAGAGGGCCCGTCATAATTTTGGCAGCCTTCACTTTATTCATGACAATATCAATATATATCTGTTTTATCCCTTCCTTGGTCAGCATTTCGGATAGATCGGCGGTGGTAACAAATGTTTTATTCATTAACTCCTGTAATTTTTGACTAGCCTTCAACAAGTGTTCGTATTGATGCATATCTTCCAAATATTTCGGGTCTTTGGTGCCGTGTTCATAAGAAACATCTGGTGTGGTTAATCCTTGAAAATGAAATTTCATTTCCGGGCTGTTGAAATAACCGCTTATTTTCCCTTGCACGTCCTCTCGATTTATTTGGATAGGGTGATTTTCTGCTGCTTTGCCCGTAATGTGAGTCTGAGCGATATGCCCATATCCACCTTCTATCATTCCATACGATTTCTCAGCAGATGGTAAAGTTTCTGGCCCGGACCCTATAAAACCTGCAGCGACATACGCTTTTTCATAAAGTTGAACCCACAAGGCGCCGGAGGCAAAAGCCGGGACCTGGTTTCGTTCAAGAAATTTGTCTTTGACAACGACAGATTTTTTAATCGTGATCACTACCGGAACCCCGGCATCTTTGTATAATTTTACAGTGACCGTTCCGTCCCGATTATCGCGCATGTGTTTTATAAAATGGCTAGGATCTGCATTTACTATGCTAACCATGGCGGCTAATAAATAGCAGTCGCCTAATCCTACTTGCACAATGTCATTCTTTGATGGTGGCTTTGCAAAGAGAGGAAATTTTAAGTGAGAGGTCTTATCCTTGTATTTTAGTCCTGGTGCGTCTTTCACTCGGTTGGTCTCTATGAGCTTGTCTTTTTTAACAAAACCGGTTTTGAGCTTTTGGGAATTTTTACCAGCAAATTCTGGTACTTCTTCTTTTACCTTATGATAATCTCCTTTTTCAGCTGCGATGGCTCCGGTTTTTTGATCGGCCCGCCACCCCATGAGAATTTGACAAACCTTACCGGCAATGCCATCGTCGATCTTTACCAACGCTTGATTTTTCACTTCCGAGTTAGACTTAAAAACCCCACCTTTTGGAGCATTTTTTGTGCCCTCCGGAACCGGAAGGTCTTTGGTAAGTCGAGGGTCTTCAGAGACCGAATGTTCTTTATCGGATAGTTTTCCTTCCGTAGCTTTCAATTCTAATTCTTCTGTTGTTAGAAGAGGGTGGAGCAGATCAAATAATCCTTTTCTTACACCATCCTTTGGATCTGCTTGTGTTGATTGTCTTTGCGTATATCCCTTGAGCCATTCGATGGATAAGGAGGTCATTGCACTAACCAATTCGCTACGTTTAGCAACGTCGTCATCTTCCAAATTGGCATAGCTTTCAATGGCTGATTCTAGTTTTCCCCAACTGTCAAATTTTTTGGTCCAACCATCATATTTCGCTGGTGCGGTTACAAAACCTGTAAATGCAGCAGGAGCTAATTGTGCTGTACTATTGGATGCGGTGCCTTGAATTAACGAGGTGTCATTTTTTAGTTGAACGGCTTCCGCACGAGCCTTGGCACCCATGATATCGGCTTCTTTCTCCAAACCTTGGTCAGTATTCACTTGTGCTCCGTTCTTCATTTGAGAGGTGGGTTTCACTCTTCCCTGTTTTTGTTGAACTACATGCCACGCTTCATGTGGTAGATGTTTTTCCTGCCCTGAAGCGAGGTGAATGTCGGTTCCCTGCGCATAAGCATGTGCCTGTAATTGGCTGGGCTTGTTAGAATTGTAATGCACCTTCACATCATCCATAGCATATCCCGATAGGTTCTCTACTCCAGATTTCAAGTCGTTAGGTAACCCATCCATATTTCCTTTCTTTTGTATAGGGGCGGAAGGAGAGGTGTAATTGTTGGCCATTGTTTGCATTTGGACAAGCTGTCTTGAACTTGAACTTAAATTCGCCATTTGTTGTAGTTCGCTGTTGGCGATAGCTTCGGGACGATTGTCTTTAAATTGAAATGTTTGGCCATTAGGACCACCCTCCTGTATTTTGGAGCTTGATTCCCGACCTTTGTTTGAATTTAATTTTGAAGTGTTATGAGACATGCATTCTCTATTGAGGAAGAAGGTAAAGTACATGAAAAGGACACAGGGCACAATAAGTATATGTACGTAATTGGCTGAAAGTCATATAAAAACTATCTGGCTCTTAACTCCCAAACTTCACCTCGTTTATCTTACCCTTTAGGACTGTTGGGTTTTCAGACTGTTTTTAGGTTTTAATTTTTCCGTACCTTGGCCTTATGCCCATTTGGTTACATACCTTAATTTGGATTGTCGCAATTTATCTGGTGATTAGCATCTTGTTATACTATATTCAGGATTACTTCTTATTCAAACCGGAAAAGTTGCCGAAGGAGTTTCAATTTTATTATGAAAACCAAGAGGCGGAAGAATATAATATAGAAACTAGGGATGGTGCCATTATCAATGGATTACACTTTAAAACGGCTAACCCCCGTGGCGTAGTCCTCTATTTAAAAGGGAATTCAAAAAGCATTAAAGGCTGGGGAAAGTTTGCGGTCGATTTTACCCGTCATAACTACGATGTCATCATGGTAGATTATCGCGGATTTGGAAAAAGTACCGGGCGCCGTACTCAAAAGGCTTTAAAGCACGACCTGCAATACATATACAATAAGATTCGCGAACAAGTGAGCGAGCAGTACATCATATTGTATGGTCGCTCTATGGGCTCTGGCTTTGCCACCAAATTGGCGTCCACCAATAACCCTCGAATGCTTATTTTGGACGCCCCATACTATAGTCTGACCAAAGTGACCAAGCGTTATATGCCATTTATGCCGCTGTCCTTAATTTTGAAGTTTCCAATGCCTACCTATAAATGGCTTAAGTATGTGAACTGTCCAGTCCATATTATTCATGGAACCAATGACAAGTTGATCCCTTTTAGTAGTAGCGTAAAGCTATCCAAAGTGCGACCGGAAAAAACTCGACTATGGCCCGTGATCGATGGCGGACATAAGAACTTAAATAATTTTGAAAGTTACCATCGAATGCTTGGAGAAATTGTAAATTATAAAAAAACGGAAATTGACCTCGAAACCACCAGTCATAAAGTGAAACATACCGCCAAGAAAACCCAATGAAACAATTAAAGAAGACGGCCATTGTATTGGTCGGCTGCTACTTATTTATAACAGCCTTCATGTTCCTACTACAAGAAAAACTCATTTTTTTACCTACGCAGCTACCCCAGGATTATGTCTATAATTTTGAGCGACCGTACGATGAGTTTTTTATTGAAACCGCGGATGGAGCTCGACTCAATGCGCTTCGTTTTACCTTAGATAACCCCAAAGGAATTGTATTGTATTACCACGGAAATGCAGGCGATCTGTCCCGTTGGGGGGAGATTACCTCTTATTTTCTTCAGTTTGATTACGAGGTTTTAGTTATGGATTACCGTACCTATGGCAAAAGCACGGGAACGCTTGGAGAGGTGCAATTATATAAGGACGCAAGTCTGTTTTATGACAAAGCGATGGAATGGTTTCCGGAGCATCAAATAATCGTTTATGGTCGTTCCTTAGGCTCTGCGTTTGCCACCCATGTCGCTTCTAGGAACAATCCGAAACAACTTGTTTTGGAATCCCCCTTTTTAAGCTTAGAGGCCATCGCAAAAAAGCGGTATTGGTTTTTGCCTGTAAAGCCCATGCTAAAATATAGGTTTCCAACTTCAGAAAAAATAAAAGAGGTAAAAAGCCCCATCACTATCTTCCATGGTACTGACGATGGAGTAGTACCTTACGAGAATGGGAAAATGTTACAAGAAATACCTTCGGAAACTATTTGTAAACTGGTGACCATACCCAAAGGATCACACAACGACCTGATCAACTTTTCAGAATATCATGAGGAAATCAGGGCACTTTTTAAAGATGAATGATCTGCTTAAACGGAATACGATGCTGGCTTAGTTGTTTTTTCTTTTCTTTTTAAGCTTGCCAGTACCTTTGCTACGTTTTTCAAGTCTTTTTCGATTTTTCTCAAGAGCTTCCATTCGTTCTTTAGCTTGCTGCTCGAGTATTTTACGTTCTGCTTCGACTCTAGCTTTCGCTTCGGCCTTGGATTTGATCATTTCTTCCTCTTGTCTTTTCTTTTCAGCGGCGACTAAGGCTTCGTTCTTTTGGTCAATGGACACTTCGTCCACAAGTACATTTTGGTTGTCTTCCGTGGTGGAGTCTTCTTTAAAAAACTGATTCTCTTCTTCCGTTCCTGCTACAATCACGGCGCCTTTTTCCTTTTCCACATCTTCAACTTCCTTAACCGTTACCTGGCTGCCTTCTTTTTTAACAACACGTTTTACTGTTGAAACTTCCTTAATGGTCTTATTTTCCTGAGCTTGAGCGGTAAAAATGAACGCACCAAGAATTAATAGCGTGAGGGTAATTTTTTTCATAATAGATGTTTTAAGGTCATTCTATCAGTAAAAATAAGCAATATCCTCAATTTCCGAAAGTAACTCAAATAAAAAGCTCCTTAAACAATGTATGTAAAAGGAGCCTTTGTAATGTTTAATCCGATCTGTTACTAATTGTCGTTTTTGGTAGCTTTCTTTTTCTTTTCAGCTTCTTCGGCTCTTCTTTCAGCCTCGGTAAGCACTCTAGCTTTTGAAGTAGTAACTCCAGTTTTTCTAGCCTTATCGGCCGCCTTTCTTCTCTCGGCTGCCTTGTCTGCTTTAATTTTTTGTGACTTAATCTTGCGTTGCTCAATCACCTTGTTCATTTTAGCATTTCGTGTGGTGCTGCTTTCTGCATTAAGTACATCTGCATTCTGGGTTGCTCTCTTAGTCTCTTTCTCAGCTTTTACTTTAGCCGTCTTTTTTACAGAAGTTGTCAAACCAGCAGCGTCGCTATCTTCTTGTGCTTGCGCGGTAAAACCTCCAATAAGTAGGGCACACGCTAAAAATAGTATTTTTTTCATTTTTAATTGTAGTTAATTGTGAGTGATTTATTTGTTTCGGAAAGATACAAAATATATTGAATCTTCAAAGTTTTATCCTAAATCAAAACGGTTCGAGCATAGAAGTTCATGGGCGATACCGTATATTTGCCGCCGGAATCTGAAAGAAATCATTCTTAGGATTTATTTTAAAAGATTAGAAAAATGAAAGCAGGGATTGTAGGATTACCAAACGTAGGGAAATCCACCTTATTTAATTGTTTGTCAAATGCAAAAGCACAGAGCGCTAACTTTCCGTTTTGTACCATCGAACCCAATATTGGAGTGGTCAACGTACCAGATCCTCGTTTGGTGAAACTGGAAGAATTGGTAAACCCGCAGCGCGTATTGCCAGCTACGGTGGATATCGTGGATATTGCGGGCTTAGTAAAGGGAGCCAGTAAAGGAGAAGGTTTGGGGAATCAATTCCTCGGAAATATACGGGAAACAGACGCCATATTACACGTACTAAGATGTTTTGACAATGACAACATTGTGCACGTTGACGGTAATGTTGATCCGGTTCGCGACAAAGAGACCATTGATATAGAGCTTCAATTGAAAGACCTCGAAACCGTAGAAAAACGCCTGGAAAAAGTAAAGCGAGCGGCGCGAACAGGAAATAAGGAGGCTTTAAAAGAACAGGAGGCATTACTTAAAGTACAAGCGGGATTGGAAAGCGGTGTTTCTGTCAGAGCCATAGCCCTAACCGATGCGGATCGAGCAGAATTTACAAATCAACTTCAGTTTATAACGGACAAACCGGTAATGTATGTATGCAACGTAAATGAAGATGCCGCTGCTACAGGAAACGATTATGTGGAACAGGTAAAAGCCGCGGTGGCCAATGAGAATGCAGAGGTTTTGGTTTTAGCAGTAGGAACGGAAGCAGATATTACCGAACTGGATACTTTCGAAGAACGTCAAATGTTCTTGGAAGATCTGGGATTGGATGAGCCTGGATCGGGTAAATTAATTAGAAGTGCTTATCAATTATTAAACCTCCAAACCTATTTTACCGCTGGTGAGAAAGAGGTAAGAGCATGGACCATTCCTGTAGGTGCCACAGCACCTCAGGCCGCAGGTGTGATTCATACCGATTTCGAAAAAGGGTTTATTCGAGCTGAAGTTATTAAATATAACGATTTTGTGAGCTTAGGAAGCGAGGCCAAGGTACGAGAGGCCGGTAAATTGGGAGTAGAGGGGAAGGAGTATATAGTGCAAGACGGCGATGTAATGCACTTTAGATTTAATGTGTAAAACATTGAATTTTTAATAATTATTTCGTCCGTTTGAAGACGTAGCTTCCAACGATTGCGGTGGTCCTCGATCTGGGTACGAATTGAACATTCAAAAAAATGAATCGAACCGAAAAAAGAGTCTTTTCTGTTGCCGCAATAGCCCTGTTGCTGGAGTTTTTTATATGGAAAGACCTACCTTTTTTTTGGGACGGACTCAGTAAGGCCTATAGGGCGCATTGGATATATACCCACGATTTTTCCTCATTGATAGTGCCTACCCAATTTAATTCGGGGCATCCACCGCTTTGGATCACTTCCATAGCATTTGTTTGGACGCTATTTGGTAAATCCATTTGGGCGGCTCGATTACTCCTGCTGATTGTAAATTTAGGTGCCTTTTATCAACTTTTTCTCCTTTGCAAAAAGCATTTCTTGCCCGGTATTTCCCTGTTGTTCTTTTGGTTGGTGGCTATGGACCCTACGGTTATAGCGCAAACTACCATATTAAATAATGACATGTTATTGTTGTTTTTCCTTTTATTGGGTTTGAATAGTTTAATTAATCAAAAGTGGGGATGGTATACGATGGCGATCACAGGCCTATTGCTAACCAATTTAAGGGGCATCTATTGTACGATTGCCTTCGGCGCAATTCATTTCCTTTATGTTAAGTATGCAGCTCTTACATTCAACAAAAAGATGCTTCATGCTTATTGGGTGGGTCTGGTAGTATTCGGTGGGTTTTTAATAGCTCAGTATAGCGAATTGGGCTGGGTACTGATATCAAAAAATAAAAATTACGCTACCCATAGAGAGGCGGCCGGATTGGGACGAATAGCTAAAAACGCCGCGGCCTACATAAAAAACATACTCGATTTTGGCCGGGTGTTCTTATGGATACCCCTTGGGCTGATGTTGCTTGTACATTTCCGAAGTAAAAACAAAAGGCTGTCTTTGCCTTCCAAACGCATTTTTATTGCGCTCTCTGTCTTTTTGGTGGTGTTTTTTTTAGGCTTTGTGCCTTTCAGCAACCCAATGGGGCCTCGGTATTTAATGATCTGTTTTCTGCTCGGTGGAATTTTATTCGTAAACCTACTTTCTAAGAGCGTACTAGCGGTAGGAAAGCGTAAGTTACTCGTTGGGGTTATCGTGGTCGCTTTGGTTTCCGGACACTTCTGGATTTACCCGGCTACCATTTCACAAGGATGGGACAGCAGTTTGGCATATTTGAATTATTTTCCGGAGGAAGAGCATATGCTAAACTATCTTTCTGAAAACAATATCCCTTTGGATGAAGTGGGAACCAATCTTCCATTGAAAAGTGTGAAGATGGCGCGTCATTTGGATATAGAAAAGCTGAACCCTTCTTTTGCTGAAGCCGAATTTGACAGCAACAAATACTTTCTTTTTTCAAACGTTGAAAACAGAACGAAGGACGAAGAAATAATGATGCTTAAAAACGAATGGAAAGAACGAGTTACATTTTCCAGATTAGGTGTTTACCTAACGCTCTATGAGAATCCCAACCACTAAAGCTCCTTGAACGAATTGGCTATGGCGTAAAAGCTTTCTTTGTGTTCCTCTTTCAAAAGGCTCACCGTCCATGAAATGATCATATAAAGTTCGTCCTCACCTTCTACAAAGGTCATGACATAAAAGATATTTGAATTGGCGTTAGGAACCTGACAGGTAAATTCGACCTGCTCTGCTTTTCTGTCATTTATTGTTAATGCGTCAGGTTCACTTTCTTCTAATAAAACCAATCGCTTTACAAAAAAATCTACCTGAATCTTTCGGTAATTCCCAATGTCCGATAAGTTGTTATCCAGGACACCGGCCGCTCCGTAAGCCTCTAGAAAATCGAATCGGTCTTCTTTTATGATGGCGAGATAGCTATTATCGATTTTGTTCTCGAATTGCATGGCGGCATCTTGATTGAGTTGTGAGGCCTTTTTCATTTCCTTCGGAATAGAAATTTGAAAATCATCTTCCAGTGTTTCCGTTTTATAATTGGACGTATCCACGGATGTTCTTTTTTCCCCGTCCGAATTTCCACAGGAAACGAGAAAACAAATAAGTGCAAAACAAGGATATATAAATAGTTTTTTCTTCATAATATTTTTTCTAAAAGACGAAAGGTAAGAAAAGATGTGACAGTTTAAGAAACAGTGCCAGTGGCCTTTAGATTTCAAGATATACAATTATCATAACAATAGAAAATAGGGCCTCCAATTTTCTTAACAATTTGCTTCATTTTTTGTTAATTACTTTAGTGGAGTTGGGTTTTAATTTTTATATCGAAATTTTATCTTAGCCAAGATACAACCTAGGTTTATGGCTAGAACACAATATACAGAAGATAACATTAGATCCCTCGATTGGAAGGAGCATATTAGAATGCGTCCGGGGATGTATATTGGGAAGTTGGGAGATGGGTCGTCTCCCGATGATGGTATCTATATTTTACTGAAAGAGGTCATCGATAATTGTATCGATGAATTTGTAATGGGTGCTGGAAAGACCATTGAGATCCGAATTAAGGATAAAGAAGTGAGAGTTCGGGATTATGGACGCGGTATTCCGCTCGGGAAGGTGGTGGACGTGGTTTCCAAAATGAACACCGGTGGAAAGTACGACTCCAGAGCATTTAAGAAGTCGGTTGGGTTGAATGGAGTAGGGACAAAGGCCGTAAATGCCTTATCCAGTTATTTCAAAGTAGAATCGGTACGAGAAAATAAGCTGAAAATGGCTGAGTTTGCTCTAGGAGAACTTACGAGTAACCCGGATCCGGAAAAGAGCCCTAAGCGAAAAGGAACTAAAGTGACCTTTGTTCCTGATGATAGTATTTTTAGACACTATAAATTTCGAAATGAATATGTAGAAAAGATGCTCCGAAATTACGTCTACCTCAATCCGGGATTGACGATCGATTTCAACGGAGAAAAATTCTTTTCAGAAAATGGATTGAAAGATTTATTGGAAGATAATATGTCTCAGGAAGATATGTTGTATCCCATCATTCATTTAAGAGGAAGTGATATTGAGATTGCTCTTACGCACAGCCGTACACAGTATAGTGAGGAATACCACAGTTTTGTAAATGGACAGAACACAACTCAGGGAGGAACCCACTTGTCTGCCTATCGCGAAAGCATCGTGAAAACGATCAGGGAATTTTATGGAAAGAGCTATGATGCCAGCGATATTAGAAAGTCTATCGTAACGGCCATTAGTATAAAGGTAATGGAACCGGTGTTCGAGAGCCAAACCAAAACCAAATTAGGTTCTACCGAAATGGGAGACAAGCTGCCCACGGTACGAACTTATATTAATGATTTTGTTAAAACACAGCTGGATAACTTTCTGCACAAAAACCCGGAGGTTGCTGAAAAAATTCAGCGTAAGATCGTACAGGCCGAAAAGGAACGAAAGGAATTAAGTGGTATTCGAAAATTGGCTAGAGATCGTGCCAAAAAAGCTAGCCTACACAATAAAAAGTTGCGTGATTGTAGAATACATTTGGGCGACACCAAAAAGGAACGAAACTTAGAGTCAACCTTGTTTATTACCGAGGGAGATTCGGCCAGTGGTAGTATTACAAAAAGCCGGGACGTGAACACTCAGGCCGTTTTTAGCCTAAAAGGGAAGCCTTTAAATAGCTACGGTCTTAGTAAGAAGATCGTTTATGAGAACGAAGAATTCAATTTGTTGCAAGCGGCATTGAATATCGAAGATTCTATGGAAGACCTGAGATACAACAATATTGTGATCGCGACCGATGCCGATGTGGATGGAATGCACATTAGATTGCTGCTAATTACATTTTTTCTCCAGTTTTTTCCTGAATTGATCAAGGAGGGCCATCTCTATATATTACAAACACCTTTGTTCAGAGTTCGTAATAAGAAGGAAACGATCTATTGTTATTCTGAAGAAGAACGACTAAACGCTATCGAAAAGCTAAAGCCAAAACCGGAAATCACCCGATTTAAGGGATTGGGTGAGATTTCACCCGATGAGTTTGTACATTTTATTGGCGATGATATTCGTCTGGACCCTGTCATGTTGGATAAAGCTATGAGTATAGAGGAATTGCTGAAATTCTATATGGGTAAGAACACACCCGATCGCCAGGAATTCATTATTAACAATTTAAAGGTGGAGTTGGATGAAGTAGAAGATTAACCTCCAAAGTATCGCACCTCTTTGGTTGTGAATGCTATGAACTATATGCTTCCGAAGTAAATAAAAAAACAGAATGATTACATGAGTGAAGAACTCGAAGATAACAATGAAGATGAATTAAACGAAATTCCCAATTCCGATGTGGAGGGAAGTGATTCTGAATTGGTTAATGGTTCAGAAGATTCTGGAGAGACCATTACTCGTGTTACTGGCATGTACCGAGAATGGTTTTTGGACTATGCGAGCTATGTGATACTGGAGCGCGCCGTTCCTGCTATTGAGGACGGTTTTAAACCCGTACAGCGTCGTATTATGCATTCCATGAAGGATTTGGATGACGGCCGCTATAGTAAGGTAGCCAATATTGTGGGGCATACCATGCAATATCACCCTCATGGTGATGCCAGTATAGCCGATGCCATGGTCCAAATAGGGCAAAAAGATCTATTGATCGATACCCAGGGAAACTGGGGTAATATTCTTACTGGAGATCGCGCGGCCGCTTCAAGATATATTGAGGCGCGACTGTCGAAATTTGCGCTGGATGTGGTCTACAATCCAAAAATTACGCATTGGCAATCTTCTTACGACGGCCGTAAAAAGGAACCGATCAATTTACCCGTTATGTTTCCCCTGCTTTTAACGCAAGGAGCAGAGGGTATTGCCGTCGGTCTTTCTACCAAGGTGTTACCACATAATTTTGTTGAGCTTATTGATGCCTCGATCAAGCATTTGCAAGGAAAACGTTTTCAGTTAGTACCTGATTTTCCTACGGGGGGAATCTTGGATGCCACCAACTATAATGATGGAATGCGCGGTGGTAAAATTAGAAGTCGGGCTCGAATGAGTCAGCAAGATAAAAACACTTTGGTGATTACCGAAGTTCCTTTTGGAACCACCACTTCTTCTTTGATCGATTCTATTCTGAAGGCCAATGACAAGGGCAAGATCAAGATTAAAAAAATTGAAGACAATACTGCCGCTGAGGTAGAGATTTTGATCCACCTGCCCAGTGGAATTTCTCCCGATAAAACCATTGATGCCTTATACGCTTTCACCAATTGTGAGACCTCTATTTCACCTTTAGGATGCGTTATTGAGGATAATAAACCACTATTTATTGGAGTGACCGAAATGCTTCGACGCTCCACCGATCGCACCGTTCAACTGCTGAAGAGCGAATTGGAAATACAGTTAAGCGAACTCGAAGAACAATGGCACTTTGCTTCCCTGGAACGAATTTTCATTGAAAATCGAATCTATCGCGACATAGAAGAAGAGGAAACATGGGAAGGGGTCATTCAGGCCATTGATAAAGGATTGAAGCCGCACACCAAGCATCTAAAGCGAGTTGTGACCGAAGAGGACATCGTACGACTCACGGAGATTCGAATCAAACGTATTTCCAAGTTCGACGTCGATAAGTCCCAGCAAAAAATTGATGCATTAGATGATAGTATTGCTCAAGTAAAGCATCACTTAAACCATTTAATTGAATATTCGGTTGATTACTTCAAACGCCTGAAGAAAGATTATGGCAAGGGAAAAGAACGAAAATCGGAAATTCGAATTTTCGACGATATCGAAGCGACAAAAGTGGTCATACGAAACACCAAACTCTATGTAAATAGGGAAGAAGGATTTGTGGGAACCAGCTTGAGAAGGGACGAATACGTGACCGATTGTAGTGACATTGACGATATTATTGTTTTTACTGAAGAAGGAAATATGATGGTCACCCGAGTGGGATCAAAGACCTTTGTCGGTAAAGGGATTATTCATGTTGCTGTATTTAAGAAGAAGGACAAGCGAACCACTTATAACTTAATTTACAAAGACGGAGCGAGAGGGGCTACCTATGTGAAACGTTTCAATGTAACAGCCATTACAAGGGATAAGGAGTATCCACTAACTCAAGGAAATAAAGGAAGTAAAGTATTTTATTTTACAGCTAACCCCAATGGAGAGGCGGAGGTAGTGACCATTCTTTTGCGCCAAAGCGGAAGTATTAAAAAATTAAAGTGGGATTTAGATTTCGCCGACCTGATGGTAAAAGGACGTGGTTCCAAAGGAAACATAGTGACCAAATATCCAGTAAAGCGCGTAGAGCTCAAAGAAAAGGGGCTGTCTACCTTAAAGCCCCGCAAAATCTGGTTTGATGATACGGTGCAACGACTCAATGTGGATGGGCGAGGTGAGCTTTTGGGTGAGTTTACCAAGGAAGATCGTCTGCTTGTTGTCAATCAAAAAGGAATTATTAAGACGGCCATCCCTGAGGTAACCATGCGTTTTGACGATGATATGATTATTTTGGAGAAATGGGAGCCTAAAAAGCCTATTTCTGTGATTTACTGGGAAGGTGGGAAGGAAATGTTCTACGTAAAACGATTCTTGATCGAAAACCCCGATAAAGATGAGTTGGTGACCACAGATCATCCAAAATCTTATGTAGAACATATTTTCACAGATTATCGACCTATGGCCGAAGTGGTTTACGTGAAAGAGCGCGGAAAGGATCGAAAGGACAATACGCAGCTGAATCTGGAAGAGTTTATTTCGATAAAAGGAATTTCGGCCATGGGAAATCAATTGACCAGAGACAAGGTATTGGAGATAAGCCCCCTGGAACCCTTGCCATACAGTCCTCCAGCGGAGACACCTCCAGAAGAAATGGAAGTAATAGACGAAGAACCGGTGGTAGTGGATATGGATGTAGCTCCCAAAGAGCCTGCTCCAAAAAACGAGCCTAAAGGCAAAACTCCACCCAAGGATGAGACACCTCCGGCACCAGATGATGAAGGGCAGATCACCTTGTTCTAAGAGGTCAAATCCATATTGTTTTTAATTTTAATTACTTCGGAATGAAAACTTTTTTTCAAGAATTCAAAAATTTTGCCGTAAAAGGAAATATGGTCGATATGGCCATTGGAATTATCATGGGTACAGCCTTTAATAAGATTGTTAGTACGCTGGTGAAAAATGTGTTTATGCCTCCCTTAGGGTTGCTAACGGGAGAAGTGAGCCTCGAAGATAGAAAATACGTAATCCGAACAGCCACTTCAGAATTGGAAGAAGTGGCCATTGGCTACGGTTATTTTTTAGAAGCCATCATCGACTTCCTAATTATTGGGCTTACTGTTTTTGTCGTCGTAAAAACCATGAACAGGTTTCAATCCAGGGCAGAGGATCCAAAGAATGTAACGGTAGAAACACCCAAGAACATTGAGCTGCTATCTAACATCGAACTCCTTCTGGAAGAGCAAAATCGTTTGCTTCGCAAGGAAACGAGTACTGGTTGATATCATTTTATCCAAGAAAACTGTTCTACTATATACGATCCACTAAAAACAACTCTTTGTTGCTTTCGACGAAGCCTTCAAGCACCTTAAAGAAATTTAGGATATCTTCCGGCTTGTTTTGGGCATTGATGGTCACCAGCCGAATGAACTCATTGGTCTCGAAACTTCCATAACCTACCATCAGTTCAGAATTCTCATACAATAGGGTACAAATGTCTCTGGCCGGAATGTTTTTATAATTGAAACATATAGAAATGGAATCTTTGTAGCTGTAAAGGGTGTAATCGGGGTGGTTGCTTACGTAATTTCGCGCGATATCTGCTAGTTCAAATTGCTTGTCTATAATGTCCTCGAGGCCCTTAGAACCCACACTTTTCCACAAGGTCCAGAACTTTAAAGCATCATTTCTTCGACCACATTGAAGCGAAGTTTTACCTAAGTTGAAATCGTCGTGATCGGTCTGATATAAATAGCTGGCATCGTTTGAGAATGAATTGTATAAATGCTTTTTGTCTCTTACCACAATGATCGAGCACGTAAGTGGCGTTCCGATCATTTTATGAGCATTAAAGCTGAAAGAGTCCACTTTCTCAATACCTTCGATGAGGTGTTTGTATTTTTTACTGAATAATACAGAGCCGCAATAAGCGCCGTCTACGTGCAGCCAAACATCGTGACGGCTACAAACCTCACTAAGGGCCAAAATATCGTCAAAAGCACCTAAAACTGTCGTTCCAGCCGTCGCATTGACCAGCGTTGGAGTAAAGCCATTCTTTAGATCTTCTTTTATGGTAGCTTCAAGCTCAAGCACATCCATTTTTCCGAATTCGTCTACACCAATGTATCTAACATTATTTCTTCCAATGCCAGAAAAAGCAGCATTTTTTGGCGTGCTATAATGCGATTCGGCAGAGGTGTAAACCGTCATTTTCTGCTGCACTCCTTCTTGCGGTATGTTTGCATTCTTTTCATCGCGAGCCATTAGCATTCCCATGAAATTAGTCATAGAGCCGCCCGTAGCGAAGGTTCCGTCTGAGTTTTCATCCCAACCAATCATATCGCATATCTTTCGCAATAAAACTTTCTCTACACCTACCTGTGGTCCCGCAGCTTTGTAGGTGTACATGCTATTATTGAGCATTACGGCCAATAAGTCTCCCAATACGGCCTTGTCATTTCGACCTCCGAATAACTGATTAAAAAAAGCATTTGTAGCCGTCCTTGGTGTTTTGAAAACCAAATCTTGAAGGGCAACCGTTAATTCGATTTCAGAAATAGGTTCCTCCTGTAAATCCAGGTCTAATTCTTGAAAAAGAGAATCGGCGGGTACGAAATCTGCAACCGCTTTATGAGCTTCATCGTCCAATAAGGCTTCGGCAATTGCATTAAATATTTTAAGAGATTCTTTCATTTATAGTTTTTTTGACGTGTCGCCATTATACCTATGGGTCGTAGAAGAAAACGCTAATTTACAACTTCCGAGCTTATCTTAGTGGCAGTACCTTTTTTAACCACTTTTTTTCTATTTTTCTTCTGAATTAGCATGGAATATTCGAAGGTGTATTCATTACCCTTTGTGGTTAGCACCTTAAAGAGAACGGGTTCTTTTTCTGCTTGATTTTTGGGGCGTAGCTTTTTCATGACGTACTCGCAGTCGTTTACCCATCGAATTGAAAAGGTATCTATTTTATTATCGAAGTAATCAATTTCTATAGAGTCGTTACGCACGAATTTGGTTTTTTTGAGCTCTGTTCCTATCAGGGTTTCAAACTCAAAAGTACCGGTTTTAAAGTTGGAGCAATTCCTTTCCGGAGCCTGGCAGCTTACTAATAGAGTGAGTAGGAAAGCAGCTAAGATCTTGTGCATGCAATGATTTTATGCAAATTTCTGAAATTTTAGTTAAACGAGCCCTATTGATAGGCTTTAAAACTGCCGTCTTTGTAAAAAATTATGATTCTTTCAATTTCAGAGCTGTTTTTCGAGACTGATCCCATTTTCGTTGTTGAAGCTGTTTTTTCAAGAACCGCATCTGGTCCGGCATTTTTGTCCCCAGTTTCCGAAGTGGGAAAATGTACCGTTGAAGTCTCTCCGGATTTTTCTGATGGGGAGGAAGGGAAGTCGCCCGTTCCATTCAATAACCAATACAATTGCACCTCAGGAAATTGATGCAGCACCTTCATCACAAATTCCAAACTTGGTTTATTTCTGCCAGAGAGTAGGTGCGAAATGGTGGAGCGATTGAAGTTGATTTTTTCTGAAAATGAGGTGGCCGATAACCCGTAATATTCGAGTATTTTTTGGAGTCTTTTTGCAAAATCAGTGCTGTTTACCATTGTAGCATGCCATTTTTCATAAGGAGTGTTACAAATGTAATTTATTAGGGCCTAAATTGCAATAGAACCATCAATATTGAATATAACATTATAAATGATCACTTCACATAAAATATCATAAATATCTGAAAATAAGATATTAAGAATCCAATTTTGAAATATGTTAATTGCTGTTTACAAAAAGACCGTTTCGGAAGGATGATTTGGTTACTAATGTACTCGTATTTCTCTATTTTTCATGTTTACATTTGTAAACAAAGCAATGATTACCTTTGCCACGGTAATATTTTTTTGATGACAATTTCTTCTTGGTACACTAATCATTTTGACGCTCGTTTGAAGGGTCGATACTTGCATTTAAATCATGTAGATCCCATCCTCGATTTGTACGAAGATGCGTTCTCAATTTCTACAATTGGCACCTCAGAAAATCATAAAAATATTCGTTGTGTCAAAATTGGAAAGGGGAAAAAAGTAGTTTTAGGCTGGTCTCAAATGCACGGAAACGAGTCCACGACAACCAAAGCTTTGTTCGATTTCTTTAAGTTTTTGACACAAAAGGAATACTATCAACTGGAAATTAAAGCTTTTTTGGACCACTATACATTCTATGTTGTACCTATTTTGAATCCGGATGGAGCACAACTTTACACCCGGGAGAATGTAAATGGAATTGATCTTAACCGAGATGCTGTGAATTTATCTCAATCTGAAAGCAAAGCGCTTCGAGATTTATTTATCGCGGTTCAACCGGATTTGTGTCTAAACTTGCATGATCAGCGTACGATGTACAGCCTACCGGACGCCAAGAGTGCCACGGTATCGTTTTTGGCACCCGCCGCTAATGCCCAAAGGGATGTAACCACGGCAAGAAAAGTTGCGATGAATGAAATAGTTCGCATGTTTGCCACACTTAGCCGCTTTATCCCTGGACAAATTGGCCGATACGATGACGCTTTTAATGAAAATTGCGTAGGGGATACCTTCCAGAAGTTGGGGGTTCCCACCGTTTTATTCGAAGCCGGTCATTTCCCGGGCGATTACCAGCGTGAGAAAACAAGGGAATACATCTTTTATGCTTTACTTAGCCTATTCCGAATCACCAAAGAAGAAGGATCATTCGCTGAGGTTGACTATTTTTCAATTCCGCAGAATGGTAAACAGTTTAAAGATGTCATCATTAGAAATGTTGAAATAGATGGAGAAGTTACCTCATTATCCATAAGTTACGAAGAAGTTTTGGAAGGAAACTCGGTTCAATTTGTGCCCGTTTTGGAAAAAATAGGCGGATTGGAGTCATTTTTTGGCCATACGGAGGTTGATGCCAAGGGGGCTAAAATTTTGCTTAATTCTCACGAAAACGTTTTCGTTGGGGAGAAAGTCGTAACTATTGTTGACAAAAATTCAGCGAACTGCTTATTTTCCTAAGATTCTTGCAATAATATTTAATGAAATTGTTAATTTTGCTTGCTTAATGTAACTACATATGGCAAAATTTAAACTTGACGAAACGGATCACCACATTCTGGATATGTTGATTGAAAATACCAGAACTCCCTTTACCGATATTGCAAAAAAGCTACAAATTTCCGCCGGGACGGTTCACGTTCGGGTGAAAAAGATGGAAGAAGCTGGAATTATCACCGGTTCTTCGTTAACACTGGACTACAGAAAATTAGGGTATTCCTTTATAGCCTATGTGGGTGTGTTTTTATTGAAAACCTCGCAAACACAATTTGTATTGGAACGAATTAATGAAATTCCATTTGTGACGGTGGCGCATGTAACGACGGGTAAATTCAATATTTTTTGTAAAATACGGGCGAAAGATACAAGTCACGCCAAGGATATTATTTACCTAATAGATGATATTGACGGAGTTACAAGAACAGAAACTATGATTTCTCTGGAGGAGAGCATTAACGATAAAAAGCGTTTAATGCACTCGATTTTCAACGAAATATAATTTGTATTAAATTTAACTAAAGACCCTTTACTATTTGGTAAAGGGTTTTTTACTTTTATGAAAAATTAAACACCATGTCAACAGACCAACTCGCCACTTCAGAGTACAATGCGTATTATAAAAGATATATTGATCAAGTGCAGGACGTTCCGATACTGGAAGGTTTACAAAATGGCATGGAAGCTACAACCTCCTTTTTCATGGCAATCCCTGGCGAAAAGCAGGAATATCGTTATGAAGATTCTAAATGGACCCCAAAGGAAATCTTGTTGCATATTATTGACACCGAAAGGGTTTTTGCCTATCGCGCACTTCAATTTGCACGGTCTGAAGGAGCGGTACTCATAGGCTTTGATCAAGATGAATTTGCAGGAAACGCAGATGCTAATGGTAGAAGTATGGAGCAATTGCTGGATGAATACACCGCGGTGCGTCTGGCCAATTTGCATTTTGCAAAAAGTTGTTCGAAAGAAGTATGGGTACGGATGGGAGAAGCTAGTGGAAGTCCGCTATCGGTTCGAGCAGCTTTTTACATTATTCTTGGGCACGAGATACATCATTGCAAGGTGATTCAGGAGCGATATTTATAGCTGTTTATTCTTCCTCTTTATCCAAATTTGTAGGTTTCAACGGGACCTCTATTATCGGTTCGTTAATCTGATCCGAATTATAATCGTCCAGATCGAATTTGGCCATGGAATTCACTAAACTCGAACTAACTTTTACCAGGTATATCGTATCCTCGGTACGAACCTCCACCGCTTCAATTGTCTGATTTTTAGAGTTTTGAAAGACAATAATATGCCTGTCATCATACCCGTCCGGGTATTTATCGACTAATAAGGAAAGAATTTCCGGAGTCAACTTTTTAAAATCAACTATGATCCGTTTCATCGTTTATGGCTTGCGTTATACTGTATTAAAGATACTACAGAAAAACTTAAAAATCCAAATTCCCGTAAAAATTAAATGCATCATAAATAAGCCCGTTTGGAACGATGCAATTGAGTTGTTCCTTACCGATATTTTCCAAAAGTACAAATTGAATTTGACCATTCGAATTCTTCTTATCGAAGATTAATAATTCGATAATTTTATCAACATCTTCTTTAGAGAATTCCACCTTTCCGAAACTGTTGAGCAGAAAAACACTGGTTTCTTCCAGTTTTTTCTTCGGAAATGAATACTGCCGGGAGGAAATGTAGGTAGCTAAAATCATTCCTATAGCAATAGCTTCACCATGTAGCAGACTTTCTTTGGAGGGAGATTCTAAGCAATAGGACTCTATAGCATGTCCTAAGGTGTGCCCGTAGTTAAGGGATTTGCGCAAACCTTGCTCAAAAGGATCTTTGGTGATGACGTCATTCTTTATAAGAATTGAATCCCAAATAAGTTGCGCAACCTCCTCGCTGTTAGTTTGGTCCATGGCCATTACCTGTTCCAAGTAAGCTTCAGAATAAATAAAACCATGCTTGACCATTTCCGACATGCCCGATCTGAATTGCTCGCTGGGCAATGTTTCAAGAAAATGGGTATCAACTATGACCGCTCTCGGATTATGAATAACTCCAATTTGATTTTTTAAGGCTCCTAAATCAACCCCGTTTTTTCCGCCTACCGAGGCGTCCACCATAGCCAGTAAGGAAGTTGGGATATTTATAAATTCTATGCCTCGCTGATAGGTGCAGGCTACGAAACCTCCCAAATCCGTCACGACACCACCTCCTAGATTAATGAGAAGGCTTTTTCGGTCTGCACCATTTTTAGATAATTGGTTCCAAATCTCGAGACTAGTAGCGATGGTTTTGTAGATTTCTCCTGCAGGGATGCTCAATGGAATAGGGGAGTAGGCTGGGTTAAATTGCTCTAAAAAATAAGGGAGACATGCTACTTTAGTGTGTTCATCTGTTAATATAAACACTTTGGTGGGTTGTATATTGGACATAATGTCCTCAAGTGCCTCCCAGGCTCCTTCATTGCAAAAAACTGCGCCGCGATCTTTAATGATCTTTTTTTCCATTACGTAGTAAAATAGTACTTTTTGAGACTTCAAATCTAACTATATTTGTGTTTTAAATTTGACAAATGACCACAAAACATATTTTTGATAACACCGAAATTGCGTTTAAGCTTAAGAGTGATGCCAATTTGGAGCGCGCTTATTTTTTGTTTAAAATGATTTCGAAGGAACCTCTGGTGAGAATTGGAACGGCTGTCACAAAATTTGCGTTGAATGTGAACTTACCAGTGGAAGGACTTATTCGGTCTACTGTTTTTGATCACTTTTGTGGTGGTGTTAACGAAACGGATTGCCTGCCTGTAGTCGATAGTTTGCGTACGGCACAGGTGTATTCTGTATTAGATTATTCAGTGGAAGGAAAGGAGGAAGAGGCGCAATTTGATGCAACCATGGAAAAGGTCATCGAGCTCACACGCTTTGCGGAGAAAAAAGACGCTATGCCTTTTTCGGTATTTAAACCTACAGGCCTGGGCCGATTTGAGATCTGGCAAAAGTTAACGGAGAAGGAGCCCCTATCTGAAAGTGAACAACAAGAATGGAACCGCATTGTGGCCCGCTACGAGCGTATTTGTCAAGTAGCTCACGAATGTAACGTTACCCTACTTATCGATGGAGAAGAAACCTGGATGCAGGACGCAGCAGACGAACTATGTGAGCGAATGATGGAGAAATACAATAAAGAAAGCATTATTGTTTTTAATACCTTACAATGTTATCGATGGGACCGTTTGGACTATTTAAAAGAGCAACATCAACGCGCCAAGGCCAAAGGCTATAAACTAGGCTTTAAAATAGTACGAGGCGCGTATATGGAGAAGGAAAATGAACGTGCCGAAGAGAAAGGCTATCCAACTCCCATTTGCGCGAGTAAACAGGCCACCGATGATCATTTCAATAGTGTGGCCCGGTATATTTTAGATAATTTAGCGGATATTTCCTTATTTTTAGGTTCTCACAATGAACAAAGCTCTTATCTGGCTATGGAAATAATGGAAGCCAAGGGTTTATTGCGTAATGACAATCGTATTTGGTTCGGGCAGCTTTATGGAATGAGCGATCATATAAGTTATAATCTAGCCTCGGCAGGTTATAATGTTGCAAAGTATATTCCTTTTGGCCCTGTTAAGGATGTGATGCCTTATTTAATAAGAAGAGCAGAGGAGAACACTTCGGTGGCAGGACAAACCAGCAGAGAGCTCGATTTGTTGAAACGTGAGAAGAAACGTAGAGGAATTTAATATATAACTAATAACCCATTCTAATGAGCGCAAACGTACCAAAGTCTTCCTTTGATTTTCTTCGGAAATTAAAAAAGAACAATCACCGCGATTGGATGCAAGAGCATAAAAAGGAGTATCAGGCCAGCGAAAAAGTGCTGAAATCTTTTTATGCTGAAGTAGAAGAAGGATTGAATGTAGCGGACGAAATTGCCAAACTGAAGGTCTTTAGAATTAATCGTGATGTACGTTTCAGTAAAAACAAAACGCCTTATAATGTTCATCGCAGCGTCAGCTTCAGCAGAGCAGGAGCCCATCGTCGGGGCGGTTATTACCTGCGTTTAGAGCCGGACGGTAATTCGGCGATGGCCGGGGGGTTCTTTTCTCCGGAACCGGCCGATCTACTTAGAATCCGAAAAGAATTTGAGATGGGGTCTACTCAGATAAGAGCTATTTTGAACCAAAAGGATTTTAAAAAAGCTTTTGGTGGGTTTAATCAGGAATATGCCGTAAAAACAGCTCCAAAAGGGTTTAGCAAAGAGGATCCGAATATCGATTTGATCAGGCTCAAAAGCTACTTTGTAGTGCATAAATTTACGGATGCGGAGGTTCATTCCGAAGGGTTTAAGGACAACCTGCTCTATCATTTTGAGCTATTACGACCTTATTTCGATTATATGAGTGATGTGCTCACTACCGATCTGAACGGTGTTTCACTTTTAGATTAAGCGACCAACTCCAAAAGTTGGATATTACTCTTTAGTCGCTCCTTTACAATATTCATCATTCGCTTGTTGAGCGCGGAAGAGTTTAGAATATATAAGCCATATTCGTCCAGAGTGAATTGGCCAATAATAATCCCTTTTAATGAATTTCTGAATTTGGTGTCCTTATGAATGGCGTTTTCGATATAATCCATTCTTTTTTCAATAGACAGATCGTAGAATACATTTTTGTGCTTTCGAGCATAATTTCTGAAAACAGCCACCAATAAGTCGTTTTGAAGTTTAGCAACGGGGCGTAAAGTTTTATTTTGAAAGGATTCTTCAGCGGTCATTCCGGGTAGTATTTTAGCTGAAGGTATTTGGGGGCGCAATTGTAATAGTGCGATATCTCTTGGATCCATAACTATTGTGTTTTACTAAAATTAGAAAACTAAAGCGTAGGTTTTTTCCGAAAACCGTCTAGTTATGCACAATGATGTTAACAATATTGAGCATAAAAAAAAGGCTTGATATATTGCTAATCAAACGATTAGAATATGGGTCAAGCCTTGCTCAAAAAATTAAACCTTATTATTTCTTCTTTACGAAATCTTCTTTGCTTTTAATGGCAGGTTTCGCAATTTCATTTTTTTCTAAGAAGGACATGAATTTTTTCCCTTCTTTGCCCATGATCGTATTAAAACGCACTTTCTCTTTTTCGAAATCTTCCGAAATAAGTTTGAAATTCTCCTTTCTCGCAGCCGATACCCGGTCGTAACTTCCAGAGACCCCGGCGTAAAGCGTTCCCATTCGTTCTCTTAATTCCGGTTCAGCGGAAGCCACATAATTGTCGCCCGTTGTGATTACCAGATCTTTTCGAAGGGATTCCAGTGCATCATATAGTTTCTGCGCAGATTTCTTGCCTTTAGGGTGGGACGCTATAACGGCTTTGGCCTTATCCTGAGTTTCATTTATTTGGTACACCATATAAGCGAGTTCTTCCACCATGTCGAACAGCGTATTGGTAAGTGCTTCCTGTTCTTTTCGTTCTGCCAAAGTGGTTAAAGAGGTGGCGTCATATTTTGTCTCAATAATATGCTCATAGGTTTTCTTGCCTTTGGTTAGTACAATTTTATACTTTCCGGCGGGTGCCCTTTTTGGCGTAAATCCGGCAAAATCCAACGTCTTACCTTCAGCCATTTTTGGAGCACTACTATTGAAGTTCCAGCTTACGACATTAATCCCTTTTGACTTTCCTGGGGTTAAAGAGGTAATTTTATTCCCATCCATGTCTTGCACCTCCATGGACATCTTTCCGAAGGTATGTCTCTTTTTTAGATAATAGATAATGCGTCCGGCGTTGGACTTATTGCGGCCCACAAATTGGGTTTCCGTTCCAAAGTTTCCGGAAAATCCGCTATTTTCTACCATGGTAAAGGGTTTCGTTTTGAAAAAATGAACATCCTTACTTAGGATTTCCTGTCCTAATTCGCGCAGCGGACTAATGTCATCAATAATAATTACGCCACGACCATGAGTTCCCATAACAATGTCGTTGGTCTTCTTTTGCATATCAATAAAATGGATAGCAACAGGAGGCATATTATTGGTGAATTGCGACCAGTTATCTCCTCCGTCGATACTCACATATAGTCCGAATTCGGTTCCTAGGAACAGCAAATCTTCATTCACATAATCTTCCTGAATGTTTCGTACAAAAGCATTGCTCTTAATATCGTCTGAGATAATGTTCTTCCACGTTTTACCAAAATCGGTAGTTTTCATCGCATATGGTTTCATATCACCACTCGTATGTCCATCAAAAACGGCGTAAGCGGTTCCTTTTCCATGAACGCTAGCTTCAATGTGGTACACCCATGTGTTGGCCGGAATTCCTGTGATATTTGCCGTAACATTATCCCAGGTTTTACCACCATCTTGTGTGACTTGAATATTTCCATCATCGGTTCCTACCCAAAGAATGTTTTGATCCAGTGATGATTCGGCAATGGTGAAAATAGTGGTATGATTTTCTGCACCGCTATTGTCTACAGAAAGACCTCCTGAATTGGATTGGTCTTGTTTGGAAGGGTCGTTTGTAGTTAAATCTGGAGAAATAATGGTCCAACTATCTCCCATATCGTCACTCTTGTGGAGGTATTGGCTTCCCATATAAAAACGATCTGGCACATGTGCGCTAACCGCCATGGGTGCGTTCCAATTAAAACGCAGCTTATCTTTTCCTATTTCTTGTAGGGGTTGTACCGTTTTTGTTCTGTTTCTGTCTGCATCATAACGCCATACATTTTGTGCACCTTGCATTTCAGAATAAATAATATTTTTAGTAGGATGTTTGAGTACTCTAAATCCATCACCATACCCAACACTATTCCAATCTCTGGCGTTTACACCACCTGGAGATGAAGAAGGTCCGTACCAACTTCCGTTGTCTTGTAATCCTCCATATACGTTATAAGGCTCGGCATCGTCAACACTGATATGGTAAAATTGGGACAGCGGTAAATTTTCTACAATTTCCATCGTAGTACCACCATTCCATGAGCGATAGACTCCACCGTCCGTACCGCAAAATAGTCGGTCGCTATCGGTGATATGGAAAGTAATGTCGTGAATGTCACTATGCATTCGACCTAAGTTCTTGAAGGTTTTTCCACCATCGCGACTAATTGAACCGTTCAAACCACCTTTCACAACAATGTCAGGGTTACGTGGGTCTATCGTGATTCTGGAGAAATAAAATGGACGCACAACCAGGCCAAAATCATTGTTCAAATGTGTCCAACTACTACCGGCATCTGTGGATTTCCATAAACCATTTTTAGTTTTGTCCTCAGTTTCCAGAACGGCGTATATAATGTTGCTGTCACTTGGCGCCACCGCCACTGCAATTCGCCCTAAATCACCTTCAGGAAAACCGTTGTGTATTTTATTCCAGTTTGCTCCACCATCTGTCGATTTGTACAATGCGCTATTGGCACCTCCTGACGCAAATCCCCAGGCACTTCTTCTGAACTCCCACATAGAAGCATATAAAGTATTTGGGTCTTTAGGATCCATGATAACATCTCCGGCCCCTGTTGCGGCATTTACATATAAAATTTTACTCCAGGTTTTTCCTCCATCGGTTGTTTTGTAGACCCCTCTGTCTTCACTATCGCTCCAAAGCGCGCCCAGTACACCAACATATACTTCATTTGTATTATTAGGGTTTATTACTACTGAAGCAATCCGTTCACTATTCTCGAAGCCAGGAATTTCTTTCCAATTCCTACCTCCGTCTGTACTTCGATATAACCCGTCACCCACGGAAACAGAATTACGCGTCCAGGTTTCGCCAGTTCCTACCCATATGGTTTGATCTGGATCTTTAGGGTCTAAAGTTACCACTCCAATAGATTGAGCGTATTCGTCAAAAATGGGAGAAAAAGTAGCACCTCCATCATCCGATTTCCAGACACCGCCACCGGCAGTTCCAGCATACATAATACGGGCATTCGTGGGGTGCATTTCCAAATCGTTAATTCGACCACTCATGAGTGCCGGCCCAATGTGACGGGCGGTCATGTCTCCAAATAGTTCTTTCCCTTTGAGGGAAATATCTTGAGCAGAAACGGATAGCGGAATAAGAGCTATCACATAAATAAATGCGATTAATTTTTTCATTTTGGGTAGTTTTTAGGAATCTTCAGTCCGAGCTAAAGAAAATTATAGACAATTATGGTGCTGTTTCATATGAAAGTTGAAACTGGGAAATCAAAAAATCCCTGAGACCAGGGATTTTTTGATTATGATATTTTAATTTTTGCCGTCAGTCCCAGTGGCTGCGGGAGCGGGGAACGCATATATGCTATTATCGATCTCACCGTTAACAACAATATCCGTCATGGTTATCGTTTGTTCACCAGGGAATTCTTTTACTCCTTGCGTCATTGCAAATGGAAAGTAGAGTCCATTAGCTTCCTGGTAATCACTGTACTTAAAAGTTAGTGTGTAGCCCTTCGCTTGTCCAGAAGTCGCCATTCTTTCTTCAAGAATTGGTACATAGTTTTCAGTTTCAAAGTAAAAGTAAGCCACATTAGCTTGTTCAACACCGTCTTTCATAAAGGTACCCATATCGAGCTTTACTTTAAGTGTTTCGGTTCCTTCAATGGTCTCATTTCCGATAAGCTCCAGCGTGTAGCCTTTCTCCTTATAACCTAAAAGAGGGCTAATTAGGTCGTCTGCTTCCAGCTTATAGTTTGCAGTGGACTCTGCATCACTTTTCTCAGTTCCCATAGTCATTTGGTTAGTACCCCAAAGTACTTCACCGTCGAATACGTCTTGATAAAAGGATTGTCCCTGTACATCTGCTATAGTGGCAGATTTGCCATCGGCAGTTACATATCGATCAAACCCAATCACCATGCCGCCAAGATCCACGCTTCCAACATATTTGATTGATTCAATGTTCTTCCACTGGTCGAGGCCACCAGTATTTTCAAAATAATTTGCTACGATTTCTTCAGCGGTTTGCGCCGTTGCCAACGGGGAAATTGCTAAAACCAGTAAAGCAATAAATAGTGTTTTTACAGTTTTCATTACGTGTTTATTAAATTTAATATAAAAGTAAGACCATTGAGTGTATATTTTGTTACAATTGAGGCTATTTTTTTTTCAATTTGAAACTTTCAAAAATGTATCTTTACGGAAAAGACATTATATGAAGTTTGGAAAAGTTGACAACCCGGCAGTAATTGATTTTACCCTACCTAAAGATCACGGTGAGACCAGGAATACGCTGGCAAAGTATAAGACCTTGTCGACGCCCAATTTGTATGTAGGCTGTGCCAAATGGAACCGAACCGACTTAAAGGGTTTTTATCCTCGAGGTACGAAAGACGAATTACGCTATTATGCCACCCAATTCAATTCTATTGAATTGAACGCTACCTTTTACCGTATTTTTCCAGCTGCTACTTTTACAGATTGGTACGAAAAGACTCCAGCCGATTTTCGTTTTTTTCCGAAGGTATTCCAAGGGGTTACTCACTGGAAACGCCTGAACGATTTTGAAGCCTATTTAAATGAATATATTTTGAATGCCTCCAATTTGAAAGAAAAGTTGGCGATGCCCTTTGTTCAAATGCACGGAAATTTTGGACCAAAGAATATGGATCGATTGGTTCCTTTCTTTGAGGCCATCCCCAAGGATATTAAAGTGGCCGTTGAATTTCGCCATACGGATTGGTTTAATGATGAAGTCGTGGCCAACGAACTTTACGATATTTTGGAGCGCTTTGAGGTTACCAACATCGTTGTGGACACGGCTGGTAGACGCGACCTGTTGCATATGCGAATGACCAGTAATTCGGCTTTTATTCGATATAACGGGGCTAACCACGAAAGTGATTATACTCGTCTGGATGCCTGGATTGATCGTTTGGAGGAGTGGATGGCACAAGGACTTCAGAATATTTATTTCTTTGTACATCAAAATGTGGAAAAGGCTTCTCCATTATTATCTGCGCATTTCATTGAAAAAGCCAATGCACGCTTTGGAACACAGCTAAAAATACCACAGCTAGCCGCACCTAAAACTCTATTTTAGCCCATGAACTTTCACACTAGAAAATGGATTAAACCCGAAGATCTGAATCCAAACGGAACGTTATTTGGTGGTCGCTTACTGGAGTGGATCGACGAAGAAGCGGCTTTATATGCCATCATTCAACTTGAGAACCCGCGTACCGTTACCAAATTTATGAGCGAGATTAATTTTAGAAGTTCTGCAAAGAAAGGAGACATCATTGAAATTGGATTGGAAGCGGTTAAATTTGGAACAGCCTCATTGACTTTAGCATGTGAAGTTCGAAATAAAATGACCCGTGAGACCATTATTACTATCGACACTATTGTGATGGTAAGTTTAGATAACCAGGGCAAGCCAGCGGCTCATGGAAAAACACAAACTGAATATGTGAGTGACCGGATGAAGAATCAATAGTTGTTATTTTAACCGCGCAAAGCTTCCAAATCGCTACCAGAAGGAACCTCAAACAGTTCCAAACCAAAATAGGATACGGACGCAATTAAGTGATCAAAAATATCGGCTTGGATGTGCTCGTAGTTCTCCCACTTTTTATCATGACTAAAGCAGTATATTTCAATAGGAATCCCTTTGTCTGTAGGGGATAGATGCCTAATCATTAAGAACATATCCTTGTTTATTGCAGGGTTTTCATGAAGGAATGCGTCGGCGTATTTTCTAAAGACTCCCAAATTGGTTTGCCTTCTTCCATTGAGTTCGTGCGAAGTGTTTATTTCGTTGGTTTTGTTGTAACGCGAAATATCCAGTTGCCGGTGCTCGATATAAGGCTTGATCAATTCAATTTTTTTCAAATCCTCTAAGGCTTCCGAAGATAAGAATTTAACCGAGTTCTGTTTGATGTACAAGGCTCTTTTAATGCGGCGTCCATCCGCTTCCTGCATTCCGCGCCAGTTTTGAAACGAATCACTAATCAGACTATAGGTGGGTATGGTGGTAAATGTATTGTCAAAATTTTGCACGCGCACCGTAGCTAGATTGATCTCTGTCACTGTCCCATCTGCACCAAATTTACTGACCGTAATCCAATCTCCAATACGAACAATGTCATTAACCGAAACTTGAATGCTGGCCACAAATCCAAGGATTGTATCTTTAAAAATGAGCAGGATAACTGCAGAAGCGGCTCCTAAAGTGGCGACACTAAGCAAAGAATACCCCGTTAATATATTCACTAGAAAGAAAATGCCAATGCCCCAGGCAAAAATCATCAAAACCTGTACATAACTTTCGAGAGGTTTATCACTGTATTTCTCCTTGCTTTCTCTTAAATAGTTGTTAGTGGTTCTAAGAATACTTCGGAAGACAAGGATGCACAAAATGACAATACAAGCTTGGGCAACCTTAAGCGAGTAGTCCATCACAAGTCCATAATCACTGAATAGGATAGGTATGAGGTACCAAAGAATCCCAAGCGGAATAAAATGAGCCAGGAACTTTGGGAAGTTACTTTTTACCAAAAAATTGTCAAAAGAAGTCTTGGTTCTACTACTGAAGGCTTTAAAGAGTTGAACAATCACCTTTCGCGTTACAATATCCAACAACACAACAAGCCCGCCTATCACAATTACTACCAAAGCGGTGTTCAAGAAAGTTGCCCAGGTTTCGGACATGCCGTGATCGAGCAGGTAATCCTTGAGCAAATTGGAATATTCAATAAGTGTTTCTCTGGAGATCATAGGTATTTTTTTTCAGCATAAAAAGGACCAAAGGGAAGCACAGAGCAAAGCATGACGATCATTAAGGTTCCCCATGACCACTGCAATTTCTCTTTCATGAAGTAGGCACCCAAAAGGTATAGCAGGAAAAGAATCCCATGCGCCATCCCAACAATTTGTACAAGTTCTGGCTGACCCCAAATGTATTTCAAGGGCATTGCGATGCCCAAAAGTACCAGAAATGACAGTGCTTCGAGGGTACTAATTATTCGAAATGTTTTTACCGAAATGTTCACGATTCAAAAATTTTGTGCAAAGATACTTCGGTTGAAAACATTAGAAGGTATTTTAAGATTATTTTACGATTAGATATTGTTTAAAGTGACTATCTTTTCAGCTTAAAAACTAAATCTAACCCTTATGAAATATCTTGCCTGCTCGGGAATTTTATTATTCTCCCTGTTCTTTTCTTCCTGTTCCGAAACTTCTTCTGAAGAAAAAGATGTGGATACCGAATTTAAACTTGAATATGAAAAGTTTGTATTGGATAATGGACTGGAGGTAATATTACATGTGGATAAGAGCGATCCAATTGTTGCTGTGGCTACCGTAATGCACGTAGGCTCCAACAGAGAAAAAACAGGAAAAACCGGATTCGCGCACTTTTTTGAACACATGTCTTTTAATGATTCTGAAAATGTGCCGGTAGGGGCTAATAGGAAAATGATACCAGAATGGGGTGGAAGTCGAAATGGAGGAACCTGGTCCGATGGAACTATTTATTATGAAGTAGTGCCCAAAGATGCCTTTGAAAAGATTCTTTGGATCGATAGCGATCGTTTTGGCTATATGATCAACACCGTAACTGAGGCGGCATTAGAGCGAGAAAAACAGGTGGTGAAGAACGAAAAACGGCAACGTGTTGACAATTCGCCCTATGGCTATACCGATGAGATCATTCGAAAAAACCTATATCCTGAAGGTCATCCATACAGCTGGACCGTTATCGGGTCGCTTCCGGATCTTCAAGCGGCTACACTGGATGATGTAAAGGAGTTTTACAACAAATATTACGGGGCTTCCAACGCCTCTTTGGTGATCGCCGGAGATATTGACATTGCGCATACCAAGGAATTGGTGGAGAAGTGGTTTGGTGAGATCCCTAGCGGACCGGAAATTGAACCACTACCACCCATGCCGGTCACTTTAACAGAAACCAAGTCATTGTTTTTTAAGGATAACTTTGCCAAACTACCAGAGCTTCGTATGGTCTATCCTACGGTAGAGAATTATCATGCCGACTCCTACGCCTTACAGGTGTTGGGACAATTATTGAGCGGAAGTAAGAAATCGGCTTTATTCAAAACGGTGGTTGAAGAGAAAAAATTGGCGCCCAATGTGAGGACGTATCAAAGTAGTAACGAACTGGCGGGTGAATTTGTTTTGAGAGTAAGAGCTAATGAAGGTATTTCTTTGGATGCTGTGAAGGGAGCTCTAGAGCTTGGAATGACCAATTTTGAAACGAATGGGTTTACCGATAATGAACTGGAGCGTATCAAGGCCGAATTGGAAACACAAGTATACTACGGAGTTGCCACGGTATTGAATAAAGCGTTTCAGCTGGTACAGGACAATGAGTTTGCAGGAGATCCTGAAATGACCATTAAAGGAACAAAAATACTTCAAAACGTGACCCGTGAAGACGTACTTCGGGTCTATAATAAGTACATCAAAGGACAACATTATGTGATGACTAGCGTAGTGCCTAAAGCGACACCCGAATTAGCGGTTTCCGGAGCTTCTGAGGCTTCTGTCTGGATAGAAGAAGTAGGGGAAATGGCTGCCAATGAGGAAGTAAGCCAGGGAGCAGAAGCAGAATACGAGAAGACGCCTTCCACTTATGATCGTTCTGAGCCGCCATTTGGTGAGGCACCTTTATTCAAGATGCCTGAGGTTTGGCAAGGAAAAATGGCCAATGGGATGAAGTTGTTAGGAATTGAAAATGACGAATTACCCCTGGTAAATTTTACCATTTCAATTCCGGCAGGACATAATATAGACCCTGCAGATAAATCTGGTCTGGCGGTCTTTACTGCCGACCTAATGAATGAGGGAACGGCCAATAAAACTTCGGCCGAGTTGGAAGAGGCCATTGGTTTATTGGGATCTGGAATTTCCATTTATGCGGGCTTAGAGGATTTTACCATTTCGGGAAATTGTCTGTCCAGAAATTTTGAAGCTACCTTAGCCATTGTCGAGGAAATGCTGTTACAACCTCGGTGGAATGAAGACGATTTTGCTCGTTTAAAGCAAGAATTGAAAACAAACTTAAAAGGAAGAGAAGCAAACCCTAGGGCCATTGGTTCGACCAATTTCAATAAGCTGGTATACGGCCCAGATCACATTTTTTCCATTCCAGCCAGCGGAACTTTAGAGTCGGCCGACAAGATAACGTTGGAAGATGTTAAAGATTTTTATGGGAGACTTTCTCCTAACGGGGCATCGTTCAAGGTGGTAGGAAATGTGGATAAAACAAAGGTAGAAAGTGCCTTGAGCAGTCTTTCTGAAAAATGGACAGGAGATCCCATTGTAGCCGCTAAACAACCACAACCCGAGCCTATGACCGAAAGTGTACTTTACTTTATTGATGTGCCCGATTCAAAACAATCGGTCCTTTACATTGGAAGTCTTGCCCTGGCTGCTGATAATGAGGATGCTGCAAAATTGGGCTTTGCCAATGAAATTCTGGGCGGAGGTTCCAGTGGAAGATTATTCCAAACCCTGCGAATTCAAAAGGGATATACCTATGGTGCAGGTTCTGGTGTTCCCTCTCGAAAGGAAGTGGCTCCGTTTACAATTAGTTCTAGTGTTCGTAGTAATGCAACCTTACCTTCTTTGGAAATTATCAAAGAAATGGTAGCAAATTATGGTGCGAATTTTACCGAAAAAGAAGTAGAACTCACCAAGAATAAGATCGTAAAAGCTAACACACGCGCCTTCGAATCCCTTAATGCCAAATTAGGGATTCTAACCAATATTGATAAATACGGAAAGTCCTTAGACTATATTGATGCCGAGCAGCAAATTCTCGCTTCCATGGAATTAACCGATTTTCAAGATATGATCGATGCTTATATGCAAGAAGATAAGATGGTATATGTTGTTGTTGGAGATAAGGCCACTCAGTTTGAAGTAGTAAAAAAGTTAGGTAAGAAGGTGGTGGAATTGGATATCTTCGGAAATGAGGTGGAATAACTTCAAATAACGTTAGGCTTTTATTCACAGGGCAACGGATCGTTAAGCGTAGGGTAGCTCCAGTTTTTTCTGAAACTATAGTGCCACCATTCGGTTCTAACTGTATTGAACCCGTGTTTGCGCATCCCTTCAATGAGTAGGTTACGGTGGGCTAAAATGGTCTCGGAAAAATTGTAATTGTCTATATGTGCTTCTCTTCCGAAGAAATCGTAGTCACTACCCATCTCAACGTAGCAGCCTTCCAGGGTAACTAAGGTAATATCTACGGCAGCTCCTTTATTGTGAATACTTCCCTTTTTGTAGGGGTTTGCCACGTAGGTAGCCCGAGGTACCTTTGCCCACATCTTTTTTTGCACATCCAATGGGCGGTAGCAATCGTATAGCTTTATTTTATATCCCTTTTCACAGAAATACTGGTTGGCGGCCAAAAGAGCTTCGGCTACTTCGGCTTGAAGTAGGCATTTAGCACAATCATAGAGGGTCTCGCCAATAAAATTGTCTGGAGTTGCATATCGAATCTCATAGTCAAATTCCGAAGAAAGCGTTGCGATATCAACTAGAGATTGGGCTTCCATTTTTGGAAAAACCAGAAAGAAACACAGTAGGGATAATATTATTTTCAAAATTTGATTTTAAAGGCTGCAACGAAAATTAATGAATATTTAGTAGATATAGAACGATTGCCTTTGTAACTTTATCTGTAAATCTAATTTATGAGAAATTTAAACGGACAGGTAGCTATTATAACTGGAGGTACTAAAGGCATTGGTTACGGTATAGCCTTGGCATTTTTGAAACAAGGAATGAATGTTGTTATTACGGGGCGGAGGAGTGAGAGCATTCGTGAAGCTTTGAATACGCTTCAGGGGCAGGGAAGCGGTTCGGCTTATGCCATTGGGATCAAAGCCGATGTTCGGGACTACGAAAGCATGGAGAACCTGGTAAATCAGGTAGAAGAAGAATTTGGAAAAATAGATGTAGTAGTGGCCAATGCCGGGGTTGGACATTTTGCCTCGGTGCGCGATTTAAGTTTAACGCAATGGCACGAAACCATAGGAACAAATCTAACCGGAGCCTTCTATACACTTAAGGCAACCGTGGAACACTTAATAAAATCTAAGGGTTATTATATTAGTATTTCTAGCTTGGCAGGAACCAATTTCTTTGCCAGTGGAAGCGCTTATAATGCTAGCAAATTTGGAGTAACAGGTTTTACACAGGCGGCTATGCTGGATTTAAGAAATCATGGAGTTAAAGTAAGTACCATTATGCCAGGTAGTGTTTCGACGCATTTTAATAATAATGAACCCAGCGAGAAAGGTGCTTGGAAAATACAGATTGAAGATATAGGTAAACTCGCTGTCGATCTATTGCAAATGAACCCAAGAACGCTACCGAGTAAAATTGAAGTGAGACCCACCATGCCTCCAACCAAATAGTTTACTGTTCAACAGTATCGGTTTTGCCATGCAATACCCAATCCACGGCAGCTTCCAGGCTAGAGAATTTTTTAATTGGAGTTTTCGAAAAGATTCGTTCCAGGGCTATGTTCATAACTCCCAGTTTATTATAGGCTACTATGCTAAACGATCTTACCTTATGTCGCTCCCTATAGAAGTTAAGCCAGTCTTTAGGTTGAAGAGAGTAGGAGTGGATGCGATTGGAAATGTAGGCCAAGTCGACATCTGAAGAACCAAAATGTTCATATACTTTTTCGATCATTATTTTGACGTCGTCCCATCCAACGTGTTGGCCTTCACGAACTTCACCAATAATATACTTATCAAAAACATAAAAGTCACCGAAATCCAGGACTAATTTTATACGATACTTGTCCTTAAGGACAGAATTTTCAACGGTTACGGGGATAGTTGTATTCATCAATATAAAGGTAATAATATTTTAAATCAGAACAAATAAAAACGGCTTCAACCATAAGTTGAAGCCGTTTTATTGAGACAAAGTATGGATTAGTTTGCGCTCAACAAGGCCAAAAATTTATCCAAATTTGGAAGTATAACAATGCGGGTACGCCTATTCATAGAACGTCCTTCTCGCGTATCATTTTCAGAAATGGGTTGGTAGCTACTTCGTCCAGCAGCGATCAACTTTTCAGGAGCAACGCCAAAGTCGTTTTGTAGTTTTCTTATTACCGCCGTAGAGCGCTCAACGCTTAACTCCCAGTTGTCCTTTACATAAGCTCCCTTTTTTACAGTTTGAGCATCGGTATGTCCTTCAATGAGCACCTCCATAGCTGGTTCACTATTTATTACATCCGCCAGGCGTTGCAATAGGTGATCCGCCTTAGGATTCACTCGGAAACTACCAGATTTAAACAATAACTTGTCGGAAATTGTGATCATAACCACGGTTTCATTAACGTCAATGGAGATATCATCTTCCTCGCCTTCGGCAACCAGGGTATTGTCTAAATTCTTTTTCAAATTGTGGGAAATGATCAAATTCATTGAATCCTCAAGCGTGCGCGCTTCAGCCAATTCATTTTGATCCACTTTGGCGAGAGCCGCCTTCATTTGTTCTTTATCCTTATTCGATAAAACTACATTTCCATAGTTTTTAAGGCTGTTGTTCTCCAGATCCATGTTGGTATTGGTCAAGGACTGGATCTTAGAGTTGTAGCTGGCTACGCGCTCTTCAATTTTGGCGTATTTGGCTTCAATCTCTTCTTTCTCAACTTGGGTCTTGGTGAGAGTAGATCGGGTTTCGTTGTACTGGCCTTCCAGTTCAACATACTTTTTTTTAGAAACGCAGGACATCAATAAAAATGACCCACTAAGCAGGGTTAGTGCGAAAACTTTTTTCATTTTACTAAGTATTATGGTTTGTGGGTGCAAGAAAAAAAATATGCTTCAAAAAATGCAGTTAACGAATGCTATAATTTTGTTAATTAACGCCAAATTAGAGTTTAAGTGTCATTTTTTCATGAATTTTCCTACTAAACATGAATGAAGACGCCTTAATTTAGAATGGCATTAGTTTTATTGATAATTTTGAAGGAAATTGCTACTTTGTAGAATATGAAAAAGAATAATTACATTGTCCCGTTTTTATTGATGCTTTGCTGCTTGTTTTTTTCTGAAATGAAAGCGCAGGAAGAATACTATAGTAAGGTATCGGTAGACATTAATGACACTTCCGTTTTAGGCCAGTTGGTGAATTTAGGAATGGCTATTGACCACTATGAATATCTTAGCGATAATACGCTTGGGTTTTATGTAACTCAAAGTGAGCTGCAAACGCTTCAGCAGGAGCAGATTCCCTTCTCCATGGTAATTGCCAACTATGAGGAATACTATCAAAAACAAAAGGAAGATGATGCCGCGGCATTGTCATCCATGGTTCGTTCTGCGAATGTTGGTGACGGCTTCGATTTGGGGTCTATGGGTGGTTTTTATACCTATGACGAAGTTGTCGATAAGCTTGATGAAATGGTGCAGGATTACCCCAATCTTGTGACGGCCAAAACAAGTATTGGAACCAGTGCAGAGGGAAGGGAAATTTGGATGGTTAAAATATCCGATAATCCCAATGTGGATGAACCAGAACCAACGGCCTATTTTGACGCACTTCACCATGCGAGAGAACCTTTATCCATGGCAACCACTATTAATTATATGTTTTGGCTATTGGAAAATTATGAAACCAATGCACAGGTTCAATTTTTAATAGATCATCGAGAGATCTATTTTGTTCCGGTAGTGAATCCGGACGGTTATGAGTACAACAGAGCAACCAATCCCAATGGAGGAGGGCTTTGGCGTAAAAATAGAAACCCAAACGATGGTACTTGTTTCGGTGTAGATTTAAATAGAAACTATGGCTTTGGTTATGCAAATAATAATTCTTGTTCAAGTCCAGACCCATGTTCTGGTGTCTATAGAGGAGAGGAAGCATTTTCAGAACCAGAGACAGCAGCCGTTAGGGATTTGATGACGTTGATTAATCCAAAGACTGCCTTTTCTACGCATTCTACTGCTGGAAGCTACTTAATGCCTTATGGTTACGATGCTTCACCGCCCGCTTTTAGTATTTATTCTGAATGGGCCTCTGTGTTTCTAAGCGAAAATGACTACCCGTATGGGGTGACGGCTCAAATGCTTGGGTATACTTCTTGCGGTGTTACCCGAGATTATTTACATTCGGAAGGAATTTACGCCTGGACACCGGAGATTGCCGGTAGCGGGTTTTGGCCTCCCGAGAGTACCATATTTGATCTGGTCGCCGAAAATGTGTTTCCAATGTTTTATCAGTCCTGGATAGCGGGAGCTTATGTTGATGTGCAAAGCCATCAAATATTAGGAGATGCTATTTTAGGCGATTCGTTTGCTCTTGTTGTGGAAGTTAAGAATGTTGGGGTAGGGGCAGACGCAGAAAACGTGACCGTTCAGGTTTCGTCTTCAGATACTGGAATTACCTTAAGCGGACCCGTGAATTACGGAACCATTCCCCTACGAGAACGCGCAGCTAATCAAGGACAACCCTTTACGGTATCGATAGACGCTGGTTTTGATGCGGATTTTTTTACTCTCAAATTGGTTACATTTCAAGATGGGGTGATCAATGACATATTAGAGATTCCTGTATACGTAGGTGAAAAAGAACAATTATTTTTTGACGATGCCTCTGCAGGAGACGGACAATGGATAGCTTCTGGCAATGGAGACCCATGGGGAGAAGTGATGGACGACGCCTATAGTGGTACGACATGTTTTGGTGATTCGAATGGAGGTAACGGGGCGAATGGAACCCTTAATTATTTTGAGCTAATCCATACGTTCGATTTTAGTGGCACCACCACTCCCAGCGTTTCGTTCATGGCCAAGTACGCCCTGGAGCAGGACGATTTTGTTGATTTTCAAATTTCGGTCGATGAAGGTGTAAATTGGGAAACCCTGCGCAACTTTACATTGAGCGAACCATGGACACCGTATTTTATTAGTTTGCATAATTACGCCGATGCCTCTTCTGCGCGTTTTCGCTTTATGATGCAAACAGATGGTTCTATTCCCGCAGATGGATTCTATTTCGATGATTTTGACATTTCAAATTACGACAACGTTATTTTGGAAACCGAATCGTTCCATTTGGAAAATACTATAGTGGTTCAGCCTAATCCATTTAGCAACGAAATTGAGATTGCCTGGAACGACGGTCAGTTTTCTGAGATGCCTGAGGTAGCTCTTTATGATATTCAAGGACGCAAAATGAGGCTTTCTCAAGCGGGTTCGGCGACCTCATTGCTTATTTCCGAAATGGATACGTTTTCCTCAGGAGTATATTTTCTGAAAATAACAGCGAAGGACAAAGTGGTAAAGACCTTCAGAATGATAAAGCAATAATGATGGGATTAGATCAAATACCAAGGGAAGCACCGCATCCGGACAATAATGTTCCACTGGATCTGTCAAATCCGTTTGAGCTTATTGTTTATGTGATTATCCCAATAACATTGATCGTTCTTTATTTTTTTCTTCGGAAGAAAAGAAAGACGGGTCAAAATAGTAATGAAGAGAATAATGAATAGCAAGGCCGTTTTTGGTTTGATTGTTGTTAGGTTTATGACAAATAGTTTTAATATGAAGAGAGTATTGTTATTGTTCATTGCCATAGGTATGATAAGCACTTTGGCTCATGCCCAATTGGATACAAATACCAATTCGGTGCGCTTTGAAAATGAAGATACCGAAATTCGAGATCCGAGTGGTCTTCAAATGCCTGCGCGCGTAAAACCTAGTTTAACGATACCCAAGGAGGAGCGGGAGCCTTCGGCAAGCATGACTATTGGGAAAGACGAGCCGGAACCTTTCGATATGATGGAGGATGATGGATTGTTGCTAAACGATAAGGGGAAGGCACCCAAGGCATTTACGAAAGATAAAGAACCCTTACCGGAATTTGGAAAAGATCAGTTTTTGGGAGAAATAAAAACAGGGTCTCAATTTCTAAGTATAAAGTACAGAGACCATGAATTTGTAGATGGCGATAGAATTCGTGTTTACGTGAATGAAGATATTGTTCAGGCCAGTGTATTTCTAGGTGGAAGTTTTGCCGGATTTATCCTGACACTGGAGGAAGGGGAAAACATTATTGCGTTCGAAGCCCTCAACCAAGGTTCATCCGGACCCAACACCGCCGAGCTTCACGTCTATGATGAAAATGGGTTTATTGTTTCTGCCAAAGAATGGAACCTTTTAACCGGCAACGTGGCCAGAGTAAAGGTGATTAAGGAATAAATAATAATGCTATGGGAGAAGTTCGTCCAAAGAGATGCAGTCTCCACTTTGCATGTTTTCGATCGTATAGTTCCCGACCCTGTATCTGGCTAATCTAAGTGTTGGAAATCCCACAGCTGCTGTCATTTTTCTCACTTGTCGAAACTTTCCTTCCCTTAGCGTAATGGAAACCCATGAAGTGGGCCCATGGCGTTCATGCCTTATCCGCTGTTTTGTTTCAGGTAACTGTGGTGTATCTATAATGCGAGCTTTGCAAGGCTTAGTGCGATACAATTTGCCTTCAATAGACAATAGAACCCCTTTCTGCATTTTCAAAATGGCTTCCGAAGTAATAATACCATCTACCTGGGCATAGTACTCTTTCTCTATTCGAGCACTGTTTATGGTATGGCTTAACTTTCCGTTGGTTGTTAACAATAGTAACCCTTCGCTATTTTCGTCCAAACGTCCAACAGACATGGTGTCTGGATGAAAATCGAAAAATTCACCTAAAAATTTCTTTTTATGACTTTTATACTGACGGCTCACAAACTGGCTAACATAACCATAGGGTTTGTAAAGTTTATAATGATGATGAATAGATGGGTTCATAATATTCCAGAAAACTTCAGCTAAAATACACCTTATAGTTATTCAAAAATTAGTATCTTAATAAGAAAATAACAGTTATGCCCTGTAGACGTTGGGATTAAACGTATCTTTGCAGGTATAATTTTAAATCACAATTACTGAATGGCAGGATCACAAGAGACCTACGGAAAAAAAGAACGCGAAAAAAAACGCTTGAAAAAGCAGGAAGAGAAACGGAAAAAAAAGGAAGAACGCAAAGCAATGTCTAACAAAGGTGGAAGCCTGGAAAGTATGCTTGTCTACGTCGATGAAAATGGACACTTCACTGATACCCCTCCGGATCCTTCTTTGAAAGCTGAGATTGACCCGGAAGATATCATTTTGGGAATTCCCAAAAAAGAAGAAACGGAACCGGAAGACCCTGTACGAGAGGGAACGGTTGACTATTTCGATACTTCAAAAGGTTTTGGCTTTATTATAGATGCCGAAAACAAAGAACGTTATTTTGTCCATGTAAGTGGAACTTTGGAAGAGATTGTGGAAGGAAATCGCGTTAGTTTTGAGCTGGAAAGAGGTCAAAAGGGAATGAATGCCGTAAAGGTAAAAAAGGTCTAGTACTAGCTATGTCTACATTTAAGGAGTTGGGTATCCGAAACGATCTGGTTAAGGGCCTAAGGGAATTGGGTATTAAAACTCCAACTGAAATTCAATCCAACGTTATCCCCATTTTGTTAGATTCTAACACCGATCTGATTGGCTTGGCTCAAACGGGCACGGGTAAAACGGCCGCTTTCGGATTACCCATATTGCAACGCATCGACACTTCCCAGACCGAAATTCAAGCACTTATTCTGGCACCCACCAGAGAGTTAGTGCAGCAAATCCAGAAGCAACTTTTTAAATTCACTAAGTATTCCGGCGAAAAGATTTTTGCGGAAGGAGTATATGGTGGAGAGAAGATTGACAGACAGATCCAACGATTACGGCGCACTACCCATATTGTTGTAGCCACCCCGGGCAGATTGATCGATTTGATGGAACGTAAGATCATAAACCTTCAAAAGATACATACTTTGGTTTTGGACGAAGCAGATGAGATGCTTAGCATGGGTTTCAAGAAAGAACTTAACAGTATATTGAGTAAAACAGGCACTCAAAAAAATACTTGGTTGTTCTCTGCGACCATGCCCGATGAAATTAAACAGATCATCAGAACCTATATGGCTAAGGATGCGGCTAGGGTAGAAGTGAACAAGAACAGCCTGGTAAACGCCAATATTTCACACCAATTTGTCACTACGAGCATTAAAGAAAAAGCCAACGTACTGGTACGACTGCTGGATGCAGCCCAGGAAGAACGTGGGATTATATTTTGTCGCACCAAAGCAGGGACGCAAAATTTAGCTGCCGAATTGAAATCGGAAGGATTTTCCGTAGGCGCTTTGGAAGGGGATATGCAGCAGAAAGAACGAGATAAGGTAATGCGAGCGTTTAAAAACAAAAGCTTGCAAATTTTAGTTTCTACCGATGTTTCTGCAAGAGGTATCGACGTTAGTAATTTAGGGTTTGTAATTCATCATCAACTTCCGGAGCATCTTGACTATTATACTCACCGTAGTGGAAGAACGGCGCGGGCCGGGAATACAGGAAATTCGATCGCCCTTGTTTTGCCCAGTGAAATACAAAGAGTTCTCGAGATTGAAAAGTCCTTAGGAATTAAGTTTAAAGAAACCATCGTATAACCATGGCAGAAATGACTAATAATGATATCATGAAAAAATTGAGAGTTGCGCTCAAACTCAGGGATGATGATATCGTAAAAATATGCTCGCTGGTAGATTTTGCCGTTACTAAAAGTGAAATTGGCGCGCTTTACCGCAACCCAAATCATCCAAAGTATATGGAATGCGGAGATCAATTTCTTCGGAATTTCTTAAATGGACTCATTATTCATTTGCGTGGTCCAATGCCACCAAAAGAGGCTAAAAAGCACGAGAAAAGGAGACCATAGTTTAGGAGTTTCCCTGTAAGTAATCTTCCAAATTTCCCAGAGCATCTCCCCAAAATTGTTCATAAAACTTCATCCATTTATTTACCTCTTGCAGAGGCTTCACGTCTGCCGTACAATAGCGCTCCCTTCCCTGAGAAGTAATGTTAACTAAACCGGCTTCTTCTAAGGTTTTGATGTGCTTTGTCACTCCCTGACGAGACATTTGAAACTGACCCGAGATCTGAGTAATGGGCAAAGCCGAAGCGGCCACCACCAAAGCATGAAAAATTTCACGCCTGGTGGGATCGGCTATGGCTTTTAGGATTTTAGTGATTTTATCCTGCATGGACGGTCTCTTTTAAATAAGCAGTGAGTCCGGTAATGCAATTATCCCATCCACCGTCAAAACTGGTAAACATTTGAACCGCAGTATCGCCGTCATAATTGGAAATACCAGAATGCTCCAGAAACAATATGGTACCCGCTTCAGTTTCCTGTAAAGACCATTTTACGGTAGTTTCTACCTTGGTATCGGCAACGATCCAGGTATATTCCAGCGTATAGGGATCTGCTTGTTTTATTTCGCCGGTAATTTGAGTACAGCCGTTTTCCCCGTCCGAGGTAAAGGTGTATTGATAGCCTTTTTGGGCTTTGAAATCGGCTTTAATAAACCAAGTGGATATTTCTTCCGCCTGCGTAATAGCATTCCAAACTTTACCTATAGGGTGTAATAGTAATTGTTCTTTTGAAATTGAATCTTTCATAATGTTCGATTTTGATTAATAATGCAACTATATGGTTGCAAATATATTCAAAATATTCGATAACGCAACTTTTTGGTTGCATAAATTATTTAGCTTTCAATCTCGATTAACGACTTTTACTTAATTAGAAATAAAACAATCCATTAAGCCTGAGCATTTTGCGGTGCCCAATGGGAGCAGAGCATATTAGGAGCCGCCTTTTTAGGATTCGCGCAAGAAGGCCCTTCAAATCTGAAGCAGGTGGTACAATTGGAATCATTTTTGAGCGATGTTTTCATTTCAAAGCTATCGCAGGTATACCCAGAACTAACGTTTACGCCATGCACATTACATTGATTATGCTCCAAGAGGTTTTCACAGTTGTCGCAGCTATTTCCTAATCTAATTGCCATAAGAATTTATTTAAATGTAGGACAAGTTATTAGAATAGGTCCTTAGAACCAATTTAAATAGCTTTAAATCAGGTTTTTCTATTTAGACTGAATAAACATTAGTAAAAGAACGATTTTTTGACTCGATGTAATGGGGTTGTTAATGTTAAATTTCAATTATTCTTATTTAGATTAATTAAAAATAA
>JBCCIJ010000014.1:0-90481 GCA_039028295.1 Bacteroidota bacterium
ACCCAAAAAGAGTTTAAAGGGCATTTTACCCTCAAACGTTAAGGGAACATTGTATTAAATTATATGGAAAACTCCTTCTTAGTATAGAGGGAGTTTTTTTATGACCAAAGGCCAGTAATTATATGCTTCAGAATAACAAATATTACAGATTTAAACCAAGCGTGAACAGGAAGTTATTATAGACTGCATCGATAGCAGCGGTATCCGTAAGACCAACAGTATAGAGTTGTTGGTTGCGACTTTGTTCTGCGCGGGAATAGGCCAAATCAAAGGTATAATTACCTAAGTTATAACCCAATCCTAAGGAAAACCCTTGTCGGTCTCCAAGGATAGTATCATCCTGGTACGGACTGTCTTCATAACTTAACCCGCCGCGAATGCTAAGTTCATGAATACGATATTCACCACCTATTTTAAAAGAAGACACGCCTTTTAGGGTGTTACTAATAATTTGATTTTGAATTGCGAAGGACGGGTCGCTAGAAGGACTAAACTCAATATTCGAGAAGTCCTTGTATGAATAATCAAAACTGAGTAGACCATCCTTGCCAAAAATATATGCGGCACTTCCGGTATACTGGCCAGGAGTACGTAAATTATAGTCTGCAAAAACGTTGATGATCCTTGGATTTACTATTTCGGTAATACTCTGGTTATCCACCGTGCGACGGGTTTCTAGGTATTGCGTGGTTTCTTCAGAAATGACAAACCAAGTAGGCGTGTCGTAAGTAAACCCAAGTCGAACATTATTCAATTTGACAATCGTTCCCAGTTGAGCTGAAAAGCCCGCACCAACAACAGAAAGGTTATTTTCAAACTGAATTCGATCTACAGAGCTACCCTGGTTCGAATTGCTTTCAATTAGCAAGGTGCTTTCCTCGTAATCGATAATGTGAGAGTTGATATTAATTCCGAAGAAAAGATTATCACTGTATTGAGCACCTAGATTGAAAGTGTATTTTCCATTTTGCCCTTGACTCAAGTGAATGTAATTTTGATTGAATCGGCCCGCACCCACATTGGAAACATATTGTGTGTTGCCCGGGTCTTCGCTCACCGGATCGAAAATAAAACCCTGAAAGCCAAGAAATGCATTTTGAGCACCCGTTCCCTGCGTCTCACCAAGAAAAGAATAAACGTCAGAAATATTTTCACCATTTTGAAGTTGTAACACTTCTAAAGAAATTCCTTGCGCCTGTTCTGTGAAGAAGCTGGCAATGGAAGTATTTCCCAGGCCGCTAATAAATAGATCGTTATCGTGAGAGTTGGTCTGGTTGTAATTTACGGCTAGACTGAATTTTTGCCAATTAGAGTTTTCTTGTCCGTTCTCAAATATAAAAACACCTCCTGCCTGACTAATATTGAGGTCATTTTCCGAGCTTTGAGTGTTGTTGCCAAAATAAAGCGCGTCACTGTCAACTCCTTTGACGGCAGCGGTAAAAGTGGCTCCATTTTGCAGGAAAACAGCACTTCCTGCCGGATTAATAGCTATGGCCGACATATCTCCACCAAGCGCACCAAAGGCGCCGCTCATTGCATTAAAACGCGCCGTTCCTGTGGTAAAATCGTTTCCGTATCTCAGGCCGTCCGTTATGTTCTGAGCTATCGTAGTGGACGTGATAGCTAAACCAAAGGCAAGTAGTAAGGTCTTTTTCATGTTTTTTTTTTATTTTTTTTGAAAGAGATTTCTGCCTGAAACACAGATGAATCGCATTATGTTTCGCATAAAAAAACCATCATTTCATATAGAAATAAAAATGATGATTCATTTATGATTGAAATATCTTTAGTGTGAATTAAATTTATCCGCGTCCGCCACGTCGTCCTCCTCCGCGGGATCCGTAACTTCTTGAGCCCCCACGCGATCCGCTTCTATTAACAGAACGGCTTGGGCTGGACGATCGATTCATCGATCTGCTAGGTCTAGAGGACCTATTAATCGAACGATTTGGGCTAGAACTACGAACTGAAGGTCTTGATCTTGTATTTCGATTAACACTACTACGAGGTCTTGAGTTTCGAACTGAACTTCGATTTCTTATAGTACCGTTTCGGCTTGTTGCTCTCGCTCGGCTTGATCTACGAGCAATTTCTGATCTGGAATAGCCACTTCTATTGGAAACACGGGATCTATTAGTCCCGTAACGAGATGACCGTCCAACGGGATAGCCGATATTTCTTCTGCCTCTATTATAATTAGCTGCAATTCCGTAACCGTAGTAAGGTCGGTTATAGATGCCATAATATCCTCCATTGTAAAAGCAATACCAAGGATTATAGAATCCGCCATAACCCCATCCGAATCCACCCCATCCGAATCCGCCCCATCCAAAGCCATAACCCCATCCCCAATAAGGACGACCCCATCCCCAGTAAGGTCCGTATAATCCACCATAACCCCAACCCCAGGGGTTGTACCAACCGCCATAAAATCCGCCGCCGCCGCCATAAATATTAATGGAGATATCTTCAGTGTTGTCTCCCCAAGCGCCATAGTTTTCCTGACTTTCTTGATCTTCAACAATGATTATATTTCCTTGATCATCCGTTACTTCGGTGGTGGTATAGGATTCGATATCGGTGAAAATCAGATTTTCTTCCGGAATGTCTTGAATCGTTTGATTTTTGGTCTGGAAATACTGTTTATAGTAGTTGTTCTTACCATCTGGTTCTACTTCTTCGGTAGTTGATACCTCAGTGGAACTACTGCTGTAAATTCCATCCGTGTCCGGTGTGGTTCGATATGAACTACAGCTGGCAAGCAATAAGCCAACCAAGCCGAAAAGCGTTAGAGAGAATAATTTTTTGGAGGAGTATATTTTGGTATGCATATCGCAGTGTTTAAAATTGTTGGACATCATAAAAATAACTAGTTTTGCCGAGAACTAATAATATTTAACATAGTCACAATTTTTGTGCCAAAAACGCTACTATGGCAAAGAATTTAACAACACGAAGTGAGGATTATTCAAAATGGTATAACGAACTGGTTATTCAGGCAGATTTGGCTGAAAACTCGGGCGTTAGAGGCTGTATGGTCATTAAGCCCTATGGTTATGCCATCTGGGAAAAAATGCAGGCAGAGCTGGATAGAATGTTTAAGGAAACCGGGCATCAGAACGCCTATTTCCCGCTTTTTATCCCGAAATCCTACTTCAGTAAGGAGGCGAGCCATGTGGATGGTTTTGCAAAAGAATGTGCTGTTGTGACTCATTATAGGCTGAGAAATGCCGAAGATGGGACTGGTATCGAGGTGGATCCTGAGGCCAAATTGGAGGAGGAACTGATCGTTAGGCCTACTTCGGAAACTATAATTTGGGATACCTATCGAAAATGGATACAGTCATACCGAGATCTGCCTTTGTTGGTAAATCAGTGGGCCAATGTGGTTCGTTGGGAAATGAGAACGCGCTTGTTTTTGCGTACTGCCGAATTTTTATGGCAGGAAGGACATACCGCACATGCGACCAAATCGGAAGCTATCACGGAGGCTGAACAAATGATGAATGTATACGCCGACTTCGTTGAAAATTATATGGCTGTTCCTGTTATTAAAGGAGTAAAGACCGAAAGTGAGCGTTTTGCTGGAGCCTTAGAAACCTATTGTATTGAAGCACTCATGCAAGATGGTAAGGCATTACAGGCAGGTACGTCGCACTTTTTAGGCCAGAATTTTGCCAAAGCCTTTGACGTGAAATTTACCGATAAGGAAGGAAAACAAGATCATGTTTGGGCTACATCATGGGGTGTTTCTACCCGTTTGATGGGAGCGCTTATCATGACGCATAGTGACGATAATGGCCTCGTGTTGCCTCCTAATTTGGCTCCGGATCAAGTGGTAATCATTCCAATTTATAGAAATGAAGAGCAATTGGCGGCGGCCAGCGAAGTTGCGAATCGATTGACGGCTGAACTACGTGGAAAAGGGATTCGCGTAAAATTTGACAATCGAGATACCCATAAACCAGGTTGGAAGTTTAATGAATATGAATTAAAAGGTGTTCCAGTGCGTATTGCCATTGGTCCTAAAGATGTGGAAAAAGGAACTGTGGAAGTGGCACGACGCGATACGTTGACCAAGGAATTCATGAAAACAGAAGAAGCAACAGATCAAATTGTGGCTCTGATGGATGAAATTCAAAAAAATCTATATGCAAAAGCGGCCAGCTTCAGAAATGAAAATACAACGACCGTAGCTACTTATGACGAATTTAAAGAAGTTTTGGCTGCTAAAGGAGGATTTATTTCGGCCCATTGGGATGGCACTGCGGAAACGGAAGACCGAATAAAAAAGGAGACAAAAGCAACAATACGCTGTATTCCTTTAGATGATGATAATGCGCCAGGAAAGTGTATGGTTACTGGAGAGCCAAGTACAAGAAAAGTCTTGTTTGCCAAGGCATATTAATTTTTTGCGAAAAAAGTTATTTGGAATTTGCAGCATTTCAAAAAAGTTGTATTTTTGCATCCGCATTAAAAAGCAAAATGGTCCGTTCGTCTAGGGGTTAGGACGCCAGGTTTTCATCCTGGTAACAGGGGTTCGATTCCCCTACGGACTACAAAACAAAATTAAGAAAGAGAATTATGGCGAATCATAAGTCAGCTTTAAAGAGAATTAGAAGTAGCGAAACAAAACGTTTGCGCAATCGTTATCAGCACAAAACGACACGTAACGCTATGAAGAAGCTTAGAGAACTTACAAACAAGAAAGAAGCAGAAGCTTTATTTCCTGAAGTGGTCTCTATGTTGGATAAGCTTGCGAAGAATAATATTATTCACGCCAATAAAGCGGCTAACTTGAAGTCTGGTTTAGCAAAGCACGTAGCAGCGCTATAGCTTGATCCTCTACTTTTTTACAAAATTGAAACTCTTTCAGTCATGCTGAAGGAGTTTTTTTGTACCCGCAATTTAGGCTCGGAAAATGACTGGTGCCAAATTTTTACTGAATATAACCCAGCTTCCTGGTGGTTTTTTCGCCCACAAATTGCTGCATTTGTTGTTGGTATGAGGCCATAATGGTGGAAAATAAAAAATCAAAAAAAGGAATATAGCTAGCGGGGTCTCCTTTAATCACTTTGTATTCTTCACCACCATAGGCGTATTTTAAGAAGTACTCTTCATTCTCATTCTTTCGAAACATAATATGTACTAAGATGAGCTCTTCGGGTAGTGTTTCCAGCGCACGGCAAACCGTAAGTCCAAAACCAAAATTCCAATAGTAGTCTTCTCCCAAGGTTAGGGCATGAATTAGGGCAGAAGGGACTAACTCGAAACCTCCTTCTTTATTCATTCTATATAACGAAAACTGACTCTCCGGAATTTCATAATACGCTTTGATTTCTCGAACAAACTCCATTGAAAAAACATGGCAATCATTTTGATAGGTATTGAAATTCTCTTGAGCAGCGTCATAGGCTCCACAGAGCTGATGAAATTTAGTCGTTTCCATGCGGTTTTTGGTTAAAGGTTATTACATTAAGACGCAAATAATCTTCTCAACTAACAACGATGGTCATTGGTTATGCTCGATACAGTTTTTGCCGAGGTTTTTCAGAATTAAAAAAAGGCTCTAAGAAACTATTGAAATAGCGGCTTTTAGCGGTACCAAACCTGTGATATCTCCTCTGTTTCGCGCTATATCTCGAACTATCGAAGAGGAGATGTGAGAATATTCCGGGCTACAAATAATGAAGATGCTATCGACTCCATTTACCTTTTGATTGGCTTGAGCGATGGTCTGTTCATAGTTAAAGTCGGTAGTGTTACGAAGCCCGCGAAGGATAAATTGAGCCCCTTCATTTTTACAGAAATTAGCAGTCAAACCCTCGTAGGTTTTAACCACCACGGAGGGATGATCGGCAAAGGTTTTTTCAATGAATACCTTGCGTTCTTCTAAGTCCCACATATATTTTTTGGCCGAATTGGTTCCAATTGCCACGATCACTTTATCGAAAAGAGGAATCGCGCGTTCCACCATATCAAGGTGGCCTAGGGTAATTGGATCGAAGGATCCCGGAAAAACAGCAATTTTCATGGGCTATGACAATTTGGATACTAAGGTAATGATATTTGCCGATTTACCTCTTGGTTCCCATAACAGCAAAGAAAGCATACCCATTAGACCAGATTTACCTCAATTCCATGCCCAATAAGTTTGCCATTTAGATCTGGAGTCATACTTTGTTTTGAAATTGAAATAGATTTGAGCTTAGGTATTTTACCTTTAAGGATGGCATCTACAATTATTCCCGTGGCATTTGTAATGAGGTTACTAAGGTCCAAATGTTCAATACTTCCAAAAATGGCATCCCAGTTAGGTTCATTAGACATGGCAATTTTCATTTTTTCGGGATCGGCTAATATTTGATCTGCACTACTGTAAATGGCTCTGTCTTCTACCTCTCTTTCTTCTTGTTCTTTTAAAACATCATGACTTCCGGTAAAGCTTTGCATTTCGGTTTTGTCGTAATATTTTGCAGCAAAATCTTGTTTAGTAATATAGGCATAATCGGTTTCTATTATGCCCATTTCTTCCATTCCAAAGATGTCGTCTACATGGAAGTCACCTACTTTCCATGCGATGTTTTTACCATGTAATGTCTGAGCAGCATGATGCATGGCCTCACTTCTATGTTGACGAACATCGTCTTCATGTCTGTTCTTTTTACCTTCCGCCATGCCCGAGTCGAGGGCTTTAAGTAATTCGTTTAATACTTCAAGAGCCTGTAAAATGGCCGCTTTTAGTAATTTACCATCACCCGTCCGATACACTGTTCTTATATGATCAAGAAGTAATCTTATTTCTTTCCAGGCGGCCAGTACTCCTGGAATTTTTGCCACATCAAATTCGAAATGATTTGCTGAATTGGCGTAATGTCGTTCATGTTTAAGGTGTAGATACACCTTTAGAATAGTGGGAAGCCTAAGGTTGAAACTTTCATAAAAATTGTCCATTTCATTCATGAGAATACGCTTTCCGGTATCTATCTCACTAGAAGCAAACACTAAACTTCCCTGTGAGCTAAGTTCTTTTTGTTTTTGGAAAATAACCATGTCGAGTGCATCAGAGACGGCATCAAAATTTTCCTCATACTTATCATCGGGATCAACAATTTCGGTATTCCACGTTTTTACTTTCGACAAAATTTCCAGTTTGTCAATGGAGAAATTTTTACTTTTAATCGCCTCTATAACAATGTCTTCATCAAAATCTTCACTCATTATACTGGGTGTCAATTCTTTGACCGTTTCTGCTACGGCCTCTTTTCCTTCTTCAATTTCACTGATCTCCAGATCCAACTTGCTTAGATTAATGGCCTTCAATTTGGGAACTAACCTTGTGCAATGTTCTTGCGTAAATGAAATAATTTGCTCCACGCGCAGGTCTACGGGATCTGAAAAATCTTTGTTGCTTTTTTTCGTTTTTAAAGAGCCCTCTTGGTAGTATTTTACTCCTTGCCCCAGTTTCTCTTTAATTTTAGTGGCATCGTAAGCGCGGGCATTTTTATTTGGATAATCATTGTGACTTTCTCCTATCATATTTAAAACCCCAGGAGTGAGGTCGGTTTTCTTTTTTAGCTGACCTGGGCTGGCAGTTGTTTTCAGCTTCTTTTTTTGAAGGGTATTTCCTGATGTTTTTTCTTCGGAATTTTGCGCGGCTTTAGCTCCCATAATGTCCGCTTCTTTTTCCAATCCTGGATCGTCATTAATGTTCACTCCTTTTTTTGCCTTAGCTGAAGGGTTGTTTTTCATTTGAACCGTTGGCTTCACTCTTCCTTGCTTCTGCTGAACCACATGCCATGCTTCATGAGGCAAATGTTTTTCCTGCCCTGAGGCCAAATGTATTTCGGTTCCCTGAGCAAAGGCATGTGCATTTAATTGAGCGGGCTTATCAGAGTTGCGATGTACTTTTACATCGTCCATGGAATAACCCGATAGGTTTTCAATTCCAGATTTAAGTTGATCCGGTAATCCTGTATTGTTATTTTTCTTCTGAACAGGAGCTACCGAAGAGAATGCATTGGCCATATCCTGTGACTGCCCAGTTTGCTCAACTTGAGGACTTTTATTAGCCATTTCCTGAAGTTTTCTTTGAGCGACGGCTTCAGGACGATTATCGGCAAATTTTGAGGTAGCCGACCGCTCAGAAAGAGGGTTTGACCCTATTTGCGGGACAGCGGTCTTTTGCGACTCAGATTTGGCTTTACGATGGGACATTCTCGACGAATAACTTTTTAGCAGTAAAAGTTACAAAAGGAATATAGGTTATGCTATACGTATTTCTACCTAATTGAACAGACCGATTTTCAGAAGATAAATTATTTTTTTCTGAATACTATGCAAGCGCCTCTTCTACGAGCATTTCAAAAAATTGAGTAAGTGTCATATTGGCGTCCCTCACTTGTTTTGGGACAATACTTTCTGCCGAAAGCCCAGGGGTAGAATTAATTTCAATAAAATAGGGGATACCATCTTGAAGGATAAAATCGGAACGGCTAATTCCCTTCATATTGAGGTAGCCGTAAATTTTGATGGCTTCTGTTTGAACCTTTAGGGTGTCTTCTTCTGAAATCCGAGCGGGAGTAATTTCTTCCGACTTACCCTCGTACTTGGCTTCATAATCAAAAAAACTGTTCTCCGAAACAATTTCAGTAGGGTTAAAAGCAATCAATTCATCTTTAGTTTTGAATACTCCCACCGAAACTTCTGTTCCAGTGAGGGCCGATTCAATAATTACCTCACGGTCTTCTCCAAAGGCCTTTGCCAATGCTGGTTCCAAGGCTACTTCCTTAGTCACCTTGCTAATTCCAAAACTGGAACCCGCTCGGTTCGGTTTTACAAAACAAGGTAACCCAACCTTGTTGATAATGGCAGTGGTATCTATATCATCTCCCTTATTGACATAAAACGATGTGGCACAATGAATTCCGAAGCCTTTTAAAACAGACAAACAGTCCCTTTTGTTAAAGCTGAGAGCTGCTGCGTAAAACCCTGCACTGGTATGCCGGATTCCCAGAAGCTCAAAGTAGGATGCCAAATATCCATCTTCGCCCGGAGTGCCATGCACCGTGTTGAAAACAACGTCTGGAGTAATGGTGGTGTCATTTATTTTAAAGCTGAAATTTCCTTTATCAATTTCGCTTTTCATTCCATCTTCGGCAATGAAGTACCAACCCTCTTTCAAAATATGAACGGGGTACACTTCAAAAATATCCTTATTCAAAGCATCACAAACTATGCTGCCACTTTGAATTGAAATTTCAATTTCACTAGAATAGCCTCCCATGGCTACAGCTACTTTCTTTTTTGCCATATCAAACAAATCATTAGGTCGTTTAACAAAAATATCATTATTCCCTTAAAAGAACTGATAATGTGGGTGCATAATTTTATAAAGTTAATGCTATCAGGCCCTTTAAGGTCTGTCTCGTTAATTTCAATAAACGTATAATGTTAAAATTATAAGTAGACGAAATGATACTAAATTTACGTTTACTATTTTTGTGCACTAACATTTAACGTATGACATTTTTCAAATTTCTATTTACCAAGGCCTTTTTAAAGCAATTAGGTTTAGCAGTGATTGCCCTTGTTGTGCTGTCGTTTATTGTGCTTTGGTGGTTGAAATTCACTACCAATCACGGTCAGGAGATCGAGGTTCCCGATTTGGCTAAAATGTCCTTGGCAGAGGCTGAAGACGCTTTGGACGATGTGGACCTGCGTCTTGAGGTCTTGGACTCGGCCAGTTACAACCCCAATTTTCCCTATAGAACCGTTATCGAACAAATACCTAAAGCCGGCAAATTGGTGAAGGAAGATCGGAAAATTTACATTTATATGAACCGTTCCGGTTACCCAATGATCGCCATACCCGAAGTTGTAGGTAAAACAAGAAGACAGGCAGAGCCTACCTTAAAATCCATTGGTTTTGCAGTTGGAGAAGTGACCTATCGCAAATATATTGCTAAGGATGAGGTGCTGGAGTTGCGCCATAAAGGAATTAAAATTGAGGCTGGAGATAAACTACAAAAGACATCAGTCATCGATCTGGTACTGGGCGATGGAAATGGAGGTCTCAACCGAAATGCCGTTGAAGCAGCTTCTCAAGAGCTGGATGTTAATGAATCGGAAAGGGAAGGCGATGGAGGAAATTAACGGGCCAGAGGAAGAAACTGGTAATGACGATCTATATGAGCATTTTAGGTTTGTTGCAGACAAGGGACAACAACCCTTGCGCGTGGACAAGTATCTCATGAATAAGGTGGAGAACGCCACCCGAAATAAAATTCAAAAAGCCGCAAAGGATGGCAATATTCACGTCAATGATCAAGCGGTAAAGTCAAGTTATAAAGTGAAAGCTAACGACGTGGTGCGTGTGTTATTTGAGCATCCACCCTATGAGTTTCTGTTGGTGCCGGAAGATATTCCTCTTGACATTGTTTATGAAGATGAAGAAGTCTTAGTGGTGAACAAACCCGCAGGTATGGTGGTGCATCCCGGTCATGGCAATTATAGCGGGACCTTAATTAATGCACTGACTTTTCATTTTGAAAATCTACCTAATAACAGCAGCAATCGTCCTGGTCTGGTGCATCGTATTGACAAAGATACCAGTGGCCTACTGGTGGTCGCTAAAACTGAAAGGGCCATGACTCACCTCTCGAAACAATTTTTCGAAAAGACTACAGAACGCGAATATGTGGCCCTGGTTTGGGGAAGTGTAGACGAAGACCAAGGAACTATTGAAGGGCATATTGGGCGGCATCCGAAAAACAGACTTCAAAACACCGTTTTTTTTGGGGATGACATTGAAAAAGGGAAGCCGGCAGTTACTCATTTTAAGGTGTTGGAACGATTGGGGTATGTGACCCTAATTTCCTGTCGCTTAGAAACAGGCCGCACCCATCAAATTAGAGTGCATCTTAAACATATGGGTCATACCTTATTTAATGATGAACGCTATGGCGGGGACAAGATTCTTAAAGGAACTAGCTTTAGTAAATACAAACAGTTCGTCGAAAACTGCTTTAAAATGTTGCCTCGACAGGCTTTGCATGCTCGAACTCTTGGCTTTGTACATCCAACCACCGGGCGACCAATGCGTTTCGAAACACCCATTCCTGAGGATATCGAGGGTTGTTTAGAGAAGTGGAGAAACTACTCTAAACACACCACGGAGTAGCAGCTTTTTGTAGTAGAGATGGCGCAAATTTTAAGACCATCAGAGGTTGCTTTAGCATAAAAAAGAAGATCACCCTTTTTTATAGTACTATTTTTTCATTTAATAAGTAGGAGTCATTTACCTCAATTTTTCTTGTTATTTTTACTGAAAAGAACATCCTATGAAAATTGTTATTTCTCCGGCAAAATCGCTAGACTTTGAGAAGCCTCTTCCCACCACACGTTCCACAGAGGCTATATTTCTAAACGAATCCAATAGATTGAATAAACTGCTGAAAAAGAAATCGGCCAGAACTTTATCGAAGTTAATGAGTATTTCGGATAATTTGGGAAGGTTAAATTACGAACGCAATCAGGCATGGGCTTTACCGTTCAACAACTCCAATGCCCGCCCTTGTGTATATGCGTTCAATGGTGATGTATATCGAGGTTTGAATGTATACGAACTCCCAGCCAGTAAAATTGACTCGCTTCAAGATACACTTCGAATTATATCGGGACTCTATGGTGTTTTAAAACCTTTGGATCTTATTCAACCGTACCGTCTTGAAATGGGAACCAAATTTCCCGTTGGAAAGAATAAGAATCTCTACGAATTCTGGAAGCAAAAGATCACGAAAGCCCTTAATGACGAATTGGAGGATGGCGAATTATTTGTGAACCTGGCAAGCACAGAATACTTTAAAGCCGTCGATCTAAAAACCCTAAAGACGAAGGTGGTCACCCCCATTTTTAAGGATTTGAAAAATGGAGAATACAAAACCATTATGACCTTTGCAAAGTTGGCTCGTGGTTATATGACTCGTTATTGCATAGATACCAATGCGCAAAGTATAGATGATCTTAAGGCTTTTAATTATGAAGGATACGGTTTTAGCGAATCGATGTCCACCGAAAATGAACTCGTGTTCATTCGATAGATCAAGCCTGACTCAACCTTAAATTGAATGGAAGTGAAGGAAAATTATATGGAAAGTGTGACCAAGCAACTTGAATTTTATAAATTGTTAGGGGAACGTACTTTTAAACAACTCACGGACGATCAATTGTTTTGGCAGTTTAATGACGAGAGTAATTCGATAGCGATTATCGTTAATCATCTGTCGGGAAATATGAAATCCAGATGGACCCAATTCCTCACATCGGATGGAGAAAAAGAATGGCGCAACCGAGAGATGGAGTTTGAATCGGTTATTCGATCCAGGGAAGAACTCATGGACTATTGGACAGCCGGTTGGGATTGTGTGTTCGCAGCACTAAAGTCTGTTACTTCAGAAAATTTTGAAACCCAAGTGTACATTCGAAATCAGGGTCATTCAATTGTAGAAGCGATCAATAGGCAATTAGCGCACTATGCTTATCATATGGGACAAGTGGTTTATATAGGTAGAATGTTGAAGGGGCCAGATTGGGAAAGCCTTTCCATTCCCAAAGGTAAATCGTCAGACTACAATAAAGAAAAGTTTTCAAAGGATAAGCATAAGGCTCATTTTACAGACGAATATTTGAATGAGAATAACGGCGCTACTTAACTATTAAACATCACATGTTTAATCATACACATCCATACCCGCCCTATATTCCTGAAAACGCTACAAAGCTCATTGTGGGCACCTTACCGCCACCACGATTTACTACCGGTGAATTAAAAGAAGGAGATGTAAATTTTTGTTACGGAAGTAGAGACGGACAGCTATGGCCCATCCTCAATAAGATTTTTAATTTGGAGTTGAAATTTGAGACTACCGAAACTGCCATTCAGCAACGAAAGGAGTTTCTTGTCAGAAATCATATTGGTATATGTGATATCGTGGCATCAGCACAGCGTGAAAAAATTGATGCAAGTGATTTAGGAATGCAAGATGCCAGGTTGCGAGATCTTGTTGCTATTTTGGAAGCGAATGACAAGTTGAATACGCTTTTGTTCACAGGAGGTAATAGTAAAAATGGTCCAGAATATTTCTTCCGAAGATTATTGAAAAAGTATCAACTACCGCTTGAGGTGGTGTCCAATGAAGTGCCAAGAGTACATTCTTTTCAACTTCCAAGAACAGGCCGAACCATTACAACAGTATCTCTTACGGCGCCTTCCGGAGCGGCGAATAGAGCAGTGGGAAGTCTTCAGAAATACAAAGATCTAAAAACTAAAAACCCCAAAATGACAACGATCGAATTTAGGGTTTTACAATATCGAGAATTCTTTTAGTTTTATGGATTGAAGGTAAACACTTGCAAAGGCGCGTTGTTGCTTACCACCATATAATAGTCATTTCCATTTACTTTGATAGCTAATAGGTCCTTGGCGTCGCTATCTACAAAAGGATCGTGTTCCTTACTAAGAGTAAATCCACCTTTCCCATCACCCAGTAAGACGTAACCGTAATTACTGTCATATCTAATGGTCTCTACTTCGGCATCATAAATGGCTCCCACTCCCATGATGTCCAGATGTCCATCTTTGTTTACGTCTGTTGCCGCCAGCGAAAGGGTAGGGCCCGTTTGTACTTCATTAGGCAATTTGGTTACTTTAAAAGTGCCATTGCCCTGGTTTTCCACATAAACGGTCTCAAACAAATGGGCAGTTAATTGGAAGGCGTCTTTCAGTTTATCTTCGCCATAAATATCCTTCATTTCTAAATTGGCAAATTCTTTATAGGTGCCTATTTTTTCAAGCAGATAAGGGTTTTGTTCACTACTGCATTCCTTACCTCTAACCGGAACCAATTTGCCATCATTAATTTTACTCAAGGCCACGTCAAAACTTCCGTTGTCGTCAAAATCTTTTCCGTAGATATAAATCGGTTTGTCCTTTTTGGGTTGAAATTTATTGTTCTTGCCCACATTTCCGAAGATATAATCCTCATCACCATCGCCATCAAAATCCCCGGAAGTGGCACTAAACCACCAACCTTCGGTCTTATTTAAACCCGAAATATTTTCGGCTTTAGCAAAAACACCGTTGTTGTTATTGAATATAGTGGGTTGCATCCATTCTCCCACCGCCAATAGGTCCAGATCACTATCTCCGTCATAATCGGTAAACAGTGTTTCCGAAACCATTCCAATCTCGGATAATGCGCTATTTGCTGCGGTGACATCTGTAAATTTACCATTCTCATTTTTCAATAGATACGATCTCGGAGTTTTTGGGTATTCTGCCGGAATCACATTACCGCCTACAAAAAGGTCCAAGTCGCCGTCCTTATCATAATCACCTGCCACCACCGATTTTCCCGAAGTAAGCATGGAAGGTAAGGCTCCTGCATTTTTACTGAAGTTTCCGCGTCCGTCATTGATATAAAGTCTATCTTGTAGGAGTGGGCTTTTCTTGGCCAGTTCATAGCCAGAACTTACCACATACAAGTCCTGGTCACCATCGCCATCGCTATCAAAAAATAGGGCATTGGCATCTTCAAATGCAGCTTCTTTTTTCCAAAGACTTTCATTCGATTTTGAAAAACTTCCGTTGTTATTCTGAAGATAAAGTGCGGCAGTCGCATCTTTGGCATTTCCCACAAAAAAGTCCTCCAGTCCGTCACCATTAACATCGGCGCTTACCAATCCTGTTCCTTTAGTAGACTGTTTCTGCGGAATTAAAAGCTGAAGGGCATAATCATTAAATTCATTTTCAATATGGGCATAGTCAATACCCAGGCTAGCAGGATCTATAGTTGTTTTTTTGGTCTCAGCAATCGAATTGGACGAGCCTTGTACGGCCGAGGCATAGTCTACTTCGATCAACGAATTTGCTTTAGGAGCCTCCAAAGTGGATACTTTTCCGTCGGGCCATTGCACTTTAATTTGCTCAATGTTTTCGTCATCTCCTAAACCAAAATGCAACACATTAGAAACAGAAGACTGATAGCCTCTGACCAAATATAATTTTTGAAATTGTTGCCCTTGTTTATTTTTTAACGTCACTGAAGCGCCTAACCCCAGCGTATTGTTTTGTGGTCCTTTTAGTCTTACTTGCGCAAAGTTCTGGTTAGCATTATTGCGGTAAAGACCTACTTCATGATTGGCGTTACTAACAATGAGATCCATGTCGCCATCATTGTCGAAGTCGGCATAGGCAGCACCGTTGGAAAATGATGGGTCGTTCATGCCCCAAGATTCAATGGAGTTTTCGAAGCTAAGATCTCCATTGTTTCTATAAACGTAGTTATTCAGTTTTTCTGAAGGCATTAAAGCGAGTACACCCTCCAAGGTCATGGACTCACCACGAGCGTTCTTGGCGCGAATCTCGGTTCGAAAATCTTGATTGGTATAGTCCTTAACAACACCATTGGAGATGTAAATATCTTTAAGTCCGTCATTGTCCAAATCAACAATAAGAGGCGCCCAACTCCAATCGGTCTTTACGATACCACTTAATTGCGCGGTCTCTTTGTACTTTCCGTTCCCCATATTATAATGTAGCATATTGGCCATATAGGCATGGTGATATCCCACGTCTACCATAGCTTGAAAATTTGAGGTGCTCATGGAAGCCATATTCTTTTTGCTTCGGGCATAATTTTCGGCCAGCATATCCACGGTGATGAGGTCCGGTTGAAGATCGTTGTTCAAATCGGCGTAATCCACTCCCATACTATTAAAGGAGATATGGTTAAGGCGCGAGAGGATTTCATCTTTAAAGGTACCATCCTTTTGATTAATATACATAAGGTCTGGTTCCAAATAGTCATTAGCTACGTATAGATCGTCCCAGCCGTCATTATTGAAATCGCCAACAGCTCCACCTAAGCCCCATGATTTATTATAAAGTCCGGCTTGTCCTGTTACCTTGGTAAATTTGGTGCCGTCATTTCGGTAGAGTTGGTCGCTGGTAATTTCTTCGATCTGACTTTGAATGGCACCACTAATTTTCGAGTTATTTTTAAAATCGTAGCGGTAGTTCAATACATATAGGTCCAGGTCGCCGTCTTTGTCGTAATCCAATTGATAGACTTGAGTGGTGTAGCCCGGATCATCAATTCCCCATTTCCTTCCTTCTTCCTTAAAAGTGCCATCCTTTTGATTGACAAAAAGTTTGTTTCTTCTCCCGTTATCATTACCCATGGATCCCGCCTTGGACACATAAATATCAAGCCAGCCATCGTTATTAATATCTAACATCGTCGCTCCGGTGGAGAAGCCTGTAAAATCTTCGGTTTTTGACGTAGCGGTAATATCTTCAAAGGAGAAGTCACCTTTATTTTTATATAACTTATTGGGTCCTTGATTGGAGATAAAATACACATCCTGCAAGCCGTCATTATCAATGTCTCCAACTGCCATTCCGGCACCCGCATAAATATATACGTAATTCAGGAAGTTGAAATCCATGGTTTCTTCAACTTTATTCTTGAATTTTATATTGGATTTTTCCGAAGAAACTTTGGAAAAAAGAGTGGTAGCTCCATCTGTAAAACCTCCTTTTTTAACATCTTGCTTTGTTTCGTTGGAGCAGGAGAAAAGTGAGAAAATTAGTAGAAGCAAAAATATTCTTGAAATCATGTGTCAGGTATCTTAAAAATGTAGGTTGCAAGCAAATATATAAAACTTTGGTCTTAGTTTTTTCGACAAAATAATTTAACAAAATACTATGTATTTCGTCGATGAAATATGCTTTTAATCCTTTTTTTGAATTGCGTGACTTTTTTTTATTTGGGATACATTTATTTTATTTATCTTAACAAACTATTAACTAATTTTGATAAATTAAACTACTTAATTATGAAGAAAATTACATTATTGATTTTAATGCTGGTAGGTTATTTGGGCTTCTCCCAGGTAGCTTCCGTAGCCGAATTGGGTGTCGATGCCAATGTGGTTCGAACCGCTGAAACGGGATCACCGTTTTCGTTTGCACCTTGTGGTTATGACCAACCGCCAGCTGGTTTTCCAAATGGTTTCAATGTTTCAGATCCTTCCGCGTTTACAGGAGCGGATGATTTTAACGTTGCCATATTCATGAACCTTGCTCCTGAAAGCTTGGTAATACCATTGTTAACCACTACTGGATCTTCAATCACAAGTGTTGAAGTTACCTTCTATGCAGATGCAGCCGGATCTCCAGGTGCAGTTGTGGCAACGGCGCCTTTTGCGGCACCCGCTTCGCAAGCTGTGACTGGTACTGCTTTTGGTAGAGACATTGTTACTACAACTATGGATCTTACGGGAAGTGGTATTTCACTTCCGGGAGGAGGTTTAGTCGGAGGAACAAACTACTGGATGGGAATTCGTGCCACTAACTCTCTTGGAAATACTGATCTTTTCTGGGAATTAACGCTTACCGTTACAGGTCTAGAATGTTCAGCTTCAAATACGGATGGTGCAAGTTGGCTTCCAATGGGTGCCCAAATTGGAGGTGGCCCCTGGGATTTTGTATGGAACTTAACAGGTGATTGTACATTACCTCCACCAGTTTCTGAGTGTGGAAATGCTCCTTTATTAATTCCTGCCGTTGGAACAAGTGGTCCTATGGATCCTTCGACAGCAGTCGTTGGAGATACAGGTCTTATTGGTACCGATTATACATTGGACAATGTGACTTTAAGTTTAGAACATTCTTGGGCAAGTGACTTGACTATTACGTTGACGTCACCTGCTTTAACTAGCATTGACCTGTCTGTCAACAATGGTGGATCTAGTGGATTAGATACAAACCCAAGTCAATTAGTATTTACAGATGCTTCTGGAAATGATATTTCTGGATGGGGCGGTGGAGCACCTGATCCTGATTACCAAGCACAAGGTGGTTTATTGAATACCGTATTTGCTGGTGAAGATATTAATGGAAACTGGGTACTAAATATTTCAGATGCTGCTGCTGGTGATGATGGTGAATTATTTAGCTACTGTTTAGACTTCACGCCTATCCTAGGTAGCCCACCAGTAATTATGTGTCCAGCAGATATTTCTGAATTTACGGATCCAGGAGTTTGTGGTGGTGTTGTTAATTACGGCGCAGCTGTTGCTATCGATCCTGATGGCGACCTAATAAGCGTAGAGCAAATTTCTCCAGATCCTGGTGTACTAGGTAGTGGAGATGTATTCCCTGTAGGAACTACTCCTGTTACTTTTAGAGCAACAGACTCAACGGGTAATACGGCAGACTGTACGTTCAATATTACTATCGTAGATAACGAACTTCCTGTAATTACATGTAATGACATTACTGTTTCCTTGGATGCAGCAGGTATGGCTACAGTAACCACAGGTGATGTTGCCAGTGCAACAGATAACTGTCCAACAACTACCCTAACTTTTGGAGGATTGACTCCTGCTTCTCTTACAACTTCGTTTGCAGACAACAATGGGTTTAGCGGTAACATGTTCGACATCATGGCAATCAACGATATCGTTATTAATTCCTTCGATGTGAACAATAGTGACGGTACTGTAGATTATGAGGTTTATATGAAAATGGGTAGCTATGTTGGCTCTGAAAGTAATGCTGGTGACTGGGCCTTAGTAGGTACAGCTCTAGGAGTTACTGGTGCCGGCGGAGGTAACCCAACTCCACTTGGATTGAATATGAACATTTCTGTTGGAGCTGGTGATATGGTAGCATTCTATGTGGCACAAACCAACGGAACAAACCATAACTATATTAATGGTAATACAGAAGGTGCTTTATGGGCATCTGATGCGAACCTAGAAATTTATGAAGGTGTTGGAAAAGGTGGTCCGGCTGTATTCTCAGGTGGAACTTTCCGTCCAAGAAACTTTAGTGGTAACATTATTTACGACTTCGGTACACCTCCATCTAGTAGCTTAGACTTTACTTGTGCCGATGTTGGAGACAATACGGTAATGGTTACCGCTACTGATGAGTCTGGTAACACTGCTACTTGTATGTCTGTGATTACTATTGTAGATGATATCGCTCCAGTTGTAGTTTGTATTGGAGAGCAATTAACCGGACCTAACACAGTAAGTGACAGCCCAGGTATTGCCATTGTAGATAACACTACATTCTCTACAACTATTAATATACCAGATAGCTTTACGATCAATGACCTTAATATGGACATTGATATTGAGCACACATGGACCGGTGATATTACACTTACCTTAGAGTCTCCAGCTGGAACTCAAGTAATTGTATTTGATGACGCCGACGGATGTAGCGCTAACGATATGGGCTTCACCTTTGACGATGAATCTGCCAATCCATTGGATTGTGATCCAGGTGGTGGAGGAACAGGTGCTGATGCCTTCCCATTAGATGACTATATCCCTTCTAACGCACTTTCTGCTTTTGATGGTGAAGATTCTGCTGGTGTTTGGACCTTATTTGTTGAAGATGATGCTGGTGGAGACACTGGTACTTTAAATAGCTGGGCAATTACATACGATTTCGATCCTATCGTTGCTCCACCGTTAGAAGTTGACTTAGATGCCAACGGTATGGCAACTATCAATGCTACGGATCTATTAATAAGTGTAGACGAAGCTTGTGGATGGACTGCTACTGTAGGTGGTGCTCCAACTCCTCAAACATTAGAGACTACCTTCGCAGGTGGTAACGGTAACTTCGGTAACATGTTCGATATGAACGCCCTTAACGATGTGACTATTCAGTCATTCGATATTCATGGTGATACTGGAGCAACATTCGATGTTGAAGTATATGCTAAGCTTGGAACATATGTTGGATTTGAAACAGATCCTGGAGCATGGACCTTAATTGGAACTGCCCCTGGTGTTGTGTCTAATGGAGACGGTGTTTCGACACCTCTTAACCTAGCACTTGGTTACGCTATGGCTGCCGGTGAGACTCACGCTTTCTATGTGACTCCAACCGATTTCAGTACAGGTGGATTTAACTATACCAACGGTAACAATGTAGGAGATGTATTTGCTAGTGATGCTAACATCGAATTCCTAGAAGGATCTGGTTCAGGATATCCATTTGATGGAACCCTATTCTCTCCACGTGTTTGGAATGGAAACATCATTTATGATGCAGGTTCAGGAATGTCAACTACACTTGACCTTGACTGTTCTAACCTAGGTGAGAACATTATTGAAGTAACGGTAACAGATGACAGCGGAAACGTTGGAACTTGTTTCGCAACTGTTAATGTGAATGACGTTACGGATCCTATCTTATTATGTATGGACGTAACTATCGAATTGGACGAGAACGGTGAAGCTGTTATTGATCCTGAGGATCTTCTTGCAGTAATGCCAAGTACTTTTGAGGTAATTACTATTAGTAGTGATAACGCTTCTGGTGCTGTTGGTAATACAGACTTTACGGTTAACGTTACGGATGCAGAAAACATAACTTTCGACTGGTTGTATAACACAGATGACGGTGCTGCTTTCGATAGCTTCGGATACATATTAAATGGAGCATATACTGAATTAACTGATCCAGCAGGTGCTAACTCTCAAATGGGTAGCGAAGCTGTAGCTTTAGCTCCGGGTGATGTATTTGGATTCCGTTCTCAATCTGCCGATGGATTGTTCGGACCGTCTACTACGGTTGTTAGTAACTTCCAACCTGGATTTACTGGTCAATTTGATCCAGCCAACTGGACACTTACTTTGGATAACTCAGATGGAGATGCATTCTTCGTAGAGATTCCAGGTGGTCCGTTGTCGTTTGATGCTTGTGGTATCGAAACACTAGGATTGGATATTTTTGAAGTAGATTGTGATGATATCGCCAGCTCACCAATTACTGTTACAGTATTTGCTAGTGACTCAAGTGGTAACCTTGCTTCTTGTACTTCTCAAGTAACTGTGGTTGATCTTCTTCCACCAGTTGTTACTTGTCCTGACGACATCACTGTTGACCCAGGTGCAGGTAATCAGTTCTACCCAGTTCCGGATTACTTCGATTTAGGTCAGGCATCTGCTACAGATAACTGTACTGATCCATTAACTATCTTCGATCAAGATCCAGCTCCAGGAACATTACTTCCTGATGGAGTTTATACTGTGACAATGAGTGCTGAAGATGAGTACGGAAACATTGGTACTTGTACTTTCGAACTTACTGTAGAGAGTATCTTAGGAGTTGATGACAACGGTCTTAGTGAAGGAGTTGCAATATTCCCTAACCCAGCCGATAGTCAAGTGACCATTTCAAATGCAACTGGTATCCAATTGGAGAAAGTAGCCATTTACGATGTGAACGGAAGACTAGTTAGCACAATCGACCTAAGCGATATGCAACAGGAGAAAACGATTGATGTGTCTCAATTATCAAGTGGAGTGTACATGTTACAGATCCAGAGTGAAAATGAGAGCACAATGAAGAGACTCGTGAAAGAGTAATAGACTATTTAACCAACCAAGAAAACCCCTCCAGCAATGGAGGGGTTTTTGTTTTTATAATAATATATGAATGCCCCTTTTTCTACGCTCTTATTCCCGCAACGAAATCTGCAATACCATTAACTCCTTCAGAGGAAAGCATTTTAATAAAGGCACTACCAATGATGGCCCCTCGAGTTGTTTTTGTGGCTGCGGTGAATGTTTCAGCGTTGCTTATACCGAAACCTACTATTTGAGGACTCTGGAGCCCTAATGAGGCAATTCGATTAAAATAATCCGTTTGATCTGTGCCGAAGCTAGACTTGGCTCCTGTAGTACTTGCACTACTTACCATATAGATGAATCCATCGCTGGCAGCGTCAATTTCCCGTATGCGCGGTTCCGAAGTTTGCGGAGTAATTAGGAACATATTCAGCAACTTATGTTTTTCAAAAATGTGTTGATAATGTGCCTGATATTCTGATAGCGGGAGATCGGGAAGTATAAGGCCATCAATCCCAATTTCCTCGCATTTGGCGCAAAAAGCCTCGATACCATACTGCAATACTGGATTAAAATATCCCATTATAATAAGTGGTATAGAAACCGTCTTTCGAATATCTTTAAGTTGCTCGAAAAGCAATTCAGTGCTCATACCATTTTTTAGAGCTTGTGTAGAGCTGGCCTGGATGGTTGGACCATCAGCCAAAGGGTCACTGAAGGGGAGCCCAATTTCAATCATGTCTACGCCGGCCTGTTCCAATTGTTCAATAATGAAAACAGTGTTGTCCAATTGAGGATATCCTGCAGTGAAGTAAATAGACAATAGTTTTTGGTCTTGTTGTAATTTGGTCTGAATTCTATTCATAATAGACTATGGTTTCGCAGAAGTGTCCAATTTATAAGTTAAAGTATGCTATATAGGTGTTTAAGTCTTTGTCTCCACGACCACTCAAATTAACTACAATCACATCGTCTTCTTTGAATTTTCGGTTCTCAAAAATGGCTAAGGCGTGGCTACTTTCAATGGCTGGAATGATGCCTTCCAATTTGCTCAGTTCGAGTCCGGCTTTCATAGCGTCCATGTCTGTCACCGAGATGAACTCTCCTCGCCCACTGGCAAATAGATGCGCGTGCATAGGGCCGACTCCAGGATAATCGAGTCCTGCAGAAATGGAATAAGGTTCGGTGATTTGTCCGTCATCGGTTTGCATTAAAAGGGTCTTGCTTCCATGAATAATCCCTACTTTTCCCAATGCAGAAGTAGCGGCACTTTCACCACTATGGATGCCTTTGCCAGCGGCCTCTACTGCAATGATGCCTACCTCGGGCTGATTGAGATAGTGGTAAAAGGCACCGGCCGCATTGCTACCACCGCCAACACAGGCAATTACATAATCGGGATTTTTACGCCCTTCCTTTTCAAGAAGTTGTGTCTGTATCTCTTCGGAAATAACGCTTTGAAATCGGGCCACCATATCCGGATAGGGGTGAGGGCCTACCACACTTCCAATAATGTAGTGCGTATCAACCGGGTTGTTAATCCAATCTCGAATGGCTTCATTGGTTGCGTCTTTCAATGTTCTGCTTCCGCTAAGCGCGGGTACTACAGTTGCTCCCAACATTTTCATTCGGGCCACGTTGGGGGCTTGTCTTTCAATATCTATTTCTCCCATGTAGACAATGCATTCCAGCCCCATTAATGCACAAACGGTAGCAGTCGCTACTCCGTGCTGACCGGCACCAGTCTCGGCAATGATGCGTTTTTTGCCCAGTTGTTTAGCCAACAAGATTTGTCCTATCGTATTGTTCACTTTATGGGCTCCCGTATGACATAGATCTTCCCTCTTTAAATAAACTTTGGTGTTGTATTTTTCTGAAAAACGTTTCGCAAAGTAAAGTGGGGTAGGCCGTCCTACATATTCTTTGAGCAATTCATGAAATTCCTTTTTAAAAGTTTTATCTGAAGTTATTTTCAGATACTGCTGGCGTAATTCCTCAACATTGGGATAGAGCATTTCTGGGATGTAGGCGCCTCCAAACGCTCCGTAATATCCTTTTTCATTAACGTTATAATTCATGCTTTTTGTTTAAGCGGGTTCGTCTAATTGCATTCAGTCGTTTTGATGGATTCCTTCGAATCTTATTTAAAATGACTCATAAATTCAGTAAGTTGTTGTATGTTTTTTAATCCAGGGGCTAATTCAAATTTACTATTTACGTCCAAGGCATGGATGGGTAATTCAGTTTTCAATATTTGCTGCAAGCTTTCCACCTCATCCAGTCCAATGCCCCCACTGAGGATAAATGGTTTGGCCGAGTTGTACGCCTCTAAAATCTTCCAATCGAAGGTATACCCATTTCCCCCTTTTTCTTTTCCTTTAGTGTCGAATAGGAATTTGTCCACTCCCGTTTCATAAGGAATAAGTCTATCAAAATCGAACGCGTCTTTGATACTAAAAACCTTCCAGACTTCCGCATCCGATACAGCTTCGCAGAACGCCGGTGTTTCATCTCCATGTAATTGCACTATATCAAGATTAAATGTTTTTATTTTTTTTGAAATATCCTCTAAGGTCGCATCTACAAAAACCCCCACTCGTTTTATGGATGGCAATGGGATAGGGGGAGTGCCTGTAAAATTGCGGCTGCTTTTAGCATAAAAGATGAATCCCATGTAGTCTGGTTGCAATGCTGCAACTTCGGCTGTGTTATGATTCATTCCACATATTTTAAGTTTCACCTTCATGATAGTTGTTCAATAAAATGGAGGGCTTTTTCTCCTGGGTTATCTGATTTCATAAAGTGCTCGCCAATCAAAAACCCTTTAAACCCAAATGGTTGTAGCTGATGGATTGCCTCAATGCTGCTAATTCCACTTTCAGAGACCTTAACAAATGAGTCGGGAATTAAGCTAGAAAGTTCTTTACTAATGTCAATGGAAACTTCGAATGTTTTCAAGTTTCTGTTGTTGACCCCTAGCATATCTACCGTGCCGTGAAGAGATTTTTTTAGTTCTTCGGAATTGTGCACTTCTAAAAGAACATCAAGCTGGAGTCGCTTTGCTAACGCCGAGTAGTCTTGAAGTTGTTTTTCCGAAAGACAGGCCGCAATCAATAAAATGGCATCGGCTCCATACGCTCTGGCCTCATAGATTTGATAGGGATCGATGATAAATTCTTTTCGAAGCAAGGGTATAGAAACAGATTGACGTGCTAAGAGAAGGTCATCCAGAGAGCCTCCAAAAAATTTAGTATCGGTCAAAACTGAAATGGCCGCAACATGAGCATTTTCATAACCTAAAACTACGTCAGGAAGTAGGTTTCTATCATTAATAACGGCTTTGCTCGGAGACCGACGTTTGTGCTCGGCAATGACGCCCGATTTTGAATTACGTAACGCATAGGCCATGGAATTCGTCTTTCGGGCAAAGAATGAAGATTGCTCTAAAACCGAAATGGGAAAAGCTTCCTTGCGGGCGGCAACCTCCTGTTTTTTATAGTTCGTTATTTTTTCAAGTATCGACATCAATGGATTTTATTTGCTGAGTTCCTGTAATTTTTTTAAGGCTTTAAGCGCACGACCAGACCGGAGCGATTCTTTTGCTTTCTCGAAACCTTCTGGGATGGTACATTTTTCTACCGTACTAATGGCTAGACCTGCATTGGCACAAACCACATTGTTTTGCGCCTGAGTTCCATTTCCGTTAAGTATATCCGAAAATATTTTAGCAGAAGCCTCCACCGTATCTCCACCGTAAATATCACTTTGTTGTATGACATCCAAGCCAAAGCTGTGAGGATACAATAGTTGTTCAGTATCATTTGAAATCATCTTTACCGGACCTGTTAAGGAGACTTCGTCATAACCATCCATGGCATAGAGAATAGTAAAATCTTTGTTGCCTTTTTGGTACAAATAGCCATACATCCGTGCTAGTTCCAAATTGAAAACTCCCACCAATTGGTTTTTAGGTGAAGCAGGATTTACCATCGGCCCTAGCATATTAAAGAAAGTTTTTACTCCTAGCGCACGACGTATAGGCGCCACATTTTTCATTGCTGGATGAAATAGAGGTGCGTGCAAAATGCAGATTCCTGCTCGATCCAGACATTGCAATAAATAATCGCTTTCATTACTGAATTTAACACCCAATTGTTCCATTACATTACTACTTCCACTTATAGACGAGACCCCGTAATTTCCATGTTTGGTGACTTTAACTCCTGCTCCAGCTGTTACAAAGGAAGCGAGCGTGGATATGTTAAACGTATTTTTACTATCACCTCCTGTTCCGCACAAATCCACGGTGTTGTAATCGCTGATGTCTAAAGGAATGCATAATTCCAAAAGCGCATCTCGAAAACCTTCCAGTTCTTCAAGGGTCACACTACGCATCATATAAACGGTCATGAAGGCAGCAATCTGACTGTTGTTATATGCACCTTCACTAATGGAAACCAAAATGTTTCTAGCCTCTTCCTTGCTGAGTTGCTCGTGGTTAATAAGTCTGTTTAATACCTGCTTCATTATTTCTAAAGTTATTCTAGTTATTATGCTTAAAAAGGTGATTGCCGTTAACGCTGCACCCAATTTTTGATGATTTCTTTTCCTTTCGGGGTGAGGACACTTTCGGGATGAAATTGCACTCCCTTAATATCAAATTCACGATGCCTAAGGGACATTATTTGTTCATTGTCATCCGTGGAGGTAATTTCTAATACGTCTGGAAAATTTTCGTTTGATACCACCCAGGAATGGTAACGTCCAATTTCAATTGAGCTGCCAAGACCTTTAAAGAGAACTTCATCGGCAACTAGGATATTGGCCTTGGTGGAGACACCGTGAAATACGTTTTTTAAATTAATTATACTTCCTCCAAATACTTCGGCGATGGCTTGTTGTCCAAGGCATACTCCCAAAATAGGTTTCTTGTCGGCATACTTGGCAATTACTTCTTTTAACAGACCTGCTTCTTCAGGAATTCCCGGGCCAGGAGATAGCAGAATTTTGTCGTAGCCGTTTACCTCGTCTATATGAAATTGATCATTTCGTTTCACAACGACCTCACAATCTAATTCTTCTAAATAGTGTACTAAATTGTAAACAAAACTGTCATAATTATCAATTACCAATATTTTCATTACTCTTCTTTTTAAATGTTTTCAGCAAGTTCTAATGCTCTGGTTAATGCCCCTAATTTGTTGTAGACTTCTTGCAACTCTTTCTCCTCATCGCTTTCAGAAACTACACCAGCGCCGGCTTGAAAGTGTAAGGTATGATCTTTACTTACAAAGGAGCGTATAATTATAGCATGGTTAAAATTTCCTTTAAAGTCCATAAAACCGATGGCACCACCGTAAAAGTCTCTATTTACGTTTTCATACTTTTCCAACAGTTGCATTGCTCTGTGTTTTGGAGCGCCACTCAAAGTCCCTGCGGGAAAAGTGTCGGCAACAATTTGCAGGGTTGATGTTTTTGGATTTTTTGTAGCGGTAACTTTACTAACCAGGTGTATTACGTGTGAAAAAAATTGAACTTCCCTATAGGTTTCAACCACTACATTTTTACCATGTCTGCTAAGGTCGTTACGCGCCAGATCGACCAACATGACATGTTCGCTATTTTCTTTAGTGTCTATGGCAAGCTGTTTGGCCAGTTCTGCGTCTTTTTCGTCATTACCGGTACGTTTGAAGGTGCCGGCGATGGGATGGATTTCGGCTCTATCGTCTTGAACTATTAATTGAGCTTCCGGTGAGCTGCCAAATATTTTGAAATTTCCATAATCGAAATAAAAAAGATAAGGAGAAGGATTTACGCTACGCAACGCTCTATAGACATTGAATTCATCTCCACTAAATTTCTGGGAGAACCTCTTGCTTGGAACTATTTGGAATACGTCTCCACGGGCGCAATGTTCCTTGCATTTGAGGACCAACTCTTTGAATTCCGAATCTTGTAGGTTGGTGGCGGGTTGTTCAGTTCTCAAAAATGAATACTCGGCAAAATTTTTGGACTTCAGTAGTTGCTCAAATTCAGGGATATTATTTTCAGAATTAAAACAATGGGCAAAAATATAGGCTTCATTATTGAAGTGATTGATAGCCACTATGTTTTGATACACTGCATAAAAGATGTCTGGAATTTGCAGGTCACCTTCTTTTTTGGAGATTGAAATATTCTCAAAGTAACGAACAGCGTCATAAGACATATATCCGAAAAGACCACTATGAATAAATTTAAAGGAATCACCTTCGGAAGAAAAAGAAGCGGCAAAGTTTTCCAATATCTGAGGTACTCCAGCGGAGGGTTCCATATCGGTAAGAGCGGTTTCCGTTACCCGCGCGTCTGGAAATGTTTGAAAGATGTGCTCCCCTTGGATACGGATGGAAGCGATGGGATTACAACAGATATAACTAAAAGTGTTGTCGTTCGCACGATAATCGCTACTTTCCAGAAGCAAGCTGTTCGGAAATTTATCTCGCAAACGCAAATACACTGATACAGGTGTGAGTGTGTCTGCCAGCAATTTTTTGGAGTATGTTTTTAATTGGTATTCCATGTTTGATCTATGTCTGCTATTTTGTATAAAAGTTTCATAAAAAGAAAAAGCCTGTCGTGAACGACAGGCTTTTTATATAGGGTACATACAAAATGGTCTAGTTCACGACTGTTCGTAAATTATTCCACCACCAAGTATGTGTACTGTTTCTTTTCATTTGATGTTTCAAAGATAGAAATGAAAATGTAAACTTCAAACCATTTGCAAGGAAATAGTTTAAAATAATTTGTTAGAACTTCAAGCTAACGTCTAACAGAAACTTGTCCGAAATGGCTTTATCTCCCAGGTCGTCTCCAAAACTACCAGAACCATAACGAATACCAAATTTTGTTCTATCAACTTTAAAACTGGTCGTAGCAGCGCTTTTTCCCATTTCGAGCTCAAAATTAATAGCCTCTGTTTTTCCCTTAATGGTGATATCGGCGCTTACTTCGTAGGTGTTGCCTTCTTTCGTGGCTTTATTTATAAGCAATGTAGCCGTTGGATGAGCCTCTATTCCAAAGAAATCGGGACTTTTTAAGTGACCTTCTAGTTTTTCTTTTCCTTTTCCCGCTTCTAAATCGGTTACGGTAATGGAAGTCATATCTACCACAAACATCCCTCCAACTAATTGATCTCCGTCCATTTCCAAATGACCTTCTTTCAGATTGATGGTACCTGTGTGAGATCCTAGAATTTTTTTGCCTTTCCAGGAAATAGAGCTATCAGTGACATTTATGGTTTTTTTAATTGGCGTTGTAAATGCGGCTGCCGTGAAAACTACAGCAATAATAAGTGCGGATTTTAATAATTTCATTTTTGTTTAATTTATAGTTTATGTTTAATTATTCTCTTAATAGGTCAAGTAATGCGTTCAAATCTTCCAATTGATCGGCAGACAGACTGCTCACTATTTTTTTATTGTTCTCTTCGGTAATGGGGTCCAGAATTTGTAAAATAGACAAACCTTTTTCAGTAATGAATATTTCTACTTTTCTTCGATTTTGGGCGCAAACATTACGGGATACCCACTCCTTTTTTATGAGCTTGTCTACCAAACGTGTGGTATTGCTGCTTCGGTCTACCATACGTTCTTGTAGCGTGCATAAATTGGCAGGATTCCCTTTTTGGCCTCTTAGGATACGCAAGACGTTGTATTGTTGAATGCTGAGGTCATAGGGTTTCAGAACCGCAGCAATAGCTTCCTCCATGACACGACTGGTATACATGAGATTAATTACCGTTTTGGTATTAATACCTAATTTATGAATGGACTTAATTGCCGTTTCTATACTCATTTTTGTGTTTACAATAGTTGTATATACAAATGTAAGGCAAATTTTGAGATTCAATTAGACTTTAACAGTATTTTAATTCTGGGATTCAGATAATAATTAAGGAAGTGTTAAATGACTTCCCCAACTAGGGAGCTTTCCCTATTTTTAAATCATGAAACAAATGTTATTACTATTTCTCTTGGCTCCGTACTTCTTTTCATGTGGAGAACATAAAGTGGAGGAGATAAATTTGGCGGAGACATCGGTTGAAGTGGTTAAGGAAAAAAAACCGGTGATGGCAGGAGGGAAGGAAATAGTGTCCTACGATTATGATGCTTTTGATTTGGCTTTTCTTCAGCAAGAAGATGATAAGATTTATGTGTTAAATTTTTGGGCTACTTGGTGCAAACCTTGCATCAAGGAGCTACCTGCCTTTGAACGGCTCAATGCTCAATACAAGGACCAAAATGTGGAAGTGGTGTTAGTAAGCTTAGATTTTCCTCAAAAATTGGAATCGGCTGTAGTACCCTTTGTTAATAAAAAGGAGTTGAAATCTAAGGTGATATTGTTGGATGACGACGATTCTAATCGATGGATACCATTGGTAGATGAAACATGGAGTGGCGCCATACCAGTTACGTTGATGGTGAAAAATGGAGAACGAAAATTTTATGAACGCCCTTTTACTTTTGAAGAATTAGAAATTGAATTGAAAACCATACTATAAAATTAATGGATATGAGAACTAAATACATACTTACTTTCTTATTGGTAGCCGCAGTTGGTACTCTGGCGATCACAAGTTTTAAAACCAATGATACCAACACCTATGGTTATACCATTGGATCGGAAGCCGCCGACATAAATTTGATGAACACGGATGGCACTATGGTTTCCTACGAAAGTTTTCCGGATGCCGAAGGATTTATCGTCATTTTTACCTGTAACACCTGTCCTTATGCTGTGGCAAGTGAAGATCGAATCATTGCGCTGGATGCGGAGTTTAAGAGTCAGGGATACCCGGTCATTGCCATCAACCCAAATGATCCTGCAGTACAACCTGCCGATACCTTTGAGTTAATGCAAGAGAAAGCGGCCAATAAAGGATTTACCTTCCCTTATTTGTTTGACTCCTCAAAAACGGTCTATGCGGAATATGGTGCTAAGAAAACACCGCATGTTTATTTGCTTCAGAAAGAAAACGGAAAGAAAATTGTGAAATATATTGGAGCCATTGACGACAACGTGAGAAATGGCGATGCGGTAAAAGAACGCTTTTTGGCCAACGCCGTTAACGAATTAATCCAGGGGAAAGAGGTTTCTGTAAAGGAAACCAAAGCTATTGGATGTTCGATCAAGGTGTAATCCTTCTTAAAGAAATAAAAATAAACCGAAGGTCTGTCTAGGCTTTCGGTTTTTTTACGTAACAAAAATAGGGGTCAATACTATTATTTGGAGCAGAGAAATTGGCAACTCAAAAAACCTTTAACATTTTTGAACTTCAAATCTTGTAACATTTCATATTTTTTTGCGTCTATTGAGAAGAGATTTTGTAATTTTAAGAAAAAATTAACACTATGCAAGACCTAACGCAAACCCAATGGCGTGAACAATTAACACAAGATGACAATGCTTTAATACTAGACGTTCGAACCGATATAGAAGTGGAAGAGGGGATGATTCCCAATGCCCAACAGATCGATATTCAGGATGCAGCTGGTTTTATGGAAAAAGTAAAAGCATTAGATGCTTCTAAAAATTATTATGTGTATTGCAGATCGGGGGGAAGAAGTGCGCAGGCTTGTATGATTTTAAATCAGTTGGGCCTTCCGAACACCTACAACCTTCTTGGAGGTATGTTGGAGTGGGATGGAGAAACGACGTCCTAAAACGTAACCCTATGAAAAATTTAATAGTAGCAAGTTTCATTGCCCTTTTGGGTATTTGCACTTCTTGTAATAATTCGGACAGTAAGGCGCAGGTACAAATGGTGTCCGCGGTACAGGTATATGAGGCGGTATATGGAGAAGATAGTTTGCAACTTGTGGATGTAAGGACGGCGGATGAATATGCAGTAAGTCATTTAAAAAATGCGCAAAATATTTGTGTGACCAGTGATGATTTTAAAGAGAAAGTTGCGAGCTTGGACAAAGAAAAACCTGTTTACGTTTATTGTAAAAAGGGTGGAAGAAGTGCGAAGGCCGCCACTATCTTAAAGGAAATGGGTTTTACCAAAGTTTATGATTTGCAGGGAGGGCTTACTTCCTGGCAACAAGAAGGTTTAGAGACTATTAATTAGATAACAAAGAAGCAAATAAAAAAGGCTATCCCAAGGGATGGTCTTTTTTATTTGTATATAATTCGATCCATAAAAAATATATGGTCTTGAATTGTTGGTCATATCTTTTGAAGGTTTACTTGGCAAACAAAATCTACTCGATCTATTTCTTTTCATTTCAAAAAAAATAGCCTAATTTTAAGGAAGAAATTATAGATTCATTTTACAGAATTATTAGCTACTTCCCCCCTTGCGCTAATTGTTCGGTGTATTTAGCACTGGTCTGTATCAAATAAAATTATAAAGTTAAAAGATATGGAGAGTATTTTTCTTTCGCATCATTTTGATAATGAGATTGCGCCTGTTGTAGAAAGCTTCAAACGACTCATTGAGAGCCATGATTTGGAGGTGATCGATGGTAGACGACTGGAGGGACAGCTGGTGATTGACGAGGTTAAAAGCCGAATAGAAGAGGCGGATGCCGTTATTGTTTTCCTCTCAAAACGAGAAGCAGGGAAGACCAACGAATGGGTCTCTCATGAACGATCGGCTGCCCAGACCTTGGGAAAACCTTTGTTGGCAGTAATTGAACAGGGATTGACAAATGCTGCACCCTTTGGTGGTTTTGAATCCTTACAATATGACCCGGATAAGCTTGCCGATACCTTATTGGATATTTCTGAAAGCATTTTTGGGTGGAAGTTACAACTGGGAGAGCAAATAGAAGCATTGTTGGAGCCAGAGGACATTGTTACTACCGTTAGAGAAAATGCTGATCGAGACGGAATAGTGCAATACCGACTTCTTGGAAAAAGAGGAAAGTGGGGGAATTGGAAAAAGGCGGTAGTCATTCCAAGACCTGGAGGAGTTAGTCTGCTCTTGAATGGAGTGACTAAAAAATCAGAGTTGCAGATAAAAGTGACGACGAATAATCGGATATGGAATTCCGATGTAGTTAATAGAGATTTAAGAATATTGATATCATGATGTTTTCTAAAGAATATATAACCGCCCAGAGCTCAACAAAGAGTGAGACAAGAAAGAACTATTTCAATTGGGCCATTTGGATTGAAAGTGGCGAAAGTGATATAGCAGACATTGAATCTGTTGTTTACCTTTTGCACAGCACATTTAAAAATAGAGTTCACAAGTTTACGGATCCGTCGACCAATTTTAAGATAGAATCCAGTGGTTGGGGCGAATTTAGAGTTGAGATCTCGATTACCAAAAAGTCGGGAGAAACATTACAACTCGCCCATTGGCTGTCGTTAGGAGATGATGATATGGATGTGGTTGAAAGAGGGGCCCCCGAACCAGAAATTCAAAAGAAAGTTTACATTTCGTATTCTAAAATTGATACTCGAACAGCGCAGCGTTTGGAAACTATGTTAACCGATTTGGGGATGGAGGTAGCCTCTGGATCTGATATTGAGCCCGGAAGACCCATTCAAGAATATATAGAGGAGTCCATTAGCGAGGCCGACGCTGTTATTACTATTAATTCTAATCAGCAAAACGACTGGCAGGAAGCTGAACTTCAAATTGCGGAAAAACTCTCAAAAACCATCATTCCTATGGAGGACATTCTTGAAAAGGAGGATGAGAAATCTGTATTCAGATCTAAGGTTTATTCGGATCGCGAATATGGTGAAAACCTAAAATCTTTGGGTAGTCATATTAAAAAATTAAAATTCTAAACAATGAAGCCACTCTGTTTCGTCTTAATGCCCTTCGGAATAAAGACAGATAGCCTTGGCAGGCAAGTCGACTTCAATCATATATATGAAGCACTTATTAAAAAGGCAATTGAGAAATGCGACTTAGAACCCATTAGGGCGGACGAAGAATTATTAGGGGGTACTATCCATAAACCGATGTATGAACGCCTGGTGCTATGCGATTATGCCATTGCCGATTTAACTTCCTTGAACGCGAATGTTTTTTATGAACTAGGATTGCGCCATGCGATAAAGGCCCATACCACCATTCCTATTTTTGCCTTTGACGCCGATTTGCCCTTTGACTTAAAAATGCAGCGTACGCTTCCCTACAAATTGGACAAACAAGGAAAGCTTGAGGACGTTGACGCCACTATTGAGATGCTCGTTTCCCACTTAAATGCGACTAAAGGGCAAGGAAATGTAGATAGCCCGGTATTTCAATTAATTGACGGATGGAAGGTCTCGCATAATCTATCTCATGAAAAGACAGATGCCTTTAGAGCACAAGCTGTTTATGAAAACGATGTAAAGGACGATCTTTTTAAGGCCAGAAATGAGGGTGAAGAAGCGGTAGTAAAAATATTTGAAGAACTAAAACCTATCAATGAGAAGTCCGTTGGAGTTATTATTGACCTGTTTATCTCATTGCGAGGTGTCGAAGCCTGGGAACAAATGTTTGCTTGTTATGAAGAAATGGATGCCCCCTTGAAGAAGTTAAAACTGGTGCAAGAACAGTTGGGCTTTGCCTATAATCGCTCTGGAAATTCGGAAGAAGCGAAACGGGTTTTGGAATCGGTCATCGAGGAATATGGCCCGGACCCGGAGACCAATGGAATATTAGGCAGAGTATATAAAGATTTATATAAGGCCGCGAAGGCTGATAATAATAAGTTGAAGGCCACAGGATATTTGTCCATGGCCATAAAGAGCTATAAAGAAGGTTTTGACGCCGATTGGAGAGATGCTTATCCCGGTGTGAATCTGGTAACACTACTTGAATTGAAAGGAGACCAAAAATCGCTTGATGAATATTTACCCATTGTGCAATTTGCAAATAAAAGAAAGATGGAAGGTACTACCCCGGATTACTGGGACCTGGCCACCGAAGGCGAATTAAATATTCTGAAAAGAGATTATGAGACGGCTACCCAGAAATTTTCCGAAGCCATTGCGCTTATTCCTCCAAATGAGGTATGGATGTTGGAATCTACACTCAACAATTTGGTGATAATTCAAGATGCCAGAACGGAAAACAAAACTCAGGATGAGGATCTTTCAAATTTAATCGAATCATTTAAAGAATATATATAACCAACTACCTATGAAAACATTAGCCGAACATTTAGATCCATCAACGGGACCAAAACGAATTTTGTCCCTGGATGGCGGAGGAATTAAAGGAGCACTTACGTTAGGGTATCTAAAGAAGATCGAAACGATTTTACGAGAAAAGGAAGGGAATAACAATCTGCTGTTATGTGACTATTTCGATTTAATAGGAGGAACTTCAACCGGGTCTATTATTGCTGGAGGCCTTGCTATTGGAAAAGAAGTTGATGAGCTTACCGAACTTTATATGAAACTTGGGGGAAAGATCTTTGGTAAAAAGCGAAGTTTTTGGAAACCATGGGAGACCTGGAAGTTTTTAAAGGCCAATTATGATTATTCAGTTTTGGAGAAGAGTTTAAAAGAAACCTTTGGCGATATTTTAATGGGTGGGTCAGAAATTAAGACAGGACTATGTGTGGTTGCAAAGCGAGCCGATACAAATAGCACCTGGCCTATCATTAATCACCCGGGAGGAAAGTTCTATGATTCAGATCTGGGTCGGAATAAGGACATTCCTCTTTGGAAGGCAATCCGGGCCAGTAGTGCGGCTCCTACTTATTTTGTTCCTCAACTTATTGACGTTGGGAATGATCAGATAGCCGCTTTTGTTGATGGAGGAGTGAGTATGGCCAATAATCCATCCCTTTCTCTATTAATGGTGGCAACGCTTAAGGGGTTTCCATTTGGTTGGGAAATGGGTGAAGACAAATTGGAAGTGGTTTCATTGGGAACCGGGTATAGTATTTTTTCAAAAAAGACGACCGAAATTGAAGATGCCTGGATGATGGATTGGGCCAAGAACGTCCCCAATATGTTGATGCAAGATTCTAGTTGGCAAAATCAAGTAATGATGCAATGGCTCTCGAATTCGCCTACTGCGGCAAACATTGATATGGAAATTAATGGACTTGATGGTGACTACATAGGAGGGAAGCCTCAAATTAAATACCTGCGGTATAACTTTCCGATCACTGTGGATACCTTAAACGCTTTACCTTCAGATAAAGTGTACACAGACGATGATGTGGAAAGCCTTATTGAAATGAGTAATGCCGAAAACAGGTTTGAACTATTTAAAATAGGTTCTCTGGCTTCAGAAACCATTAAAAGGGAACATTTTTAAATATCACCTTTTTTGAAACGAATCCCTAAAGTGGAAACTGTAGATATCCATTTTAGGGATTTATTTTGTGAACCTATCTAAGGAATTAATAGTTAAGCGTTTACAGAGTTGCCTACAAAAGATTCTTTAAGGCCTTCCTTAGTTCTTCCAAATGCTCGTTTAAATCTTCAATGGTTGTAACATCTTTATATGGCAGAAATTCATATTTATTTTTTGGATCGACCGTTTTCAATCCAAAAATGAGAAATTTAAAATGTTCTAGTTCTGCAAGTTTTTTACCCGGAGATCCTGCTCGGTTCCATAGTTCACCGAATTCTTTAGCCAATTTTCCCCAAACTTCATCGCTTGGATTTTTATCCTTAACCACAGCCAAACAGAGACTTAAATTTAGCTTTTCTAGCATGGCCCAATAGTTCAAATGGTCATAACTCTTACCAGGGTTTGACTTTTCCAGTTCCAGTAATCCTTTTTCCAGGTAATCAATAGCTTGGTTATTCGTGTATATTTTATACTTAAAAGTAGACGCTTCGGTGTCGATATCAGCTTTGGTCGTCTTGGTTTTGGTTGGTTTTGCACTTGCGGTTTCCTCCCATATCACTTTACCTGATCTTTTGACCTTATTTTCCTTCAAAATGAATGATATTTCTATGGCATTAGTCAAAGGATAGCTTACACTTTTATTTTCACCTTTCTTTTTATTTTGTTCTTCAATCCTAGCTACGGCTTTCTGGTAATAGTGAAGGGACATCTTGTAGGCATTTAAACGTTCTTCTCTTTGATCCGCATTCACCAGCATGGATAGACGCTTAAAGGTGCTGCCTAGCAAACTAAATCGCTCCGATGTTTCTCCAATTAAAGCCAAAGAACGAAGGTCACTAACTATTTTTAAAGTATCCTTATATGCCTCTTTCATCGCATTTTGATATCTCTTTTTAGAAGCTGTATCACTTCCTTCTTCGCCAATAGGTTTTCCAGTTAGATAAATTTGTTTTACATACATTTTCGCTCTCGTATTGCAATATTTTTCAATAGATGCGAATGAAAAATTGGCTTTTTCTATGTCCTGAAGTTTGTCATAACAATCTACGGCTTCTTTATACATGCCCAATTCAGAATAGATTCGAGCTTGTTTTTCTATGATTTCTGCAGTACCTTTTGGGAAATCCCTTTGAGCTGCTTTTCCAATTATTTCTAGTACTTCGAGATACTCATAGTATTCTTTAGCGCCCATTTCAATATCATTCAGCAAATTATCTAAATGAATTTCCACTTCTTCTGGAACGATAAAATGCGGATTCCATTTTCCATAGTTGGAGGATATGTCCTTCAATTTGAAATAAGGATCTCCGTAGCATTGATAGGCACCCCACGTATTGTTTTGAGGGTGTTCTTTGTAAACAGCATCTCTAGCGTCTTTTACCGCATCACCAAAATGCGAGCCATTGAACATTCGGTCATAAAAAACCTCTGCGAATAACAATGCTGCCTCATCATTTACTGCCCAACCCGCCGCAATAACTGCCTTTACGCCAATACGAATGAGTTGAGTTCCAATGTTCGCCGCCAGTTTGTAACGATCTCGATAGAATTTTTCCTTAACGGCGTTGGTATAACCTAAATGGCAACAATTAACGAACACTAGATCTGGAACCGTGGGAAGCTGTTCAATAGCAAAACTATTCAGGAAGAGCTTTTTGCCAATAACCATTCCTGACAATTTAGGGTTGTCTGGGTTGTACTCGCCATGCCCGGCAAGATGAATAATTGAATAATCTTCGCTAAAAAACTTCTTTGTAATTGTGGAAGCATCCCGACCTATTAAAGTTGTAGTAGGATATTCGAAATTATTTAATGCCTCCTCTACCTTAAATCCTTCTTTTTTCGCTCCCGGGAGTTGGGTAACGTACCCTTTTAATTCTGGATCTGCGACAACAAGAGCCTTCCTTTTTGGCGCTCGTTTGATGGTCGCCCGATAATCGGTGGTGCGCAATTGTCTTATCATGCCGGCATTAATGCACAGGGGTTTGGCATCAACACTGTTGTCCTGAAGTAATTCCCAAGGATAAGAGGCCGATTTCTCATCCAATATCCATGAGATATGCCCTTTTCTTTTAAGTCTTTCTTTTTGGGGATTTGGAATAAGCAATTCGAATAAGGCCTTTGCTGTATCTGGAGACCAGCGATTTTTGATAGAAATTTCTTTGATAAATTCATCAATTAAGGGAGTGCTACTGTACAATTGATTTTCTTCTACTCGCGAATCCTTCGTAGAAGCATTAAATACCATGCTATCTAGTTCTCCCTTTTCCTTATCTCCCTCAACGTATTTGACAGATATTCTATTCCACCAACTACTTTGATTGTCCTTTGGAATTCTTTTTCGAATTCCTAATAAGTCTTTTATTTTATCATTTCCAAGAACAATATTGTATGTTTTTGTTTCATTGTGATAGGTTTTATTTTCAGCTTGAATAATGTCGTCCAAAACATACATGCAGTTTAAAGCGCGGTTTGCATATCGTTCTACAAACTCCAATTTACTCACGACCGGATAGCCTCCCCCTTCAATTTTAGCAACCTTGGTATTTGCTCCATTAATACCTCTAATAATAGCTTTCATTGAGTTAGCAACTGTCAAACCACCATATCCGCAAGCCATGACCAAGGTGGATAAACCAATTTCTTCTGTTTCACCTGCTTTTAAACTCAGAACATAGTTAAGTACAGCTTGCTCTACGGATTTGGCTAATTCAACCGAAGTTAAATTGTCCGGTTCGCCCATTCCAACAATAATAGCACCTTTGAAGTCGTCTATGTGGGCATGCTTTCTTTTGAAAAGGGCATTGGTGCCAATTGCACCTGGGTATAACCCCAATTCGTGCTTATGACTTAGTTTCTTATCCATGTAATTATCGATCGCCTTTTCAGCAAAAAGGACCGCATCATTTAAGAAATGTCCCGCAAGTAATGGATACGCTGAATATTTCAAATCACCACGACTCACACTAACACTTAATGGTGCACGGGTCGATTCAATTCTAGAGAAATTGGAGTCACCAAAAAGTGTGTTTCGAAGTCCATTTGAAGAAACATCAAAGTCCTCATCGGGTTCGGCTCTAAAGGAGCGAATTTCACCACGAGAAATTGGAGGCGTTTTTCTAAGTGAATCTGTTTCACCCTTCTCAAGAATTTCTTGTATTCCCTTGAAAATATCTGGCTCATTGGCCAGGGCCCCGTGAGATACCTTGGCATAGTAGACCGAATTTTGCACCTTTAGCTGTTCTGGAATACCTAGTTCCCAAGTAACACTTTGATCTCCTTCTGAAGTGTATAAAAAGTATAAATGTTGTTTTGGGTTCTTGTCCAGATAGTATCCGTTGGCAGTCATTTTGTCCTTCCCAGCAATGTAGACCATATTGGAGTAATCTATTTGGTCTCTTTTTTTCAGAATATTATCGCGATACTTCTTAAACGCTGCGAGATCTTTGCTTGTTGGCAATGGCCATCTTTTTTTGCCGAAAACGCTTAGCATATTCTTCCACGTACGGATATCGGCAAAATCCTGACCTGTTCCTGTGGTAAGTGGTAAAAGCCCGAGAATTCCCGGGAATTGAGAAAACATCCCGAGCAACTTTCTTTTAGAATGAAATAGATCCAGCTTGCTCAATTTCTTGATAATGGCATCTTCCCCGAACAGTACTGTAAGTATTCTGTGAGACCCACCCAGAGGTGAACCTAAAAAGAGTAGCTTAAACCCATCCCTTTTATTGAGTTCGGTCCAGGTGCTATTATGTTTCAATATAAAGTCCCGCACCAAAACACCTCCCATGGAATGACCAATAAGCTTGATAGGTTGCTGATAGGCTAACAGTTCTTTGATTTTTTCATTTAATTCGTCGGCCGATTCAGTCAATGGTTTCCGCCAATCGAATGGAAATACAGTAACATCGTAGGTGGCCCCTAATTCCTCGAACAACTTAAAATATGAAGTTTTCACAACCGATTTAGCGACAATATCATTGCCCGCTTCGAATTTCAAATTCATAAGTCCGCCGGAAATAATTCGGCCGTAGTGCAGCCAAAGCTCTTTGTCAGATTTTTCCAGATTCGAGCCCATAATACCAGGTAGGATTACGGCAATAGGTTTTTCTCCACTGGGTGGCTTGTTGGGAGGGTATAGTTCTCCATGTTCTAAAAGGGCGCGATCGCTGGCTGGCACTTCCATTTGCTTAATGGAATTAAATCCAGGAATAGCTTGGCCTTCTTCAGTTATCAAGGCCAGATTTATAGCTTTGACCGTTTGGTTATTTTTAAAATATTTAACGTGATCTACTTCATTTCCTTCATCGAAGAAATATTGAATATCTCCCTTTCTATTAGCTCCCAGATACATAGAATCGGTATTGACTACAAGGTCGTTACGCTGCCAAAAGAACAGTTTGCCTAAAATGACTAAAAATCCTTTTCCCGATACGCTTACTTGGCTATTTCCAGACACCACGGCGAGAGGAGTACCGTCAACGGCTTGTTCATTCGACGGGTCATTTAATACTTTAATAAAGGGAGAATCTGGATTTTGAGCTTCTAGTCCTGGTAAGACATCTACATTGTCTTTGGTTTGCACAGCCACACTCAACAATTCCTTGAATAAAAGTCCAAACGTGCCACCAAACACATTACCAAAAACATTTAGCACGATGTCCAACCTTTTAGAAGCTAATTTTGTGCCCGCAGCAGGACATGCCACTCGTATGAACTTTTCTACCGTGATTTTGCGTTTTTTGAAATGCTCATTTAGTTCTTTGATGTTTTCAATGTCTTTGGCACGATTGAAAATACCATCCTGATCGTCCCCTTCTTCTTCAAGTAGTTCGAGTTGGATATCATTGAATCCAATTGGGTTTTGGTTTTCTTTTTCTGAACCTTCCTTAGGGGTGCTATATTTGTTTATGATGTCACCTACAATGCCACCTCGGGAGTGTGAGATTATATGGAGTACAGATTTGTCAGGAAGCATTTTCACCAATTTAACAACATTGGTTAAAGGACTTTCTGTTAGGGTCCTATGTTGAAAGGCTAACACGTTTTTTCCATAGATTTTATGTAGTGTTTTCCAAACTTCTGTTTGCTGAAGGTCCTGAAAGGCACCAAAAGTATCCGAATTGGTGCCATGAATGAACACGAAATATTTGTCTGCGGCCACCTTATCATCGAACTTTTCAAATTGGAAGTCCTCATTTACTCGAAAAAGGCCAGCACCATGTTCTAAAAACTTTTTCCGATCCACTTTTTTCCAAAGAGGGCTATCATCTGCAATATTGTTGACAAGATGTTTATCCTCTAAATTTTCCGCAATCTTTCCAATGCCATGTTCAATTCCCTTTTTTGCGAAAACCTTTAAAAGCTTAACCGCAATTTTACCAATGATGCCGCGTTCGCTTGAAGGAGCAGAAATGGAAGATGGCATTTCAAATTCTAGTGCATTACCGCCTCTTTGGGCTGAAGTATTAACGGCAGGATCAATTTCAGGAAAAACTTCATACATGCTTGTCGCATCTACCATCCAGGTGGAACCGTCATCAAGTGTAAGTTCAACGATGGGGTCTTTCTTTTCGAGTGCTATTTCATGTTGATCGGCCGTATCCCGATCACTTGCTGCTAAATAATAAGTAGTGACTCCGTCATCACCATGTTCCACCGTACCGCGGACGATTAATTTTTTAAGGGGTTCCATATCCGTTATTGTCAAAATGTTGTTTGTATAGTAATCATCGGTCACCTTGGTTAGCGGTCACTAAACCGAGTGGACAGACGTCACTTCGAGGGGAGATTTAAATATACAATAAATTTTATTTTCACCTTTAGCGGGTATACCGTTTGAGAACAAATTTCAGTTTTACGTCTTCGGAATTGGCAGATTATGCATTCTTAGGAAGGACAATTTATCCCAATAACCGCGTTGAAATTTAATTTTTCCGTCGATTACCTGAAAAAAGCCGCAACCTCTCAACCCCAGTGGATCTTTCCATTCTAAAATGGCCCATTCCCGGTCTTCAAAAATATGCACAGGAATACAGGTCATATCTGCAGTGCTAAATTCTGTGACAAACCTACTTTTAATTGCTTCTCTTCCTTCAATAGGGTCATTGGCTACCTGATGGTTAATAGCATCTAAATGGTAGAGCGCCGCTAATTTCTCCGCATCTCCTTCGTTGAATATTTCAACCCATTTTTTTATCAGTTCTTTTGGTTGCATCATTTTATGTTTGAATGGTTATTTGCTTTTTCCCGATAACGAATAAATAATCCCCAAAATCATTTTCATAAGATCGAATGATCTCATTTATTTTTCCACTATCGATATCTTTTTTTAATGCTGAAAGGCCTTGCGCTACCTCGTTGCCGTTTGCCAAGGATGAAAATGAAGAAATTCCTTGTCTAATTTGCGTGTCCAAATACAATTTAGGACGGTGTTTACCGCAGTATAAAAATTGGTCTTGTAAATCGGGTCTAACAAAATACTTAACGGTCTTTATGAGCTCAATTGCACTTTTTTTCATTGCTGCCTCAATGTTGTTTAACGTAGGCATTTGAGCGATCGAGTCGGACAACATTTTTGGAAAGTAGTGATGCAGCCAATAACCTTTCATTTGTTTTGGAGTTGAGGTAAATAATACCACACGGCCGTTCGGCTTTAAGACTTTATGGAGCTGTAAAAAAGCTTTTTCCAAATGGTTCCAATGATGTATAGTTAAGAAACCAATGATCCCATCTATAAGGTTATCCGGCAGTTCGATATTTTCGGCAACACCTATTTTCCAAAGCACCTGTTGATTTTTGGCTTTTGCTTTTTCCAACATCGTTTTGGATGGGTCGATACCTATCCATTGAAAGCCTTTTTTCTGAAGCTCATTCGTGTAATTTCCTGTTCCGCAACCGATGTCGAGATATTTTCCGCTCCGGGTTGGCTTTAAATGATGCAGCAATTGTTCCGTTAGTAACGGATCGGCTTTTCGCGTAAGATTGTAATCGGTTCCTATATGGTCGTATGTTACTTTCACAGACTCGGTACTTTTTTATACTCCAATCATAATCCAGTTAGCTTCCCGCAAAGGGTGTTCCCAATATGCCAACGGCCAGTTCGGCCCAAACAAGCAGAAACAATGCTACAATAGCTATAATAGCAATCATTCTAAAATTAAATTTTTTTGTTTTACGTAAAACGAGCTCAATGAACAGTCCGGTTCCGAAAAGCAAAAGTCCGGCAATTACAAAATCAAGTGGTGCCCAACGGACCTCATCGGTGAACTGCATGGCTATGAAAGGAACGAGCAATAGGCCTATTGTACTGAGCAGGATGAGCTTAATTCTTCTGTTCTTTTTCATAGTATAGGTTTTCTTTAGTTGTGATTTTAGATATTCTTTTTTACCGAATTATAATTCGTTTACCGTTGCGTCTTCGCCATAAGCAAGATAAACTTTTTCCTTGAAGAATCGTCACACGCTTGTCCTTAGCGCGCGTATGAGGAGCCGTAACAAACTCGCCGCCTATTTTGAACCGAACCGTAAACAGGTCGTTGCCTGGCTCAACCTGCCAATCTTTCTCGTATTGGTAAGGGTCTCAGGTTCTATAAGGACGATGTTGAAAGACATTTGGATGTCTGATTGATGTGTCGATTTTGATCAAAGGTGCTACAAGTCTCATTGCGTTGTTTGGCGTGTATTAAGGGTATACCCTGTTCGATAATTAGGGTAAAAATGAAATCATTTTTAGGGAATACAGGCTAATTTCTCCAGAGCTGGATCCTCAATTTTGTGCTATAGATTTCTAAAAACCAACGGCACGAAAAAATGGGGATTCTTTTTAGACATGCGAAAAATTAAATCAATAAATAACTTAAAACAACGATTATGAAAACTTTAAAACTGAATTTCACGGTTATTTTGCTACTGCTTTTAGTGGTTCCAAGTTCAACGCACGCCCAATTCAGAGATGGTGATATCATTGCCTTACGATCTGATACCGGGAAATGGATGACGCGATGTAATAATTGTCAAAGAGCCGCCACGTCCAATACGGTTACGGTTCATGTATCGGCCAATGCGGCTAGCCAACTTCCTACCTATGCAAAATTCAAGGTAAAACTTATGCCCAACGGGAAAATTGCCTTGCAGGCCGATACCGGTAAGTTTCTGGCACGATGCAATGGATGTCTTCCGGGAGGGCCTATCGATATTCTAACCGTGCATGTGAGTAGCCCAAACCCATCGTATGCTCAGTTTAAACCCGTAGCATTGTCGAATGGAAAATATGCGTTTCTATCAGACAACGGAAATTATTTGGCACGTTGCCGGAGTTGTTCACCAGGGGCAACCTATTCGGATATCGTGGGGATACATGCAGGGAATTACAGTGGAGCCTATGCTCAATGGAATGTTTCTTTTATAGGAAGTAACGACTCCGCTTCGCCAATACCTGTGAAACTTCCCACTGGAACGTTTATTTATGTATATCCTAAAGATAATTTCAGAGGTAGCTATACACCCCATAATCGTCTTATTAGAATGAGTACAAGAAACTCCACAAGTGCAGCGAAAAATGATTTTAATGGCGAAGGAAATACAAAGGCCATTGTGAAGGCAATGGATGCTTTCTATGCTGGAGATGGACCATCTCGTTTCAACTATGGAGCCGAGCGATGCGATGATTTGGTAGCGTATGGATTTAGCGACTGGTATTTACCTTCTGCCGGAGAACTTAACGCTATTTATAAGCAACTTGGTCCAAAGGCCAGTGGAGGTAGTGGCCGCTTTGTCAGGAATTATTACTGGAGTTCATCGTTGTATAATAATTACCTGGGATGGGCTCAAGATTTCAAGACAGGTTCCTTTTTGACAGAGGAAAGAGGAAGTAAAAACAGTTGTCTTTGTGTGCGTAAATAACAGAGGGATATGGTAGCAAAATTGAAGTCCATTGTAATTTTAAGGCGAGCCCGAACTTAAAATCACAATGGACTTACTTTCTTAAATTGCCCTCGCGATATCGGGTCGCTTAACAATAATAACTCCACAGTTACACATTGAACGCTCCATCTCAGTTCCATAAAAAATGGTCAACATTTCATTGACATTATTTAATCGTGTCCCCCATTGTGGAAAGTTACGGGGGTTCTCTCTGCCGCACTAAAAAGTCGGGGAAGAGCCACCTCTTTCCGTCATCAACCGCCAAATTGAATAGACTTTCCGTCATCAACCGCCAAATTGAATAGACTTTCCGTAAGATAGCGGAATTGATGAAAATCCGTATCTTTAGATGATTCTCCCCGCTATTTTTTAATCATTTTTTCGGCAAGCCGGATAAAACAGCCATAATAGGTCTAATCTGACCTAATGGAACAATATCTACTGCTGAGTGATTTGAAGATTTTTTTTAAAGGTAAAATTGAATGAGAATGAAGAACCCACCTCGTGTGGCATCGATAAGCGTATTGATAGATTCATTGTCTTCTGCTAGATTTTGGTAAAAGAAAGCACTATTAGTCCTTTGAGCTCAGTTTTGTTGGAGTTTCATTGTGAATTATAAAAATAAAATACCTTGTGTCAAGAACGAGGGATTAAATTTTTGACGTGTGTAAATTTTGTTATTTTTATCGATAACTGATTAAAAAAGTTGCAAAGAAAAGTTTACATATCATCTACTTATTGGGACCTAAAAGATTATCGGGAAGCAATCATGGAAATGTTTCAAAAGGTATCTCTTAGCAGTCAATACACCCTAATTCTTATGGAAGGCTATGTTGCCGAAAGCGGACTACCTCCCATAAATGTATGCCTAAGGGACGTGGGTAATGCCGATATCTATATTTTAATAATGGGTAATAAATATGGTTCTGTGGTGCAGGACACCAGCAAATCATATACCGAAATGGAATATGATATGGCCATGAAAACCTTCGAAGAAAGGGAATCGGGTACTTACGACATTTTTGCCTTTTACGGACAAACCGACACTGGAAAGAACATATTAGACAACCTGTCTGAACTTCAAAATCCCGAGCTGGAAGCATTCTACTCGAAGGTGAGAAATGTGCACGCCACCTTTGGAAAGCCTTTTACAAGCCCTGAAAGTCTGTGTCTCCAGATATTACACAGCCTAATTCACAGGTTTACTGTATTCAATGACCATGTAGATTATAAAAGAGCACTATTGATGATGGACAGGGTGGGTGAAACTTCACTCTTTACAACGTGGAAGAGCGAGAACAAAAATTCATTTTGTTTCAGTTCGGAAGAAGCAAATAGTCCCCATGATTTTCTTAAAAGAATCTGTAATATGGAGATGACCGCTGCCTATCATAAATGCGATATTAATTTAGGGCAATTTACAAGTATCTCTCCGGATAAATTCAGGATCGAGTTTGAGGGTCACTTAAGGGAAGAATGGCCAATGGGGTTCAATGGAGACGAATTTTCTGAAGAGGAAAAGTTGTTTTTAAGTATTGAAGTGGGCGCCTTAGAAATTGAAGAGAAAAATAAAATGGAAAACCTCAAAGCAACGCTTTTGGATTTTTTACCTAAATTTTTAATACAAGACCATCCTAATTGTACCAATCACATTTTCTTCATTTTTTTTAGCTATCAGGATATTGAAAAACACAGTATTGATAAGTTCAATGTTTTTATAAAAAATCTGGAATTGGAGTTGAATATAAATGGCTGCCTTTCCAATATGAACGATCTGAATGATGTAATGAAGATAGATGTAAATAGATGGCTCAATAAATTCTTGGCCCAACAAGAATTTGATGAGGATGATCTAGATCAAATTCTTGAAGCAAGTGTCCCAGATGCTTCCTCAAAAAGAAAATTTAAAATGAAAGAAGTAAACAGGTCAATAAAGAAATGGCTGCAGGATAATCTGAAAAACTAAAAACCCATGAAAATTAGAATTAATTCCAATCAAGAAGATAATTATAAAGCTAGCAAGGACTTGTTAGCTGCCATAAATACGGCTCTTTTTCTTAGGCGTCCCCTCCTAATATCCGGGGAGCCCGGTACTGGTAAGACCGAATGTGCCGACTTTGTCGCGCGCCAGCTCAAAAAAGCCTATCCGGAAAAATTTAAATCTGAAACCGCATTGCGTTTCAATACTAAATCGGTATCTCAGTCTACAGATTTGTTCTACCAATATGATGCTGTTGGTCATTTCGGAGATCAAGAAAACGGGTCAAAAGAATCCTTTATTTCATTCAATAGCCTTGGTAAAGCGGTATTGCGTACTCACGCTAGTAATGAAGATTGGGCCTCTTTTCAGAATTATCGAACCGAGGTCGCCAACGGAAACGAAGGCTTTGGCTCGGTGGTATTGATCGATGAGATCGACAAAGCTCCGCGGGATTTTCCAAATGATTTATTAGCAGAACTAGAAAAACCCCCGTTTAAGTTCAACATCAAGGAATTAAACCATTTAGAATTTAAGCAAAATGATGAAATGCCGATCATCGTTATTATTACCAGTAATAGTGAGAAAGGCTTGCCAGATGCTTTTTTGAGGCGTTGTGTCTTTCATCATATTAGTTTTCCTAAACCAGAAGTGCTTTTGGAAATAGTGAAAGCCAAACTTCATTCCAACGACCCCGGTTTCACCAAGGCAATTGAATTATTTGAACGTTTTAGAAGCCTGACTAATATCGGTAAGCCACCCGCAACCTCCGAATTGATCGATTGGATAAGTTGTCTCATGGAAGAAAAACTGCTCGAAAAAGAACTTGGAGAATTACCAACAGCCTCTAAGAAGTATCGAGAAAAACTTAAAGATACATTAGGTGTGATTGCTAAAAATAAAGCTGATTTTGACATATTGAATCGCGAAATTGAAAGAAAATAATAAACATACTACAGCTTCAGATATTTCAGGTAAGGACCAATTTCCACTACGTGATTTTTTTCTTGTTTTAAAGAGAAATGATTTCACTACCTCTCCTGAACAAATCGAACAGGCATATTTGATTATAAGACAATTTGCCGGAGAAGTTGAAAATGAGTCTGAATTATGTGAATATCTCTCTCCCATTTTTGCCAAATCAGAAGATGAACAAATTCAGTTTAAGGCAATTTTCAATAATTTTTTTACAATAAATAGTTACGTTACCGATGGAGTAAGAACACCTTTATGGAAGCGAAGTCGAGTACTGGCAGCTTTAGCGGGCGTACTGGTTTTAGTTTTTTATGCACTTTATGCTTTTAAGTGCTATACATGGATTGGGTGTGATAAACCAACAGTGGAATTAGTAAGTCTTGTTTCTTCAGATAATGAAACAGGTAGGAATCTAGAGTTGCGATTTAGTTCTCAAGATACTACAAAAAGCGCCTTTTTTGATGCTGAAATAGATTGGGGAGATGGTAAAGTAGATATGGCCCGACATCATAGTTATACCAAAGACAGCGTCTACAAAGTTGTTGCCAATATAGCATTTAAGAAGGGTTGGGGAGTTTTTTACCCAGACACCATCATTCGCAGATCTATTAAAATATGTATACCTGCGGAAATCAGGCTGGAAAAGTCTTTTGAACAAAACTCAATCACTATAGGTGACGAATTTAGCCTGGGCGCCTCAATTATTGGAAAAGAACCCGACAGTGTTCGCTGGTTCACTAGCAATTTGAATACTCTGGTCGATGCTACCTCAAAAGAGACAAGGGTAGTAATTAATGAAGAAGGAGAACATTCCTTTAGTTTCAAATCATTTTATGGAGCCGAAAGTGACTTGTGTAATATAGAAAAGACCATTACAGTTTTTGCCGATAAAAACATAGTGACTCCTACATCGTCTATCGCAGTTGCCTCTAATGCTAGACTGGTTGAGCTGCGTAAAGAGCTCCCAAGTTGGGCATATGCTATTGGTCTTGTAATTTTTGTCGTTGTTTTTTTTATAACACTATTTGCTTTTCGCTTTTATGGAAGGAAAAAGGATAAAGAAAATACCAAATTGGAAAATGAAGAGCGCTATAAAGAAATGATCCATTCCTTTTCTCTCGGAAAAATGGGTTCTCTGGAAATACCTTTCTTAAAAAAGGACTACTTACCTATTATTGAAGCTGGAATTGAGGATGTTGCCAAGAATATGAGAATGCGAGTAGATGACGATATTAATTATTTAAACATTAATAAAACCATCTCTAAGACAATTAGTAATGTTGGCTTATTCGAACCGGTATACACATCTCGCACACAGCAATGCGAGTTTTTAGTCTTGGTGCAGCAAAAAAAATCCAATGATCAGCAAACCAAGCTTTTCGATTTTTTAATTAACCAACTGAAAAGGCAAGGGGTTTACATTGACAAGTATTATTTTAATCATACACTGCTTAATTGTTACAACCATAATATGGAGGTGACTTTAGAAAAACTCAGTGCACAATATCCGAAGCACGTTCTTTTAGTCTATGGCGATGCGCATCAAATGATACATCGAGATTATCCTGTCATAAACCGTGATGTACTACGAATTTTAAATAACTGGGAACACAAGGCGGTAATTACGCCAATTTCCTACGTGGATTGGGGATACAATGAGAAACAATTAATTTTAAAAGAACTACCTATTTTTCCAGTAGATGTTCAGGGACAATTGCTTTTGATGAAAATGTTGTTTGGTGAAAACGTAGATCTGCCTTCATTGCTAAATCTATCAAGAAACAATTTCTATAATCATATGATGTTGGATTTTGAAGATGTAAAGGAATTGATGGATTATTGTAAATCCTTTGAATTGACCCATGATAAAAATGAAGTTTCCTATGAGAATGTATTTTTTCAATGGGTTACTGCCTTAGCCGTGTATCCAAAGATTAGATGGGATTTGAGTTTGGCAATTGGAAAAGCATTATTCGAGAGAAATGGACTTTTACAAAGATTTGATTTTACCGCACTCCTACGATTCGCCCGAATCGCCTGGATAGCTGAAGGGAAATTTCCCGATTTTATCCGCCTAGAATTGTTAACCCATTTGAGTAGTGAAAATGAGCTTTTAGCTCGAGAGACCATCTTACAAGTTTTAAATGAGATTCCTAAAGCCGAGTTGAACGAAATTCATTTCGCCTATGAAGAGAAGGAGATCCAGCGAATTATTAATGAATTCGTGCTATACGCCTTTGATTCTGAAAAGTATAAAGATTATGAAACCTCAAGAGAGTTGTTTAAAGCATTAAGAAATGAAAATGTACTAACCGATTCGGTAGGTAAGTCTTATTTGGAAAATGAAAATTTAAAATGGGAAACTCTGATCAATAATCGTAAAGAGAAGAATGGTGCCAAAAAGAACAAAGATACCTTGGAGGATTATTTGAACGAAAAACCAAAAGAAAAAGGAATTAAAATACATTTTTGGACCACGTTCATATCTTCGATGATACTTTTTTCTTTGCTTTCTGCAGTGTTATTAGGTGTAAACGTTATTCATCCAAGTGCCATGAATGAGGTTCCAACGAGACAGAACGTCTGGATCAACTACGAGAGTTATACAGATTCTTTGACGAATAAACTTGAATTGAACATTGATGATACAACCATTGATCTTTTAAAGAATGAACGCGCTCAAGTCCCTATTTCTGAAACGCATCCAAACCGCATTCGGATTCCGCTAACTATTGATAAACAAACGAAATCGGTAAAATTAAGGTGGAATAATACGGTGCTTATTGATTCTGCGATGGTTTTAGAGTACGATTCTTATGTGGTTAGTTTAGGTGCTATTGAGCCAATAGTTTTGGAGAAAGAGGAGGATCCTGATGGGGATGGTGTTTTCGGTCTCGATGACGAATGTCCTGAGACTCCTGGTCTTCCAGAATATAATGGCTGTCCTGATAGCGACGGTGATGGTATCGAAGATAGAAAAGACGCCTGCCCTAATACTTTTGGTTTAGTCGAATTTAACGGTTGCCCGGAGTCAAGTCCAAACCCAGTTCGCGATTTGAACGACTACAAAATAGGTTTCTATTATTACCCGGAGCAGGAAAAGGAAGCTTCAGAACTGTTGGCCCACTTACTGGATAATGGCTTTACTGGAACTTATGAACGATACCCGATAGATTCTGGATTCTATGCAACAGTAAATCGACCCAGGGGAAATGAAATTAGATTTGACCCTAATGACGAGCAGGAGGCGGCCGGATTACTGAAAACCATATTAGATGGTTTGTCTACTCAGAAGCCGTTTCAACTACAGAATGTGGCTACGCTTACCCCTGGATTTATTTCCGTCTTTATTCCATTTAGTTCGGAAAGTGGAGATTTCGACGATGACGGTGTTTTAGATAAAGATGATAATTGTCCTAAGCAAGCAGGGCCACCGTCCAATAATGGCTGTCCAGAAATTGATACAGATGAGGATGGAGTCCCAGATGCATACGATGACTGTCCAAATGAGCCCGGCCCGGATACCAACAGGGGCTGCCCGGAAGAGGACACGGGCATAAATCTTTCTCGTGGGGATCGAGATGGTGATGGAGTTTTGGACAGCGAGGATGATTGTCCCTCAGTTCCTGGTCCTGCGTCCAACAAGGGCTGTCCTTACGTAGATAGTGATGAGGATGGTGTATTAGACAAAGACGACCAATGCCCGGATGTTCCGGGTACAGTGGCCAATAATGGTTGTCCGGGAGTTACGAATGAAATTATCAATCAATTGAATGAGTACTCTAAATCGATCTTATTTGATACTGGTAAATTTACCATAAATGAAAAGTCCTTGCCAGCAATTCAATACATCGCAGAGATTATGAAGGAATACCCAACGGCTTCGTTCTTGATTGAAGGTCATGTTGATCAGGTTGCGGAAAGTTCAGCTCAGTACCTTTCTTTATCTAGAGCCAGGGCAGTAAACGATTACCTTGTGGGATTGGGTATTGACCAAAATAGATTATCGGTTGAAGGTTTTGGCGATAGTAGACCTATAGCCAGTAATTTAACCAGAGAAGGCCGACAGCAAAACAGAAGGATTGAAATTAAGTTGCTTGATCAATAATTCTTCAAGTCTTAACTGTTCAACTTCGCCAAAATTATTTGTCGAATATATTTCCTCTCCATCAGCACCATCAAGTTATGTTATTGCTACAGTTAAAATAGCGCCTTTAGGAACATCTACAGTGCCCCGGACACTAAACATATTTGGTGCTAAATACCAAGTCACTTCCTCTCCAGGTTCAAGACCACCAGAAATTTCATAGTTGAAATCGTCTATAATTCAAGGTATCGTTCTTTCAGGACCTGCCAACGTTCCAGTAAAATATGCTCGAGAAACTCCTTGGTCAGTGTCATTTTTTTCATATTTATTAACTTTTGATTTTTATGGTTGGTGAAACGTGCTACAACGGTCTAGTGCATAAGTATTAGTGGATTTCAACTCACAAACCTTTCGTTTTATCACTTAAACCGCTATTACTTATATACCGTATTGTACACAGTTTTTATTCGCCCAATATCCAGCTTATCAAGTCATTTTTATCTACAATAGCCCAACTGTGAGGATGTCGTTCGCCATTTGCTCTGTACCCTTTATTAGTTGTGGGGATATATTCAACATTTTTATATCCTTTTTCTATCAAACTTTCGGATAATTTTTCAATATAAAAAGCGTTCATTTGTTCATAGTCAGCCATTCGATTTTTTTTCCACCAAAGAGTATCAGGTTCTGTATAAAGTCTAATTTTAGTTCTTTTTAATTTTTTTAAATTAGAAGTGTTGTCTGTACTAAATGTGAATGCAGCTTTGGCCTCATATTTTCTAATGTCATCTTTCGGGTTCCCAAAATTACTTCCTAAAGTCTCTAACAGCCAAGTGCTTTCTTGAACGGAAGGTTCTGAAAAATTTCGCGCTATATTTTTTTCTGAAGATTTATATAATGCGACTAAATCTATTGGTGAATCAATAATAAATACTCCTTTAGGGTCCATATAGAATTGTTTCATCCCAGTTATAAAATTACTTATTAAAAGACTTACAACTCCACCACTTGAAAAGCCACCGATAATGATATTGTTAGTCGGTAATTGGTTTTCCACAATTATGTTCTGTAAACTTTTTGCTAGTTGGTGTTTTTCGTTTTCTTCGAGCCATAATTTCTGATTAAAATTCGATAATATAACAGCAATCTTGTTTTTTCTAGCAATATCAAGGATTTTAAATTCTCTCTTAATGTCTTCCGCAACCTCGGGATAGCCTCCAAATAGAATTAAAACAGCTTTAACTTCTTTATTTGGTTTATAAAGTTCGTATTCTTCTTTAATGATTTCCGTAAATTCTAATTTCTCAGAAGTTATTTGTTTCTGTTCCTGTTTGCTTTGCTGGCAGGAAGTGAGTCCAATAAAAGTTGTAATTAAAACTATTGATATTCTTTTCATTTATGTAATTGTATACAAACGTTTAGTATAAGCGGTCGTTTCAATGCCACTTATACTAAGTTTTCAACTGTATTTAGTTAGTTATCGTTAATTTTCCCTGTTCTTCAGCCAACCAATGATTATTGATTTTTACATTTTCGTGAGTATCTATTAATCCAGAAGGCCAATGAATAACCAGAGAGTCTATTCTTGAAAATTCTCCAAGTCCAAAATGTAGTTCATAATCATTTTGACTGGCATAGCCTGTAATTGGGTACATCCATCTATTGAGCCTTTTAGTAGAGGATTCTTTTGAGATAAAAACCTCAACTTTTGCTCCAACTCCATAGGAGTTGGATAACTTACCGGCAAGTTTCATAGAAATCCAGTTTTTTGTTGAAGAAACATTTTCATATAGTCTGTTAATTTGATCATTACCTCCCCAATTCGCCACAAATATGTCCAAATCACCATCTCTGTCAAAGTCGGCATGAGCAACTCCAGCCGAAGTATCTGCATGTATTTGGATTTCGCCTTTTAGATATTTCTCAAACGAGCCTTTTCCTTGGTTTAGGTAAAGGAAGTTTTGCATGTCAGGAGCATAGGTTCCATTGCCAATAAAAAGATCAAGGTCACCGTCATTGTCATAATCACCCCAAGAATGTCCTTTAGATGCTCCGCCTTTTTCTAATGCCATAACTCCTTCTGTGATTGGAGTAAAATTGCCTTTACCATCATTATTATACAGAAAGTTTTCCTTGTTAAAGTTGGCCAAAAATAAGTCGAGGTCACCGTCTTCATCATAATCAGCCCAGGAAATACCGTACGAATATCCGACATCTTCAACAACGTGGCCACTTTCTACACTTTTGAACTGCCAATCGCCTAAATTTTGGAAGTATAAATTGGGTTTCCTTGCATTTGCAACATAGAGTTCAGGTAGGCCATCATTGTTTGTATCTGCACAGCCGCAAGCTCTTGCTCTACCTTCGGTATTGGCAGTTACAATAGTGTTCTCCACCTTTTCAAACTGTCCATCACCCTTATTTTTGAACAATAAATTGGGATGATTGTAGCCCGCTAAAAACACATCTAAATCACCATCATTATCCATATCAGCCCAACAGGCCATGGAAGCGCTTATTCCATAGGAAGTCAAAGGGGAGTTAGTTATTTTTGTAAACTGAGTTAGGCTGTCATTCCGAAATAGAAAAATTGCTTCTTCTCTCCGGCTTACCACGAATAGGTCTAAATCTTTATCATTGTCATAATCCACCCAATTGGCCCCTTGTGAATTCCCGCCGTATATTACAGTTTCTGAAGCTTTTTCCCCCGGAGCTGTCATTTTTTTGAAATTTCCATTGCCCTCGTTACGATATAGAGCGTTCCATTGACCGTTGGCATTGGTGACGTAAAGATCAGGGTCGCCATCACCATCGAAATCTCCCCAAGCGACACCTCTTGATTTGCCTCCGTCTGTAGAAATTCGTCCTTTTGTAACCATTCGGAATATCAAATCATCACTAGAATTTGAATTAACGTTGTCATTGCATCCGGCGAATAGAAAGGACAGGCACGGAGCTAAAAAAAGAATATAATAATTAATTGCTTTCATTAATATAGTTTATGGCGGTTTTGTGTACGGCTCGTTGCGGGAAATCAACTATGATTTTCAGTCGTAACCGAAAGATAGTGAATTGCAGTGAATTCCGATTAGGAATTCACTGCAATAAGTTATACACGCTGTTGGACGTAGTTTTTCAATTAAATGAAGCTCGAAATTCCAATGGTGTTTGCTTGGTCTTGGATTTAAATAATTTGTTGAATGATTGTGAATGTTCAAAACCCAATTCATATGCAATTTCACTTACGGATAAATTTGTTGTAGATAACTTTATCTTAGCTTTTTCAATTAACATATTATGTATATGTTGTTGTGTTGTTTGTCCTGTTAAACTTTTTAGCATAGTACTTAAATAATCTGTTGTAAGATTTAAGTTTTGCGAAATATATTGAACCGTAGGCAAGCCTTTATCAAAAACACCGTCTCTTTTAAAATAATCTTCCAATAGAATTTCCAATCTATCCAATATTTGATGATTAGAAATTTTACGTGTCAAAAATTGACGCTGATAAAATCTCTCGGCATAGTTAAGTAATAATTCTAATTGACTTATGATGATTTGCTGACTGAATTGGTCAAGGTTTGCTTGATATTCGCCTTTTATATTTTGAAGTATTTCAAAGATGGTATTTTCTTCCTTTTCGGATAAAAAAAGTGCTTCACTAACGGAATAATTCAAAAATTTATATTTTTTTATGTTTGTTGCCAAAGAAGTCCCAAACAGAAAATCAGGATGGATAGCTAAAATCCACCCTGAAGGATTACTGCTCAAATCTTCTTCTGTCAATTGGACTGAAATAACTTGCTCTGGAGAAAAAAAAGTCATTAATCCCTCATCAAAATCATACGATTCTTGACCATAACGATATTTACCAACGACATTTCGTTTTAGTGAAATAGTATAAAATTCTTGCACCCATTTCAATTCATTGTTTATAGGCGTTGGGTTTATTTCGCTATAATTTATCAGACTAATCAATGGATGATTAGGTCGGGATATATTGTTGAAACGATGAAGTTCGTTTATAGTCTTTAGTCTTGTTGGAATTGACATTTATAAAATCATTAAAGTTAATATTACTTTTTTCATACCACTTTAGTTGCTTTAACTAATTAAAAAGGAAAATTTGCTTTCGTTGTTTCTTTAGCCCAATCCCATAGCTTGGCATTTAAAGTTTCGTCTAAAGCGGCGGCATCAATTTTTGCTAAAGCTGGTTTTCCTTTTTGTTCATTATGTCCATCTGGCCCCCAATATTGTCCTCCTTTTGCATCTTCACGTAAACAAGCAGCTAATGTAGGTTGTGCACCTTCTTTGGCAGTCATTAATTCTAATGAAGCGAGCATATCCTTGTCCATATATTTTTGTAAATCTGTTTCACTAAAACCTGGATGTGCAGCTAAAGATTTGATATGACTTCCATTCAGTTTTAATCGTTTATCAAATTCCAGCGCAAAAATGATATCTGCCAATTTGCTTTGTCCGTACTCTCTCCAATTATTATACTCTTTTTCTAATCGAAAATTATCAAAATCAATAGCTGCACCTCTATGAGCAATACTACTTAATGTGACCACTCTAGAGTCTTTTGTTGATTCTAATAAATTTAAAAGGTGGCCTGTAAGTGCAAAATGACCAACGAAGTTTACTCCAAACTGAATTTCAAAACCATCTTCAGTTTTTGATTGTGGCGGAATCATAATTCCTGCATTGTTAATCAATAAATCAAGACTTGATTCAGCTTGTGTCACATTGTCCGCAAAAGCCTTAACAGAATGCAAACTTGCCAAATCTAATTGCTCATAAACTAATTCACCTGTTCCTCCGTCGGCCTTCATTTTTTGGATAGCTTTAAGTGCTTTTTTTTGATTACGACAAGCAATATATACTTTTGCTCCTTTTTTGTACAAGTCCAAGGCGGTTTCATACCCAATACCTGTGTTTGAGCCTGTTACGATTGCTGTTTTACCTGATAAATTCATATTTTATTTTTTTAATTAAATAATGAGACAAATTTATCCGTGTTATTTATGATTAATGTATCCAAATCCTTTATAGTTGTAGCTGAAAAATTATTTGTTTATCGTTCGAAGTAGGTACTAATTCATTAAATACGGAGATAGATAAAGCAAGTTAAGTAAAATTTGAAACTCCAATTATATTAGGTGAAAAGACCAACTGGCGTGTTTGCGTTCGAATCCCCTAGGCATAACGAAAAAAACCTCCCAAAGGAGGTTTAGAGAGTGGAGCCGGAGAGGACCGAGCGTTTAGAAAATGTCCGGTGGACATTTTTATATAAGGCGTTTGTTCATAAAAGCTCTTCCCGAACCAGACTTCAAGTACTTTTCAAATTCAAAAGCTTTGTATTTATCGGTAAATTCAATTTTAGTTATTGGCGATAGAGGTAATCTATATTTAGTAGAAGTAACCTGACCTTTTTGATGTCTTGCTAGTCTTTCTACAAAATTTGAAGTGCAACCTACATAATGGGAAAGGTCATTACCCTTGAGAATATATACTGTCCAAATATTCATGTTTCAAAAATTAAAGTGGACTGTGTCCACCGAAGCTCGCCAACTAAATTAAAAATTAATTTAGAAAAGTTAAATAAACAAAAAACTCGCCGTCGCTTCCAAAATAAGAAGCTATGGCGAGCGAAGGTGGAGCCGGAGAGGACCGAGCGTTAAGAAAATGTCCGGTGGACATTTTTAGCGACGGGGCCAGCTGGCGGGTTGGTGTTCGAATCCCGAAGGTATAACGAAAAAAACCTCCCAAAGGAGGTTTAAGGAGTGGAGCCGGAGGGATTCGAACCCTCGTCCAAACAAGCAACCATATTACTTTCTACATGTTTAGTTCTCGTTTCAATTTTAGTCTGCTTGCCGGTCGAAAACTACCAACGCACAGCTTAGCTTCAATTAAGTTTTGCTACCATATCAAAGCTCTATGGAAGCTAGGTTTACTTCTACGAAGTCACTATATCAAAAACCGTAAACCAGGGTGTTTGAGTGACTTCCTGCTTGTCCGCCTTGCGGACCGAGGCGTAATCCTACTATAATTCAGATTATGCAGCTAGGGCGTAATTATTATCGCCGTTTAAAAAGTGTGAAATATGATATTTACGAGCTATATCCCAGCGCTCGACATGCTTATAATATCGTTAGACCCGCTGTCAAAACCAGTCGGCCCCATTATTGTCAATGATCGTATTTTGGGCGTGCCCCTCTTTCGCTATCGCTCCAGAGGGTCGGGCTGTCCTGGCTACACGGTAGCCTACTCCATCCCTCACGCATGTGCCAAAGCTTATAGGCACAAGGGCAGCAAAGATACATCAAAAACGCTATCTTTGCCATCGCTTTTATAAAATCAAAAACTATTCCAAATGGCCGTGACCTTCGCTATCATCAAAGAACGTAAGAATCCACCCGATCGCCGAGTTGTATTTTCACCCCAAAAGTGCCAAGATGTCATTCAAAAATGCCCGGAAGCCCAATTGGTGGTAGAATCTTCCAATATTCGCATATTTCAGGATGAAGCTTATGAAGCAGCAGGTGTAAAGGTGACTGAAGATGTTTCTGAAGCGAGCGTCATGTTGGGCGTGAAGGAGGTTCCCGTGGAGGCATTACTTCCGAAGAAAAAATATTTCTTTTTCAGTCACACCATTAAAAAACAACCCTATAACAGAAAATTGCTTCGGGCCATTCTGGACAAAAAGATCGAACTCTACGACCACGAAACGATCGTTAAAGAAAATGGCGCACGCCTAATTGGTTTTGGACGTTATGCCGGTTTGGTTGGCGCTTATAACGGCTTTAGAGCACTGGGTATTAGAGATGGCTTGTTCGAGCTGCCCAAAGTAGAGAACCTGGCCGATTTGGACGCTGTAAAACACGAATTGGACCAAATTACCTTGCCAACCCATCTCCGAATTATCTTATCTGGTACGGGAAAAGTCACAGGTGGTGCAAAAGAAATACTAGATCACCTTCAAATAAAGGAAATGCCCGATGCCGCCTATCTTTCCGAAACTTTTTCAGAACCCGTCTATTGCCTCATCGATGTCACCGAATACAACAAACGCACCGACGGAAAACCCATGGATAAATATGCGTTTTACAAAGACCCTTCCGGACATGAAAGCGATTTTATGCGCTACGCCAAGGTGAGCGACTTCTTTATAGCGGGCCATTTTTATGGGAACGGAGCCCCCTATTTGTTCACCCGCGAAGATGCCAAGCACGAAGATTTTAATATCAACCTGGTGGCTGATATTTCCTGCGATGTGGATGGCCCTGTAGCTAGTACACTAAGAGCTTCCACCATAGCAGAACCCTTTTATGGCTACAACGCGCGATCCGAAAGTGAAGTGCCCTTTGGAACAGCTAATTCCATAGCAGTAATGGCCGTAGATAACCTCCCTTGCGAATTGCCAAAAGATGCCAGTGAAGGATTTGGAAACATGTTTTTGGACCATGTGATCCCTGCCTTCTTTAACGGTGATGCGGACGGTATTTTAGAACGGGCCCGCATGACCACCCATGAAGGGACACTTACAGACCGTTTTAGTTATCTTCAAGACTATGTAGATGGGACCGACTAAGGGTATTTCTTTAGCTTAAAAAAAGGAATTTTTTTAAACATCCGATATCCCAGGGCTAGCCCGCAACCAAAGAGCAGGGTCACCAACCAGGCAACCTTATGTTGCAAGGGAAAGACGATGATCTCCCCAACGTCTCGGATCAAAAAATGAGGCCTTTGGATGATATCCCAGGAGTTCCAACGCAAGAACCTGCCCAAATAAATTCCGAAACCTGCCAAAAAAGGAATGGTCCAAAGCATGTATTTTACTTTTTTATGCTGAAAATGGCGATGCAATAATTCCTCCATATCCTTTACCGAGATAAAATAAAACAACAAACCACTAGCGGCATAAGTAGCAATTAGAATATTATCCAACCATACGATATTCGCTTGTAAGTGTTGTAGATGGATAAAATCGGTCACAATATACGGAGCGTTGGGAAGGAATAGTAACCACAATCCCAACCATAGCAAGAGTCTGTATCTATGTGCTTTTTTTCGGCTAGATAAATAAAATGTGATCAGAAATGGAATGGCGGCCAAAAACAAATTCCAAGTCAAAAATAATAGAAAATAAGAATGGGTAAGCTTTAAACGCAGCATTAATAATAGGAGGCTTAGCCCGGTGAGCGTAGTTATGGCAAAGATGGTGCGAAAGCGCTGAAATAGAAAAGTTTTAAGGCGTTCCATAATTTCGGTATTTTTCGATGAATAAAACGGGGATAATGCCAAACCAATAGGCCAAAAGGTCCCAGCCATCAAAGGTGTTTCCAATCATAACGCGAGCCATCTTGTTATTAATATGAAGCGCGTCGGCAATGGAAAACAACTGTAACATCTCTACGGTAAAGGCTAAGCCCAATACTAAAACGAGTGCTTGCTTTCCAGATAACTTGGTACAGGACCTTATAAGCGTATAGAGTAGGGGAATGACAAGAACGTCTCCCAAAAAGCCACGAATAAATTTGTGGAAATGAAATACGGCAATAACCACTTCAGTGACCAAAAGCAATATAAATATGGTGAAATATCTTTTCATGATTTTCTGTTTTTCAACGGAAGGCAGAGGAAAAATCAAGACGCCTCCCACATGTTCGTTCTTTCCTCTTAACCTTCAGCAATTATTCATTACGCCAATCTATTTTTCGAGAGGCAAACATAACAATGGCCAGTATAACAAAGGATCCAATGCTTCCTACCAAAAGGGCATATTTCTCCAGCTGAATAATGACATAAATAAAACCGTAAAGGGATGCTAGCGAAGTGCCTATAAGCAATGGAAATTTGAATCCTTTGAGTATCGCACGCGAATAAATGGTGATCAAACCAAGGACCGACCCGGCCGCCATAAGATATGCCTTAAAGAAGGAACTATGTTCGGAGATTGAAATTAGCAGTGTATAAAACATCACCAATGCCAGTCCGATCATTACATATTGAAAGGGGTGAATATGAATCCTACTCGCCAATTGGATCAATAGAAAGACCAACAAAGTAAGGCCAATCACCATAAAACCGTATTTGGCAGTGCGCTCACTTTTTTGATATTCATCAACAGGAATAATGAGTTTGGTTCCGAAGGCAAATTCGACCAGATTGGGCAGGGTGTTGAAAAATTTTTGTTCGAATTGTCGATTGATCTGCAGTACTTTCCAAGACGCTTTAAAACCTTCTGGAGTGATTTGGCGTGAGCCATCTTCGGGTAAATATTTGCCGTCGAAACTGGGTGAATTCCAGTTGGAGTCCATGCTTGCCGTAGTTTCCTTTCCGATAGGAATAAATTTTAAACTTTCACTTCCATTTATTTTTATGTCAAATGAAAAGGATAGGGGACGGTTGTTTGCCGCACTAAGACCTTTCACCACCTCACTTTGTACGGTGTTGAGGTATTTTTGAGCATATTTTGGAGTCATGGAAAGTGCCTGTTCTCCAAGGACGACCTCGAGCGTATTTCGAATACCTTTTAGGTTGGAAGTTTTGATGAGCAGCGTAATCTTGTTCCAGAGAATATCTTGGGACGGAATATCTTTTTCAGATAGATCGATAGCGGGAAATTCTCCAGCTAACTTAAGATCGGCGGTATAGACCACGCTCTCATAGATGCTGCGTTTAAGAGGTTCTGCCTTGCTGGTAACCTTCGAGTTGATGTCCAACTTATCAGGGAACAGATAGGCATGATTTAAAATTTCTTCGGTCTTGATCTCATAACTTTTGGTCTTTTCAATGTATACTTTTTCTTCCTTGTAGGTTTTGTAGGGTATTTTTAAAATGGGCCCGGAAAGTAGGACTTCATTTCCCCATTTGCTATTGATTTCTCGCACCACTTCTTCCTGGCGCTGTGCGCGTTCACCAATCAAATTTTTGACAAATTCGAGCGGGACTAATAATACTAATAACAAGAAACCCACCACCAGCATTCGCGCTGTGATCGAGTTTCGTAACCAACTTGTAAATCTTCCTTTTTTGGGTTCCATAATTGCGTATTTAAATTAATAGTGAGTGTTATATATTTGGTCCGTATTGAATGACGAGATATGCGTACCCCGCTGCTACTGGCAGGTTTGCGAGAATAATGCAGATGGCAAAAAAGCTTTCCAGACGATCCTTTCGGATAAGATCTACCAACAAAATGAGCAGGACAACGGTGTTAAAAATAACGGCGAAAGCGGTGAATATGAGACCTAGCGTGACGATAGGTGAGTAGTCCGGGATAAACATATTCAGAATAAAAAGAAATGTTCCTACAATAAAGAAAATGAGCGCTATGTTTCGCGCCGATCTGAATGAAATGGTGAGTCCATATTTCGTGGTCATATGGTGATCGATTTGCAAGGTTGGGATGCACTATTGCCGTGTAATGATTGAAGGGCTTTTATGGTTTCTTCTGAAAAGATGGTGCTTCTAAATAATTGGTAATCCAAAGGCAGTACCGTTTTAAAATCAAAGTGATGAAAGGAATGGCTCTTTTTTCCGAAGTAATATGCTTTGCGATAATACCCAAAGTAATCGGGCAATATGAGGGTGCCTAAGAGTAGCACTGCAAACAAATAAGGAGTGCGCTTCCCGTTTCCGAAGCACAGGTATTGTAGGGCGATTTCATCTTCCTGACTGGTGCCAAATCCGGTGAGCACGTGATAGGCATCGTGACGCTCTACTTTAGGAATAAGCTCAAAGCCGTTCGCGTTAAGAAAACAACCAAGACGGTATCCATAGGTGTGAAACGGCATTTGAAGCAGTTCCTTACTCGTTATTCCCCAAGGTTGCTTTTTCTTAAAGCGTCTATATAGCTGTTCAGATTTCTTGAAAAGCCAGGTAATAAGTTGTTTTCTTATGGTAATCATAAAGTACTTTGTGTTTCAAAGTGAATAATCAAAAAAAATCTATTTTTTTCGTATTAATTTTTCCAGGGCGTTGATATGTTTTTTGAATTCGGCCTTTCCCAATTTTGTAGCGCTATAACTAGTGTTCGGTTTTCTTCCTATGAATTGCTTTTCAACTAGGATATAGGCTTCCTTTTCCAAGGCTTTTAAATGACTGGCCAAATTACCGTCGGTAACGTTCAAAAGTTCTTTCAGGCGGTTGAAGTCGGCATTATCATTCACTACCAGAATTGACATAATGCCCAATCGTATTCGGTGATCAAAGAGTTTATTTATGTTGTCTATGATCCCCACTCTTATTTTTTTCGTTCTTTGATATACATCATTGTACCATACACAATGTGCATGACGCCAAAGCCAAGCACCCAAAGCCAAAAACCATAGCCGGGATAAATGGCGCAGATAAGCCCTAAAATTATTTGCACCAAACCAAGATATCTAATATTTCCAACCGTATATTTTGAGGCGTTAATTAGCGCCAGACCATAAAATATAAGCATGAGCGCACCTGTTTGGCCATATTTACTTTGATTCAGAATAATTAAAATATAGATCCCTCCGGCGACGAGCGGAATGAGAAAGTTAATCAATAATCTTCGAGTGGAGCTGTCCCACATTTTCACCCCTTCTTTTCGAGCCTTTTTGGTGGTGAGGTAAATGGCGGTTCCAATGCTAAATACAGCAATTAGAAATAGGTCCAGCATTACTAAGCGAAAGACCTTTCCATCTAAAATTAAGTACTCCCTGCCGGAATTATCCACTAACCAATAGGCAAATGCCGCTCCAGCTAAGGCATAAAGCCCTGCAAAAATTCCAGAAAGTCCGCTTAATGAAATAAAGCGTGAAGAGCGATTCATCAAATTCTTGATCTCGCTGATGTCTTTTAAATAATCTTGCTCACTCATATTAAAGTACTTTGAATTACAAAGTAAGTATTTTAATTTTTAAGTCAGATCAATTTTTGAATTTATTTAACACATAACATTTCACCTTCGAACTTACGATAATTTGGCTATTTATTATTTCTATCCGCCCAATATATTTTTAAAAGAGGCCAATTGAGCACGGCTAGATCCTAGAGTAAAAATGGTTTGCCTGAAACTTAATAATTGTAACTATCATTAAATCAATTAAATATGATTTTACGTGCAGAAAAGACGATTTATAAATAGGAAAAACCCTGAAGCCAAAAACAGGAAAAACCCTCTTGTTTTGTATTAGTAATTCGTCACATCTTTACAATGCTTTAAGTTAGTAAGCAAATTTTAGCCATTTCGGTTAAGTTGTATCAATAATCGAGTCTTAATTAATTGGGGAGTTAATAAAAAGCGATTATTTACCATAAAAAGGTTATCCTATCTTGGATAACCTTTTTTATTTTAGAGCCGTGAATCCTGCTGAACAATATATTCTGAACCAAAAAGAACCTTTTCGTTCAATACTTCTTCATTTGCAGGTGGTTATTGATGCCACCTTACCGGAAATGGAAATGCTTTATAAATATAAAATTCCCTTTTATTATTTTGAGGGGAAGCGACCATTTTGCTTTATGGGGGTGTCTAAGAACTATGTGGATTTAGGGTTTTGGCACGGTGCCCACCTAACTTTACATAATGATAAATTAGTTTCCAAAGGTCGAAAACATATGAAATCATTACGTTATTTCGCGCCTGAAGAAGTGGATGAAACGGTGTTGATTGAGGTATTGGAAGAAGCTTATTCCTACAGAGATCGCAACTATTACAAGTGATTGATGGTTTTTCTGATCGCTACTAAATCGCTTAGTAATTTTTCTAAATGAGACAGGTCGAGCATATTGGCACCATCACTTTTGGCGTTGGCCGGGTCGAAATGAGTTTCTATAAACAGTCCATCAACGCCTACTGCGATACCAGCCCGGGCTATCGTACTGATCATTTCTGGTCTTCCTCCGGTGACACCAGCCGTTTGATTGGGCTGTTGTAGACTATGAGTTACGTCCAAAACAGTAGCACCATACTGTTTCATGGTTGGAATACCGCGAAAGTCGACGACCATATCCTGGTAGCCAAACATGGTTCCGCGATCCGTGATCATGACTTTTTCACTGCCGCTATCCTTTACTTTTTGCACGGCATGTTGCATGCTTTCCGGGCTCATAAATTGCCCTTTTTTCAGATTTACCACTTTCCCGGTGTTGGCTGCCGCAACTACCAGATCGGTTTGACGGACCAAAAAGGCCGGAATTTGCAACACATCTACATACTGTGCGGCCATCTCAGCATCACTCACTTCATGAATGTCAGTTACCGTAGGGACGTCAAATGTTTCTGATACTTTTTGAAGAATTTTTAACGCCTTTTCATCTCCAATTCCCGTAAAGCTATCAATACGGCTGCGGTTCGCCTTCTTAAAACTTCCTTTGAAAACATAAGGAATTTCAAGTTTGTCGGTAATGGAAGCCACCTTTTCGGCAATACGTAGCGCCATGTCTTCCCCTTCAATAGCACAAGGGCCAGCGAGTAGAAAGAAATTACCGCTGTTGGTATATTTTATCTTTGGAATGAGATTGAGATTCATAGTCAAGTTTTACTCTTCTTTATGGTCTATTGAAGTATGAAGTTGCAAAGATAGGGAAATATGTAAGCCGCGTAAAATTGCCGCCGCTAGTTTTATTCCCATACCGAATGCTAATCTGTCAAAAATTTGGAGGTATAGTTGATCACAAAATTAGATATAAATGAACGTAAAAATTCGTCATCGTTACCGTCAACGCCTTCAGTCTCTTTCAATTCGGTATAAAGTTTTTTATAGGCATCTGTTTTTCGAAAGGCTTCGAACTGTCGCTGTTTGAATTTTACATATTGCTTATACTTGTATTTACGTGCTTCGTTGAAGTTGCCCTTTTCGATCTCTAACAACCAATACTTACTATAAGTAGAGGCGTAGCCCATATGTACGTAGTCTATCAGTTTTCCATGGGGTAAGATTAAAATTCCTGAATACCAATCGATCTTCACTTTTTCTAAGGGAGGAAAAATAGTGTGATAAATAGAAATCCACTTTTGCTTATAACTACCATCTTCATCTTCATAGCCAACAGGTCTTTTCATGTCGGTGACGAACAACTCGCCATCGATAATTTCGAAATAGGCAACATACCCGCGCCATAAGGCTGTCGAGGACATGGGCGGTTTTTTTTCAGGGTGCTTATCGAAATAAGGCTCCAACGGATTTGAATTAAGATCGTATGCTGTACCTTCATAGATGATCTTATCCGGATATTGAGCGGTGACAGGGTTTTTAGCCATTGCGATTGCCGTTATAAAAAGGCAGATAACCAGCAGTCCGGTACATGTTGATTTTCTCATAGAATTTTCAATTCATCTAAAATAATAATTCTTCCATATCTAGTTTTGAAATACCCCGAACATTTGTCAACACTAGAAACTCTGGTCCAAAGACCCAACAGTCAATTGGGTAGGCCTCAAACAGCATATCTAAAAGATAATCCCATTAATGAACAGAAATAGGATAATAAACAGTACTTTTGCAGGCTGAAACAAAACCTGTTCCAGTGTTTAGTAAGAAAAGAAGTTAAACCATTGATCTATAAAGGGTTTTGTATTAAAAAAGGAATGGTATGAACATCAAAAACATCGCAATTATTGCCCACGTAGACCACGGTAAAACCACTTTGGTAGACAAAATCATGCATCACTGTAGCCTGTTTCGTGAGAACGAACAAACGGGTGAACTCATTTTGGACAATAACGATTTGGAACGTGAAAGAGGGATTACTATTACTTCAAAAAACGTTTCTGTAGTCTATAAAGACACAAAAATTAACATTATCGACACTCCGGGTCACGCCGATTTTGGAGGAGAAGTGGAGCGTGTATTGAATATGGCAGATGGCGTTCTGTTGTTGGTGGACGCTTTTGAAGGGCCTATGCCGCAAACACGTTTCGTATTGCAAAAGGCGATCGACTTAGGGTTGAAGCCTTGTGTGGTCATTAACAAAGTAGATAAGGAAAACTGTACACCTGATGAAGTTCATGAAGGTGTATTTGACTTGATGTTCGAACTGGGAGCCGAAGAATGGCAATTGGATTTCCCAACGGTATATGGAAGTGCAAAACACAATTGGATGAGTGAAGATTGGCAAAATCAGACGGAGAATATTGAGCCGCTTTTGGATATGGTGTTGGAACACATTCCTTCACCTAAAGTGGAAGAGGGCTCCACTCAAATGTTAATTACTTCCCTGGATTATTCATCCTTTACCGGACGTATTGCCATTGGTCGTTTGCAGAGAGGCGTATTGAAAGAGAACATGCAAATTTCTTTGGTGAAACGAGATGGGAGTATCGTAAAATCTAAAATTAAAGAATTACATACTTTTGAAGGCTTAGGCCGGAAAAAAGTGGCGGAAGTACAGGCTGGTGATATATGTGCCCTGGTGGGTATTGAAGGGTTTGAAATTGGCGATACCGTTGCCGATATTGAAAATCCCGAGGCTTTGAAAACCATCGCCATTGATGAACCTACGATGAGCATGCTTTTCACCATTAACGATTCTCCCTTCTTCGGAAAAGATGGGAAGTTTGTTACGTCGCGGCATATTAGAGAACGTCTGGAACGTGAATTGGAGAAGAATCTGGCATTGCGTGTGAATGCTACTGATAGCGCCGATAAATTTTTGGTATTCGGTCGTGGTGTTTTACACTTATCGGTTTTGATCGAAACGATGCGTCGTGAAGGATATGAATTGCAAATAGGTCAGCCACAGGTAATTATTAAGGAGATCGATGGTGTAAAATGTGAGCCTGTGGAGGAATTAACCATTGACCTTCCAGAACATGTTAGCGGTCGTGCTATTGATATGGTGACCATTCGTAAGGGAGAGATGTTGAGCATGGAAGCCAAAGGCGAACGTATGGTATGTAAGTTCCACGTTCCTTCTCGAGGGATTATTGGTTTGCGAAATCAATTACTCACCGCAACAGCGGGAGAAGCCATTATGACACATCGTTTCCTGGAATATCAACCCATGAAAGGTGGGATTCCGGAACGTCAAAATGGAAGTCTAGTTTCTATGGAAAATGGATCGGCAATACCTTATTCTATTGATAAATTACAAGATCGAGGACGTTTCTTTGTGCATCCGAATGAAGACATCTATGAAGGACAAGTGATTGGTGAAAACACGCGTCAGGATGATATGACTGTGAACATTACTAAAACCAAAAAGCTTTCCAATGTTCGTTCTTCCGGGGCCGATGATAAGGCGAAGATTGTTCCTGCAATTAAGTTTTCTTTGGAAGAAGCCTTGGAATATATTCAAAAGGATGAATACGTCGAGGTGACACCTAACTTTTTAAGACTGCGTAAAGTATATTTAAAAGAGGTAGATCGCAAGCGGAACAAACTCTAAATTTTAGGAGCTAAGAGTGGGTTAAACTCCGCGTTTTTTAGTTTATTTGTGTTGGTTTTATAAATTAGAAGCTGTTTATGAGCATATTTACAATGATACCTTTGTACTTCGACCCAGGATTGGGTGCAATGATCGTGCAGGGAATAGTAGCCTTCGCAGCTGGTATCCTGCTGTTTTCAAAAAATGCAATGTATAAGGTGAAAGCCTTTTTCGGGTTGATAAAAGACGACGACGATATGTACGATTCTATTGATATTGAAGAAGAAGACACCGAAGACAATGATGACAACCAATAACCCTACTCACGAAGCTTCATTTAGAGATCCTTCTGGTTATATTTTTCACGATGGTGATACCCTAAGACGGGTCGTCAATCCTATTTATTTTCCGCAATACCATAAACTCAGGGACTCGGGTTTTTTCCAGACACTCATTAAAAAAGAGTTGCTCATTGGACATGAAGAAACTGCCGCTTCCGAAGAAAGTATAATTCTTACACCAGAGCCTATTCCGTTTATTACCAATCCCTATGAATGGAGCTTTGAACAATTTAAACACGCTGCCCTCTTAACTTTACAAATTCAGAAATACGCTTTGACCAAAGGTTTTATTCTAAAGGATGCGTCAGCGTATAACGTCACATTTCACAAGGGAAAACCCATTTTTATAGATACTCTTTCCTTCGATTTTTACGAAGAAAATACTCCTTGGCGAGCGTACAAGCAATTTATCACACACTTTTTTGGACCGCTGGTTTTGGCAAAATACCACGGCACCGAAATATTTAAAATGTTGCAAACCCATATTGATGGGCTGCCTGTCAAGCTAATTGCCTCGTTACTTCCGGCAAAGACAAAATTAAGTTCCACTTTATACACCAATATTCACCTATTGGCAAAAATGGAAAATAAACATAGTGAGGATTATAAAGCAGAGACCAAGGTGGCGAAGCTTTCTAAAAAGGCACAGGACAATATATTGACCAACCTGTTCAACTTTGTTAAAAAATTGGAACTTAATGAGGCGAGTGAATGGGGTGATTATTACGAAAAGACCAACTACAATGACCAGGCTTTTGAAGCTAAGAAGGAACTGATCAAAGAGTGGGTTTTACCCATGAATATTGAAAAACTCATCGATGTTGGCGGGAATGATGGCACCTTTGCTCGTACCGTTTTAAAAGATGTTAAGGACGTCCTCGTGACCGATATTGATGCCAATGCGGTGGGTTATAACTATCATCAGGTTCAGAAAAATGGGGAACAAAATATGTTGCCGTTCGTATGTGATGTATTACAACCGGCACCAGGAATTGGATTTAATAATACCGAGCGTAACTCGTTGATTGAACGCCTAAAAAATTATGCGCCCGATGTAACTTTGGCTTTGGCCTTAATTCACCACATCACCCTCTCGGGAAATGTTCCGTTTGAGAAATCGGCCGAATTTTTTGCAAAGTTTTCTGAGAATTTGATCATTGAATTTCCTAAACGAGAAGATTCCTGGGTGGAATCGCTTTTAGTTCGAAAACGCGAATTTATCAATCATTTCGATTTCTACAATGAAGCGGATTTTGAAAAGGGATATTCAAAGCATTTTAAATTAGAAAAGAAAGAAGCAATTCCGGGGACCAAGCGAATATTGTACCTGTTTAAAAAATAACGCATGGAGCCAAACTCAAAAAGATATAGTTTTGGCAACTTTGTTAAGAATCAAAAACGTCCCGTCATCGCTGCCTTAGCGGCGGGTTTATATCCTCTCTTTTTTTATTACACCAATAATTTTTCCTTAGTCAATTCGTGGCGTCATTTTGCCTTTTTTGTGAGCTTGTTTTTGATCTTGCCCATAACCGTTTTTGTGATGGTTCATCTTTTTAGGAAGCGGCTTAGTATTTCGTTACAAGAGCGCATAATTCCTTTTCTTAATGTGCTTAGTATATTAATGTTTCTTCAACTGTGTTTGTTTGCCAACATACACCTGCTTTTGACCATTGGAGTTGTCCTCATTGCGGTCCTGGTTTCTTATTTTTTGCATAAACACTTTAAGAAAATTATTGTCTTGGAACTAGTTTTAGCGGTCTTGGCTGTTTTTTGGCTTGTGCCTACTATTATCAATCAGTTCAATCAAAATACCGAGTGGATTTCACAACCGGATGATATCGAAAGTGTAGTTTTTAAGAAGAGACCAAATATTTATTACATTCAGCCAGATGGGTATGTCAATTTTTCTGAATTGTCCAAGGGGTATTATAACTTTAACAATGACGCGTTCGAATCTTTTCTTGCGGCAAAGGATTTTAAGTTCTACGAGGATTTCAGGACCAATTATGGCTCTACCTTACTCTCCAATACGTCTATTTTTATGATGAAACATCATTATTTTAATATGAATGCAACAGCTTCTGGCGACCCTGTTGATGCAAGAAGGATCATCGTTTCGGAGAATAGCGTATTGAAGGCATTTCAAAACAACAATTACAAGACCCACCTTATTTCAGAAAAACCTTATTTTCTGGTCAGTCGCCCTGAATTGGGCTACGACTATTCCAATTTTTCTGCAGATGATGTCGCTTTAGTGAGCACCGGATTGAATGTTTATAAGGATGTAGTACCGCCTTTGGAACAATACATTGATAATCACAAGACGTCGAATAATTTCTTTTTCGTTCAGATTTTTCAACCCGGACATATTACCAGTAGGTTGTTTGATTCGAAGGGAGTCGAAGGGGAGCGGAAATTGTATTTAGATGAAGTGAAACTTGCCAATACCAAATTGGTGCGTATGGTTGAAACTATTGTAGCCAAAGATCCCGAGGCGATGATCATTATTATGGCAGATCATGGAGGATATGTGGGATTTGATCACACAAGAGCCATGTGGAATAGAACGGACGACAGAGATCTAGTGCATTCCATCTTTAGTTCTGTGATGGCGGTTCGTTGGCCTAATAATGAACCCCCTACGCTGGATAAGCATTTTAAAAGTTCGGTGAACATGTTTCGAATTCTTTTTAGCTATTTAAGTGAAGATGAGCGTTATTTGGACCAGTTACAGGACGATGCTAGTTTTGTCTATATTAAAGAATTTATAACACGAGGCGCCTATCAGTATATTGATGGCCAAGGGAAGGTTACGTTCAAAAAATTCAAGGGAAATTAAAATCCGGGAATCGATTTGATACAATTTCAGAATACTAAAAAAAATATTTTCTCCCATAAAGATAGCGCCAAAGTCAAGGAAGTTGAATTTGAAAGAGAGAATTAAAATAATGTAACTAAATTGCATATGCCAAATACTTGTATAAGTTTGGATGCATAAAACTGAATAAAGATTGAATACCAAAAAACAAGAAATACCTTCTATAAAAAAAAGAATGCTCATTGGCCTGGCAGCCGGTTTATACCCTTTCCTTCACTATTACAGTAACAATTTCAACATAGCAGATAGCTGGGAACAAATTAGTTTCATGGTGGCGCTATGTTTGCTTGCTCCTATGGCCGTGGCACTTTTATTGCCTATGATTTTTCGTTTTGGCTTGCTTCAGCGACTTCAAAAGTATGTGCTAACCGTTTTCAATTTAGTTGCCTTTACCCTCCTACTTAGTTTATTGATATTTCATTTCAAGAATATGCTATTGCTTGGCATTTTGAGTGGTATTGGATTAGCAAGTTTGGTGGCCTATCGTTTTTTGAGCAAAATAGTCCTCATTCAATTGCTTTTAGCTGTAATGAGCTTAATTACACTGGTACCTAAATTGATCTTTGTTTTCACCTACGATGATAGTTGGAAGGTGATTTCGGAAAATATTAGCGAGGTGAAATTAAAAAAGACCCCTAATATTTATTTAATTCAGCCCGATGGATATGCTAATTTTTCTGAATTAAGAAGGGCCTCCTACAACGATCAGGACACCACTTTTGAAAATTGGCTCACTCAAGAAGGCTTTGTCAATTACCCCGACTGCCGAAGTAATTATTTTAACACCCTTACTTCCAATTCGTCTGCTTTCGCCATGAAGCACCATTTTTATGGGAATATTAACCCTAATAATGAAAAGACACAGGACGCCATGGAAGATATCGTGGGCGAAAATAACGCACTCACCATTTTAAACAACAATAATTATACGACCCACCTGTTTACAGATAATTCTTTTTTCCTTCTGAATAGAAAGTTGAAGGCTTACGATTATTGCAATATATCCAAGAGCGAACTACCCTTTTATAAATTGGGCAAACTGCCAAATGTTGATATTTTGTCCGATTTCAAGTCGAAGCTTGAAGCGCAACCCAAAGGCCCCAACTTCTTCTTTATAGAAAAGATCACACCTGGACACATCAAAAATTTGAAGATGGGATCGGGAGGTATTGCCAAAGAGCGTGAAAAGTATTTGCTGGGCATACAACAGGCCAATGTTTGGCTTACCTCTTTGATCGAGCTTATTAATGAACATGATGACAACCCGCTTATTATCATTATGGCGGATCACGGAGGCTCCGTAGGTCTGGAATATTCAAGTGAATTAAAAGAACGAACATTAAATGCCGCAGAAACGGCTTCGGTTTTTAGCGTGTTACTGAGCGTAAAATGGCCAGATGGTACTGCACCGGAAGACCTTTCTTTTAAAACTAACGTGAATCTTTTTCGGAACGTGTTTTATCATTTGAGTAATGATGAAAGGCTCATGAAGAGCTACCAACCCGATATAAGTTATCTTTATAATCTAGCAAACGGACCGATGGAAGTTTATCAGTGCATCGATGAAAATGGGAAGTACGGATATATAAAAGTAGAGGAAAAACAAGACTAATTGTTACGATATTTCGTTACAAGATTGGTCATTAGGTAAAAAGTATGATTGAATTTTTTAGTCGGAAAAAAGGACTGTTTTGGATCGCCTTCATTTGTGGATTCTATCCCCTGGTGTTTTATTGTTCCAATAACTTCTATGCCGTCAATTCGTTTGGGCATTTGGCCTATTTTACTGCTTTCTTCATTGGACTTTCTTTGGCCAGTTTTGGTCTGTTAGAGGTGTTTTTCGCCATTTTTAAAAAACTGAGAAAGTTTCGAGTCCATGCAATATTTATTTCAGTTGTAATGGTTACAGCTATGTTAATGTCCTATGCCATAAGGATGCGCTTGCAAAAGAAAGTGTTGTTGGTGATCTTGGTGGTGAGCGTACTTTTGTCTTTAAAACTCCACGACCGGTTCAGAAAGCTCGCGATCCTCATAGGGATCATGGCATTATTACCTTTTCTGAATATCTTTCTGAAAATATATCAACAAAATAAAAGTGTTCCATGGACGGAGTTAGCCGCAGATATAAAGGACATTGAACTGGTCGAAAAGCCTAATATTTATATGATTCAGCCCGATGGCTATGTAAACGAAACCATGATGAAAGGGCCATTGTATAAGCATCAAACTCAGTTTTTTGACTGGTTACGCGCTAAGGATTTCACTTTATACGATAACTTCCGAAGTAACTATCCCGCCAGTATTCCTTCCAATGCTTCCATGTTTACCATGCAACACCATTATTTCGGAGAAGTTTTTTTTAGTGAATTGGAAATGCCCATGGGAAGAGAGATGGTTAGTGGTCAAAACACCACCAACTATGTGCTTCAGCAAAATGGTTACCAAACTTACTTTCTGGCTCAAGATGAATATTTTCAGCAAAATCTACAATTTGGTCAATTTGATCATTATAATATTAACAAAGACGAAATACCCTTTTTTAGTAGGGGAGATGAACGGGTAAAAGTTTTGCATGACGATTTAAGGGAGGTCCTTAGGAATAAGACGACCAAACCCAAATTTGTTTTTATTGAAAAACTATTGCCGCACCATATTCATTTCGTCAAACAGGAGAACCAAATAGAAACGGAACGCCGGGAATATGTTGAAAAGATAGAAGAAGTAAACGAGTGGCTCATGGAAACAGTAGGCATGATAGAGGCTGTAGATCCCAATGCCGTCATTGTAATTTTGGCGGATCACGGTGGATGGGTTGGGATGACCAGTTACCCCGACATGTTTACTACCGAGGATGAGGCTAAGATCAACTCCATTTTTTCTGCTATTGCAGCCATTAAGTGGAATGGGCACTTGCAGGAAGGTTATGACGCTGAGTTGCGATCTACAGTAAATCTCTTTAGAGTTTTGTTTGCGAATCTGGCGAAAAATGATAGTTATTTGCAACAAATGGAGGATAATTCAAGTTATAACCTCCACAGAGAGAATTCCTATAGAAATTCGGTTTATAAAGTTTTGGACGATCAAGGAAATACTACCTTTACTCAGCATAAATAAGAGCCTATCTACAGCATAACCACATACCAACCCTCGCACCAGTCCCAATGGGATCAGTTTGTGGTTAATTCTAAAAATGGAACCTTCCTATTTCAGAGAGGTTTTATGGAGTATCATAGCGACCGTTTTGAAGATTGCTCCTTGTTAATTTTTAAGGATAACAGCTTGATTGCCTTGTTACCCGCCAATAAAAAAGGTGTGGAGGTACATTCGCATATGGGTTTAACTTATGGTGGTTTGGTGATTTCTAAAAAGCTAAAACTAAACGAAACGCTACTAATTTTTCAGGAAGTTTTGCGGTTTTTCGCTGAGATGGGTGTCGAGGTATTACATCTTAAAATACCACCATCCATATACCAAAAAGTGCCTGCGGACGAATTGGAGTATCTTTTGTTTATTTCTGAAGCAACCATCACGCGGGTAGATGTATCTTCGGTAATAGAGGGCGCATCGCGATTGAAGATTCAATCCAACCGGATGGAAGGGGTTAAGAAAGCCCAAAAGCAGGGATTGGAGATTCTGGAAGGATTTCATTTCGGAGCATTCTGGAATGAAATTTTAATTCCGAATTTGGAATCGCGTCATCAAGCAAAACCAGTTCATACGCTGGAAGAAATTGAACTACTAGCGCGGCGTTTTCCTAAGCGTATTCACCAATTTAATGTGATGAAAGAAGGTAAAATAGTAGCCGGTGCCACCATCTTTGAAACAGAAACGGTTGCCAAGGTTCAATATATTTCCGGTGATGAAGACAAACAACAACTGGGAAGTTTAGACTTTTTATTCGATTACCTAATTCGAGAACGTTTTGCCGAAAAGAAATTTTTCGACTTTGGAATTTCCAATGAAAACCAAGGGCAAAACTTAAATCAAGGATTACTTTATTGGAAAGAAACTTTTGGTGCGCGCACCGTGGCTTGTAAGTTTTACCAGGTGGCAACAGCAAATCACACCAAATTTGACAATGTATTTTTATGATCCCATTTTTAGATCTACATAAAATAAATGACCGATTTAGAACTCAATTTGAAACTATCTTTAAAGAGAGTCTGGACACCAGTTATTATATTTTAGGGGCTAAAGTTTCGCAATTCGAGGATGAATTTGCTGCTTATTGTGGGAGCCAGCATTGTATTGGGGTGGGGAATGGTTTGGATGCGCTTCGACTTATTCTTGAAGGGTATAAGCTTCTGGGAAGGTTGAAAGAAGGAGATGAGGTGTTGGTCGCTTCTAATACTTTTGTTGCGACCATTTTAGCTATTAAACAAGCCGGAATGGTTCCCATTTTGGTAGAGACCGAAGAGAGCACTTACAATTTTAATTTGACCGAACTTAACGATCACATTTCGGAAAGGACCAAAGCAGTCATGCCCGTGCATCTCTATGGCCAATTGGCGCCTATGGATGAGGTGCAGGATCTTGCTCGGCGTTATGGATTGCTAGTTATTGAAGATGCGGCCCAGGCCCATGGAGCAAAGCATCATAATGGTAAGCGAGCAGGTAATATAGGTGACGCGGCGGGATTTAGTTTTTATCCGGCAAAAAATTTAGGGGCCTTAGGAGATGGAGGTGCGGTAACTACGAGCGACGATCAATTGGCAGCTGCTATAGCGCAATTGAGAAACTATGGTTCGTCTTCCAAATATGTAAATGATGTTGTTGGAATCAATTCCCGATTGGATGAAATTCAAGCGGCTTTCTTGAGTTGTAAATTGAACCTTCTGGATGAAGATAATTCGGAGCGAAGACGTATTGCAGCGAGGTACAATTCAGAAATAAAAAATAATAAGATTCAACTGCCCGAATATGACGGAAGTGAAAATCATGTGTTTCACTTGTTCGTTGTGCGCGTTGAAGATCGGCAAGCCTTTAGAGCTTATTTGCAAACCAATGGCGTGGGGTCGTTGATTCATTATCCAATTGCACCTCACCAACAAAAGGCATTTAAAGAATTTGGGTCATTGCAATTCCCGGTAGCCGAAAAAATACACAACCAGGTAGTTAGCATTCCCATAAGTCCGGTAATGACCAACGACCAAGTGGATCAAGTAGTCTTAGTCTTAAACAATTACTAATTGAAAATTCCGAAGTTTATAAGAGAAAATGTGCTGTTAAAGATGACCTCTTTGAATGCGCCGGTTATTGTGACTAGATTAGCCATCTCCCTGTATATTAATAGAATGGTGAGTATCTACTTTGGTGAAGTGGGATTCAACATTATTAGCCAGTTACGAGATCTTATTCAAATATTGACCTCCGTAACCTCGTTGGGAATTTTCAATGGAATAGTTAAATATGTTTCCGAATTTAAAACCGATGAAGCCGGGCGACAAAGACTATTTTCAACGGCCTTTACTTTTTTTCTCATAGCCTCAGGACTATCCTTTCTGTTTTTATTCTTCGGGGCCAATGCGGTAAGTAATTACCTATTTCAAACCAATGAGTACGCCTGGGTGATACGAGTCGTTTCTATAGTGGCTCCTTGTATAGGTATGCAGCGCATATTTAACGGCGTGGTTAATGGACTGTCCCAATACAAGAAGTTTGTGAAGATCGACCTGATCAGTTATTTGATAGGTGCTGGACTTACCATTTATTTTGTATTCCAGGGACAACTGTCTTATGTGCTCTTTTCCATTGCTATTATCCCAATTTTTCAATTGGTAGTGCTCATTTATATTTTTAAAGCTGAATTAAAAAAGTACATTCCTTTTAGGAAGTTAAAGGTGGTTTCCCCCATGGCAAAGGCCTTATTGGCGTTTAGCTTAATGTCTTTTTTTTCGACAGTGATCCTAAGTTCATTGAACATTGAAATTAGAAATATGATCACACGCTCTATGTCCGAAACGCAGGCAGGGTTGTGGTCCGCTATGCTCTCGTTATCGAAGCAGTATATGTCATTTTCCATCATTATATTTTCGATGTATGTTATTCCTAAGTTTGCCACCATACACAACAGAAAGGATTTTACTCGGGAGCTGAAAAGCATTTACAAAATGTTATTGCCCATTTTCGGAGTAGGAATGATATTGGTCTATCTGCTACGCGATTTCATTATGGATCTGGTATTCCCGGGCTTAGACCATAAGGCGTTGGAACCGCTGTTTAAATGGCAACTTATTGGCGATTTTATACGATTAATTGCCATGGTTTTAGCCTATCAGTTTATCACCAAGAAATTGGTCCGTACCTTTATTTTTACCGAGTTACTTTCTCTGGGATTGTTCTATGGTTTTTCCTATTATCTGAAGGATTATTTCGGAATTGAAGGTATTACGATAGCCCATTTATTGAGGTACGTTATTTACCTGTTCGTAGTTATCTTTTTGGCATTTCGATATTTCGATAGGAATAAAGAAGATGTAGATCAAGCTCCCCAAACGGCTGTATAACGCTGAGCCACTTTTGTGTAATTATGGTGATTTAATACAAAAGTTCGGGCGTTTTTTCCAATATCAATGATCATTTCGGGTTGAAGAATAAGTGTTTCCAGTTTTTCAACCAAATAGGCTACATCTGGTAACGTATTGATCGCCACTGTATGATCAAGTTCATACGTTTCGACAAATTCTTTTTCTGCTCCGGTAAAGACTACTTTTCCTTTTGCCATAGCTTCTAAGGCATTATATCCTTGATCGTAGGCGTACACTTGATCCAACAAAATATGAGCCCGATCGTATTTCTCTATATATTCCTGATAAGGTAAGTTCTCCACCGTCATTACTTCAATGCGGTCTCCGTATTTTTTCTGAATAATTTCCAGGGCTGCATCAAAATAATCACTGCCTTTTTTCAAGTAAACACTGCGATTAATCCCGTGGAATATGACGATTTTATCTGAAATACCCATCGGTTGATACTTCAATTTGTCAACATTCACAGGATTGGGAATAAGCCCTAAATATTTCGCATGCCCCTCAAGCGGAATGTGATAATCTAAGTCTGAGGCAATCACACCATCAACCAATTTATATACAAATTCATGAAAATCACGGTGTTTTGGCGTGACGTATTTTAAAACTGAAGCGAAGCGCTCCTTGGATATTTTTCCTTCCAAATATGGGGTCACTATGGAATATCGAAACTTCTTTTCAAGAGCGTGTTTAACACTTATATGATCGGTTCCGCAGGAAAGAAGGAACAACTTTTTATTGTGCTCTTTTAAGTAAGAAATGATCTCTCGTTCCACCCTAACGGAAACCCCAAACGGATTTTCATTGATAAGTTGAACCACATCAAAACCCTTTAACTGCTCTTTTTTAGCTCGAAACTGTCTCCTTAAAGCCACTGAAGTAAGATCAATACCAGTAAGTTGGAATACAATAATTTTCCACTTTCTACCCCATCCGTGATCGTATTTTCGTTGAAGAGGGATATCAGCTGGCAATTTTTTAAATAAATCGCCAGTAGCGATGAGCGTCACTTCATGTCCCAATGACACCAGTCCTTCCTTAAGCGAATTATGTAAACGGCTGTATTCTCCAACCAAAAGTACCTTCATGTGGTCATTCAACTTTTAAATCGGTCAGCCCCTTCGGGACGAAGTCCGACACTATGAAATAAACGATGTGCAATACGTTCTATGATAGGCGGGAGGCGAAATTATTTTTGCTCCTCCTATAATTGCATATATTTGTTCACATCGTCTTCAAAAATACACATTCATGAGCTTGCGACCACAACCTGTTAAAATAAAAGTGTGTTTGGTCGCCATTTCCCTTGGAGAAGGTGGGGCGGATCGTTCCTGCGCTTTACTTTCAGAGATGCTCAGCGAACGTGGTTTTGAAGTGCATTTGGCCATTTTGAATGACGAAATTGCCTTTACCTATAATGCAAAACTCCTCAACTTAGGTTCGCTAAAGAATGGTCAAGATTCTTTTTTGAAACGTTTTTTCAGAATAAAAAAACTGAAGCGATACCTTCAGAAAGAAAACATTACCCACGTTATTGATCACCGTCCCAAGAACAATTACAAACGAGAATTATTTTATAAAAATTACGTCTATAAAGGATTGCAGACCATTTACGTGGTACATAGCTTTAAAACCGAAACCTATTTTGGAGTTGAACCTTTAAAAATGAAGGAGCTATACGATCGTAATCTCCAAACTGTGACTGTCTCAAAAGCCATACAAAATAAGCTGCAGAACGAATTAGGCCTAAATAACACACAGTGCATTTATAACCCTTTTGACGCCGCCTGGAAAACAAAGTCGCGGGAAGCGATTTACCCGCTCGAACTACCTTTTATTTTATCCTATGGCAGGATCGATGACGACGTTAAGGATTTTAGTTTTTTAATCCGAAGTTATCACCATTCGGAACTTTGGAAGCAAGATCTGCGTTTGATCATCATGGGCGAAGGAAAAGACAAAAACAAACTCAAAAGGTTAGTCGAAGAACTGGCTTTAACCAATCATGTTGAATTCCTTCCTTTTGCCGTCAATCCATTTCCATACATTGCCCAGGCGTATATGGTGGCCCTCACCAGCAAATGGGAAGGGTTTCCAATGGTCTTGGTAGAGTCGTTGTCATTAGGAATTCCTGTAGTATCTTTGGACATTAATTCGGGACCTTCAGAAATAATAAATCATGAAAAAAATGGTTTGTTGGTTACCGAACGGGAATACCCGGCATTTGCAGATGCCTTGTGCGAATTATTTGAAAACCCATCTTTGTATGCCACCTGCAAGGAAAATGCTCAGGCCTCGGTCTCTCAATTTTCGAAAGAGGTCATCGCCGAAGCCTGGACAAAACTATTGACTAATGAATAACACCATCGATCAAATTCAACAAATTGAGATTCCAAAAATAAGCGACCCCGATGGACGCGGAAATCTTTCCGTTGTGGAAGGCGATATACTTCCTTTCACTATTAAACGGGTCTATTATTTATATGACGTGCCTAGTAATTCTACTCGTGGAGGCCATGCTCATATTGAATTGATGCAGTGCCTGATTGCCCTCAGTGGTAGCTTTGATGTGGTTTTGGATGATGGGAAAAACAAGAAAGTCGTCACTTTAAATCGGCCCGATGTAGGTCTTATTATTCCAACTGGAATCTGGAGAGAGCTCGAAAGTTTTTCTTCCGGTGGCGTGTGTTTGTCTTTGGTTAGCGATGTCTACAAAGAATCGGATTACATCAGAGAATACTCCGATTTCTTATCATTTAAAGGAACTTAACTTAATCCCCAACTGCGAAATACTGTTCTTCAACTTTAAAAGCTGCTTCAAGTTTTTCTGACTCTGCCGTAATAAAAAGCGTTGCTTTTTATTGAGATGGATAGGGTCTATTTTATGGTAAAGCTGTTTAAAACCCTCTTTGTTTCCTTCTAACTTAGCAATAATACAAAGAGAATACCGACTCAGGTCCAGAAATTTTTTAAGTCCGGGATTTCCTGCTTCAAACGACTCGTAAGCCTCAAACGTAGGTTTATGACTTAATTTTTTCGAAGACCGAAATAAGCTATTTTCAATAATGAGGTATTGTACACATACTTTTGGGCTAAAAACCACAGGATATTTTAATCCGAGGCGTACGTAAAGGTCGGTGTCCTGACCACTTCGGATACTTGGATCATATAGTCCTACCTCATCAAAAGCTTCTTTTTTTATTACCGTCGTAGAACTGTGCAAGATGGAATCCAAATAACTCGCTTCAAAATAATCGAATACCATGTCCTGACCTGTATCTATGGGTACGGAGTAATCCCGCTGTATTGTTTTTCCTTTCGAAATCACTTCACTATTGGTGGCAAAGACCATTTCATCGGGGTATTTTTCAATGAGACGCGCGTGTTCTTCCAAATAATCCGGCTTCCAATGATCATCGGCGTCCAGGAGTGCAATGTAGGTTCCTTTTGCCTTCTGGATCACATAGTTACGCCCGGCTGCCGCACCTTTATTTTCTTCGGAATAGAGCCGTATACGTGGATCGCTGGTATAGCTTTTCAAAATGGAATGACTTTCGTCTGTGGACCCATCATTTAGCAAAACAACTTCGAAATCTTGAAAACTCTGGGCCAAAACGCTATCCAGAGTAGCTCCAATAAATTGAGCTTTGTTATAAACCGATATGACTACTGAAAACTTAGGCATGCTTTTTCTGTTGAATATAATAGTACAGACGGTACATATTGAATAGCAACGGACTTGGATTTTTAGAGGTTAAATTGGCCGCAATATAAACCTTATTGGCCACCTTCAGAAAAAATTGATACAAGGATAGCACTCCTTTTCGTTGAAGCGAAGCATACTTTTTTTGAAGTACCGTAAAATCGGAATCCAGTTGCCCCTCTTTTTCCCAATAGATCATATTTCGAATAGCTTCTTTGCTCTTTTCAATGAATTGACTCGAAGTTTCTAACCCTAAGTGCCATACGGGGTTGTCAATATGCAATACTTCGCATTTTCTTCGCTTTAAGTTTTGGGAAAGTAAAAGATCCTCTCCATATAAATTTTTAAGTTCGACGTTGGCTTCAAGAAAACATTCTTTTTGAATGAGTAGATTGGCAGTCACAATAATATAGGGATCGTTTTGCCTCGTGTCGGCGCTCTTTTCTTCCCTTTTTTTACCATAGACATAGCGAAGTCTTTCATTGGTTGGCACTTCGGTATCCCGATATGCAATGCCACCGCAAATAACCATGGTGTCCTTCTCAACTGCCTTTTCATAGGTGCTCAAGAAGTTATTATTGGTTGGTAATACATCGGCATCGAGGAAGAGGAGGAAGTTGGCCTTTGCGTCCAGGGCCAATTGATTTCGGATAGCGCCTCGCCCCAGATTTTTTTCAAAATAGCAATAGCGAGCATTGGATAATGCATTGATAGCTTCATTTTCTTTGAATTGGACATCAGAGCCATCATCATAGACTAAAATCTCGAACTCGGTCGTTAACTTTTCGGACTGTGCATGCAGCGCCAGTACCAGTTGGTCAACCTTTTCATTATATGTGGGAATGAGAATCGAAATCATGATCGAGTGCCACAAATGTACAATTTAAAGTAAAATGACGATGTACTCGGGAATGATACTTTTACGTACCTTAGTCATCCAATGACACTAGAAAAACGCACTTGAAGCAATGAACAAACTACTATGGATCCTTTTGGTTTTTGGCAATGTATGGACCTTTACTGCTCAGGAGGAGGCCTGGTTTTATTTACGGGCCAGAGACACACTCATTAATCCTACTTTTGAAAAAATAGCGGACAGCCTGCGTTATACCGGAGAGGATCCAGCTTTGACAGCCCTATTTTCAAATCGGCATATTTCCATTTTTAAGAAAACCTATAGGAATGCCAATAAGGCCAATTTAAAGAATACCTTTTTTGTGGTTGCCAAAGAGGAAAGCTTGATGGAAGCATTATTAACGGAAGCTTCTCACTTATTTGTATGGGGTGAAATTGTTTCCGAAGAAGATAAAAAGATCTTTGAACCTAACGATTACGGTCTCACAAGTACCATTGGGGAAAATCTTGGCGCACAGGTAAATTTGGATTATTATGATTATTTGGGGGTACCAAAGGCCTGGTATTATACCACAGGTAATGAGGACATTGTTATTGGTATTTCGGACGGAACGGTGGATTTGGAAGATATAGAATTTAAAGATAAAACCACCCAATTTCAAAAATCTACCCAATCCAGGGGGCATGGAATATCTGTGGCCATGAGTGCAGCAGGAAGGGGTAATAACGCCTATGGAATTGCCGGCATTTGTTACGATTGCAGTATTTTTTCCACCAGCTATGGCCAATTTTTAACACTTGCACAACTGGTTGAATTATCAAAGGCTGGTGCCAAAGTAATTAACTGTAGCTGGGGTATAAAAAAGAGGAGCTATGATAAGGCGCAACAGGCTATTTATGACATGCTTGAAAATGGAACGGTCATTGTTTCCACCGGTGGAAACCCTTCTTTTCTGGAGACCAAAGGTGTGGAATATTATTACCCTGCTTCTTACGACAAGGTCATAGGGATTTCATCGGGCTTTCATCGGTATGAAGATTACCGCGATAATATCTTGCAACGTCCCCATAAAGACGGTACCCTCTTCTATGCGCAAAATCTAAGGAACCATGTGGGTAATAATGTGGGATTTGTTGATGGTGATACAACCCAGGTCCCTAAGAGAATCTATAAAAAGAGTATAAAAAATTTAAATTCAGAAATTGATATTTTAGCTCCGGGCAAAGGTGTTTTTCGATATGGAGAATATTACAAAAAGAAGGAGATCGCATATAGCGGTGGGCAAACTTCAAGTGTTGCCCCGTTAATTACTGGAACCATTGGCCTTATGTTTTCGCTCTATCCTTGTCTGCCAGCCGATGAGGTGGACGGTATATTAAAGATAACCTCGACCAATATTGATTATGTTGAAGCCAATGCTCCTTTTGCTGGAATGTATGGTTCTGGAATGTTGCACACGGGCAGGGCGGTGGAAATGGTGTTCAAATTATATGCTGAAAAGGAGACAGCCTATATCGAGAATCAGAATTTTTCTCGCTGGGATTTCAAGATCAGCTCTTTATCCAAGGAACTTCATATTCGAAATCAAAAGTTTACTGATAGCTCCACGCTGAAGGTGAATGCCAAAAACAGAATTGTCATTGGAGTCAATACCGTATTAAGACCCGATGCGAAAGGGAGTATCTCGTTAAAGATAGACCCTTCGATGGAAAAGCAATGCGATTTGATATTGAGAGACCCGAGTATTTTGGACGAATAGATGGGACTAGACCGTTTTCTGAACGACCTCAAAAATTTGATTTTCGTCGCACTTTAGTGTTTTGGAAGGGTATTTTAGCAATAGGGCATAATCGTGTGTAGCCATCAAAATTGTATTGCCATTTTTGTTGATCTCTTGCAACACTTCCATGACTTCCACACTGGTTTGTGGATCTAGATTTCCCGTAGGTTCGTCGGCTAGAATTAATTCTGGGTCATTCAGCAAGGCACGTGCAATGGCTACTCGCTGTTGTTCACCTCCGGAAAGTTGATACGGAAATTTAAAGCTTTTGGTTTTCATCGCTACTTTATCCAACACCTCGTCTATTTTAGTATCCATGGCCGCTTTGTCCTTCCACCCGGTGGCATTGAGTACAAATAATAGATTGTCTTTAACGGTTCGGTCGTTCAGTAATTTAAAGTCTTGGAAAACAACGCCCAATTTTCTTCGTAAAAATGGGATGTCTTTTTCTTTCAGACTTGGTAGATCAAAGCCAACAATGTGGCCCTCTCCATCTTCGAGCGGTAAATCTCCATAAAGTGTTTTCATAAAGCTACTTTTCCCACTTCCCGTCTTTCCTATTAGGTATACGAATTCTCCTTTCTGAATGGTCACAGAAACGTTAGACAGTATTAAATTTTCCCGCTGAAAAATAGAGGCGTCTTTTAATGAAAGAACTGGGTCTTGAGACATGTGGATAAGGGTTTAGGTAGTCGTACTATTATAGGCTCCAAAAGTAGGTTTAATCTTCTATTTTGGAAACTTTTTCTTTCAATGCATCGATTTCTTTTTGTTGTTGAATGACGTATAGTGTTAATTCTTCCACTTTTTCTAAAAGGGCCAAGTTCATTTCCTTTAGAGAAAGTCCTTCTTTTTCAATTTCTTGAGCAGACGGAATTCCGGGTAAATGATGGTGTTTTTCAAGATAGGCTTCAATTTCACTTAGAGATAACAGTCTATAGTGTGGTTTTATTTCCGAACTACCTAAAAAATAATGCTCAAATACGTAATCGGGAGCAACGGCACCATTAAGGTCCACCCGCACTTCCTGGGTATGAATTTTACCCTTCACGGTTAACAGTTCGTCCGGAGTTTTCGTGCCAATGCCAATGTAGCCGCGTTTTTCGGTCATATTTTTGAAAGGCGTACGTTGCGCAAAACTGTGGGCCGAAGCCATTATCAAAACTATTAACAATATATTCTTCATAATAAATAGGGTTTCAAATCTATAGCGCATTAAAAATACAGTAATTTTCCGAAGGATATATTTAATGCCACAAAAAACATAATGATTACGTATTTATCCCGTTATAAACGAAGTGTGTAATCATATTTAGCAAGCCCTTAATCTATTTGAAATGTATAAAAACCTCGTTTCCCTGTCGTTTTTTTTATTGCTTATTACGAATCTTTCTGCCCAGCAAACCGCGGCCTTTACCAACGATCTATTGGAATATAACAAAGCTATCGAACTCTATAATAGCGATCAATTTTTAGCGGCTCAGTCGCTTTTCAGTAAAATTGAATCCCAATCCAACGACCGTGGAGTAAAAGGCGATTGCGCCTATTATGTGGCAAATTGCGCCGTCCGACTCAATCAGCAAAATGCCGATAAATTAATGGAGTCCTTCGTGGAAAATTATCCAACGAGTATTAAACGGAATGATGCCTTTATCAACGTTGCCAATTACTATTTTGAGAATGGAAAGTATTCGTATGCGCGCAAGTGGTATGATAAAGTAGATGAAGGGAGTTTGGGTAGAAGCGAACGAGAGCGTTTCAATTTTAATAATGGGTATGCCTACTTTAAAAACAAGCGCTATAACGAGGCAAAGAAATACTTGAACCATGTAAGTGATTCCGAAAAATATGGCACTCAGGCCAAGTATTACCTGGGTTATATCGCGTATCAAGGTGACGACTATCAAGGAGCATCCGACATCTTCAATCAAGTGGAGGACGAGCGTTATGCCGAAAATCTAAGTTACTTTCAGGCTGATATGAATTTCAAATTGGGAAATTTTCAAAAGGCGATCGATCTGGGTTTGGAGCAGTATGAAAATGCAAAGCCCTTAGAGAAAAGTGAACTCTCCAAGATCATTGGCGAAAGTCATTTCAACCTGGGAAATTATGCGGAAGCAATTCCTTATTTAAAAGAATACAAAGGAAAGCGCGGTCGATGGAACAATACGGACTACTATCAATTGGGATACGCCTACTATAAATTGGGTGAGTCTCAAAATGCAGTGAACGAGTTCAATAAAATTGTGGACGGAAACAATGCGGTGGCTCAAAATGCCTATTATCATTTAGCCGAAAGTTATTTAAAGTTGGATCAGAAACAACAGGCATTGAATGCTTTCAAGAATGCATCGGAAATGGATTTTAACGCTGAAATACAAGAAGATGCATGGCTTAACTACGCCAAACTAAGCTATGAGATTGGAAACAGTTACCAAAGTGTACCCAATGTGATCCTGTCCTTTCTCGAAGCATATCCTGAAAATGGAAATAAGGAAGAACTAAAGGATTTATTGATCGATTCGTACATCACGTCTAAGAACTACAAGGACGCCATCGAACTATTGGAAAACAATAAGTCGTTCGATAATAAAAAAGCCTATCAAAAGGTGGCTTTTTATAGGGGAGTAGAGTTATATGCTGCAGGGAACTATGACGAAGCGGTGGTACTTTTTGACAAATCGCTCAAAGAACCCTACGATCCTATTTTTACGGCCCGGGCTACCTATTGGAAGGCAGAAAGCGATTATCAGGATTCCAACTTCGAATCCTCATTAGTGGGCTACAAACAATTCTTGCAACTACCCAATGCGGAGCAAACACCAGAATATGAGAACTGTCGCTATAATTTGGGATACAATTATTTCAAACTAAAAGATTATCCGCAGGCTATTTCCAATTACGAGCTATTTCTGGAATCAGCCACCAATAATACAGCGCGACAGAACGACGCCTATCTTCGTTTGGGAGACAGCCACTTTGTGAACAGCAAATATTGGCCCGCCATGGAAAACTACAATAAAGCTATTGAAGGGAACTCTCCCGACAAGGATTATGCGGCTTTTCAGAAAGCGATTAGTTATGGGTTTGTGGATCGCGCCGACAATAAGTTGGAGGCATTGAAGACCTTTGGAAGCGATTATCCCAGGTCCATTTATCGCGATGACGCCCTTTACGAATTGGGGAATACCTATTTGGCAAAGAATAAAACTTCTGAAGCCATTGAAGCTTACAATACATTGGCACGTACCCTACCCAAAAGTAGTTTTGTGCCTAAAGGGTTATTAAAAAAGGCGCTTATTTTGGACAACGAAGGTCGCAGCGGGGAGGCACTACGTATTTTCAAAAGAGTGGCGAATGACTATCCCGCAACGGCAGAGGCGCTACAGGCTGTCGCTTCGGCAAAGATTATTTATATAGATCAAGGGCAGGTAAGTGAATATGCCAGCTGGGTAAATACCTTGGATTTTGTGGAGGTTGAAAATGCCGAATTGGACGATGCGAGCTATCAGGCGGCGGAACGTCCTTATTTGGAAAATAAACCCAGACAGGCCATCACCCGTTTTGAAACCTATGTTTCTGAATTCCCTAACGGACTTCACGCACTCAAAGCGAATTTCTATTTGGCCCAGTTGTATTTTGGTGAAGATGAATCGGTCAAGGCCATTCCGCATTATAAGTTCGTGGTCGATAAAGAAAGAAGCGAATTCACGGAGCAGGCCCTGGCGCGTATTTCTGAATTGTACCTTGCCCAAAAAGAATATGAAAGTGCTTTACAATATCTAATGCGTCTGGAGGCCGAAGCCGACTTTCCGCAAAATGTCATTTTCGCTCAAACCAATAGTATGAAAGCAAGCTATGAATTGAAAAAATATGAAGAGGCTGTTCTTTATGCTGAAAAGGTGCTCGAAAACTCTAAGGTGGATAACACCATTAAAAGCGATGCTCAAATAATCATTGCCCGCTCGGCTATCGAGACGGGTGATGAAACCAAAGCGCAATCCGCTTATGCCGAAGTGGCAAAGATCGCCACCGGTAAATTGGCGGCCGAGGCCTTGTACTACGATGCCTATTTTAAAAATAAAGAAGGTTCTTTTGAAGGATCCAATGCTGCTATTCAGAGGCTGGCCAAAGATTATTCGGGATATAAATATTTTGGAGCCAAAGGTTTGGTGCTTATGGCAAAGAACTTCTATCAATTGGATGATGCCTATCAAGCGACCTATATTTTGGAAAGTGTCATTCAAAACTTCACCGATTATCTTGATGTCGTCGAAGAAGCCAAAGCCGAATTGGCCGTAATTAAGGCAACCGAGTCCAAAACAAACTCGTCCGTTGAGACGGACGGAAACTAACAAACTCCTTGAATCAAGGATAACCCATCATCAATCAATTTTGAAAACAAACCCTACATCTATGTTGTATCAAATTTTTGAAATCAACCAAAAAAATAAAATAAGGCGCGTGTTTCTCGCTCTTTTCCTGGTTACTTCGTGCAGTTTCACTCTGGTGGCTCAAGAAGAGGGTGGAGACCTGGGTACGGAGGTAGTCAACATTGTAAAACCCTACACACCTACCATTAGCGATGCTTTTAAGGTAAAGGAGACCCCTTTGTTGAACGATTCCATTACTACAACAAAAAAGCAGGTGGATTATGGTATTTTCTCGGTGCCCGTTGCTTCAACGTTTACCCCGGCCAAAGCACAGGCAACTACGGTTGAGAAGGCCAAACCCATCAAACTTTATGACAGTTACGCAACGCTGGGCTTTGGAAATTACACCACGGTTTTGGGCGAATTGTACAGCAATTTTACCATAAGCAGGACGGATAATGCGGGTATTTATTTTAGGCATAATTCGTCTCAGGGCGATATAGACGGAGTACTTTTGGAGAATAAATTTTACGACACCAGTTTGGAAGGCAATTATACGAGTAGGCAAAGAGATATGTCATACGGGCTTAGCGCCGGATTCGAACACCAGATTTTTCACTGGTATGGTTTGAATGAATTATTTGAAACCGATACTACCGATTTTTTTCAAACCATAGACCCAAAACAAACTTATTTTAGTGCCTTTGTGGGCGGAAATATTTCGCTGGACGATTCAGTTTTTGAACAAGCCAAAGCGCAAATTAGATATTTGGCAGATGGTTTTCAGTCTTCGGAAGTTAATTTCACAGCCCAGCCCGAGTTCTTATTCCCACTTTCAGAATTCAATTTAAAGTTCACCGGGAACATAGATTTCCTATCCGGAAAATTTGAACGTGATTATTTCAATTCAGGAAACAATATTGAATATAGCTACCTTAACACGGCAGTGACACCGGCATTGGTATACGTGAATGACGATTTAACGCTGTCCCTGGGTGCTTCGGTGGTCTTTGGATTGGATACTAAAGCAACGGACCTGGACTTTTATATTTATCCGCAGGTCAATGCGTCCTATCGTTTGGTGGACGAATTGCTCATTGCTTATGGGGGAGCTGACGGTGGATTGCGACAAAACACCTATTTCGATTTTAAATCTGAAAACCCATTTGTATCACCAACATTGTTCATTGCTCCTACCAGCGAAGCCTATAATGCCTTTGCAGGTTTGAAAGGGAAGTTGTCCAACTCGGTTGGATATAATGTTCGGGCTTCTTATGGTTTGGAGGAAAATAAGGCACTTTTTATAATCAACACTTACAAAGGGAGGTTGCCCGACTTATTGGGGTACGAACATGGAAATTCATTTGGTGTTGTCTATGACGACGTAAATACGCTGGATATTTTTGGTGAATTAAAGGTCGAGGTTTCGGAGAAATTCAGCTTAGGAATAAGTGCCAATATCTATAGCTACAGTACTACCGAACAAGCCGAAGCCTGGAATCTGCCAGAATTGAGGGCTTCCATTTTCTCAAACTTCAATATTACGGAGAAAATATTTGGAGGCGCTTCGGTATTTTACGTAGGAGAACGTATGGATTTCTTTACGGCCACCCAAATTGGAATTCCAACGGTTCCGGTTAATGAAGTAGTGGCCCTGGATGGTTACGTAGATGCCAATATTCACTTAGGATACCGGGTAAGTGACCGACTTTCTATTTTCGCCAAGGGGAGCAATTTGCTGAGTGATAATTATGAAAAATGGCTCTTTACACCGGTTCAAGGCATTCAAGGATTATTGGGAGCGACCTATAAATTTGATTGGTAAGAAATTATATTTCAATTATTTTATTTTTTCTGAAGTAAATGACGCAACGCCGAACAACTTCTTGCATATGACCACTTCCTCTACCACTCATCTGGTTGAGTACTCCTTCCACTGTTTTGCCATAGATCAATGCAGAT